>NZ_LOED01000013.1 GCF_001562425.1 Fervidicola ferrireducens
GTCGGTAAAAATAAATGAATAATGAATAAAGATTAGGTTATCAAGGTTCAACCAAAAAGGGATAAGATTTAAAATTGTGTTTTTCAATGGCAACTAAGTAGTTTGACGGAAGCTTCTGCGAATACTTCGGCCGTTGATGAGGCAAAACAGGTGGGTATTTCGAAAACGAGGTCGGCTCCGCCGCCGAGGGCCATTTTGGCCCTGGCCCATTTGTCGAAAATCGCAGGTTCACCTCTTTGAACGAAGTTACCGCTCATGGCACAGATGATTCCGTCTGGCTTGAAGTCGGAACGTATTTTGTTCAGGTGATACAGGTGGCCTTTGTGAAAGGGATTGTATTCTGCAATGACACCGACTATTTTCATTGAGCATACCTCCCGGAAAGTTCACTACTATTATATAACAACTTAAATTTTTTTAAATAGAGGAAAAGAGCATTTTTTGTAGAATTTCTACCTTCGGATATTCAGCAATATTTTTCATGCAATTCGTTTTTGGAGATACTATTTTGGTGAGCCAATAAAAAATTTTAAAGGAAAGGAGTTAAAATGCCATGGATCTCATTCAAAAAATAAGGGAACGGGCCAAGGGCACAAAAAAGACAGTAGTGTTGGCGGAGGGCCACGATGAAAGGGTGGTCCAGGCGGCAATCGTAATTCGCCGGGAGAAGCTGGCGGACGTGATTTTGCTGGGAAATGAGGATAAAATTAAAGAAAAGGCGCAGGGGCCGATATTTCTGGCATAGAAATCATAGACCCCTCATCTTCGCCTAAGGCAAAGGACTATGCGGCACTCCTTTATGACTTGAGGAAGGAAAAAGGTATGACAGAAGAAAAGGCCGAGGAGCTCGTAAAAGACCCGATATGGTTTGGAACCATGATGGTAAAAGCAAATGATGTGGACGGCATGGTAGCCGGTGCGATAACGGCGACGGCCGATGTTTTTAGGCCTGCTTTTCAGGTGATAAAGACCGCGCCCGGAGTTAGCGTGGTATCCAGCGCTTTCATGATGGTCGTGCCGAACTGCGAATACGGGGCAAACGGAGTAATCCTTTTTGCCGACTGTGCCATCAACCCCAATCCCGACGCAAGGCAGCTTGCGGAAATAGCCATAGCATCTTCCAGAACGTGGAAAGCCCTCATGGACGAAGAACCCTATATCGCGATGCTTTCCTTTTCGACCAGAGGGAGCGCCCAGCACGAAATGGTGGATAAGGTGGTTGAAGCCACAAGGTTACTAAAGGAAAAAGCTCCGGAGTTAAAAGTGGATGGCGAACTGCAGGCGGATGCCGCGCTGGTTCCAAAGGTGGCGAAGACCAAAGCGCCGGATAGCACCGTGGCTGGAAAGGCGAACATTTTAATCTTCCCGGACCTGAATGCAGGAAACATAGGATACAAACTCGTTCAGAGGCTGGCGAAGGCCGAAGCCGTTGGCCCCATAAGCCAGGGGCTTGCAAAGCCGATAAACGACCTGTCGCGCGGTTGCAGCGTGGATGACATTGTGAACGTGGCGGCAATTACAGCCCTGCAGGCGACCAGCGCGGATTTATAAAAATACAAGCAGATTTGGAGGAGGAACTGGTCATGAAGGTACTTGTGATTAACTGCGGCAGTTCTTCGCTGAAATACCAGCTTTTTAACATGGAAAACGAGACGGTGCTCGCAAAGGGCTTGGTAGAAAGAATAGGCCTTGAAGGTTCCGTCTTGAAGCATCAGCCCGCCGGCAAAGATAAAGTAGAAATAAAGGCAGAGGTCCCAAATCATAAAGTGGCTGTAAAACTGATGCTCGATGCGCTGGTGCACGAAGAATACGGTGTCATTAAGGATATTAAAGAAATAGCGGCTGTAGGACACCGGGTTGTCCACGGCGGCGAGAAGTTCTCCGGTTCGGTGCGGATTGACGATAAAGTGATGGAAACGTTAAAAGAATGCATTAACCTTGCGCCCTTACACAATCCGCCAAATATTTGGGGTATAGAAGCCGTAAAAGAGATACTGCCCGATGTGCCGATGGTGGGGGTATTCGATACCGCTTTCCATCAGACGATGCCCGAACATGCGTATATTTACGGCGTGCCATACGAACTTTATGAAAAGTATTCGGTGAGGCGGTACGGCTTTCACGGCACATCGCACAGGTACGTTTCGATGAGAGCGGCAATGTTGCTAAACCGGCCTATTGAAACTTTAAAACTGGTCACGCTACACCTCGGCAACGGGTCCAGCATATCGGCGGTGAATGGCGGAAAATCGGTGGAAAACAGCATGGGATTTACGCCCCTTGAAGGAATAACGATGGGCACTCGCTGCGGCAGCATAGACCCCTACTTGCCTATATTCATAATGGAAAAAGAAGGGATTCCTATAGAGAAAATAAATGATTATCTGAACAAAAAATGCGGGGTGCTGGGTATTTCAGGGGTAAGCAGCGACTTCAGGGATATAGAAAAGGCAGCCGAAGAAGGGAATCACAGGGCAAAACTGGCCCTTAAGGTTTTCGCTTACCAGGCGAAAAAGTATATAGGAGCGTACGCAGCTGCCATGAACGGGCTGGACGCGGTGGTATTCACCGGAGGCATAGGCGAAAATTCGTCGCTGGTAAGGAAGATGATATGCGAAGATATGGACTACTTCGGAATTAAAATCGATGAAGAAAAGAACAATATAAGAGGAAAGGAAGCAGATATTTCTGCCGAAGGTTCTAAAACGAAAGTCCTGGTCATACCCACCAATGAAGAACTTATGATTGCAAGGGATACTGTTGCCCTGATTTAGGCCTTGACATAGCCTTTTGAAATCCTTATAATAAAATGAGCTGATTTTTAAATGAGGTGAAAAATTATTGAAACTTTCCGTTGAGGGCATAAAGCAAAAAGTAGGCGATGGATTTGATTTCGAACTGGAAGAAAAGGTAGGACGGGTTGAGTTTAAGGGAGAAGACGTAGTATTTGTAAAGCCTGTCAGCGTGCGCGGGAGAGTCGAGAACTTGGGGAAAGGCCTTATTGGGGTGTGGGGAGAAATTTCTACCGCCATCGAGGACAGATGCTATCGCTGCCTTGCAAAGACACATCTTGAAGTAAAACTCGATTACAACTTTAAGTTCAGTGAAAATCCGGAAAAATATACCAAAGAGGATGAGGTTTTTCTTATAGAAGAAGATACTATTGACCTCACTACGCCCGTAGTCAACGAGATAATATTAAATCTGCCGAGTAAGATTTTATGTTCGCCGGATTGCCGGGGACTATGCCCTTATTGCGGCGCCGATTTAAACCTTGGTGAGTGCGGGTGTAGGAAGACGAATGTAGACCCGAGATTGCGGGTGCTGGAAAAATTGTTAGATTCCGACAATCATGATTAGGAGGTGTGGATTGTGGCCAATCCAAAGCGCAGGTTTTCAAAGGCAAGGACTGCAAAGCGCAGGGCCCAGTGGAAATTGACTTTGCCATCCTTGAATGAATGTCCTCACTGCCATCACGTGAAACTACCCCACAGAGTCTGCCCCTATTGCGGGTATTATAAAGGGCGTCAGGTAGTTCAAGTCGAAGCCGAGTAATTTTAGGATGAAAATAAGAGGGAGAACATGGCACAAGTCTGTTCTCCCTCTTATTTTTTATTCATTTAATTTATTTAACATTCAGAGGGTTGATCTTGGAATAAAAATAATATATACTTTTAATAGCTACTATTAAAAGCAAGTGACAGTGAAGGTGGTAGTGTTGTCAAAGAAGGGGTTATCAAAAAAAGAAAGGCAGAAGGAGCTCCAAAATTTGCTGGCTGAGGACCCTTTTTTGACCGATGAAGAACTCGCGGAAAAGTTTAAAGTCAGCGTGCAAACCATTAGGCTGGACCGGATGGAACTCAAGATTCCAGAGTTAAGAGAAAGGATAAAAGCGGTAGCCCAGGAAAATTACGCAAAAGTAAAGTCCATAGGAATTAAGGAGATAATCGGAGAGCTGGTAGATTTAGAACTAGGAAAAAGAGGGATTTCTATCTTAGAAACTACCGAAGAGATGGCTTTTGAGAAAACAAAGATAGTGAGGGGCGAGTTTATATTTGCCCAGGCGAATTCTTTGGCTATAGCGGTTATAGATGCGGATGTGGCCCTCACCGGCGTAGCCAATATAAAGTACAAATCCCCGGTGTTTGCAGGGCAAAAACTTATTGCGAAGGCTGAAGTTACTAGGGTGAGGCAAAACAAGCATTTCGTCTTCGTCCGAGTGTACGAGAGGCAAAAAGAAGTATTCAGGGGAAAATTTATCCTGGTATCATTAGACGGCGGGGTGAGTGTATGAAAATAATCGTTGATGCCATGGGAGGAGACCATGCTCCTGGCGAGGTGGTTTTAGGGGCGGTAAATGCTGCAAAAGAGCTGGGAATAAACATCGTCCTTGTCGGAAACGAGGAAAAAATAAAGTTATATTTAGATGAGCAAGATCCGAGAATCGAAATAGTAAACGCCCAAGAGGTGATTGGCAACGACGAACCGCCTGTTATGGCTGTAAGGACCAAAAAAAATGCATCGATTCCGAAGGGATTGAGACTACTAAAAGAAGGTTACGGCAAAGCTATGGTTTCAGCGGGAAGTACTGGTGCCCTTATGGCTGGTGGACTTTTTACGTTGGGGCGGTTCGAAGGGATTGAAAGACCTGCTATCGCCACGATGTTTCCCACGAGGAAAAAGCCTGCGCTTTTACTAGATATAGGGGCAAACAGCGAATGCAAGCCCAAAAACCTCGCTCAGTTTGCTGTAATGGGGAGCATATATTACAGGGAAATTATGGGGGTAGAAAGCCCCAAAGTGGGACTTCTGAACATAGGTGTCGAGGAGGAAAAAGGAAATAGTCTTGTGAAGACAGCCTATGGGATGTTAAAGGAGCTTAAAAATATCAACTTTTGCGGAAATGTGGAACCGAGGGACTTTTTCGATGGCAATTTCGATGTAGTGGTTTGCGATGGGTTTACCGGAAATATTTTCCTGAAAACGGTGGAAGGATTGGGATTTTTTTTACTTGACCAGTTAAAAGATGAGATTAAGAGAAATATTACCTATGCACTAGGAGCTTTATTGATTAAACCAGTTTTTAATGCAGTAAAAGCCAAAATGGATTATTCCGAATACGGCGGGGCCATGTTCCTTGGGCTTGACGGGATTCTCGTAAAGTGCCATGGCTCCTCGGACCAAAAGGCCATATTTAATGGAATAAAAGTTGCAAAGAAGTTTGTGGAAAATGATATACTTTTCGAACTTAAGGAAGCGATAAAGGAAATAGAAGGAGAGATAAAGTGTTGATGAGGGCAGGAATAATAGGACTTGGTTCGTATACTCCTGAAAAAGTTCTGACCAATAGAGATTTGGAGAAGATGGTGGAAACATCGGATGAATGGATAAGGGAGAGAACGGGAATTTCTTTTCGAAGAATTGCGGATGAATGTATGGCCACCTCAGACCTGGCTGCAAAAGCTGCACTAGAAGCCATCGAAATGGCAGGCATAGGGCCCGACGAACTAGATTTGATAATAGGAGCCACCGTTACCCCCGATATGATGTTTCCGTCAACGGCATGTATCGTGCAGCACAAGATAAAAGCCTCGAGAGCAGCGGCCTTCGACCTTTCGGCAGGCTGCACCGGGTTTATATATGCTTTGACGGTAGCCGCGCAGTTCGTTGCAAGCGGTATGTACCGGAACGTCCTGGTGTTTGGTGCCGAAATTCTTTCAAAAATAGTAGACTGGCAGGACAGAAATACGTGTGTCCTCTTTGGAGATGGGGCGGGTGCGGCAGTGGTGAGTGTCGTTGAAAGTGGAGGAATTCTTGAGAGCGTCTTGGGTGCGGATGGCGGAGGAAAAGATTTGTTATTCATCCCTGCAGGGGGTTCTAAGGAGCCGGCCAGCATTGAAACTGTAAAGGAAAGAAAGCATTTTATAAAAATGAACGGCAATGAAGTGTTTAAGTTCGCAGTTAAGATAATGGAAGAATCCACAAGAAAAGTTTTGGAAAAAGCCAACCTGACCCCTCAAGAGGTAGACCTTGTGGTGCCTCACCAGGCAAATATAAGGATTATCGAGGCAGCGACGAAACGACTCAATATATCAAAAGAAAAAGTGATGGTGAACATCGACAGGTACGGCAACATGTCCGCAGCATCGATACCGGTGGCTCTGTACGAAGCCTTTAAAGCGAGGAAAATCAAAAAAGGGGATAAAGTGGTGCTGGTCGGCTTCGGGGCCGGCCTTACATGGGGAGCAAACCTAATAGAATGGAGTTTGTCAAATGCTTAGTTAAAATCGCAAGATTAGGGGGAGTAGGATGTTCCACACGGAGATATGCGATTTGCTGGGAATTAAATATCCCATAATCCAGGGCGGAATGGCCTGGGTTGCTACTGCCGAATTGGCGGCAGCTACATCCAATGCGGGAGGACTGGGCATTATAGGTGCTGGAAACGCTCCCGCCGAAATAGTGAGGCAGGAAATAAAAAAGGTGAGAAACCTCACCGACAAACCTTTTGGAGTAAACGTATATTTCATGTCTCCTTTCGTGGACGAAGTAATGGAGGTTATAATCGAAGAAAAGGTGCCCGTAATTACCACGGGAGCCGGGAATCCGGGGAAATACATACCCCGTTTGAAAGAAGCGGGGGTGAAGGTAATCCCGGTGGTGGCATCGGTGGCGCTGGCCCAAAGACTCGAGAAAACGGGTGTAGACGCGGTTATAGCTGAGGGGATGGAGTGCGGTGGCCATATAGGAGAGATAACTACTATGGCGCTGGTCCCGCAGGTAGTTGATGCCGTAAAGATACCGGTGATAGCAGCCGGAGGCATAGCCGATGCCAGGGGGTTCTTGGCTGCTTTGGCCCTGGGGGCAAAGGGTGTACAGATGGGAACGAGATTCCTGTGTTCGGTCGAATGCACTATCCATGAAAATTACAAAAATGCAGTTTTGAAGGCCACCGACAGGAGCACGGTAGTGACGGGGAGGCCTACGGGACACCCTGTCAGGGTGTTGAAAAACAAGCTGGCAAGGGAGTTCGAACTCCTCGAAAAGAAAGGTGCGGAAAGAGAAGAATACGAAGCCCTGGGAACGGGGAGGCTGAAAGCCGCCGTTGAAGGCGACGCGGAATACGGTTCTTTAATGGCAGGACAAATCGCCGGTCTTATAAACGATATAAAGCCTGTGAAGGAAATAATAGAGGAAATCATGGAAGGCGCTAAAAAACTGCTGGATGAGATGGCATCAAAGTGGAGGTAATGATTTATGGGGAAAGTGGCATTCTTGTTTGCTGGTCAGGGCGCGCAGTACGTAGGTATGGGCATGGATCTGGCAAAAAACTTCGAAAGAGCCAAAAAGATCTTCGAAAAGGCAGATGAAGCTTTGGGCTATAGAATTTCCGATATATGCTTTTACGGACCCGAGGAAAAGTTAAAGGAGACCGCGAATACCCAGCCGGCCATATTGACCCATAGCGTGGCATGTTATTTTCTGTTAAAAGAAGAAGGTATAGTGCCTGATGTGGTGGCGGGTTTGAGCCTTGGAGAATATTCCGCACTGGTGGCCGCGGAGTCTCTGGACTTTGAGGATGCCGTGAGGGTAGTGAGAAAACGCGGAATTTACATGCAGGAAGCGGTACCTCTAGGAGAAGGAGCTATGGCGGCTATTATCGGCCTTGCAAGGCAGGAGGTTCTGAAAGCTTGCGAACTTGCTTCCGATGAAGGAGTGGTAGAGGCGGCCAATTTCAATAGCCCCGACCAGATAGTAGTTTCGGGTCATGTCAAAGCAGTGGAAAAAACATTAAAAATAGCAAAAGAAAAAGGGGCCAAAAAGGCAGTTATGCTTCCTGTCAGTGCGCCTTTTCACTGCAGTCTGCTTAAACCTGCCGGTGAGAAACTGGAAAAAGAGCTGGAGAAAACAAATATAAAGCCGGCCAAAATTCCGGTCATTTCTAACGTGACGGCAGAAGCAGTAAAAGACCCGGCGGCAATCAAGGAGCTTTTGATAAAACAGGTTAGTTCGCCGGTGCTGTGGGAAGACAGTATCCTTAAGATGAAAGAATTGGGCGTCGACACTTTTGTGGAATTAGGTCCGGGGAGAGCGCTTTCTGGCATGGTGAAGAAAATTGACCGGAGTCTTACTACTTTGAATGTGGAGGATTCTGAGTCCCTGGCCAATGTCATAAGCTATTTTAGGGGGAATAGGTAATGGATTTGTCGGGCAAGGTCTGTTTGGTCACCGGAGGTTCTAGAGGGATTGGAAGAAGCATAAGTATTAAACTAGCCCGGCTGGGTGCAAAAGTGGTCTTGAATTATAAATCGAACGAAGAGCTGGCAAAAAAAGTGGTATCCGAAATAGAAAGCCTGAATGGCGAAGCTGTGGCCTATATGGCTGATGTGGCGGATTATGAAGAGGCTTCACGAATGGTAGAGGAAGTTTACCAGAAATTTGGCCGAATAGACATCCTGGTAAACAACGCGGGCATCACAAGGGATGGACTTATACTTCGGATGAGCGAAAAAGACTGGGACGATGTGATAAACACCAACCTGAAAGGCATGTTCAATACCACCAAAAATGCGGTTAAGTATATGGTAAAGCAGCGCTGGGGAAGGATAATCAACATTTCTTCGGTTGTCGGCCTTTACGGCAACCCGGGGCAGGCTAATTACGCCGCTGCGAAGGCTGGAGTAATAGGATTTACAAAATCGCTGGCAAAAGAGCTGGGCAGCAGGGGGATTACAGTAAACGCCGTAGCACCTGGCTTTATAAGGACCGACATGACCGCCGAAATAATAAAGAAAAATCAAGAAACCTCAATTATCGAGAAAATCCCTCTAAGAAGGTTGGGCGAGCCGGATGACGTGGCAAATTTGGTGGCTTTCTTGGCTTCGGAAGAGTCAAATTATATAACAGGTCAGATTATCGCTATTGACGGTGGCCTCACTTTATAATATTTTAGAATAAGGAATAAACTAATGTGTAAACTAAGGTGGGCAGAACAATTTCACTCCATAGGAAGGGGGTGAATCGATGGAGGTACTGGAGAAAGTAAAGAAGATTATTGCGGACCAGTTGGGCATCGATGAGGATGAAGTGGTACCCGAAGCTTCCTTTATCGATGACCTGGGCGCAGATTCCCTGGACATCGTGGAATTAATCATGGCGTTTGAAGAAGAATTTGACCTAGAAATTCCCGATGAAGATGCCGAAAAGATTAAAACCGTTCAGGATGCGGTAGATTACATAAAAAACCGTATCTCATAAAGTCTATTCGTAAGTCCCGTGATACCGTCGCGGGACTTACTTTGAATATAGCATAGTTTGGAGGAGAACAATAATGAAAAAACAAAGAGTGGTTGTTACAGGATTGGGGGTCATATCTCCGGTTGGTACGGGCAAGGAAAAGTTCTGGAATTCCCTTTTGGAAGGAAAATCCGGCATTGATTATATTACGCGCTTTGAATGCGATGATTTCCCCACAAGGATTGCGGGCGAAGTCAAAGATTACAACCCCGAAGATTATATAGAAAAAAAGGAATTGAAAAGGCAGGACCGGTTCACTCAGTTTTGCATAGGAGCCGCCAAAATGGCCATCGATGATGCAAAACTGGACCTCGGGGCACTCGACCCGACGAGGACGGGGGTGGTGATGGGGTGCGGCATAGGCGGCATAGAAACCTGGGAAGAACAGCACAAGGTTTTGCTGGAAAAAGGTAACAGGCGCGTAAGTCCTTTTTTCATACCGATGCTGATTTCCAATATGGCATCGGGACAGATTTCGATGTTTTTTAACCTTAAAGGACCCAATTTTACGGTAACTACTGCCTGCGCCTCAGGTACCACCGCTATTGGCCAGGCATTCAGGATACTTCAATACGGCGAGGCGGATGTGATGCTGGCCGGAGGAGCCGAAGCGCCTATAACACCGCTCGCCCTTGCGGGATTTTCTGCAATGAAAGCCCTTTCCACCAGAAATGAGGACCCCGTCAAGGCAAGCAGACCGTTTGACAGAGATAGGGACGGATTCGTCATGGGAGAAGGTGCGGGAGTGCTGGTGCTGGAAACTCTGGAACATGCCCGGAAAAGGGGCGCCCGCATATACGCGGAAATATTGGGTTACGGAGCCACCGCCGATGCATATCACCTGACACAACCGGCGCCGGAAGGAGAAGGTACAAAAAGGGCCATGATGGCGGCCATCGAAGATGCCGGGATTAAACCTGAGGAAGTGGATTATATCAACGCTCATGGCACGTCCACCCCTCTCAATGACAAATTCGAAACTCTGGCTATAAAGAGCGTCTTCGGGGAACATGCATACAAACTCTTGATTAGCTCTACAAAATCCATGACGGGACACCTACTGGGAGCGGCGGGAGCTGTAGAAGCTATAGCTACAGTGATGACGGTTTATTCCGACGAAGTGCATCCGACCATAAATTACGAAAACCCGGATCCGGATTGCGATTTGAATTACGTGCCCAATATTGCAGTAAAGAGGAAAATAAATTACGCCCTTTCCAATTCTATGGGATTCGGCGGTCACAACGCCACCATATTAATCGGAAAAATGAAAAATTAGCTTTTGTAAAGAGGTTTTATAATGGTTATCGATGAAAAAAGAAGAGAGCAATTGAAAAAACTGGAGGAAATCCTTGGAGTACATTTTGAAGACCCAAATATTTTAAACCAGGCCTTGATTCATCCATCATATGCTCACGAAAGAGGCTTACCCCATAACGTGCACAACCAGAGACTTGAATTTTTGGGAGATGCAGTGTTAGAATTAGTAATAAGCGAGTGGATTTACAAAGACTACCCGCACTATACCGAGGGGGAACTTACGAAATTAAGGGCGCTCCTTGTATGTGAAGAAAGCCTGGCAGCGCTTTCGCGCGATCTGAACTTGGGAGATTACCTGATAATAGGAAAAGGTGAAGAAATTACCGGAGGCAGAAAAAAGGAGTCCATCCTCGCCGATACGTTTGAGGCTCTTATAGGGGCTATGTACCTTGATAGAGGCTTAGAGAGCGTCTCAGCCTTTATCAAGGACAAATTTAGAGCCATTGTGGCAAAGGCCCAGGCAGGTAAACTGTCGAACGATTATAAGACATTTCTCCAGGAGATGCTCCAAAGGATATCGCCTGACAAAATAACTTATAGGGTCATAAAAGAGGAAGGACCTGACCACGACAAGACCTTCTTTGTCGAGGTTATTTGGAAGGAAGATGTGTTAGGAAGGGGAAGCGGCAAAAGCAAGAAAGAGGCGGAACAGGATGCGGCAAAATCGGCGATACGATTCTTAAAAAACAGAAATATGGTAAAATGATGTTGCCATCTTAGAAGGAATTTTGTGCAACTTATAGAATATATTAAATAAAAAAAATTAAGGGGGTATATGTAGAATGGAAGTACTAAAGGTATCAGCTCAATCAAAACCCAAGGCCGTTGCTGGTGCTCTGGCAGCCGTCCTGAGAGAAAAGGGAGTGGCTGAGCTTCAGGCGGTAGGAGCTGGAGCCGTCAACCAAGCTGTAAAGGCAATTGCAATTACCAGAGGTTTTGTGGCTCCCAATGGCATCGATTTGGTTACTGTGCCTGCCTTTGCAGAGATTGAAATTGACGGTGAAGAAAGAACAGCAATTAAATTTATAGTAGAACCCCGTTAAATATTGTGAAATTATATGGAATGAAATACCTGTCTTTTCAAAGACAGGTATTTTTATTTGCGTATTTGTATGGTAAAATCAAAAGGGTAAAAAGGTCAACCTGAGAGTAAAAAGGAGGTTTGCCCTTTTTGTATCTAAAGAAAATCGAACTTCACGGTTTCAAATCCTTCGCTGACAGGACGGAAATAGAATTTGAGCCCGGAATCAACGCCATAGTCGGCCCAAACGGCAGCGGGAAAAGCAACATCACCGATGCCATAAGATGGGTCCTGGGAGAACAGAGCATTAAAACTTTAAGAGGGTCAAAATTGGAGGATGTCATATTTGCAGGCAGTCAGAAAAGAAAACCCATGGGCATGGCAGAGGTTTCGATAGTCCTTGATAACTCGGATTACCTCCTCCCTCTGGAATATTCGGAGGTGTGCATAACCCGGCGGACGTTCCGTTCGGGAGAAAGCGAATTTTATTTAAACAAACTTCCGTGCAGGTTAAAGGATATACAAGAACTGTTCATGGATACCGGTATAGGGAAAGACGGCTATTCGATTATCAGCCAAGGAGAAGTGGACGAATTTTTGATGGCAAGGCCTGAAGAAAGACGGCTGATTTTCGAAGAAACCGCCGGCATTATGAAATATAAGGTCAGGAAAAAAGAAGCGGAAAGAAAACTCGAAGAAACGATGGCGAATTTGGCGAGGGTGGACGACATTTTATCGGAAATAAAAGTCCAGCTCGATACATTGTACGTCCAGAGGATGAAGGCGTTGGAATACAAGGAGTTGTCGGAAAGGCGAAAGTTGCTGGAGGTAAATCTGCTCCTTCTGGAATATGAAAAAATCAGCGAAAGATTGGCAAAAGTAGAGAAAGTTCTGTCGGAAAAAGAAGCTGCCTTATTAGATATAAGAGGTAAAAGAGTACATATAGAAGAAAGGATGGCTCGACTCAAGGAGGAACTTCAAAAAAAGAAGGGAGAATACGAAAAACTTCGCGGAGAGTTTTTTGAGAAAAATACGAAGAAAATAGAACTAGAAAAAGAAAAAAAGTGGCAGGAAGAAAGATTGCGAAAGCTGGAAGAAGATTTGGACATTACCGCTCAGAAGCTTGATATATTGAAAGCTAAATTGGATGGCGCTCAAAAACAGTTCTGCGCTAATTTAGAAAAACTGGAGCAAAAGATAAAGGAAATAAACAAAACTGATGCCCGATTGCGAAAAAAGGAAGAAGAGCTGGCAGCGTTAGATGGCGATATAAAGGAAAAGCAGCGGGAAATGGAAAAACTGAAAGGCGATGTGATAGATCTTCTGAATTCTGCTTCGAAAATTAAGAATACCATTGCAAGTTTAAGTACGATGAAAAGCAATATGAAGAAGCGTTTGATCCAGATTGACCAGGAATTGAAAGGCGTAAAGGAGGCCAATTCTCTGACATTGCAGGAGCTGGAGAATGCGGAAAAAAGGCTGTCCGATGTCAGGGAAAAAATAGAGAAAGTAAGCGAAAAAATCGAATCGGAAAAAAGAAATCTGGAAAAATTTACCTGCGAATACCGCGAAAGCAGCAGACTGTTGCAGGAGAAAATTATATACTTAAACGAATTAAAATCCCGGTACAAAATCTTAGAAGAAGTGAATCAAAACTATGAAGGCTATCAGCAGGGGGTAAGGAATCTCCTTTCCCATATTAAGTCGGGAAGGATTTACATAGAGGGCATTTATGGCACCGTTGCGGAAATCATAAAGGTGAGCGAGAGGTTGGAAACTGCTATTGAATCTGCGTTAGGAGGAGCACTACAAAACGTAGTATGTGAAAGTGAACAAATCGCGAAAAAAGCTATAGAATACTTGAAAAAGAATAACCTTGGCCGTGTGACGTTTCTTCCACTTACATCGGTGCGGCCGAGAGTCTTAAGTTCCCATGAAAATTGGGTTCTTGAACAGTCCGGCTGTTTGGGTGTAGCCTGCGAATTAATAAATTATGACGAGAAATTCAAGCCGGTTTTACTACATCTACTGGGGAGGGTGATTGTGGCGGAGGATGTTGACAGCGCTATGGAAATTGCAAAAAAAACGGATTTCGGACTAAAAGTAGTGACGTTAGAAGGAGAGATAATAAATCCCGGTGGTTCGATAACGGGCGGCAGCATAAAAAAAACAAGCCTTATCCTGACCAGAAAAAGAGAGTTTGAAGAGATTAAAGAAAAGCTACAGGGAGAAGAAGCGAAATTTTGTGACTTAAAAACCAAAATTGTCGGTATAGAGGAAAGAATTCGTAATACTCAAAAGTCCATCGATGAATTAGGTAAAATCCTTCATTCTTACAATGCGGATATGGCAGGACAAGAAAGGGAAATAGCAGGAAAAAAAGGACTTTTAAGAGAACGGCAGGAAAGGGAAAAAATTTTAAATCTCGAAAGAAGACAGATAGAGGAAGAATTAAGGGAGATAGAACAAGAGATTGCCAGGGTGGAAAGGGACAAAAATTCTATTGAAGAGCTAAACAAGGATCGGGAGCGCAAAGTCGAGAATTTAAAGCGGGAAATAGAGGAAAAGCTAAAGTCAAGGGAAGCTATCGAAAAAGAAATAAAGGACTTGAGGCTATTTTTAAATGGACTAAAGCAGGAAGAATTAAGTTTGAAATATCAGATTCAAAATTTAGAGCAAAATGTAAGCGAATGGAAAAAGGAGCAAGGTGAATTGGTAGATAATATCGGGAAGCTAGAGGAGGAAATCGCTTCTACTTCAAACAAGATAACCACATTGGAGGCTCGTTTAAAAGATATATCGGAGGAACAGGAGATTTTGAAAACCGTCATTGAAAACCTCGAGGACGACAAAACAAAACTTGAAGACGAAATGGACGCATTGGGGAAAAGTATCGCCGATATCGAGAGAGAGGAAAAGAGAAAAGAGGTTTCTTTGAGTGAAACGAGGGTAAAACAGGCTTCGCTCAAGGTTGAGCTGGAGCATATAGTAAAGACTCTTGCGGAAAGATACTCCCTGTCTTTAGAAGATGCAATGGATTTAAAACAAGGGACTTCAGATGTCGAAAGGATAAAGCAGGAACTTTTTTCGGTAAAAAATAAAATTGAAGGGCTCGGCGCGGTCAACATGAACGCCATCGAGGATTACGAAAATTTAAAATCAAGATATGACTTTATGAAAGTCCAAAGGGATGACCTTCTCGAAGCCAAGATGAAACTCGACGATCTCATAGATGATTTAACAAAAACCATGGAAGAGATGTTTTTGGAAACCTTCAAGAAGATAAAGACGGAATTTCAGAAGGTTTTTGCCGAGCTTTTCGGGGGTGGCAAGGCGGAATTAATTTTGACGGACGAGTCGAAACCTCTTGAGGCAGGTATTGAAATAGCAGTCCAGCCGCCCGGGAAAAAACTGCAGAATCTGTCGCTGCTTTCCGGAGGAGAAAGGGCTCTTGCGGCCATAGCACTGCTTTTTTCGATATTGAATATCAAATCAACGCCCTTTTGTATTTTGGATGAGATAGAGGCAGCCTTGGACGATGCCAACATAGATAGATTTACCCGTTATTTGAAAAAGATATCCGAACATACCCAGGTGATAATAATCACCCACAGGAAGGGCACGATGGAAGTAGCCGATGCCCTTTACGGTATAACCATGGAAGAAACGGCGGTATCGAAATTGATTGCCGTTAAACTGGAAGAAGAATAGAAAGGGGTAAGGCAATGGGATTTTTTGAACGATTGAAGCAAAGCCTTGTAAAAACCAGGAACCAGTTGGCGGAAAAGATAGAAGGTATTATCAAATTTTCCGCAAAGATTGATGAAGATACATTGGAAGAACTTGAAGAGGTATTAATCAGTGCCGACATCGGCGTAAGCGCTTCGGATAAGCTTTTATCGCAGCTGAGGGAGAAAGTAAGGGCGGAAAAGATTCGTTCACCAGAAGAATTGAAAGAGGCCTTAAAAGAGGAAATAATAAAGGTGTTTCCGGCGGAAAAATTGGAAATAGTTCCTCCAACAATAATCCTCGTGGTAGGGGTTAACGGGGTAGGGAAGACCACCACCATCGGAAAGCTGGCCTATAGGTTCAAGACCCAGGGCAAAAAGGTGATTCTTTCGGCAGCCGACACCTTCAGGGCCGCAGCCGCCGAACAACTTTCTATTTGGGGTCAGCGGGCAGGCGTCGATGTCGTTAAACATCAGGAAGGGTCCGACCCGGCGGCGGTTTTGTTCGATGCCATCCAGGCCGGGAAAGCCCGTCGGGCGGATATAATCATCTGTGATACGGCCGGCAGGCTCCATACCAAGAAAAATTTAATGGAGGAGTTGAAAAAGCTCTACAGAGTTAGCGAAAAGGAGTACCCGGAAGCAAAAATAGTGAGCCTGCTGGTTTTAGACGCTACCACCGGCCAAAACGCCATAGCCCAGGCGAAGATTTTCAAAGAAGCCGTCAATATATCGGGGATAGTACTTACTAAACTGGACGGAACCGCAAAGGGCGGTGTGGCCGTAGCCATAGCTTCGGAATTGAACCTGCCGGTATTTTTTATCGGTGTGGGTGAAGGGATGGATGACCTGGAGGAATTTGACCCGAAAGCCTTTGCGGATGCCATACTGTGAAATTTTCTGTTGACTGGAATCGCTTTATGGTATAAAATTAAGTATGTAAAGTTTTAGACCTTTACAGGTGAAAAAATGCCGGATTTGGTAAGAATAAGTCTCTTGTATGATTTTTACGGAGCTTTTTTAACCGAGAAGCAAAGGGAATTTTTCGAACTTCATTTTTTCAAGGACTGGTCATTGAGCGAGATAGCGAAAAATTACGGTGTTACCCGTCAGAACGTGTTCGATGTGGTGCATCGTTCAACCGCCTTACTGGAAGACTATGAAAAAAAATTGGGCATGGTAGAAAGGTTTTTGACCATGACGAGGGATATAAAGAGAATCCTGAAATCCCTCGAAGAACTGGAACCTTTTGTCACGGGAGAAGGAAAGGCGAAATTGGAGAAAATTCATAATGAACTTGCCATGCTTATTAAAGAAGGGTGTGAATGATTTGGCTTTCGAAGCCCTAACTCAAAAATTAGAAGCGGTATTCAAAAGACTTAGAGGCAAAGGCAAGTTGTCGGAAGCCGACGTAAAGCAGGCAATGCGGGAGATAAGGCTAGCCCTGCTAGAAGCCGACGTAAACTACAAAGTAGTCAAGGACTTTGTGCAAAAAGTCACCGAACGGGCTGTGGGCCAGGAAGTGATGGAGAGCCTGACTCCTGCTCAACAGGTAATAAAAATAGTACACGACGAACTTGTACGGTTGATGGGGCCTAAAGATACCAAATTGAATTTTTCGCAGTCTAAGGTTAGCGTTTTCATGATGGTAGGCCTTCAGGGGTCGGGGAAAACCACCACTTGCGGGAAACTAGGGCTTTATCTTTCCAAAATGGGTAAAAGACCGCTTTTGGTAGCTGCCGATATATACCGGCCTGCTGCCATAAAACAGCTTCAAGTAGTGGGAGAAAAGGTTGGATTGCCGGTTTTTACCATGGGGGAACAGGACCCGGTGGCCATCTCCAAAGCTGCCCTGGAACATGCCTTTCGTCACGGCAACGACGTTGTCATCATAGATACGGCAGGCCGCCTGCACATCGACGATGAATTGATGGAGGAGCTGGAACGCATAAAAGAGGCTGTAACGCCCAACGAGATTCTGCTGGTGGTTGACAGCATGACTGGCCAGGACGCGGTAAACGTGGCCGAAACCTTCCACAACAGGTTGCACCTGACAGGCTTGATTCTGACCAAGCTCGATGGTGACACGAGGGGAGGGGCGGCGCTCTCGATAAAAGCGGTAACAGGCTGCCCGATAAAATTCGTGGGCGTGGGCGAAAAGCTTACCGACCTGGAGCCTTTTTATCCCGACAGGATGGCTTCTCGAATATTGGGAATGGGCGACGTATTAAGCCTGATAGAAAAGGCCACCGCGGCGATAGACCAAGAAAAAGCCCGCCAATTGGAAGAAAAGATAAGGAAGGAAGAATTCACTTTAGAAGATTTTCTTGAGCAGATAAAGCAGGTCAGAAAAATGGGTTCTCTTGACCAAATAATGAGCATGATCCCCGG
Source organism: Fervidicola ferrireducens (assembly GCF_001562425.1). Classification (GTDB taxonomy): domain Bacteria; phylum Bacillota; class Thermosediminibacteria; order Thermosediminibacterales; family Thermosediminibacteraceae; genus Fervidicola; species Fervidicola ferrireducens. The sequence continues at coordinate 17,758 of NZ_LOED01000013.1, forward strand.
GTTTTCTCCGCAAAAACTGCAGGGCATAGAATTCAACGAAAAGGAACTGGTGCATATAGAAGCCATAATCAACTCTATGACTAAAGAAGAACGCCGCAATCCCAGCATCATAAACGGCAGCAGACGCAGGAGAATTGCCATGGGCAGCGGAACTTCCGTTCAAGATGTGAACCGGCTTTTGAAGCAGTTCGAGCAGACGAAAAAGCTCATGAAGCAGTTGAGTGACCTTGAAAAAGGAAGGAAAAAAGGCAGATTTAAATTGCCTTTCTTTTAACTAATAGAAGGAGGTGAAACGATAGATGGCGGTAAGAATAAGATTGAGGCGCATGGGTGCGAAGAAGAGGCCTTTTTACCGGATCGTCGTGGCGGACAGCAGAAGCCCGCGAGACGGCAGGTTTATAGAGGAAATCGGTTATTACAACCCCCTCACCGATCCGGCCGAAATCAAAATCGATGAAGAAAAGGCTCTGGATTGGATGAGGAAGGGTGCCCAACCAACCGATAGCGTGAAACATTTATTCAAGACCACCGGTATCCTTGAAAAGTATAAAGCTCAGAAAACAAATTCCGAAGAAAATTCTTAAAGCAAAGGAGGAATGAACCTTGACCGAATTAGTGGAATACATCGCAAAAGCATTGGTTGACCACCCCGAAGAAGTGACTGTAAACAGAGTGGAAGGTGAACAGTCAGTAATAATTGAATTAAAAGTCCACCCCGATGACATGGGCAAAATCATCGGGAAGCAGGGCAGGATAGCAAAAGCCATCAGAACCGTCGTCAAAGCTGCTGCCGCCAAAGAAGGCAAAAGGGTAATCGTTGAGATTCTATAAGGGGTTAGGATTATACCTAACCCTTTTATTCAAGGATAGGAGGCTTTCCCTTGAGGGAGTATATAACTATAGGGAAGGTGCTTTGCCCTTGGGGAGTTAAAGGCCAAGTAAAAGTGGAACCTTTGACCGATGATATAACCCGGTATCAAAAGTTAAAGTCGATTTTCGTAGAAGAAGACAGTGCTTTAAAAGCCTATGACGTTGAATCGGTGATTTTTTTAAAAAAGAGATTTGTGGTCTTAAAACTGCAGGGGATTGACACGGTGGATTCCGCCGAAAGCTTCAGGGATAGATACATCATGGTTCATCGGAAAGACGCGGTAAAGCTGCCAGAAGGACATTATTTTATTTGCGACATAATAGGCATGGAGGTATATAATGAGGAAGACGGGACGCTGCTGGGACGTATTAAAGATGTAATGAAAACTGGCGCCAACGACGTTTACGTGGTGGAATTAGAAAGCGGCAGAGAATTATTGATACCCGCCATAAGGGAGGTAGTAAAAAGTATAGACATTGAAAATAAGAAAATGGCAGTCAAACTCATGGAGGGAATGCTTTAGTGCTGGTATTTCATATATTGACCCTTTTCCCGGAATTTTTTTCGGGACCTATGGACGTTAGCATATTGAAAAGAGCCAGGGAAAAGGGACTCGTCCGGATAGAACTCCTGAATATAAGAGATTTTTCGAAAGATAAGCACAGGAAAGTTGACGACTATCCCTATGGCGGGGGTGCGGGAATGGTCATGAAGCCGGAACCAATTTTTGAAGCAGTGGAATATGCATCCCGCACCGTTGACGCTGAAAAAAGGAAGATTATACTTCTTTCACCTCAAGGCTCCGTCTTCAACCAGGATATGGCAAGAGAACTGGCAGAGCAGGAGCACATAATACTCATATGCGGCCATTACGAAGGAGTAGATGAAAGGGTAAAGACGATAATAACCGACGAGATATCGCTGGGAGATTTTGTTTTGACAGGCGGAGAAATTCCGGCGCTTGCAATAGTGGATGCTACTTCCAGATTGGTCCCTGGGGTACTTGGAAGTAATGAGTCGCTGAAAGAAGAATCGTTCAGCAGCGGTCTTCTGGAATACCCTCACTACACCAGGCCCGAGGTTTACAGAGGCCTTAGGGTTCCTGAGGTTTTGCTTTCCGGAAACCACCGGGAAATAGAGAGGTTCAGGCGAAAGGAAGCATTGCGGAGAACTTTGGAAAAAAGACCCGATCTTTTTAAGAAATTGGAACTTACGGAAGAGGATAAGAGTTTGCTTAAAGAGATGGGATTTGGTTGTCAAGATTAGTGGGTTGTGCTATAATTAGGTCTGGCATATTTAAGAAAGGAGGGAGAACATGTCGGACTTGCTTCGGGCAGTGGAAGAAGAGCAGATGAGAAAGGACATACCCGAATTCAGACCGGGCGATACCGTGAAGGTATACACCAAAGTAGTGGAAGGCAACAGGGAGAGAATTCAGGTTTTTGAAGGCGTGGTCATCGCGAGGAAAGGCGGCGGATTGAGAGAAACCTTTACCGTAAGGAAAGTTTCCTATGGAGTAGGAGTAGAGAGGGTATTTCCGCTCCATTCGCCTCGCATAGAGAAGATAGAGGTAGTTCAAAGGGGAAAGGTTCGCAGGGCAAAACTCTACTACTTGAGAAACTTGAGGGGAAAAGCTGCAAGAATCAAGGAGAGGGACTGAGAGACCAGTCCCTTTTATTAATTTACGGGGAAGGTGATTTGGTGCATATTCATTGGTATCCCGGTCACATGGCGAAAACGCGGCGGATAATTAAGGAAAATTTGAAGCTGGTGGATTTGGTGCTGGAAATTATCGATGCACGGGCCCCTAAAAGCACCCATATACCCGATATTTTCGAACTGATAGGCTCAAAAAAGTTGATTTTGATAATGAACAAGGCAGATTTGGCAGATGAAAAAACCACAAAGCTGTGGAAAAATTATTTTGCGGAAAAAGGATTGGATTCGGTTAGCGTCAATTCCCGGAACAAAGCGGGTTTCAAGGAACTGGATGAAATAATGCAGGATTTTTCTAAGCAGACAAAAAGGCCTTTGAGGGGTATAGTGGTGGGAGTGCCAAACGTCGGCAAATCCTCGTTCATTAACCAAATTGTTGGGAAAAAGGCGGCAAAGACAGGAAATAAGCCCGGGATAACCCGAGGGAAAATGTGGCTCAAGGCCGGAGATAAACTCGAACTTTTGGATACGCCGGGAATTTTATGGCCCAAGATAGAACAAGAATCGATAGGTCTGAAACTTGCTTTTCTGGGGTGTATAAAGGAAGAACTGCTGGATGCGGAAAGAATAAGTCTTAAATTAATTGAGTTTTTGGTAAAAAAGCATCCCGAAAGACTGGCGGCCCGTTATAAAATAGAAACGCCGCAAAGTCCTGTTGCTATTTTGGAGCAAATTGCAAAAAGCAGAGGATTTATAATTTCCGGAGGCAGGCCCGACACTCTGAGGGCGGCGAAAACTCTTTTAAAAGAATTCCAGGATGGGAAACTGGGGAGGATTTCTCTGGAAGAGCCAGCCGAAGATGATGAATTGATTCTTGAATAATGATAGGGTGTAAAGGGGGATACAATTTAAGTGAAATTTAACCTGGAAGAAGAAAAAAAGAGGGTTTACGAACTTTTTGCCAGGGAGAGGATGCTTGCCGAAAAAGGCTATCGCTACATCGCAGGGGTTGATGAAGCCGGAAGGGGCCCTTTGGCCGGACCCGTGGTGGCTGCCGCCGTCATTCTCCCTCTAAACGTTTTTATAATGCATCTTAAAGATTCGAAGCTCCTTTCCGAAAGCAAACGGGAAAAAGTCTACGAGGAGATAAAGCAAAAGGCCGTGGCGGTTAACTACTCGGTAGTGGACGAAAAGTACATAGACCGGCACAACATTTTAAATGCGACTTTGCTTGCTATGAAAAATGCGGTGGAGGGTCTTCCTGTTAAGCCCGATTTTGTGCTGGTGGATGCGCTGGTAATTCCAGAGATAGAGCCACCGCAAGAAAAAGTCGTGCACGGAGATAGGCTGTGTGCTTCGATAGCTGCAGCTTCAATTGTGGCAAAGGTGGAAAGAGATAGGATCATGAAGGATTACCATAAATTATATCCCTACTATGATTTTTGGAACAACAAAGGGTACTGCACCAAAAAACACGTCGAATCCATCAAAAAATACGGGCTATCCCCGGTACACAGAAGGAGTTTTTCCGTAAAAGGTTGGGATTTCATTGGAACGTAAAAAGCTGGGTGATATGGGGGAAAAATATGCCCTTGATTATTTAAAGGCAAATAACTACGAAATCGTAAAGGTCAATTACCGGTCAAGATACGGGGAAATAGACATAATAGCAAAAGAAAATAATACACTGGTTTTTATCGAAGTCAAAACTAGGACGTCCGATGCTTTCGGAAGGGGCATGGAAGCCGTTGATATTAGAAAACAAAGGAAAATAAGATTGGTATCTTTAAATTTTTTGAACGAATATCATAAGCCTGTAGGAGATTTAAGGTTTGACGTTATCGAAATAAATATGATCCCAGGGGCTTTAAGGGAACTTATACATATTAAAAATGCCTTTTAGAAGCTTTTTTCCGCATAAAATCATGAGAATACTTGTGAAATATTGCTTATTGTAGAATATAACAAATATTGATATAATTAAATTAGACAGTTATATACAACTATATTCACATCTCGCAAGCGTGGAGAAGTGATATTAGGAAAGAAAGGAGTGATGGAAGTGGAGAATCGCTTCAAAGAGTCCCTTCTGGACAAAAACGTGTTTTCCGTGACTTGGGAACTGGTGCCCGGAAGAGGAGCAAGGGAAAAGTCCATCGAAGAGGCTCTTGAGGCCGCGGAAGCCGCGGCTAAAGGGGGCAAGATCCATGCCTTAACGTTGACCGATAATCCGGGCGGCAATCCAGCCATGCTGCCTGACTATCTGGCAGTAGAGGTGCTTAAAAAGGGTATTGAGCCGCTGGTACATTTTACGTGCAAAGACCGAAACCGCAGTCAGATAGAAAGTCAGCTTTATGCATTGGACAGGGCGGGCGTCAGAAATCTACTCGTCATGACAGGCGATTATCCGGTATCGGGTTATGCGGGGAGGCCAAGACCCGTCTTTGACTTGGACCCGATTCACGTTCTCGACCTAATTTCGCAGATGAACCGGGGACTTGAATATAAAGGAATTAAAGGAACAGTTAAGCATCAGCCCAGCGATTTCTTTGCGGGAGCGGTGGTGTCTCCCTTCAAGGCCACCGAAGCGGAGCAGATGGTTCAGTATTTCAAATTGAAAAAGAAGGTGAAGGCCGGAGCGCAGTTTATTGTCACCCAGCTGGGGTACGATGCAAGAAAGTTTCACGAAGTAATTCTGTTTATACGCCAGCAGGGCTGGGATATTCCAGTTGTAGGAAATATTTACGTTTTACCCCTCGCTACGGCCAGAATAATGAACAAAAATAAGATTCCGGGCTGTGTGGTTACTGATAAATTGTTGGCCAAGCTCGAAGAGGAAGCCCAATCCCCCGATAAAGGACGGCAGGCCCGACTGGACAGGGCTGCCAAAATGTATGCCTTTATGAAAGGCATGGGTTACGACGGTGTCCATATTGGCGGACACAACGTAAAATACGAAGATGTGGAATATATTATCGAAAAAGGAGAAGAATTGAGCAAAAACTGGATGGACTTTATACACGAGTTTGACTTCCCGATACCGGGCGGGTTTTACTATTACGAAAAGGACGAAAAAACCGGTCTAAACAGACCCGAGCCGGTTAACCGGAAAAATAGGCCGCTGGATGCCAAAGTAGAATTCGTATATCCCCTTTCGATTCTGACCCACAAGTTAATGTTGGAGCCGGGGGCACCTCTATGGGGGCTGATGAGAGGAATAGCCAAAAGGGTCGACGGGACCAGCTTAGAAAGGCCGTACCACGCCTTCGAGCACCTGACTAAAGTTTGCCTATACGATTGCCATGATTGCGGTGACTGCGCCTTGATGGATCTGGCGTACGTTTGCCCCATGTCCCAGTGTCCGAAAAATCAGAGAAATGGTGCGTGCGGCGGAAGCTACATGGGGTGGTGCGAGGTTTATCCTAACGAGAAAAAATGCGCCTACGTGCGCGCCTATGCACGCCTGAAGCATTACGGGAGGGAAAATGAGCTGGACGGCGATATAATACCGCCGCCCAACTGGGATCTGTTCCAGACATCTTCGTGGCTTAATTACTATTTGGGGCGCGATCATTCCGCAAAGAAACTGGGAATAGAGCGGGTCGAAAAAAAGAAAAAGGACAAGTAAGTTAAGTGAAAATATTTTAAAGCCCGGCCGTTTTTGGGAGATTTTGCCCTGAAACGGTTTTTTTATTGACCTGCTGCATTTTTTTGTAATTCGTGTTAATATAAAAAGAGGGTTTTTAAATAAGATTGTTCACAGGGGGAAAGCAATGCAGACCTTTTTATCATCGCTGCAAGGAGTCTTGATGGTGTTTCTAGTTTTAGCGTTAGGATATTATCTTGCGAAGATAAAATGGTTCGATGAGAAGACTGCGGATTTATTCGTAAAGATCGTGCTGAACGTGTCGTTCCCATTAAATCTAGTGGTAAATATAACCTCGACTTTGACAAAAGAGGAGCTTTTAAATTACGGAAAGGGAATTTTTATACCCTTTTTTTCTATCCTTTTATCCTATGTTATAGCCTACCTGTTTGCATGGGTTTTTAAAGTAGACAGAAATAAAAGGGGAACCTTCGCTGCTACGTTTTCTTTTTCGAATTCGATATTTGTTGGGCTTCCAATGTGTCAGGCGCTCTTCGGAGATGGTGCGATACCTTATTCTCTGATGTACTACATTGCTAGTACTTTCCTTTGGTGGACTCTTGGAGTTTATGGCATTGCGAGGGATGCTTCGGAGAAAATGGAAGAAGCCTTTTTTAGTTTAACTACTTTGAAAAGGATAATAAATCCGCCGATTTTGGGTTTTTTAACCGGATTAATGTTGTTATTCTTGAACATAAAACTCCCCGAATTCATTTTCAGAAGTTTTAAAATGGTCGGTGATATAACGACTCCGCTTTCTTTATTTTACGTGGGTACAGTAATGTACCAGATGGGGAGGGAAAAGTTTGAATTTAAAAAGGAAACTTTAATGGTGTTTCTTGGAAGATTTTTCTTTGCTCCGGTGTTGGTTTTAGTGTTAAGCAGTTTTATAAAAATCCCCGATTTGATGAGAAACGTTTTTATTATTATGTCCGCAATGCCCGTAATGGTGAATACATCTATCCTCGCCAGAGTTTACGGAGCCGACTACGAATTTGCTGTAAATATGATTTCGTATACCACATTGTTTAGCGTTGTTGTGATTCCTTTTTTGATGATGATGATGGAAAAAATTTGATGCTTACGGACTAGGGCTTGTTGAAAATGCTTTATGATGTTATGGTCAAGTCTGTAGGGAGGATAATCAATGAATAGGAACGTTGGTGCGGAAGAAAAATTTAGAATAATGACGCAAGCCCCCGTGGAAAGACTTATATGCTCTTTGGCGGCACCAACCATAGTGAGCATGCTTATTAGTGCCATCTATAATATGGCAGACACTTTTTTTATAAGTAAAATCAGCACCAGTGCTTCCGGAGCGGTAGGCATTTCCTTTTCGTTGATGGCGATAATACAGGCACTAGGGTTTACCATAGGTATGGGGTCTGGCAATTATATATCAAGGCTGTTAGGGCAAAAAGAAAGAAAGTACGCTTCTTGCGTAGCGGCAACCGGTTTTTTTACCGCGCTATTATTGGGTGCCATGCTTGCCTTGCTGGGGCTTTTGTTCTTAAACCCTCTGGTTTATTTGTTGGGTGCAACCCCAACCATTGCGCCCCATGCCAGGAGTTACATCCGTTACATTTTAATAGGCGCGCCTTACATGATGGCATCTTTCGTCCTTAACAACATCCTGCGCTTTCAGGGGAGCGCTTTTTTCGCGATGATTGGCATAGCGACCGGAGGAGTTATAAATATAATCCTTGATCCCATATTTATTTTTGTATTCAAGATGGGAACCGGCGGAGCCGCCTTGGCCACAATAATCAGCCAGTTCATAAGCTTTTTAATACTTTACTGGAATTCCGGCAAAGGAGGCAATATAAAAATTAAGTTTAAAAATTTTTCTCTCAAATGGGAGATTTATAAAGAAATTTTAAAAGGTGGCCTGCCTTCCTTTTTCCGACAGGTCCTCGGAAGCATATCGATGATTTGTTTGAATTTCAGCGCCCGCCCTTACGGCGATGCGGCTATAGCAGCCATGGCTATAGTGACGAGGCTTTTTCAGTTTGCAATGTCGGCGGTTATAGGTTTCGGGCAGGGTTTTCAGCCAGTGTGCGGATTTAATTATGGTGCAAGAAAATACGAGAGGGTGCTTAAAGCATTCTGGTTTTCCGTAAAAACCGCGGCAGTCTTCTTGACCGTGCTTTCTTTTTTCGGTTTTTCATTTTCTCGCCAGATAATATCAATTTTTAGAAAAGAGGATATTGAGGTATTGAGCATAGGTGTGAAGGCTTTGAGATTTCAATGCATCACTTTCCCACTTTCATCCTGGATTATTATGACGAATATGCTTCTTCAAACTATAGGAAAGGGTCTTCAAGCTTCTATCGTGTCCGCCTCTAGACAGGGTTTGTTTTTCATCCCGGCAGTGGTGGTTCTTCCGCGGTTATTCGGCTTGATCGGAGTTCAGATAAGCCAACCCGTTTCTGACGTTTTTTCGTTTTTGCTTGCGGTTCCCATGGCATTAAGTACGTTGAAGGAGCTGGAATTGCTGTCTAAAGAGGAAAAATCGATTGCAGGCCTGAAAGACGCTATCTAGGGTCTGCAAAATGCTTTTCCTTTTTGCCGGGGAGGGTTTTTGTTGATGCGACATATTAGATTTTCAATCCCTTGCAAATTATACGCTGGTTTTTTATCAAAGCAATGAGTAGCCTCTATAAATCTAATCGTTCCGGCCTTCCCTCTCACTACCAGGGTGTGGGTTGCCGCTCCTATTTAAGAATTTTGTTTGGGTAGGAAAGTTCCATTTTTTTTACATCTTGCTATTTGTTCTTCGTTCTCAGGTTTTAACCTCCCCATCAAACTCACCGCCCAGGCATTTTAACGCGGCGGCAGCCAGAATTCCTTCCGGGGCGCCGCCTATTCTTATCATTATATCGATTCCGGAACTTTCAAAAGCACAGGCTATGGCCGGGGAGACGTCTCCGTCGGAAATAAGCATAATCCTCGCGCCGGTTTCCCTCACCTCTTTTATGAGTTGTTCGTGCTTCGGCCTGTCAAGAATGACCACGGTCAGGTCCGATATAGATTTTTTAAGGTTTTCGGATACAATTTTTAGGTTATCGGCTTTATTCTTGTTTCCCTTGCCCATCCACCGGGCGGCGGCAACTGCAGCGGCCTCTGTTACTCTAGCGGATTCAAGAGAAATTTTTCTTTCCATATCCATGACATGTACATCTCATTTTGTAATTGTGGAAATTCGCATAAAACGTTCAGCATATCATAAAAAGGAATCGACTTGGGGAACTTTGCTTTTTCTGCCCGGGAAGAGCGATTCTTTTTCATACGCTGCTTGGTCGGTTTCCGGGAGGTACGCTTCATACGTAGTTAGATCTGTGCAAAATTGAGTTGTTGTGCCACGTTTTATTTCGCCAAGTTTCTTAGCATTTGAGTCGGCGAGAATCCATCTTTTAGAAGAGCACAAATTTTATCTCTTTCATAGGGTGATGGTGTTTAAAAGTGCGTTGTGATGTGGTATACTCTTGAGTAAGAACTATAGCTGGAATCCTCTATATTGTATTAGTTTTTGCCAACCACATCATATCGGGTTTCACGCGATGGTTCAACTATTTTTTGGTGTCGCATTTAATTTTACAATTTACCCTCAAAATTTGCTTTATGACAGGAGAGTTTAAGATGAAAGTGAAAAAGATTTTAGAAAAAGCGTATTATGAGAACAATCTCACAAAGGATGAGATTAAACTCTTGCTGATTGCAGAAGGTGAGGATAAAGATCTTCTTTTCAAAACAGCAGACAGGGTAAGGAAAGAGCATATTGGCGACGAGGTTTTTTTGAGGGGACTTATTGAATTTTCAAGCTATTGCAAAAACGACTGTTTTTACTGTGGACTGAGGCGCAGTAACCTGAGTGCTCAAAGGTACAGAATGCAGGAAGATGAGATAGGGGGATTACAGTGCAATTTTATGATAGATTGAAAATATCTATAATTTTTTTGTTGCAATTTATAATGTTTATTATTTATTTGAACTTCTTCGCAATAGAAGATTTTTCAATTTATCTTATTTTTATGGTTTTTATTTACATTTCAATCCTAATCGGCGGAAGTCTATATGGTTTTGTAACATTAACTATGACAACTTTTGCTGTTGCATTCTGGCAGGTATATACAGCATGGATAAATGGCAGCAGAATTTCATTTCAGATAACGCTAATTTTAAAACAAATTATGGGGATTATTTTTTTAATTCTTTTCTGGGTAATGCTTTCCGAAATAACTAATATAACAGTCGAAAACAGAAAAATGAAAGAAAAACTAAAGATATTAGAAAGGACCGACGAAATTACAGGTGTCCTAACAAAAAGTGAACTTATAGAAAGGTTTAAGATAATATTTACCAGTATGCAAAGAAGGAACCAGTCGGGATATTTTGTAGTTTTGAGATGGGCAGGATTGAATGTAAAATCAAGAGGGAAAACATACTATTCAGGAAGCATAGCAAGAATTATTGGACAAGTCTGCCTTAATTCTATAAGAAGGCAGTACGACTTGGCTGGTTCATTAGGGAACAATACTTTACTGATAGTGCTTCAAAACACCAATTTGGAAGGTGCACAGATAGTGGTGGGAAGGATAAAGGAGAATTTAAAGAAAGAAGAAAGAATAAATGCATCTGTGTTGTTAGAGGAATTAGATTTCCAAATACATCCTATTCCGACTAACCTTGACGAGGCAGTGGAATTTATAAACTGCATAGCCGGAGAATGCGGAGGAATAGAAAATGTTAAGTAAAATAATAATATTCATAGCAATTTCATTTTGGCTGTTAATTTTTTATTATTCTGTACTGACTACATCTGGATTGATTTTTAGAATCAGAAAAGAAAACGATGTTAAAAATAATTTAGAAGAATATCCATCTGTTGACATACTTATTCCGGCACACAATGAAGATAAAGTTTTGTTTGAAACGCTGGATTCAATGGCTAATTTGATATACCCGGGAGAGTTAAAAATTTATGTATTGAATGATAATTCTACAGATCAAACAGGAGATATAGCGGATTATTTTTCAAAGCTTTATAAAAATATATTTCACGTAAAAGTTCCACCCGGTTTTCCAAAAGGGAAAGCACGAGTATTAAACTATGGACTTTCTATATCTGAAGGCGAAATGGTAATAGTTTTTGATGCGGATAATCAACCGCAGCCGGATGCAGTTTTGAAACTTGTTACTAAAACTTTGGAAAATAAAAGATATGCAGGAGCTGTAGGGTATGTAAGAACCATCAATATGTATAAAAACTTTCTAACCAGGATGATAGGCATAGAATTTTTAGTATTTCAACTTTTAATGCAATGCGGACGTTGGCAGCTTTTTAAGCTCGGTTCCCTGACAGGCACTAACATGCTTGTCAAGCGAAAGGTTTTAAAAGAAATCGGCGGTTGGGATCCTTACGCACTTGCAGAAGATGCAGAATTAACAATGCGAATAACTGCAAAAGGTTATCTTCTTCCTATCGTACCCGACTCGATAACATGGGAACAGGAGCCAGAAACGTATAAAGTGTGGTTAAGACAGCGGACTCGATGGATGCTCGGAAATCTGTATATTGTCTCAAAGTTAATTAGAGAGAAAACGTTGCGAAGAAATGCTAATATAGTAAATGCAGTTCAGTTAATATCAATTTATCATTTGTTCGTTGCAATGGTACTTGTTTCCGATATTTGGTTTGCAATGGGTATATTAGGACGTATTAATGTTGATTATAAAATCCCATTGCTTATTATCTGGTTTGAATCATGGTGGGTATATGTGGTGCAGTTAATAGCATCTATTGTTATCGACAAAGAAATTAATGTGGGCAATATCATAATTTCGATGTTGATGTATTTTACTTACGCACAGTTATGGATATTGCTTCTGATAAGAGCACATCTGACACAACTTAAAAACAGGCTGCAAAGCAAAGATAGCAGTACCTTCATAGTTTGGGATAAAACGGTAAGATTTTAAATCTACATACTCCTTGCTCTCGTATTGCTTTTGCTTCCCATACTGGAGCTGTTTATCCAGAGAATGTTTACCCTGCATAAAACTAACAGAAGTTCTTTTTTCCTGAAAATTTTGTTTGAAGGAATAACTAATAAGCGTTATAATATATACAGAAAATCCTGTGTAATTAGAAAGGATAGGGAGAGCGGTAAGCAGTAATTGCATTCAATTTATTAAAAGGATATATGTATCTCGGCTTGTATTTATATTTTCTATTGTGGTTTGTCACATCAAAGTTAATGGTAAAGGGTGCGTGCTTTTAATTATACTCAAGGTTTCGATTCATGCAGAACTGCAGATTGAAGCTGTTCTTAAAGGTATGTTATGCTTTGTGCAACCAAAAAAGTTTAATAAGGTCGTCTGCAGTATCTATGGGTTTAAAGTAGATGAAAAGATAGAATTGAAGGCAGAAAAGATAGTATGAGCTAGGTTGCATTATATATATTTCGTATTTCGCTGGCTTGGCGTGAAAAATGAACGGAGATGGAAGCTTTGCATTATCTACGGTAAAGTGTTCAGGCGGATAGATGTTCGTTTAGTGGTGAGAGTTAAGGTTCATGAATGGAGCGGGATAGTTAGGGTGGCAGTAAACGTTTGGGAATCACATTTATGGTATTTATTAGCCTTAAATTGCAATATTAAATGCGACACATTTTTTGGAAACCCGAATGATGTTGGGTTCCTCTATCATAAAGGCTGAAGTTCATAAGTTAGGCGTTCTATTTCCTTGAGAAAGAGTTCTGCTGGTTTGCAATAGCCCAGGATTTTTCTAGGCAAGGTATTACACCAGTTTTGCGCTCTTTCGATTTGCGAAGGTGATAATTCTTTAATAACCGTTCCTTTAGGAATTAACCGCCTGATTAGGCCATTGTGCCGCTCATTGGTGGCCCGTTCCCAAGCTGAGTAGGGATGAGCATAATAGACTTCAATCCCATGGTTACTAAGATTGGCAAACTCGGTACCATTGTCAGAAGTAATGCTCTTAAATACAAGAGAGAAAAGGGGACCGAATAGGCTTTTTAGCTGTTTTAATGCTTTATCCACTTCCTCGGCGGTCTTGTTTGCTAAGGGAAGTATCAGATGATAGCGAGTTTTTCTTTCCGTTAGAGTCAGCAGAACATGGTCGCTAGAGCGTTTACCAAGGACGGTATCGATTTCCCAGTGGCCGAATTCCTCTCGCTTTTCTATACTGTCAGGCCGCTCGCTAATACTCTTGCCATAAAGGCGCTTATGATTTCGAGGAGCCTCCTTCTTTGGTTTACGTCTTGTTTTTATGAAAAGGTCGATATTTCGAACTTTAACTAAGCATCGGTCAATATAGTTGTAGAGGGTTTTTATGCAGACCATGGATGAAGAGTCAAAGAGTTTTTCTCGGCGAGCAGTTCCTACTACAGCATCAGGGGACCATTTATCCTAGAGCACAAATTTTATCTCTTTCATAGGGTGTAAGGTGTTTAAAAGTGCGTTGTGATGTGGTATACTCTGTATTTGGCAAGTATAAAATGATGAATTCGGCAATGAAAAAATGCAGAGTTTGCCATCACGTTGGGTAATATTTCTCCCCCAAAGATTGGGGAGATTTCAGTTCGCTATACTTGTAATACTGTCCTCTTTGTTGTCTGACTGGTTGACGGCTATCATGGAGAGTGCCCTCTGCAGGCGGTAGCTCTCCCCTTCAAAGGCCAGAATATGGGCATGATGGACCAGACGGTCGATAAGCGCCGCTGTGAGGCGGTTATCCCCCAGCACAGTATTCCATTGGCCAAACTGTAAGTTAGAAGTAACAATAATACTTTGCCTTTCATACGCTTGGGCTACAACGTTGAATAAGAGTTCAGCCCCCTCACGGAGAAGTGGCACGAAGCCGAGCTCGTCGATGATAATCAGATCGACTTTTTCCAGCTCTGTCATTAGCCGCCGCAAACGTCCCTGACGGTGATTTTCCAACAGGGCATTGACGAGGTCCAGGCAGCGGTAGAAACGGACGCTTCTCCCTTCCATACAGGCCCGAATCCCCAGGGCGATGGCCAAATGCGTCTTGCCGGTTCCCACGGCCCCAAGCGCCAGCACGTTTTCACGGCGCTCGATGAAGGTGAGTTCTGCCAGGTCAGTTATGGTGGTGGAACCTGGCAAAGTAACAGGGCTCCAATCAAATTCTTCTAATGTCTTATGTGCCGGGAAACCCGCCCGCTTGATGAGGCTTCGGATTTTCTTGGCATGACGTTCCTCAAGTTCGGCTGCGAACAGGTCGGTCAGGTATTGTTCCCGGTCATGGTAGGTGACCTCCAGGTAAATAGACGGGATATGTGCCAGCTTTAAGGCTTTACATTGCTCCTTCAACGATAGCTTGGCCACGGAGTTCACCTCCTTTCCGGGCCGCCTGTGGCACCAGCCGGTCATATGCTTTGATCTCTGGCGTATAACGCCTGACGCTGTCTGGCGTATAGGTCTCGTTCAAAATCTCCAGGGGAGTGTCCGGGAATGTGATGCGGTACAGCTTATGACGGATTAAGGCGCTATCCAGCGCATGGTATGCCTGGCATTTCGTGGCCTCCTCCAGAGCCTGGGCTATAGCCTCAATGGTGAATCCTTCTTCCAGGAGGGTATGAATGAACTTTAGCCGTTCCTGGTATTGCGCCGGATCACATTCCTCCAGGTACTGCCGAACCTGCTCGGGGAGGAACCGGTACATGGTGGCGTGCCGGGCACCCCTGGGTTTGCGGATAAAAATTCTAAAGTATCCTTTCCAGTCAATGGGCTGGGTTTTCAACGTGTAGCGGCGCGGGAGGCTGGCTAAACGCTCCTCATTGCGGCTGAAAACCTCCACGCGGTCCCACCAGAGCTTGAGAAGCACCCGCTCTCCAATCTGGGCGCTTGGTACCGAATAGACTTCCCCATGGAATTGCACCTGGCCATATTTATTTACACGGGCAGTCTCGAACCGGACTGGTTCAAAGGGGATTGTGGGCAGGGGAAGGAGTGCTTTTTTGTCCTCCTCCCACAATTCGGCAATTGTAACTTTCTTCTCGTAGTGGGGGCGCTGCATATCTTCTAAGGCCAACCGGTAAAGCTCAGCCGTTAATTCCTCGTAACTTGAGACCGTCGGGTATGGTATGAGCCAGTTGCGCCGTGTATAGCCCACTTTGTTCTCAACGTGGCCTTTTTCGTTGCCCTTGCTAGCGTTACAGAACTTGGCCTCAAACCGGTAGTGGAGCATGAACCGGCGAAAGGTTTCGGTTAATTCCCGTTGTTCACCTTTCCCAACACTTGCAACTGCTGCCGAAAGGTTATCGAACCAGATTTCCGGCGGAACGCCGCCTATCCACTCGAAAACCCGGATCATAGCGTAGAGCAAGCACTCCGTATTTTCGCAAGGCAATGGTATACAAAAACCTGCATTGCTGTATGGGAAGGAAAACGCTAAATACTTGATTTCCCTCAGTGCTCCATCCCACACCATATGGCTAGTCCCAAAATCCACCTGGGCTCGTCCGGGTGGGTGCTCCAACCGTAAGTATTTCTCTTGTGCTTCAGCATATAGTTCTTTTTTGCGGAAAGATACGTAAGCCCTAACTGTTCTATCCGAACCTTGAAAACCATGTTCTTTGACCAGCTGCCTATGTATAGAGGCTGCGGTGCGGCGTTCTTTACGTGGCTTGAGCATGTCCTCCATCAACCAGGTATCCACGATGTCCAAAAAAGGTTCCATTACCGGCTGCCGGCGTTTGGTCTGCTGTATGGGTTTATTCCAGTCGTCTTTTTTAGCATATTTAGCTGCTGTTCGCCAATTGACACCTACTCGCCGGCTGATTTCGGCAATACTACACTCTTCTTTTTCGTAAAGATGTTTGATATACTGTTGTTGGGCCATTGCTATCACCTCTTGAATTCCCTCCTGCCTTTACCTTTAGTTCAGAAGGGATTATTCTAGAACGTGATGGCAATGTCCTCTTTTTGCTTAGCTAAGCTATGCACTTTTTGCTGCCGTTTTATGCAATTCTATTATGCCATAAACAGGTATACTCTTGAGTAAGAACCATAGCTGAAATCCTCCATATGTGTTAGTTTTTGCCAACCAACATCATATCGGGTTTCACGCTATGGTTCAACTATTTTTTGGTGTCGCATTTAATTTTACAATTAACCACTCAAAATTTGCTTTATGACAGGAGAGTTTAAGATGAAAGTGAAAAAGATTTTAGAAAAAGCGTATTATGAGAACAATCTCACAAAGGATGAGATTAAACTCTTGCTGATTGCAGAAGGTGAGGATAAAGATCTTCTTTTCAAAACAGCAGACAGGGTAAGGAAAGAGCATATTGGCGACGAGGTTTTTTTGAGGGGACTTATTGAATTTTCAAGCTATTGCAAAAACGACTGTTTTTACTGTGGACTGAGGCGCAGTAACCTGAGTGCTCAAAGGTACAGAATGCAGGAAGATGAGATAGTAGAGGTTGCAAAAAGAGCATATCAAATGGGGTACCGCACTGTGGTGCTGCAGTCTGGTGAGGACATGTATTACACCAAAGACAGGCTGTGTTCAATCATAAAGAAGATAAAAAGGGTGGTTGACGTTGCTATAACACTTTCGATTGGTGAAAGGTCGTATGATGAGTACAAGGCGTTTAAAGATGCCGGGGCGGACAGGTTTTTGATGAGGTTTGAAACTTCAAATGAAAAGCTATATAGAAAGTATCATCCCGGCATGAGCTTTGAAAACAGGATAGAGTGCCTTAAGTGGCTCAAAAAACTTGGGTATGAACTTGGGACAGGTTTTTTGATAGGCCTTCCAGGTCAGACGTTGGATGATTTGGCACAGGACATAATTCTTGTAAAGGAATTGGATGCAGATATGATAGGCATTGGACCTTTTATTCCTCATCCACAAACGCCTCTAAAAGATGCAAAAGAAGGTTCAGTTGATTTGACGCTCAAGAGCATTGCCATTTTGAGGCTTTTGATTCCAGATGCTAATATTCCGGCAACAACTGCACTTGGCACTTTAGACCCGCTGGGAAGACAAAAGGGGCTCATGTGTGGTGCAAACATTGTAATGCCGAACGTCAACAGCCTTGAGTACAAGCTCAAATATGAGCTGTATCCTGGCAAGATTTGCATAAATGAGGATGCGACAAAGTGCAGAGGATGCATTGAGTCAATTATTGTTTCGCTGGGAAGGAAGGTCGGGCAGGGGAAGGGACAGAGCAGGCACTACAAAAGAGTTTCTGTGAGCTAATTTTAATGTGCCATAGTTTCGTGCAATAGCTTTTTATTTTTGGGCAGGTTACCCCAAGGAGTCATTCCATTCATGTTTTTGCCGAAATGCGGCCGGCTGTAGTTGAAATATGGTATCCAATTTTGCGCCATGTTTAGAAACGAACTCCTTGAAGTTGCCTTATTCAAGTTTAAAGCGCAAAACTCCTCATCATCAGGGCAGTGAGAGTGCTCAATGAAGCAATTTGTCTTTTTTTTTATCCCCGGGATATTAAGCAAAGATACAGAACATCTTTTAGAACCTTCATAAGTCCTTAAAGAATTTTGGAACTACAAAAGAAATATTAACCACTTTAAAGAAAAACCCAGATTTTCCGGTAGATGAGATGTTCATGAAGTTTATTACAAGCTACGTTGAAATTCTAAGCAGGTTGATCGGCAGTGAAAATGCAGAAAAAATTATGAAAATACTACGCGAAGAAATGAAAGACGTCTGTTTTAACTCAAATATTCTTGGTGGTGGTATACCTCTGTATTCGCTTAATATTGTTTCTGGTGCTCCGGGCAGTGGGAAAATAATATTTGTTCAAAACATTATTTTTAATAGTGCAAGAGATGGCCTTAGGAGTTTATACCTAACGACTGTTTCAGAGTCGCAATTTAAGATGGTAAGACATTTACAAGAATTTGACTTTTTTTCTGACGAATTTCTTGGTGATAAGTTTATTTATGGGGATCTTGGAGCTTTTGTGCGCAAACAAGGTCCTGATAAGATTTTAGGGTACTTAACTGACATGGTTAAAAAGCACAAGCCTAATATAGTTGTGATTGATAGTTTTAAAGCTATAAGAGACCTCTTCCCCGACGAGAAAACTTTTAAGGCTTTTGTTTATGATCTGGCTGCTACTTTATCAATATGGGAGGTTACTGTGTTTCTTGTTGGCGAGTATGAGGAAAAGGAATTAACTGTTTTGAGTGAATTTGCAGTTGCTGATGGTATTTTTCACCTTTATGGGCAGGAAGAGAAGAGATTCCAAAAAAGATATTTGCGTATCCTCAAGATGAGAGGAACTTCTTTTGAACAAGGCGAGCATTTGTTTGAAATTACTCCTGCAGGAATAAAAGTATATCCAAGGATAAAACCGGCTGGCAAAGAACTTCAATATGAAGTCAAAACGGAAAAAAAGGATTTGGAATCAAAGGTTTGGACGAAATGCTGAATGGTGGATTGCCAGAAGGAACTATTACTATAATTTCCGGTGGAACAGGAACAGGCAAAACCACGTTTGCTCTTAAATTCTTGCTTGAGGGAGCCGAGAAAGGCGAAAAGGGACTATTACTTTCTTTTGAAGAGCCTCTTGCTCAAATTAAGAGTAATGCCCATTATTTGGGATGGGAACTGGAGAGGTATCTGAAAAATGGTCTTTTGGATATTAAGTTTATCTCTCCAATAGAACTGGATGTAGATAAACACGCTTTTGAAATAATGGATATGATAGAAAAAAATAATGTGGAAAGATTTGTCATCGATAGCATATCTTCTTTTGAAAGTAGCGTGTCTGATATACAAAAGTATAAAGATTATCTCTGGGCAATAGCACAGGAACTAAAAAGGAGACATATTACTACCATATTTACAGCACTCAACGAAAGGAAATAAGATCTGTAATGAAAAATGTATCTATTTTTACAAAGACATATTAGGTTCTCTAGAAGATAAAGTATATTTACTTGTCCTTATGGGATTAGAATTTATGCCTATTGCTTGGGTACATACGCTCAAAAGATAGGGTTCCTTGTTGTCACACCTAATGGAAATATAGCTGGAACAGATATTGAGGAAGAGAACACTTTTGTCGCTAAAGCTAATAATATTTACCAAACGATAAATGAGGTTCTTAAGGCCATTCTTGAAAAGAATATTTTAGGATTGCGCAGACTTGAACTGAATAGTATTTATGAAATTAGTCGTCTGTTGATCTCGACTGTAGAACTCGACAAGGTTCTGGAGCTTATAATAAACTCCTTGATAATAATCTACAAGATTGAACTGAGTTTTATTGGTCTACGAGAGGGTGATAAGATTAAGATAATACAGGCTAAAGGTGAGTATGGTCAGCTTTTGGTTGGGAAGGTATGGTCGATTGTCAATAGCGGGTTTAAATTGACCCATTTTCAACGGCTTAAAATTGACCCACTCTGGCCTCTTTAAATTAAGAAATTAAGCATTGTTATGTGGGTTGCCATACAATCCTGTCTTTAACCTGTCTTTCAGGCGATAACTGTTGCCCCGTATGTTGATTATATGAGCATGATGTAACAGCCTATCTAATACTGCAGTCGCAAGCACGGTATCTCCCATGAGCTCTCCCCATTCTCCAAAACCTTTGTTGCTTGTGAGTATAATACTACCCCTTTCATACCGGGCGCTTATCAACTGGAAAAAGAGGTTAGCCCCAAGATCATCAAGCGGAAGATAGCCTACTTCGTCGATAATTAGAAGTTTAGGCCCAGTGTAAATCCTCATCCTCTTTTCCAAACGGTTTTCCTTGTTGGCCTTCTTTAGGTCTTCAATTAGCCGCGAAAGGCTCGTAAAGTATACTGACATACCCTGCGACAGGGCTTCTATTGCAAGACCTACTGCAAGATGTGTCTTCCCTACTCCGGGTGGGCCAAGAAATATTACGTTTTCCGCTCTGTAGACAAAAGCCATTGTTGCAAGTTCTCTTATCAACTTTTCATCAATACTGGGTTGGAACGTAAAATCGAATTCCTTCAGGGTCTTTCTATACGGAAGCCGGGCAAGTTTTGACCTCACTTCGATGTTCCGCCTTTGTCTTTCGCTAAGTTCAGCTTCGAGCAGGCCGTTTAAGAACTCAATATACGTGGCATTCTCGTGTTGAGCTCTTTCAAGAAGAGCATCGATGAAAACCGCTGCGTTTAAAAGCCCCAGTTCTTCAAGGTTGGATTTTGCTTTTTCAAGCTCTATCATATTGTGCCCACCCCCAGCAGGCTTTCATAAACCCCTAAAGAACGCTTTTCAACTTCCAGAGAAGAGACCTTGTATGCACGCGGGTTAGGATAGAGCATACCTTCGGCTTCTTTTAGCCCGGTATACTGGTTTTTGGCATAAACCGTGGTCCTTGAGCGGTATTGCTTTTCGTGGGTTGCTATCACCTTCCCATCATAGAGGATTTCAATTTTACCGTGTTTATCCCTTATAACCACCTCTTTTCCGCTATACTGCCAGGGAACGCCATATCTTACACCGCCGAAGCTTAAAAGGCCATCTTTATGGACTTTCCTCACTTCTTCCATAAACTTCTGGTATCTGTCATAATTGGGGAGGGGTTTGAGTTTTTCTTCCTTCAGGCGATCAATGGGCCTTTCCCCGGTAGTGCCGTGTATCCTCCTGTTTTTATTTTCGCACCACACTATAGCCTGCCGGTTCAAGTCGCCATAGTCTGTGAATTTCCTGCCCGGCAGGAAGTTACTTTTGACAAAGTCTATCCCGCTTTCAACTTTGCCTTTGGTCTGAGGGCGCCGTGCTTTGCAAACTCTAGGGGTAAAGCCGAGCGTCGCAGCAAGGTCTTCAAAAATGGAGTTCCATACAGGTTTTTTGTTTTCATCAGTGCCGATTATTACGGTTTTCATCCTGTCGGTGAGCAATACGTCGGTTACTCCGCCGAAGTATTCGAATCCGTGTATGAGGCAGCGGATAAAAGTATTGACATCGCATCGGTTTGTGAATTCCACATATATGGCTCTTGAATATCCCAGCACCATGACGAAAAGATAAAGCTTACGTGTTTCGCCGGTTTCCTCGTCAATGTATGTGTATTCACCCCAGTCGACTTGAGCCTGCTGGCCGGGCTTGGTTTCATAGCGACATACGGCAGGGGTCTTTTTGGGAGGTCTGAATTGTCTTACATAGTCCCTCAAGATAGTGCGTCCGCCGGTATAGCCTTTTTCTTTTATCCTTTCGTAGATGACTTCGCAATTGAATATACCGAGATTCATGAGTTCTTGAATGGTATCCTTGTATGGATCAAGTTTTGAACCTCTTTTTGGATGAGGCTTCCTTTCAGGAATTCCTTGCGCTCTGAGATATTTCCTCACTGTATTCCTCGAAAGGCCGGTTTCTCGTGCTATTGCACGAATGCTCTTGCCCTTTGCTTTTAGTTCGTGTAACATGATA
Source organism: Fervidicola ferrireducens (assembly GCF_001562425.1). GTDB lineage: Bacteria > Bacillota > Thermosediminibacteria > Thermosediminibacterales > Thermosediminibacteraceae > Fervidicola > Fervidicola ferrireducens. Next base: position 39,361 of record NZ_LOED01000013.1, read on the forward strand.
ATAGATCCACTCCCTAGCACTTATTTCCCTCCGATCTGCGTTGGTATCAGAGGGATATTTCGCCAGGGGGTGGGTCAATTCCTTTTCGTTGCTCCTGGGTCAATTATATACCGGCGGTGACATCGATGGTTCATCCAGTGATTGAGAAGGTTTTTTTGAAGGTTGAACCCACATTTTTGGATATTGATGAATTAAAAACCTTAGATGGTTATACAGATTTGGAAATTGATGCTGGAAATAAAATTATGATTTATCCCTTATGGACTTCTATTGGTGCAGTAGGTTTGTTAGGCATAATGTTTTCACCTGACTCAATGGATGAAAATGATAGCAGGAATCTACAGATATATGTGAACTTTGCTGCAATAGCTTTGGCAAATGCAAAGATTGTAAGTCGTTTAGAAAGAGAAGCTGAAACTGACTTTTTGACAGGTTTCTTTAATAAACGGACCATCCGTAACATATTGATTAGTGAACTTGAAAGGGCAAGTAGATATAGACTTCCTTTAGCAGTTATTTTCCTTGACATTGATGACTTTAAAGCTTACAATGACACTTTTGGCCATGTAGCTGGCGATGTGATGGTACAGAAGATGGCAGAGATAATAAAGAATTCTATAAGGACTGTAGATATTGCAGGACGCTTTGGGGGCGAGGAGTTTGTAATTATTCTTCCGGGAACAGACGAAGAAGGTGCTGTTGCAGTGGCAGAAAGAATACGAAAAGCTATAGGGAACTATCCTTTTCCTCATCGGAAGGTTACAGCGAGCTTGGGTATAGCATTAGCAAAGAACAATGACTCAGTTGAGTCCTTACTGGAAAGGGCAGATCGGGCATTGTATCAAGCAAAAAGAGAAGGAAAAAACCGCTGTTGCTCAGCTTTATCATAGTTGTTATGTTATTTCAATTGTTTTAAACGGCTTCACACAGATACTTTTAAACTCCTGGAACTTGAGAATATTAAAATCCTACTCGTCAATGCTAAGCATATTAAAAAAATGTTTCCGGTAGAAAAACTTCGGTCTTTTTACCGGGAACATTTTTCATATGTAGTGCCGTCAAAAACGGTTTCAAGAATGTCGTAAACAAGGCTGTCAGGATATTCTCGTGCTCTCCATGGCAACATGGCGGCAGTTTTCAGATTCAAGTCATGCTTTTAATTCTTCAAGTCCCGTCAGTAAAGTGGAAAATGTTCTTATTGTTTTTTATGGCTTATCGTCATTGACACAGGGCTAACTAAGAATATAGAAGTTTAGCACCCGTGCTGTTCCCATATTAAGATAATATAGGGCGACTATTGAGTATACTCAAAGGTACTCAGGAAATACAACCAGCGATGAAAATAGAATTTTATTCGCCAAAAATTCGCTTTCTGTTAAATTTAAGATAACAGGGGTAAAGGTTGATTTTATTTTGATGGATTTAATACCTCGCTGATTAACCTAACCAGTTAAGTTTTCCGTTTTGATTATCTTTAATTCTAACCAAAAGAGTTGATGATAAGAGGAGCTTAAATTTTCAGGGAGAGAGGCAATATGGACAAGGCTATTTTTTTGAAAGTCTTAAAAAAAATAAAAGACAAGCTCGATGATAGCAATATAAATTGGGTATTAACAGGAAGTTTTAGTTTTGCGCTACAGGGGATGCCTGTAGAGGTTCATGATATCGATGTTCAAACAGACGAGAGAGGTGCTTATGAAATAGAGCGCCTTTTTGAAAAATATGTAATAAGAAAAGTGGAGTTTTCTCAGGCCGAGAAAATTCGTTCACATTTTGGAGCTTTAATGATCGACGGCGTAAAGGTTGAGATTATGGGGAATATACAAAAACTGGTAGACGGTGTATGGGAAGAACCTGTAGACATTAAGAAGCATAAAAAGTTTGTATACGTACAAGGAATGAGAATTCCTGTTCTTTCCCTGGATTATGAGTATCAGGCCTATAAAAAAATGGGGCGGATTGAAAAGGCAGAAATGATAAAAGAGTGGCTGTTTAAAAATAAAAATATGATTTAGCAAAAAAATAGATTATGAAAGATGCAGAATGGATTACAACTCTTTTAAGGGCAGGGCTTTCAAATGGAAGCCCGCGAAATAGAAGAAAACATTAATTCTGAGCTTGAAAAATAAAAATTAAAAAGGCAGATTGAGCAATTTGATGGCATACCCAGTATAGATAAAACGGCAGCTGCTGCAATAATTGCTGAAATTGGTATAGATATGAGCAAATTTAAAACAGCAGAGTATATTTGTTCGTGGGCAGGATTAAGTCCCGGCAATAATGAAAGTGCAGGGAAAAAAAGTCCACTCGAGTAACAAAGGGTAACACTTACATCAAAAGAATACTTTGTGAAGTTGCATGGTGTGTAACTCAAATAAGGGACTCATACCTTGCCACCATGGTATGTGTAACTCAAATAAGGGACTCATACCTTGCCACCATGGTATTGGAAGGTAAAGCAGCGCCGCGGAGGAAAGAAAGCGATAGTAGCTCTTACTCGGAAATTGCTGGTTATCATCTATAATATGCTAAAAAATAATACTGATTACGACGAAAAAGTTTTTGATGAAGTAAGGAGAAAGCAGGAAATAATTCGTGTTAAACGGCTTATCAATGGGCCAAAAAGTTTGGTTTAGAAGTTATAGTTCCTCAATCGATTTAAGTTTTGATTTAATTTATAAAATTTTCCCACTGATGCCTTGTGGCATTGATTAGATTATTATTGCCTTTTTTCTGGTTTAATGATTGAGCATATTCTACTTGTTAATGTTCAAAATCATTTTTGAACGTAATCTATTTTCTTGCTAACCTTCTATGTTTAGTTTGGAAATAAGATTGCTTTACCAGCGGATAAAATTGTATTAATTGGCCTTGCCTCTCCTTCAGAGTTTTAACTCGAACTGCTGGAAGAGGGTGAGGTCATTATTTTTTTGTGACCCTCTGCTTTTGCTATTTTTACTATATACTAAAGTAGTAATATACCCAAACAATTTTTCATCTTCCAGAAGGAAAATCCATAATTATGGCGAATTTTAGAAAATAGTTTGCTTATTAGGTAGGAGGACAAAATGCTTGCTTCGTTAAAAAGTTGCGCCATATACGGTATCGAAAGCTTCATCGTCGATGTAGAGGTATATATTTCCAGCGGCCTTCCTGCTTTTGAGAATGTTGGTATAATTCCCACATGAAAAATATGTTAGTGATAAAGCAGAATATTATGGTAGATAGTTTTCATGAGCCACGACCTTATAAAACTAAGTTTTGGGTAACTAAAGAATGTTACAAACAACTTTTGAAAAGAGCTAAAGAAACGAAAATGACAGTGTCAAATATCATAAGGATGGCTCTGAATTATGTGATTTTCGATGAGGCACAACTAGAAAAACTCAAAGATAAAGAAGAAATGAGTGACGAACTAGTACATAGAAAACACAGAAGTACAGTAAATTTAAGCGAGGAACAAGCGAATAGAATTGCAGAAATAAGCAATAAACACGGAATTTCACGAACGGAGATTATTAAAAGGTCGATAGAAATCTTTTTAAACCAAGTTAACTTTAGGAGGGGGGATAGATGAAAAAACGGAGTATCACGTTAAAATATGCGGTTTCAGCGATAGTATTGATTTTTATTCTTTCGTGTTTTTATTTGCCAGCAATAGCCGCTGTCCCGAAAGTTATAATTAATGGAACTGAACTCAAAATTGACACAAATCCCGTTGTTATCGATGGGAGAACTTTGGTTCCTTTAAGGGGCATCTTTGAAGCCTTGGGTGCTACAGTTTATTGGGACGGCAATACGAAAACTATTACCGCTCAAAAAAATGGAGCGACTATTAAGCTGACGATAGGACAAAATACAGCTTTGAAAAACGGAGCAAAAATACATCTAGACGTGTCACCCAAAATAATTTCCGGCAGGACGATGGTTCCGCTGAGATTCGTAGCAGAAGCCCTAGGAGCACAAGTTAGCTGGGATGGGAAAACAAATACAGTGAATATCCAGAGCCAGGACGAAAAAACGACCCAAAATAGAATTGCCGCAAGAGTCGTCAGAGTGATTGACGGCGATACGGTAGAAGTGGAAATTGATGGCAAACGTGAAACCGTCAGGATGATAGGTGTCGACACTCCAGAGACCGTCCATCCCGAAAAGGAAGTAGAATATTACGGAAAGGAAGCCAGCAATTTCACGAAGAGCAAGTTGGAAGGTAAAGATGTTCAACTCGAATTAGATGTGCAGGAAAGAGACCAATACGGCAGACTGTTAGCTTACATATGGGTGGGTGGGGAACTTTTCAACGAAACACTCGTTAAAGAAGGCTACGCAAAGGTCAGCACCTACCCTCCTAATGTGAAGTATGTGGACAGATTCACGGCTGCTGAAAGGGAAGCACGAGAAGCTGGCAGGGGATTATGGGCAGGACAGAACGAGCAGCCCGTGAAGACCACCGGAAAGTATGTGGGGAGCATAGAAAGCAATAAATATCACCTGCCAACCTGCAGATGGGCTGAGCAAATTAAACCGGAGAACAGGATATGGTTCGATTCTGAAGAAGAAGCTCAAAAAGCGGGTTATGAGCCATGCAAGGTATGTAACCCTTAAGAAAGCAATTGCCCAGGGAATAATAAGCCTGGGCTGTTTATTTGCAATATAATCTCGCAATATAATGTCATTTATGCTGCAAATTCTAATAAATTTTGGTATAATTAACCCCAAAACAACCCCAATTATCCCTAATAAAATTGGCAATATAACTTTTTAGAGGGATTTTTATGCTAGAGCTATACCAAAAATACCTTTCAAGCAAAGGCAAAAGCCTGCATACGGTAAAAAATTATATTTCCGATCTCCGACAGTTCGCGAAATGGTTTGAAGAATCTACGGAGGAAAAGTTTTCTCCAGACAAAATCACAGAAATAGATGTGAGGGGATACAGGTCTTACCTGATGGGCATAAGAAATTTGAAGCCAGCATCAATAAAAAGAAAGCTCGAAGCTATCCGAAAATTCCTTGACTGGGCTGTCAAGCAGGAAATCATAACAAAAAATCCTGCAAAAGAAGTAGAAGCGCCTCCAGCAGTTACACTTCCCCCGAAAAGTTTGTCGGAAAAGGAATTTCTCCGTTTGCGTAGAAGTTTTTATAAAGAAGGGAATGAAAGGGATATAGCGATATTTGAAGTGCTCGCAAATACGGGTATAAGGGTATCGGAACTGTGTTCGCTGAAGCTTTCGGACATCCAGATTTCTGAGCGAAAAGGTAAACTCATCGTGAGGTACGGCAAGGGCCAAAAGTATCGCGAAGTGCCCTTAAACAGTGATGCAAGGAAAGCCCTCAACGAATACCTCAAATCTAGAGCGGATGAAAATAACGAGCGTTTATTCCTCGGCGAAAGAGGGCCGCTGACGCCTTCGGGGGTATTCAGAATAATAAAGAGATATGCGAGGGATGCAGGGGTAGAGGTGTCGCCACACCAGCTAAGGCATACTTTTGCGAGGCGGCTGTTGCAGTCTGGTGCCGACATCGTAACAGTCCAGCAGATCCTCGGACACGCTAACCTCAATACCACGGCAGTGTATCTAAAGCCGGACTATGGGGAACAGGAAGAGGCTGTCGAAAAGATAAGCAAACTTCACTTGTGAGGGGGATTTCATGCTTCATCTTCAGGTCTATTTCGAACGCTACTGCCGGAAGTGCAGAAAATATGCGAGACAACTTGTCGTTGATTACGGCACTATCAACTCTTTAGAGGAAGCGGACCAAAAGTTAGGAAATCATAACCTTCCCGTCATGCCGATTAAATGCCCGCAGTGCGGCAGCGAAGACTGGCCCGAGTATGCTTTGTTCCACGACGCCAGGAAAAACTTTACTTTCCAGAGGGTAAGGATAGGCACGGAAGAGATGCCGGTTGTCGGTGGCGGTGCCGGATATGCTTACACAAGGACTCCTGAAGAACAGGCCGAACTCAACAGGGGGCTGGCTAAACTTGAGACCTATTTTAAACAGGAGGAGGAAAGATTCTGGCAGGAATACACAAACTGGGCATTTGACAGGTGGCAGGAAGCTCTAAAGTGGTTAAATGAAATGGAATGGAAGATAGCCTACAAGAAACTTGGCATATCTGATATAATCGCAAATCCCTCCCCTGCAGGTTTTCGCAAAGACGCGGAGAAAAGATTTAAGTCGGACGAAGAAAAAGCGCGGCTTTGGCGGGAAGCGAATTCACATCTGATCTATTTCGAACTGCTCTGGGTCCCGATCGACACGTGGCCGGTAGAAGAATATGTCCGGCTGTATGGACGGGAAAGAGTGACCTGGCTTATTTTAAACCTGCCGCTGCCGGAAGAACTGGAAAAATACAGGACGGAAAAACTAGCGGTCGTTATTCCAAGTAAAACATCGGGGTCGCAGAGTGTGCTTTGGGAAAGGATAAAACAGTTGGGTGACGAATTAACAAGGCAGCGCCGTAGAGCGGAAAAACTTGCAAGACAGCTTGCCGAAGAACGCGCTGAAAAGGCAAGGCTGAATGAAGAAATACACATGCTAAGAAATCAAATAGAATATCTCAAAGGCAGTATACAAAGTCCCGTCAGAAGCGTAGTGAAAGGTCAAACAAAACATTCTTTTAAAAGGTAGGGAGAGGAAAAATGATATACGAAAAAAATAAAGGAAAAGGTAGCAATTTGGAAAGATAATAATTATGAATGTAATTATCCCGAATTATCTGAGGTATTTTCTTACATTAGACAACAAGGATATCTCCGAAGGGCACAGATCGAAGCACTTGAACACTATTGGTATGTGAGAGTTATTTTGAATACTCCAGATATAGAAACTCTTTATTGAAAATTGAACCGACACATTAACTTCTGAATCGTATGTTGCAGCGAGACACTCCTTTAGCGGCTCCTTCCGTTGCAAACACCTTTGCTTTGCAACGCGAGTTAAGCATTCGAGTATATCCGGATAAAACGGGCACTTGCAACCTTTAGACAAGCTATCTATAATCCCATACTCTTTAAGGGCGTTTCTAATGGCTTGTCTGGAAACACCAAAAACAGACGAAAAATAGTGTAGCTTAAGCGGAGTTATCTTTTCTCCTTCGAAAATACAGGCTTTTAGCCTCGGCGTCGGTAGAAGAAGCTCTCTAACTAGCTTGTTGGCTTCTTTGTCAAAAAACCACCTCTCCCCAGGTGTTAGCGATGAACTCTTTATGAATACATGGCCGAGGCAGATGTGGCTCAATTCGTGGGTTAGCGTCCAGACAATCCTATTTCCCGGGAAAAATTTCCTGTAATTCTTTACGATCAGAATTTTTATACGATCGCCATCGAGAAAAGTCAAGCCTTCTGCCCGATACGGTATCAAGTCGGTCTCTATCAGCTCTACGGGAAACCACTTGCCGTCTTTTTGGACCATGAGGTTGCGTATAACCTCTTCTATCGAGAAAGGCGGAGTAATACTAGAGGATGCTAACGCGTCCCTTAGCATTGCTGCCGCATTTTTTATTTTTGCGATATTTACGCATGATGAATAACCGATGGCCTTATTTCCACCTGTAGGAATAACATCATTTACAACGGGAGAATTAAAAGGCAGGTTATCGTGTTTCGCCACTTTCATCGGTATTATCGCCTTCCTCGACATTTCCAGTTCTTTGTTTCTCCTGTGTGGATCTTATAGCCTTAACTGCCTTGACAAGAGAGTGAATCTGCTCTGACGTCAGATTCCGGAACTCACGCAGAAGTAAAATTAAGTCTCCTCTTCGATTAGCTTCCTCCCATTCTTTGATGAGCTCTGCCAGCTGACGATCTTCCATTTCATTAGTTTCAAATTCCACATCTTCTTTCAATAAATCGGCTGGCGGCACGCCGAGATATTTAGCTAATTTCTCCAGAAAATCGAGATAAATCCGCCTTTGCCCGGTTTCAATTGCCCAAAGATATGTATGAGATACGTCCAATACTTCGGCAAGTTCGCGTGTCGACAGTTTGGCTTTTTCACGAGCTTCCCTTATCTTTTCGGCTACTATCCTGTGTATTTTCGGGATATCCCTTTCCTCTGGCATAACCATTCCCCACCTTATATTTTTTGTTTACACTATTATATCACACTCTTAGATAACAAAAAAAGAAGTATTTACTCGAAAAACGGAAAAAATTAAAGAATTAGCGATATAAACGGGCTATTTTGTTTACAATGATAAGTAAACCTGTTGTCAAATACCGCCTGCTGAGGTACAATTACTGTAGGTTTACGAAATTATGACTACAGAAAGGCAGGCGGTGAACTGAATGCGGGCGACTGTCAACGTTTCCGGTGAAATGTTGGCGGTGAGTGCGTTAAGCCCCCAGCAAAAGAAAATATATGAAATGTATCTCGAAGGTTATAAACCAAGAAAAATATCCGAACTCACGGGGATAAGCTACGAAACCGTAAGAACTCAGTTAAAAAGGATTACCAAAAAAATCAAGAATTTAACGTCACTTAGCGAAATTGAAGAAGATCCCGACATCATGCACCTTTACGGGAAACAGCAGCAAATCCCTTACCTCAAGAGAAACGGCTACCAAATAAAAGATGCCGCCAAGGTCCTCGGCACCTCGGCGGGCACAGCCCGGCCCTATATCAGCCGGGGATACAAAGCCAAAAATACAAAGGTATCGTCCATTAGAGAGTATACCCTTACGAGAGAAGAAATGCAAGAAATCGTTAGAAAATCAGAAGAGAGAAATAAACCCATGTCACCCGATTTGGTATCGATGTGCTACTCGCTGGCGATGGAAGAGAAGAAAGAAAAGATAAAGCTAATCTGTGCGGCAATATTCGGCGCTGGTTACTGGGAAGCCAAAAAAGCCTTACTGGATGAACGCGCAAAAGCGTTCCGTGCTCTAGCCACTAAAGGCCACCAGACGTATACATACATCGAAAGTGATGCGAGGAAAATCATCCCGGACGTAATTGAAGAGTATTTCTCGCACGTCAAAGACGATACGTTCAGGCCGTTGAACGGAAAAGCTCAAGAAGCCCTGCAGGAAATATACCGGGAACGAAAGGCCATGCTGGAGCGGTACGGTGCGATAGCACTGAGACACGTGAATCACGGCTGCCATGCAAAGGCTTATCCGCTCAAGCCTGTAAATCCCAAAACCGTGAAGTTCGAGAAAACCGGAAAGGTAGTAAAAATCAGAGAAAAGTCACTGGTTATAGAAACCGATGATGAGACTCTTGAGGTGAATACAGAGGAAATCATAATATCCCAAAATTCCAGCTACTACAGCATATCCCACATGGCAGCGAGAATTGGAGATGTAGTAAATATAGGCGGCGGAATTGTGTATATCAAGGATTTCATTGAGGAGTTTCCTATAAGGCTCATTACTGACAAGAGTGCCCAAGAATAAGAGAAAAATACATATATTCCCAGAAGTGGGGAACAAGCTCTCCCCGGATGGGTAGGTCTGTGCCAAATCAAGGGGTGGTACGCGCGTACCACCCTGTTTTTGGTAAAAAAAATCGGGGCGCACACAGCGCCCTTTTTTATTTTTCCCCCTTTTATACGTATACGAGGGACCAAAAAATTGACAGGAGGTTGATAAACATGTCATTCACTCATTTCGATATCCCTCGTAGTAATTATATCAAAATTCCGCGTTCTTGGCTAGCCGAACATATGGCAAAGTTAAACGGCGCTGAGTTGAAAGTTGTACTCTATATCCTCATGCACACATGGGGATATCAGGAATACGGCATCGCCAAGCATATTACCCTCGATGAGTTCAAACACGGCAGGCTCAAGAAAGATGGGACTAGGATGGACAACGGCACCGGCCTTTCACACGGTGCTGTGGTAAAGGCCCTTAAGAAAGCAATGGAGGATAACTTTATCGTTTGCTACGTGGACAATACCGACGGCGGCAGAATTCAAAAGTACTACATGCTCAGGATGAATCCTCATGTCCCCGCAGAAACCTTTGCGATAGATAAAAAGACTGGCAAAAGGACCGACTTTGAAGAATGGCTAAAAATGGCCGCTTATGAAGGAGATAACGACGATAACCCTGACCCTGACAACAGGCCTACAAGAAAACGTGGAGAAGAGAGTGACCGGGCCACCACAACTGATGAACCCAGATGTATAAAAAGTGACACCTCGGAAAATCAAGGCATTGAAGGCCATATCGTGCAAAAAATGACTGCTAATTTCACAAGCAGTGACGACAGATGTATAAAAAGTGAACACCGTACTCTAGAAAGAAACTATAAGAAAGAAACTTATAAGAAAGATATGAAAAAGAACAACAACACACCAAAGGTACAGAGTACCATACAAGGTACTAAGAGAACCGATCAAAATGTTGTTGTTGTGGATAACTTTGTGGATAACTCTGTGGATAACTTATCGGCTACAAGATATGCTAAAGGCAACAGCACGGCTAAAAGGCAAAAAGCAAAACTTAGTACCGCCTATCATACTGCCGAGGGGATAGGTACCGACGTACGTACTATCGATACAAAGCAAAAACTCGAAAGTTCATTTAATACTGCTGGAGGAATAGGTATCAACACCACTTCTATCGGTACAAAGCTAAAAACCGAACGAAACTCCTTCTATCATACTGAAGGAAAGTACAACACTGCTGGAAGGAATATCTTTTCTGACATAGAGGCAAAAGCAAGTCAAATCGGTACAAAGCAAGGAATCGAAAGAAGTACTGTACATCCGACCAAAGACGAAACAGCGACAGAGGTACGTACCATCGAACCAGAGCAAAAATTCGAGGGCAGTATTTTAAAATTAACTGCTGGAGGAGTAAAAAGCAGGATAAACGGACTTTCTTTCGACGGAGAGGAAAAAGCTGCTCGTTCGTCCATTCATCCTGGAGCAGTGAAAGAAAAAATGGAGGACGAAAAACTGCATGACCTGAACAAGATAAAGGACTGCTGCATCAGATTTGCCGAGATAGTCGGCCGCAGGAATGATAAGTTTGTCATAAAACTTTGCCGGAAATATAAGGCGATTAATGTCGAAAAGCAGCTGGAGGTGATGGCTGAGTACGCCAAGCGCCACTTTGTCGAAAATCCGGAGGGGTTCCTCACTTCAGCTCTGAAGGAGGGCTACCAGCTCCCGGCCGCCGCAAAAAGGGCTGAGGCCAAAGTCAAAGTCACCTGCCCTGATTGCAAAGGAGTAGGCTACTTCTACAATCCCGAAAAAAATACCGCACGGCTTTGCAGCACGTGCGGCGGCTCGGGAAAAGTTGACAAATCGCTGGCAACCCCTCTTGACAATATTATACTCTTTTGATATGCTAGAAGCAAGGGAAAATTCAGAACTAGGGAACAAAGTGGGGAACAAAATAGCCCCGGTTGGGTAAATCTGTCTCAAATCAGGGGGTAGTACGCGCGTACCACTTTGGCCCAGGAAGAAACGAAACCGGCTTCTAGCAGCCTTCTAGCAGCCGGTGTTTTTGTTTTTGTCAAGAGGGATTTTGCCATCAGCTTTTCCCGAGCTACCAAAATCAATCAAAATCAAGAAAGGAGGGTATTTTCGGAAGTTGTTGGGCTCGAAATAATCGGAATAATCAAAATAAACTAACAACTTCCGGAGGCTATATGGACGGCTATAGGGCATTAGCGGCTGGGATAATAAGGCAGGCAGTGTGGGATGTGAAGAATCTTCCCAACAAGGACCCCGATAAAATCGATGCAATCGAATTCTTCACGAAAGACTGGTTCGAGTTTATCGCAGACGTGCTGAACCTGGACGCGGGCAAAATCAGGAAAAAGGTTGCAGAACTCTGCCAAATCCAATGTCAAAGGAGGGATTCAAAGAAAAACAAGAACATCCACCTTCCGTCAGTAATTCAAAAATTAGAACAAGGAGAGGAGGGACGACATATCGAGGCCGCTCAGCTGGCCTATGTCGGCGTAAAATGATGGGTAGGGCTTTAAAAAGAAAACTGGTTAGATTGTTCGTACTTTCTTTAACCATATTAGCCGTAATGGTAACAATCACTGCTATGGCAGTACCGGTTTTCGCCGCAGGTGAGGATAGTATAAACCCCAACGCAAGCAGCGGCGACCCGGGCGTCAACTCGAAAGACGTCCAGGGCGTGATAAATTTCCTGGTAACTATCCTGAAGTACTTTACAGCAATAGGTGGAGTAATTGTCGTAGGAGCTCTCATGTACAACGGCTATAAGCTGGCCTTTTCCGTAGATCCTAGAGGGAAAGCCGAAGCGATGGACGGACTCAAATATGCGATTATTGGTGGTATCATCGCTTTCGGTGCTTATCGCCTTGCTGGTGTGCTAAAAGGTCTGGCGGATAAGCTATAATCTACCAGCAAAAGGAGTTGTCGTCATGCGTGCGTACAAGACCCCAATACTCCTTTCGGAAGAACAGAAGATTATAGGTGGAGTGTTGACCTTAAGGCAGCTCGCATACGTGCTGGGCGGTGCCCTGCTGACTTACGACCTGGCTTCACGGTTGTACAGGATGGCTGGACTGGGCGCCGCCTTCACCTTCGTATTAATACTCTATTCGTTCTTCCTTTTACTTGCTTTCTGGAAAGTACAAAAATACGGCTTGAACTTTGACACGTACCTGGCGTTAAAGTTCAGGTTCATGACCAAGCAGAAAGCGTATGGCTACGGGAAAACCGAGTCAACTACCTACCACCTATAGAGGTGGAGGCTTGCAAAAGCCTTAGTTGACTACCCTCAGCCAGGGTCGAAAGACCATCGGGCTACGTTAGGCATGTCATGACACCATGGGATGATGCCCAAGTCCCATGCTCTGTCGCATGTACCTAAACAGTCCTGAGGGGTAGGGACAGTGGTACATGCATAACAAGCCTGCCTAACATTGGGGATGGGCAAAATAACTCCGAAAGGAGGAACACTTCTTGTTAGTGTTCGTACTTAATAAGCATGGGAAACCCCTTATGCCGTGCAAACCATCAAAAGCAAGAAAACTGCTGAAACAGGGAAAAGCAAAAGTAGTTAAGAAAGAACCTTTCACAATTCAACTTTTGTATGGAAGTAGCGGATATAAGCAGAAGTGCATAGTGGGAATTGATGCAGGAAGTAAAAATATCGGTATAGCAGTTACAACTGAAGACGGCAGGGTGATTTACAAGGCACAGGTAGAGTTGAGGCAGGATATAAAAGAAAATATAGAAACAAGGCGCAGGCTCAGAAGAGCAAGAAGGAATAGAAAAACACGTTATCGCAAACCCAGATTTCTTAACCGCAGAAGACCAGAAGGATGGTTACCACCGTCTATAAGGGCAAGAGTAGAAGCACACTACAATCTCATCAAAAAACTTGCTCAGATAATTCCAATAACAGAAATCAGAGTAGAAGTAACACAATTTGATGTACAGGCTATTCTCAATCCAAACATTCATGGTGAAGAATATCAAAAAGGCAGAATGCATGGTTTTGACAGTGTTAAGGAATATGTGAAAATCAGAGATGGTTTTAAGTGCCATTATGCCAAGTTAAGACCCGATATACCATGTTCGGGCAAATTGACAGTAGATCACATTATTCCAAGAAGCAAAGGTGGGGCAGACAATCCGTCAAATTTGGTTTGTTGTTGTGAAGCTCATAATACAGCAAAAGGGCACATGAATTATGAACAGTTTACTGGGCAACAACCACCTAAAATCGAGGATTTCCGTCCAGTAGCATTTATGAATGTCCTGAAAGATTACCTTGTTCCGATGTTACAGAAAATAGCATCTACGGGATATATATTTGGTTTATATACCAGAAGGACACGCAGGGAATGGGGATTGGGAAAATCGCACATAGACGATGCTATGGCAATAGCAGGGATAAAACCAAGATGGCAGGATAACGTATGGTACTATATAAAGCAGGTTCGCAAGAAAAAGAGGAGCCTGCATGAAGAGATACCACGTAAAGGCAGGAAAGAACCAAACAAAGAAGCAAAACGTAACAGTAAAAATACAAAGGAAATAGCAATTAACGGCAAGAAGTGGTGTTTATGGGACAAGGTATATATATCAGACATCGATAAGACAGGGTTTATCAGTGGTTTTACGAACAATTGGGTATATATACAAGACATCTATGGTAATTATTTGCAATTGTCTGATAAATACAAACAAATAAATCCCAAAAAACTACAACTGATGTACAGAAATAATAACTACATTTGTGAGCGATTCATCTCCACCTTGTAGAAGGTGGAGACTTCTCGCATTTTTCTTTAAGTGCAGTTAGGAAAGGTGGTGGCGCATATCGACTTCCTCTTCGCAGCCGCCCTTATTGCTGGGGCGGCAGCCATATTTCTCATCAATAAGCAAAAAGAAAAAATCCTGTCTAACGACCGTTCAGGCTCGCAAGGAAAAGCTGGGCAAAACAAAATTTTGCCAATGCGTCAAAAGAAAACACTACAGTCAGCCCAGCATTTCATCGGCTTCCAGGACATAAAAAACGGCATTATCATACTGCCTAACAACGAATACAGGCTGATAGTTGAAGTGGTGGGGACGGTAAATTTCTATCTGCTCAGCGAGGAAGAGCAGGAAAAGATCGAAGCGTATTTCAGGAGTCTCCTCAGGTCGCTCTCATTCCCGGTACAGTTCTACATACAGACGAGGCTGCTCGACCTGGACGAAGAGGTAAGGTATATGACCGGAAAACTTGCCGAGCTTCCACCGCAGCTCCAGGAATACGGTATGAGTCTGGCCGACAGCCTCATGCGCTGGACCGGCGCTAAAAACGTGATGATAAAAAAGAGCTATATCGTTATACCCTATAACAACAGCGACTTCAACGAAGCCGTAAGAGAGCTTTACAGGCGGCGTGACATAGTTGTAGCCGAGCTTTCCAAGTGGATAGAGTGCAGGACGCTCTCCAGTCTCGAAGCCGCAGAAGTGCTCTACATCTTCTACAACAAAGAAAAGGCCGTGACGATGAAAATCTCGGATGCTGAACAATACGGCTTCACAGAGTCATACGTAAGGGGGGTCGGCATTGGCAATCTTCGGGAGAGTTTTGAAGAAACAACAGAATACGCAGAAAGATGACGGATTCAAACATACTTTATCGGGCGGCATCAGCGACATAAGAGACTTAGTATGTCCAGATGGGATAAAAGTCACGGAAAGCTACGTTCAGCTCGGTTCGGACAGATACGTAAGGGCCTTCTTCGTGAGCCAGGTGCCTTCTACGGTCTTCGTCGGCTGGCTCGATGAGCTTTACAGCATCGGCGATGTGGACGTGTCCATCTACGTCTATCCGGGCGATGACAGGGAAGTGATACAGGAACTCACCCAGAAGATAAACAACCTCATGGCCGCACAAATACTCGATGAAAAGCGGGGCGACTACACAAACGCTTCCCTGATAAAACTCACCCTGGAAGACGCATGGCAGCTAAGGGAAGAAATCCAGACCAACAGGAATAAGATGTATTACGTGTCAATATTCTTCATGATCGCTGCAGATACGCTTGAAGAACTGGAGAGGAAGACAAAGATAACCATAGAGCGCCTCGGGGGACGGGCGGTACACGTGAGGCAGGCCTTCCTGCGCCAGGACGATGCGGTGCTTACTATATCGCCAATAGCACAGAATAAATTAATGCACATATATCGGAACTTCGACCTCAATGCGGCAACGGCGCTCATGCCGTTCGATTGCGCAGATATGGCGCACAAAAACGGGATATTCCTCGGCGTCAACTACTATACCGGCACGCCGGTGTTCTATAACCCCTTCGCAGGGAAACCCATCCTCTCAAACCCTCACATGCTATTGATAGCGACGACAGGTGCGGGTAAGACAACGGCGGTAAAATTGATGACCGCTAGGGCAGCTTTGCTCGGTACAAGAGTGGTGTTTATCGACGCCGAAGGTGAATTCGGAAATATGGTGGAAGTCCTCGGAGGGATAAACATAAAGCTGTCACCCGACAAACCCGGATATATCAACCCGTTCGAAATAGAGACGGACGAAGAAAAAGGAAAGGAGTTCGTAAACCTCAAAGAAAAGGTGGCGGATCTCAAAGGACTCATCGCCACAATGGTCGAAGGACAGCATGAAACATTAACCCCCGAAGAAAGGGTGATTATCGAAGACTGCCTGTTCGAAGAATACGCCGCAAGAGGGATTAATTCCAACCCCGGTTCACTATACGAGATGAAAAATATCCTAAAGGACGGCATATACACTACCGGTTACGTAAAGAAAAGGATGCCGACGCTTTCATCCTTCTACGAACGGTTGAAGACAAAGGGGCCAAAGGTTGAAAAACTGCTCCTGCTCCTGAAACCATACCTGCGTGATGGCTCTATGGGGCTGTTCGACGGCGAATCGGAGGTAGACCTCAGGGACGCCCGGTTGATTAACTTCGACGTGTCAGGTTTAGAAGAAAGGTTCCTCAGGCCGTTCGCAATGCACGTGGTGCTCTCATGGGTCTGGGAGGAATTCGTGAAGAAGGACAGGGAGAATAGAAAAATAGTGGTCGTCGATGAGGCATGGCTGTTTATGAAATACAAGGATACGGCGGACTTTCTGGAAAATATGGCAAGAAGGGCAAGAAAGAGAAACTGCAGCCTCTGCGTCTCAACCCAGAACTTCAAAGAGTTTACTTCGTCACCTCAGGGAATAGCCGTCATATCAAATATGGGTACGAATATACTGATGCAGCAGAACTCGGAAGAAATAGATGACGTTGCAGAAGCATTTAAACTTTCTGCGGGACAAAAAGCATTCCTTGAGAAAGCCGGGGTCGGTGAAGCATTAATTAGGGCAGGTAAACATGTAGCAGCAGTAATATTTACACCTACACTGTATGAGAAAAAGTTTATATTAGGCTGGAAAGATGCCGAGATAGAGGATTAATTGTAGGCGAGCAATTAAGCGAAAGGGGGTGAAGCGAAGGGTATCTCAAAAATATCCTGGGATACCCTGCGCAAAATTTTTGATGGAATACCATTTCGTTATCCCCGGTAGGCCGGTGCCAGCCCCAAGAATGACGAACAAAAGCAAATTTGTAAGGCCGGAAGCATTAAGATACCTTGAATACAAGGAAAAGATTGGGTGGTTTGCTCAAAAAAGCGGTGTAACAAAGATAGATACCGACATAGAGGTTGAGTGCAGGTTTTTTATCAATGGCGGCAGAGAACCAGACATAGACAAACTAGTCAAAGCAATACTGGATGGGTTAAATGGGATAGCTTGGAGTGATGATAGCAAGGTTAGGCGAATTATAGCTGAAAAATTGGGTTCAAAAACTGAATATGCAGAAGTCATGATAAGAGAATATCAATTACAGAACCGCTGAAGTCAGCTTAATCATAATAGTTATTCGGTAAGCTATCATTGAGACAATTTAAAAAATATCAATTTGACTACATAAGACTGGCAGGGAAACTGGTCTTCTTTGTTGTATATATAAACTAAGGTAAAATTTGCAAGGTGCCCATACCGCCTATACATTAAAAACCACTTTTAAAAGGATGTGGTAGTAGTGTTGAAAGTCTCTGATATCAAAGGAATTGAAGAAATTGCGAAAATAGAAAAAGAAATAAGAGACGATATGAAAAAGTTGTTCGAAGAAGAAATAAGTCACAACATAACCTATCTGAGTAGGGCAGAAACCCACTACAGACATAAAGCAGTTGCAGTAGATGCGAGTAATATAAAAATTGAACTTGAATATACTGATGCATGCTACATTAAGTGTGCAGATGATGAGGGGAATGTGTACCTAAACATTGTCGTGCCTACAGATTTACCAGAAAAAGCATGGATAAACTATAAGGAAAAACTTAAAAACGAGGAACCAGTTATCAAATTTTTTTTCGATTTCCTCAGTTTAACAACGTGGGAAGATTTAACTTATATCGGAGGTTCAAATGACGAAGACCAAGATTCCTTTGTTAAAATTCTCCGAGATGTAACGGAGTGGGCTGTACTTGTTAGAGTTTTGACGGAGGAAAAACGCTGTATTGTTCTAAAAGATGGTTTACTGCGCAATAAAGTGATTAAGTATGTCAAAAGTAACCCTAATAGTGCATACGTAGTTCTTAGAGAAAAGATTAAGGAGCTTTGTCAAAATCGAAATAACGTACTCGTTGGTATCGCGAAATCAGGGAAATTGATAAATATCGTAAAAGATATTATCCGTCCTTATTTTGAAGAGTATTTCACAAGGCCTTTTGCTATAAGAATTCCGAATAGTTCTAGAATCATGGAGCTTTCATATAATTACATTCGCTATCGGGAAGGAGAAATAACCTTTGGCGACAACCTCTATATCGTAAGTTTTCTTGAAAAACCTCGACTCGATAACCTATGCATGATAGAAATACCAGGGTGGCAAGAAGATAGGGCAGTTGAGATTATCCAAGTGCTATATACGATAGGCATCCGAAAATTGCCTTTACATACAATAGGATTACCCATTCCAATTGCTCATGCTCATGAACAGTCAAAGGTTACTCATCTTGTTTCTAACCTAATAGCAAATGAAATTAAAAGGAACTTGAAGAGCTAAGGGGAAGGGGGTATTCTTCCGATGATTCTTGGTGAAAAGCTTGGCAAAGTAGTTTCTATACCAGATAAATGGACGCTAACATTTATAGTTACCTACGAGAATAAAGATAAAAAACCTAACCTTGGGGACTATATTGTTATTGAAAAGGAATATTCTGAGAATCCTGAAGAAGAAGTAAAATGGCTTGCAATCGTTGAAGGAGCTAGAGAAATTATTCTTGGGGAAAATGAACTTGAGGTGAAGAATTTGCTGGCAGTTGATGATATAGGAGAAAACGAGAAAAAGAAGTACTTTGCAACGGAGTTTATTTGCAAGTTAATAGGAACTTTTTATGATGGCATAATTCGTCCTTATCCCAGATACCTCCCGAACAGGGGTGCGAAGGTGAGATACCCCACATCAGAGGAACTAATAGAAATAGCAGGGATAGACAGCGACGGATTTAAAATTGGCAATCTTGTAGTTGGTGGTATAAAAGTTGCCGTGCCTTCCTCAAATATGGGTATTAGATATATTCCTTTTAAGTTTAATTTGAGGAGACTGGATAACAGAAGAACAGCTGTTTTTGGACAAAGCGGTTATGGTAAAAGCAACTTAACAAAAGCGCTTATAACAGGCTATGCTCTTCATAATCCTAATAAAGCTGTTTGCATATTTGATCGGAGCGGTGAGTATGTAAATGCAAGCGAATGGAGTAAGTCGCTTTGTGAGGTGGAACCAATTGTCCAAGAACAAAATACAACGGTTCAGGGGCAGACCACATCGCCTGGATATATTGAGGGGGTAACAGTAAAAGGACGTATTGTATCAATTGAAGTTAGCAAGGTTCTGTTCAACTTAGAAGATATTGAGATTGGGAAAATAATAGAACACCTTCTTCGTGAAGATGATAAAAAGCTTAAGGCACTAGATCATTTGTGTTTCGCAACTCCTGACGCAATAAAAGAGATTATTCGGCTTGTTTATGCAAACATACAAAACCCAAACGATATACAAATCTTAAGTGACCTAATAGACAAACTTGAGAAGCTTATGCAGTCTTCAAGATCCGTTAACTATTCAAAAGTTGAAGCAGCATTGCGAGTGCTTAAAAATGTGGTGAAATACTACTACACACCAAACTCTCCTATACCAGTAGAGCTAATTAATTGGATAAGAGAAGGGAAAATTATAGTGTTCAATTGCTCTAATGTAGGCGATGAAGTGATAAGCAGACTTACTAGATTTGTTGTTAGTGAGATACTTAACTACAATAGTGAAGCTTACGTTACCCAGCAGCCAATGCTTGATTGTTTATTTCTTATTGAAGAAGCTCAAAATTATCTTAATCAAGATAAGGCCAGGGATGATAATGACCCTATTATAAGATTGGCAAAAGAAGGGAGAAAGTATAAACTTGGGCTTATCTATGTTACCCAACAACCATCGGCTATTGATGACAATATATTAAGCCAGACAAATAATTTTTTTGTTATGCATTTGTTAACAAATCAGGATGTCCACAAACTTTGCTCTATAGCGCCACAGTATGAGTTATATGCTGAAAACATTCAGCAAGAGCCTATTCGAGGTACTGCCTACATCTATTCCAACGTTTATGAGGAATTTATAAAACCGTTTCCATTGGTTGTATGTACTGAACTCGAAAACTTCAACAATGTAGTTGCAGTTGTGAACACAAAACGAAAGGCTTTCGTACAGCCCATTGATAAGCGAAAAGAAATCGAAGAGATATTTGTAAAGAAATTGATGGAATTCATAAAGAACGGTATTAAAAATATCAGTTGGAGAGATTTATGGGGAGAGATAAATAAAGAATTGCCCGATGACAATATTTATAAAAACAGTTATGGGGGAGGAAAACCATATCCTAGCAAAAACATAATACATGTACTTGAGGAAAAGTACACTATAATTGAAGTGGAAGGAAAAAATTACGTAATAAAACCTGTGAGAAAGCCAGGAAAAACATATGTTGAAAGATATTCCTTAGAATCAATAGAAACATCGGAAAACGATTAAAGGATCAATGCAGTACGGTAACGAAGCAGGGAGGAGAGAATGTTAATGACCGATTTAGAAAAAGCAAGGTATAGAAGAAAAGTTATCGAGATTTTAAAGCAATACGGAATAGAACTGGGCTGCAACAACAAACCAATTGTAACTGACATCCGGGAGCTTCAATATAAACTTGCCAATAACGCCAATCATAAATATTTTTACCTTGCAAGAAAATACAACGAATATATTGCACAACCCTGGGAAGTAGAAGTCGAGAAAATATATCCAGAACTTGTCCAAGTTCAAACCCCAATGCAGGCTGAGTTATGGAAGTATGCAACAAGTTTTTGGTCAGTACCTGTTACTTCAGGATACGGTAGAAGAATGAGATTCCTTATATTAGATAAGCAGAACTCAAAGTTAATTGGGATACTCGGATTAAATGATCCAGTGATTGGATTGGGAATTCGAGATAAATTCATTGGATGGGACAAGAAAACAAGAACTGATAAGCTCTATCATGTGCTTTCTGCATACGTTCTGGGGGCTTTGCCACCTTACAATTATCTGCTAGGTGCTAAACTTATAGCATTACTTTGTAGATCAAAAGCTATTCTGGAGGCATTTAAGGAAAAGTATGCTGGCAAAAAAACAATAATAACAAAGCAGATTAAACCAACCGAACTAGTGCTGATAGATACAATGGGAGCTTTTGGAAAATCAGCAATATATAACAAACTTAAAGGGTGGAATTTTGTTGGTTACACGGATGGTGTAAGTCACCTGCATCTCACAATGCCTGAGTTATGGGAAGTAATTAAGGAGATACTGCCAGAGGAGAAATTCAGAACATACAAATTTGGTCAGGGTCCGAACTGGAAAATGCGGATGACAAGAGATGCACTAAGAATTCTTGGGTTTAAAGAAAATATTCTGGAGATTAACTGGAAACGAGGATATTATATTTGTCCGCTCGCAACAAATTGGCGAGAGTACTTGCTCGGAGAAAGTGAAAAACCTATATATAACTTAATAAGCATTCAAGAAGCAAGAGATTACTGGCTTCAAAGGTGGGTTTTGCCACGTAAGAATCACCTGCTGGAGAAGTTATATGTTTCTGAAGCAGCATTATGTGATTGCAGTTTTGAGATACTTGCTCTACGATGAAGGCTGTTAATTTGACTTCCTCCCGCCCCCTGAAGGGGCGGGATTCCTTCAGGTGACTTACGCCACCATCCGGCTACCGCTCGTCGCATGAAGCGTACCGGCGGCAGATTCGAAGCGGCTCACCCAGCGGTGGTAGTCCCACCGGAAGGCAAGTGGCTTCTGGGGCATGGCCTCTGCCCCGTGCCCCTTCGAGGAGCCCAGAAGGAGTATGTTCAAGGCAGCGTTGGCATCGGCGTATCAGACGCAGCCACATGAAAGGGTAGGGCTTCCCCGTGGCGGTTCTGTAATGTATCGTAGAACTGCCGTTTCTATCCTTACTCTTTCGATGATAGGGATAGAGACGGCAGTTAATATTGTAACCGAAAGGAAGATGGTTGATATACTTTCGATTTCAAAACTGAACAGCAGGTTACAAAATACAAAAGAGGTCAATTTTCCCTATACAAAGCTAAACAATCTATAACTTTGTTAGGTACTCATTGTGCAGACCCCAACGAGCATTATACTGTCGGGGCCGACGGCTACCTCCATCACCGTCTGACCAGCCCAGCACCCCTATTAAACAGGGGAGACCCATATTCCCCCGGCTTTAGGCCTCTGGCTGCCAGGCTGCTTCCCGGCGTTTTCCGTCCCTCGGGCTTTTGCCCTAAGGCACATACCGGGAGGGGGAGTTACCCCGCCTGCCTATCGCCCCTTAACCCCCACCACAGGGTGTTGCCGGACTCCCGGGAAGTT
>NZ_LOED01000014.1 GCF_001562425.1 Fervidicola ferrireducens
TTTTTTTTATTTTTTTTTTTTATTTTTTTTTTTTTTTTTTTTTTTTTTTTTTTTTTTTTTTAAGTAAGAAGGATTTAAATTTTCTTTATAGAATAAATTCATAATAAAACTATTGCTTTTATTGCACGAGCAACGAAGGAGTGACATCAAGAATGCTCACATATTTTGATAATAATACCAAAATTAATTTAGATTTGATTGAAAGTCTTTCAAACTTCAAAACAGAATTCAATATAGACTGTTTAAGTATTTATTTGGTGGATAATAAAAGAATATATGATGTCGAAGAAATTGGGACCGAAATTACTGATACTGCCCTCTCTTTAAAAATCCTACAAAATAATAATATTGTGAGTCTTGCATGTGAGAGCTTAAAACCTGTTTATCATCTTATCGAAGACGATGATACTATTGTTCCAATGAATAAAAATTTTATCGAAGAAGTATGTATCCCTATAAAAGTAGAGAAACATAAAGATATTATTGTTTGCGTGTATTTTGGATTCACTAATAAAACTAAAGATATCGCAGAATTACTATCTTTATTCTTCAGTAAATTTAATCTATTTGAAATATATTCTTACGCATTTTCAAAATACAGCCAATTAATCGGTATTGAAAGAATTTCAAGACTTCTAATGGTGCTTGAAGATAATATAAAATTTAACCAGCCGTCTTTAAGACTGCATGCCTTCAATGTAGCGTTCTGGTCTGTTGAAATAGCTAAGAAACTGAATTTCTCGAAGAGCGACCTTGAAAAACTCTACTACGCAGCTTTATTCCATGACATTGGGAAAATAAGAATCAAAAGCAGTATAATCAATAAAGAAGGCTCATTGACAGAAGAAGAATACGAGGAAGTTAAACGCCATGCAGAGTATGGATATATAATTACAAAGGAATTGTTAGGTGATATATATCCTGAGATCCCTTTATGGGTAAAATACCATCATGAAATGTATGATGGAAGCGGTTACCCCACCGGATTAAAAGGTAATGATATCCCTCTCCCAAGCAGGATTATTAAGGTCGCAGATGTAATAGATGTCTTGCATTCCCCAAGAAGCTATAAACAAACCGTTTCCGTTGACAAAATAATTGCCGAACTCAAAAGATGCAGCAAAAAAGACTTTGATCCAGAAGTTGTAGATGCAGCACTAGAAGTAATTAACGAAAGAATTATATTACCGATGGATATATTAAAGTCAGTGGGCGAAAAAATTTTGCCAGCATACCTTTCACTACAAACTTACAAAGATATAATTAATTTATAGGGATATTTTTACCTTAATGAAGAGAAAAGTTATTTTAAATCTACTAATACTACTAAAGATATAGAAGACTTGTGGAATTTAATCTCAGCTTCTCTTGTCATAGAAAAATTTAATTCAATATATGAGTATGAAGTTGATGTAGTTCCAATAGATGAAAACAATTATCTAATTTCAAATATAAGGCTTCTTGAAAAAAAGAGCTATGTATCCATATTATGGGAGTTAGATGCATATTTAATTACACAAGACGGTAAGAATATAAACGTTAAAGTCAAAAGACTGTCGGGCGACTATCTGTTATTTGTATGTGATAATTCTTACACTTTCAATATGGCAAATCCTTACAAAATGAGGCTTCAATTTGAAGATGGTGAAGTATTAATTTTAAACGGGAGAATCACCTACAGTTACCCTGTATCTGATAATTGCATTTATTGTAAATATACCTTTGTAAATATTCCAGAGGCAACAAGAGATAAATTGTTCAGGCAGATTTTTAGAAAACAAATTGAGTTAAGGAAACATGTGAGATCCTCTCCCTAATGAATTAGGAAGTACCATTACCAGAGGAATTATTTTCTCGTGACCGGGCTTGCTACGAGGAAAGTCCTGGCCTACCTGTTCCTGCCTTTAAAGATTGCGCGCGTCACTCAGGCGGTTGTCCTTAAGTACCGTCTTCTTTGCCGGGGGAGCGTAAGTCCGTATGATCTGTTCGGCTACTTTAATCCCATCTACGGCGGCCGAGACAATACCTCCGGCATAGCCGGCTCCTTCCCCTGCGGGATACAACCCTTTTAGCGATACGGACTGAAAGTCTTCTCCCCTTAAAATCCGCAGAGGAGCCGAGCTACGCGTTTCTACTCCCGTCAATACCGCTTCCTTGCCCGCAAAGCCGGGCATCCGACGATCGAAGTCGATGAGCGCTCTTCTCAAGGGCTCGGCAATGAAGTCAGGAAGTATCCGATCCAGATTTGCCGGTATCACCCCCGGACGGTAAGTGGGTTGCAACCTATCAAAGCTTGAGGATTCCTGGCGCATGAGGAAGTCAACGACCTTCTGGGCCGGGGCCCTATAGCCACCTCCTCCCAGGAGGTATGCAGCCTTCTCCATCTTTTCCTGCAGGGCAACTCCTCCCAAGATATCTTCATCCCAATCTTTAGGGCTCACTGTAACCAAGAGCGCACTATTGGCCACTCCGGAATCACGAGCGCAGTAGCTCATGCCGTTTACTACCACCTGATTCTCTCCCGAGGCACTGGCAATCACGTAGCCCCCCGGGCACATGCAGAATGAATAGACATTCCTTCCCGTCTCCTCGTCCTGATAGGTAATACGGTACTCAGCCGCCGGAAGCCGCGGATGCCCAGCGTATTTACCGTACTGGATCCTATCGATCAGGGCCTGCGGATGCTCGATCCTCACCCCAACAGCAAACGCCTTGGGAGTAAGGCTTACCCCTTTGCGGTAAAGCAAGCGATAAACATCACGAGCCGAATGCCCAACCGCCAAAACCAGCACCTCCGCATCGACCTCGATGGCGTCGTTTATAACCGCCCCCTTTATATGCCCACCCTCGGCAATAAGATCCGTGAGCCGCGCTTCGAAATATATCTCGCCACCCAGTTCCAGGATACGCCGCCTCATATTGTAGACTATCTCCCTGAGTCGGTCGGTACCAACGTGCGGGTTTTTCAAGTATTCGATCTCGGGAGGTGCGCCCATGGACACCAGCGTCTTAAACACTTTCTCTACTCGTACATCGCCGATGCGCGTGGTCAGTTTACCATCAGAAAACGTTCCTGCTCCTCCCTCACCGAACTGTACATTCGATTCGGGATCGAGCTCGCCACACTGCCAAAAACGCTCGACATCCTCGACCCGTCGCCTTAAGTCTCTGCCCCTTTCAACCACCACCGGCTTATAACCATATTCAGCCAGCGTGAGGGCGCAAAAAAGCCCGGCCGGTCCAGCCCCAACGATCAACGGTGAATACGTTAACCGCTCACTTCCCAAAGCAAGCGGTTCTTCCCTGACAGGCTCCACCAAGGATATGTCCGGGGCCCTAAAGATCGAACGGGGAAGCCGCATACCCCCTTTTAGCTTGACATCCACGTGGTAGGTGAAATACACCTCGGCCCGCCGGGCATCGATGGCCTTGCGTGCAATCTTCAGATCCTCGATGGTCTCCGGATTTACCCCTAACCGCTGCGCCGCTTTTTTTATGAGCAGCGCTTCTTCTTCGTCAACGTGCAGCCGTAAGTTGTGCACTCTTACAATCATATACCATTCCCTTCCGTTGTCGGTTCTACATCCTGTTGATTTAAAAAAACCTTTTCCGTTTCCAATCCCTCAAACCAGTATAAAATATACATGTCATTTTCTAGGAGCTCTCTTTTTGTAAGCCTCGCCTCCTAATCGAAAATTCTGACTACCTTGTTGGGAATGGAAATAGTAGTTTTTGAATGCTAAAATATCGTCATAAAATCCCATTTTAAATATCAAAATATTAACTCCTATTATAATTATTGCTAAGATAACTAAATACAAAGCACCCCCAAAAGCATCTAAAATATTTAACACACGCAGTAATTCCCAAACCAAATAAACAGGCAGTAAACCGAAGATTAAAATGTAAACCATTGATAATAGAAACATAGTTACCTTAAACGCCATTCTATTCCCTTTATAATACAAAAAGATATTGAATAAAACCAGCCCATTAATGATGATTTTTTCTGCTAATACCTTAATACCATTAGATATTAAATTAGCAGTAAAATCTCCGAACAAAAGAAGAATTAAAATAATTATACCAGTATTTACAATTTTTCTGCCTCTGTTAACCTGCTCATTATTAAAAAACAAAACCATCTCTCTCCCCAGTAGGAAAAAGGGATAAGTAGCATAAAGCCCGCATTTCTCAAGGCTTTACCACTTATCCCTTTGCTATTTCATTGCTACTTGACCCTTAAACCTCTTCCCTTTTGCCTCCCCAAACGGAATCACTTTTTTCTACACTTACTCCACCGTTACACTCTTGGCGAGGTTTCTCGGCTTATCCACGTCGCAGCCACGAGCAACGGCGGCGTAATATGCGAAAAGTTGTAAGGGTATAACAGCGAGTACAGGCGTCAGCATCGGGTGGGTTTTGGGGATGTACATTACACGATCCGCAGATTTTGCGATATCTTCGTTTCCTTCATTGGCAAGGGCAATTACGGCCGCACCCCTTGCCTTGACTTCCTTAATATTGCTCAGGGTCTTTTCGTACAAATGCTCCTGCGTTACCAGGGATATAACCGGCACACCCTCCGTGACCAGGGCCAGAGTGCCGTGTTTCAGTTCGCCCGCAGCATAAGCTTCCGCATGAATGTAAGAGATTTCTTTCAGCTTCAGTGCCCCTTCCAAAGCTACTGCGTAGTCCAGACCCCTGCCTATATAAAATATGTGCTCTCTTTGAGCGTACTCTTCGGCCATTTTTTTGATTTCGCTTTCAGAATCAAGGATGACCTTTGCCTGGTCGGGCAGCTTTTTCAAAGCCAGTGCGATTTCGGCGAATTCCTCACCGGAAATGGTCCCGAGAAGTTTTGCAAAGTGAAGAGCTATTAAATTCAGGGCAACGAGCTGGGTACTGTACGCCTTGGTAGAAGCAACGGCAATTTCTGGGCCGGCCCACGTGTATAGCACATCGTCGGCCTCCCGGGAAACGGAGCTGCCCACGACGTTGGTTATTGCAAGCACCCTAGCCCCTAGTTTTTTGGATTCGCGAAGCGCCGCTAAAGTGTCGGCTGTTTCTCCGGACTGGCTGATTATTATCACCAACGTGTCCTTGCCGACCATGGGTTCCCTGTATCGAAATTCCGAAGCCAAGTCAACTTCCACAGGGAGGCGGGCAAGTTTTTCTATAATGTACTTACCCACCACGCCGGCGTGGTAAGCGGTGCCGCAGGCCACTATGAATATCTTCTTGAGATTTTCTAACTCTTCTTTGGTTATCTTTATATCATCCAGCCTTACTTCTCCCCTTTCGGGGTAAAGCCGCCCTGTCATGGTATCCCGCAGAGCCTTGGGCTGTTCGTGAATTTCCTTCAGCATAAAGTGCGGGTATCCACCCTTCTCAGCCGCCACTGCATCCCATTTTACTTCAAATACTTCCTTGGATACGGGATTACCTTCAAAATCCGTAATCTCGACGCCAGTCTTGGTTATTTTCGCCATTTCCCCATCTTCAAGGATGTAGACGCGACGGGTATACTGAAGTATGGCTGGTATATCCGATGCTACAAAATTCTCGCCGCTTCCGAGGCCCACTATAAGCGGACTTGACTTCCGCGCAGCCACCAATGTCTCCGGTTCTTTGCTGGAAATCACCCCGAGGGCGAAGGAGCCTTCGAGCTTTTTTACCGCCATCCTTACCGCTTCGAACAAATCTCCCTTGTAAAAATGCTCAATCAGATGAGGCACGACTTCCGTATCGGTTTCGGACTCAAACCTATGTCCTCGGGATTCTAGCCATTCCTTGAGTTCCTGGAAGTTTTCGATGATACCGTTGTGTACCACAATAAAATCTCCCGAACAATCGCTATGGGGGTGAGCATTGACATCGGAGGGTCTGCCGTGAGTAGCCCACCGGGTATGACCTATGCCGATATGACCTTCAGGATAAGCTCCTCCTAGCTTTTCTTCCAAAATTTTTATTTTGCCCTCGCTTTTTACCACTTTCATGCTGCAGGAATTGTACACGGCGATACCTGCCGAATCGTATCCCCTGTACTCCAGTCTTTTTAGCCCATCTATCAAAACGGGAGCAGCTTCCCTGTCTCCCACATAGCCGACAATTCCACACATAGCCTTTTCCTGCCTTTCTTTTTAATTTTCAAGGTTCAACGCAATTCAATCCTGCTGAAGACCCCTTTGTCCCGGCGATCGCTCGCCGGTTTTGTAGGCCTCTTACGGTGGCAGGTCACCGTGGGGCATCCGCCGAAAGTTCGATAAACCCCATCCTCGTCAGCTCCCGAAGAAAATTCCTCCGAGAGCTCAGGCGCTTTTTAAAGTCTCCGTATTTTTTAAGTCAAAACACATATTCTTATTAATGCTATATCTCACCCCTTTCTCTTTTCTTTAACCGTGTCGACCGGTGCCTTTTGACTTCCATCACCTCCTTTAAAAGGGTCCAGTTTAAGACAGTTCTTCTCTTATCACATCGGCTAGCCGCAAGGCCAGTTCGTTTATAACTTTTTCGTCCTCTCCCTCGACCATCACTCGGATTAGAGGTTCGGTACCCGATGGCCGAACCACGACACGGCCGTTTTCGCCCAGTAGGGCTTCGGCTTCTTCAATAGCTTCCTTTATTTTTCTGTTTTCGATGTATCCGGACTTGTTCTTCACTTTTACATTTACAAGTACCTGCGGATACACTTTCATTATATTCCTTAATTCCGACATCGGTTTTCCGGATTCTGCCATTACCGAAAGCAGTTTTACCGCCGTTAATATGCCGTCTCCCGTAGTATTGTGGTCTAGAAAGATTATGTGCCCCGATTGTTCTCCTCCCAGATTGTAGCCTCCTTTCAGCATTTCCTCCAGCACATATCTGTCTCCCACTTTAGTCCTTAGCGTCTTTATCCCCCTGTTTTTCAACGCCACCTCGAATCCCATGTTGCTCATTACAGTTGCTACCACGGTATCGTTCTTCAAAATCCCGCGGCTTTTCATATAATCGGCACATATGGCCATGATGTGGTCCCCATCGATAATTTCGCCATTTTCGTCGCAGGCGATGAGCCGGTCGGCGTCGCCGTCAAAAGAAAGGCCGACGTCGGCCCTGACTTCCCTCATGAAGCGTGATATAACTTCTGGGTTCGTTGAACCGCAATTAACGTTTATGTTGCACCCATCGGGACAGTCGTTTATGACGAAGACTTCCGCCCCCAGCTCTCTGAATACCAGCGGAGCAATCTTATATGCTGCACCGTTCGCGCAGTCTAAAGCTATCTTAATACCTGTAAAATCACGATTGGCTATGGATTTTATAAATTCCGCATAAGGACAAATGCCATCTTCGCTGAAAACCTTGCCCACTTCCGGCCCTGTTGGGCTTTTTATCCGGTCATCGCAATCCTCTAACAAAGCCTCGATTTCGTCTTCCATTGCATCGGGCAATTTGAAGCCTTCGCTGTTGAAAAATTTTATGCCGTTGTATTCCACAGGGTTGTGGGAAGCGGAAATAACCACTCCCGCATCGGCGCCAAAATGACGGGTCAAATATGCCACCGCCGGAGTCGGAACTATCCCAACTTTTAAAACGTTCGCCCCTGTAGAACAAATCCCGGCTATAAGTGCGGCCTCCAGCATGTCCCCGGATATGCGGGTATCCCTGCCGACTACTATCGTGGGCCTGCGGTGATTTTCAGAAAGCACATGAGCTCCTGCTCTCCCAAGCCGATAGGCCAGCAAAGGGGTAAGTTCCTTATTGGCAATCCCTCTCACTCCGTCTGTGCCAAAAAGTCTTTCTCCCATGGAATTCTCCTCTCCAGACTCTTTGTCTAAATTTTATTGTCTTTTAATAGTTACTTTTACAGTATCAGGTTCTACGCTGATTAACTCATAAGGTTCCGGAACGTCGGCTTTAATTTTTAGAATATATTCGCCCTCCGAAAGCCCCGCAGCATCAGCATATATTTTAAACGAATCTATGTCCACTCTATCTATGATACTGTTCGGTCCCCGAACTGTCAACATAAATTCTCCATCCTCAGGAACTACCCTCAATCCAGCTTGCAGGTTTCTGAAACTGATATCATCGCCGGTGAAACTTAATGCTTTCAAGTCGGCCCTTTCGATTTCCACCAAAACCCTTACCTTGCTCAATGCCTCATCGAAAGGCTGAACCCCGCGCGGCATCTGCAACCCAGCCTCCACCGACATGTTCTGGGAAAGTCCGCTTACGTTTATCGGTTCCGTAGAAATTTGGTTGATATTTTTTAAAACCTCAACATTGCCGGTGACCATAACCACCGAAGGTTCGACTCTCACTTCTTTAATCATATACCCTTCTTCGGGATTGCCTCTTATATTTGGCGTGACCGGGACAGTAGCCACCGGCACTATGGGTATCCTCACTTCCACCGTTTCGGGTCTGTAGGTAACCCCTTTTTGTTCATTGCCCTTTGCATCCACAACCTTCACCGGAAGTGATGCGATCACCATGTTGTTTTTATCGCTAATATCCGCTTCCACTACAGCTCTTCGCGAGGAATTCACAAGGCTCCTTGGCCCCCTCACCAAAACCGCCTGAGGAGAGGCTAAAGGTGTTTTGGCGGCAAAGCCTTCGGCGGGAACCCCTTTAACTTCCACGTAAACCGGTATTTGCTCCTCAATTACGGCCTCCAGGACCACCACGATTTCTTTCGGGGAAAAATCCAGCAGTTCAACGTTGGGCGGCACGCTCACGCTTACAGGCACCATATTTTCTCCTTCCATTCGGCCCCGCAGGTTTACCTCAGCAACGATATCCTCCGGTTTGAGGCCTGTTATTATGCTTCGCCGGGCTCTGACTTTCACGTTTACAAAGTATTGCTGCGAGGGGTCTTTTAACGCGAGGCTCGTATCATCCAGATTTTTTAACTGAACCGGTACATCCCTCACTACATATGTAACCTGAGGATTTTGTTCATTCATGACGTACAACCAGAGCACTAGGGCCACAAGCACCGATAATATTTTTAAAGCAACATCCCCGGAGAAATACCTACCCATTTAATCTCCTCCAGTGCAGGAAATTTGTTTTTTTATCACCTATCTGGTAGACTTCCTTCAGCACGTTTTTCAACGTCTTTACATCGAGGTACCTGCTGAGCTTGCCTTCCCTGGCCACCGAAATTACCCCGGTTTCTTCCGAAACTATTATGGCCACCGCATCCGATTGTTCGGTAACTCCCAAAGCCGCCCTGTGCCTGGTGCCTAGCTCTTTGCTGAGGTTTGGATTTTCAGTAAGCGGAAGGTAGCAACCCGCAGCCATTACCTTATCGTTGCGGACTATGACAGCTCCGTCGTGAAGGGGAGTATTAGGTATGAAGATGTTTATAAGGAGTTCTGCGGTAAGATACCCTTCTATCTTGATGCCGGTTTCTATATATTCGTTAAGGCCCGTTTCCCTTTCCAATACGATTAAAGCGCCTATTTTGTTTTTCGAAAGCTCTTCCGCTGCTTGTGCCAGATTATCTATGAGAAAGCTGAGCTCCTCTTCTCCCAATCCGAAAAGGGAGCTTGAAAAGAACCTGCTCCTTCCTAGCTGTTCCAGCGCCCTTCTGAGCTCCGGCTGAAAAACCACAAGGAGCGCTATGACGCCTACGGTCATGGCATTTTTTAAAAGCCAGTGTATGGTATATAGTCCGAGCCATTCGCTCAATTTGGTAAAAACGACGAACACTATGATTCCTCGTATGAGCTGTACCGCCCGCGTGCCCCGGATGAGCTGAATGGCCTTGTAGGATACGTAAGCCACTATAGCTATGTCAAGAAGGTCCATCAACCTGAAGCCTTTGAAAAGTTCAATAATCTGTAAGGACATTTTTCCACCTCATGACGTAATCTATCAATAATTATAACATGTTGCAATAAAATAATTATATTTTTAACGAAATTTCTATACCTGCCTTGTTCCGAATCTGGTATCGGCAGTGATGCCCAGGGACAGTATGAAGACCGCCAGGGAAACAATACCTCCAGCGAAAGGCACAAGCTGTATCAGCCAGAGCACCAGAGCCCCGAGCAGGTATTCAGCAAAAAGACTTTCATTTATGCGGAGGTGTACATTTAACTTTCTCCCCAGGAACACGCTTATGGCAAGATACCCGAAAAATCCGGCTATAGCCGCCAAAAGCATGACAGCTGGTATCAAAGGAATGCCTATGAGCGTGAACACCAAAAGCAGCGCAACTACCGGCATGAGCAGCATTAAAACAAGCCCTTTGATTAATTTACCGACAGCGTCTTTATCCACGGCATTTGCGGCCACTTCCACATTGTTGGGAAACAGGGCTATCGTCAGGGCTCCAAGGGCCAGAATGCCCAAGAATCGTAAAAAATAAAATACCATAGATCGGGGAGCTAGCATTTTGGGGTTCCAGTAAAACTCGTACTTCCACGGATTCCTCAAAACTTCGCCGATGCCGCCTGCTATGCCCACCTGGTTTATCTTCCCCAGCACCCTGCCGTTTTCTTCGACTATGACCCTGCCGCCCACAGCGGTGGCGTCACCTTCCACGATTCCGCTGACAATCACATCGCCCATTACTGCTACGGCGTCGCCCGAAATCCTGCCATTTACAACCACGTCGCCCATAATCGCCACCGCATCGCCGTTTAAAACCTGACCGGCACCTATCACTACATCCTCCCCTATTTGCGTTATCTCACCTCCGTCTCCCCGGGCGAAGGCCGGAAAGAGGAAAAAACCACAAGGAGCGCAACGAGATATTTCCGCAATCAAACTCCTCCTTCTCCAGAAAATTACAAAAGCTGCTTAATATGATAATAACATTTATCGTAGTCATTCTCAATATGTGATATAATTAACTTGCAGTATTGATTTGCAAAAAGTCTGTAATAATTTACTTAGTAGAGGGGTCGATGTAAATTGCAAAAAGCAAGCCTCAACGAAACACCTACAGCAAGCAGGCTCCATATTGCCATATTTGGCCGAAGAAATGCAGGCAAATCAAGTTTAATAAATGCTATAACCAACCAGGATATAGCCTTGGTGTCCCCTGTGGCCGGCACCACCACCGACCCGGTTTTCAAGGCCATGGAACTCTTGCCTATAGGTCCCGTCGTCATAATCGACACCGCAGGTATCGACGATGAAGGCGAGCTCGGGGAACTCCGGGTGAAGAAGACCTACCAGGTGCTCAATAAGACGGACCTTGCCGTTTTAATAATAGACGGCATGACGGGAGTTACCGACTATGACCTGGAAATCCTGGGCAGGATCCGGGAGAAAAACATACCCGTAGTCGGAGTTGTAAACAAGTGCGATGTTGCCGGATACACGCCTGAAGATAAGAAAAACTGGGAAAAAAGGCTGAATATTAAC
Organism: Fervidicola ferrireducens; assembly: GCF_001562425.1. Classification (GTDB taxonomy): domain Bacteria; phylum Bacillota; class Thermosediminibacteria; order Thermosediminibacterales; family Thermosediminibacteraceae; genus Fervidicola; species Fervidicola ferrireducens. The sequence continues at coordinate 11,371 of NZ_LOED01000014.1, forward strand.
CTCATAGAAGTGTCCGCCCTGAAAAGGCAGGGCATAGAGGAACTCAAGCGGGAGATAATAAACAAAGCTCCATCGAGCATCTCGGAGCATCCTCTTATTGGCGACCTTATTTCCCCGGGCGACATCGTGGTATTGGTGGTGCCCATCGACAAAGCTGCTCCCAAAGGCAGGCTAATCCTTCCCCAGCAGCAGACTATACGGGATGTGCTGGACCACAACGCCATTGCTGTAGTCACCAAGGAGACCGAGCTGAAAAATACATTATCCTCCCTTGCCAGAAAGCCCCGAATAGTCGTGACCGACTCCCAGGCCTTCGCCCGAGTGGCTCAGGACACACCTAGGGACATCCCCATGACCTCTTTCTCGATACTTTTTGCCCGCTACAAAGGCGACTTAGCGCAGCTCGTGGAGGGCGTGAAGGCCATAAAAAACCTAAAGCCCGGTGATAGGGTACTGATTGCCGAAGCCTGCACCCACCACAGGCAGGAAGACGACATCGGCACCGTAAAGATACCGAGGTGGCTAAGGCAGATACTTGGCTTTGATGTACAATTTGAATGGTCCAGCGGCTTTGGCTTCCCTGAAAACCTGGAGGACTTCAAGCTGGTGATTCACTGCGGGGGGTGCATGATAAACAGAAAAGAGATGCTGTACAGGCTTTCGCTTTTAAAGCGCAGGAACATCCCGGTGGTGAACTACGGGGTCTTTATTGCATACGCCCTGGGCATATTGGAAAGGGCTCTCGAGCCCATCCCGGAAGCTGCTTTGCTATTCTCATCGGAGTCTTAAGAAAGCCCCCAGCCTGGTATAAGGCGGGAGGCTTTCTTGCCCATTTCACATATACCCATATAAAAATATTTTGACGAGCTGGTCTGAAACCTCTTCCACATCGAATTCCCTGTTGTGGAACACCTTTTCTTCAATTACGGAAATCATCATTCCGAAGAAGCAGTAGGCGGCAAGATTTGTATCTTTTGCGTTTTGGGCGATTTTTTCAGTGCTTTCATCGATTATTTTCGAAAGCAGGTTTATTATTTTTGTTTTCCTGTCGTATATCCATTTAACCATACTTTCGTCAATCAGGGTGTGATGGCTTGCTATTATCTTCAAAACACCGCCGTGCTTTTCCATAAACGAAAAGCTGAATCTCACAATCTTTTTAAGGATTTCTTCCAATCCGGTATAACCTTTTATCTCGTTTTTCAGGCCAATCGTGTAAAGGTCTATTCCTTCCTTTATTATCTGCTGGAAAAGGTGTTTTTTACTCTTAAAATACTGGTAAATGGTGCCCTTGCCTATTCCAGCTTTTTCTGCAATATCCTGCATTTTCGTGTTTGGATAGCCTTTATTGGAAAATATTGAAGCAGCTGCTTCAAGTATCGATGAACGCTTTTCTACCTGTTTTTCTTTATTCAAAGGACTTCACCTCTGTAAAATTAAGAGGCCTATTCAAGGCCCTTGCCTGCCCAGTTGTCAAGCTGTGCTCTTGCTACATTATAATCGAACACTGAGGCTGTATATAAAAGCTCTGCCTGCCTCAAATTTTCCATGGCCTGGAGCACTTCCGCCATTGTGGCAGCCTGTGATTTATACTTAAGTTCTGTTATTCTGTATACTTCCTGCGCTGTCTCCTTAGCCTTTTGGGCAGCTTTCAATTTTTCTGCAGCCTCTACCAATGAATAATGCGCCGACCTTACCGCAAGTTCTATCTGGTTTTCCGCTTCCTCTACTCCTAATATAGCCTTTTCAAGCTCTATTTTTGCCTTTCTATAAGTAAAAGTGTTTTCAGCGTAGTATTTTAGTGCGAGCTTACAGTTGAGTTCCGCAACTTCCTTCATTTTTCTCACACTGATAACTTCCGGCCTGAGCGCTAAGGCACTTTTGACCATTTCTTCAACATCTGGGATTTCAGCAGGTGTATAAGTGAAAGTAGTTGTGAGTTCCAGAGGAGCCGTAAGGCTGCGGCCCATAATTTTGTTGAGGTTCATTTTTGCAAGTTGGAGGTTTTTTTCTGCCGAAACTCTGTTCGCTTCAGCGCTGTCAACTGCAGATTCTGCCATTAAAACCGAATCTTTTGCCACAACACCTTGCTTATAGCTTTCCTGGGCGTTTTTTAGCTGTTCTTTAGCTCGCTGAAGTTGTACCTCTGCGTTTTTCAGGTTGTCCTGAGCTTTAAGCACATTAAAATAGGCTTTTTCTACCTCTATCCTCAGGTTTTGCTCATCGAGAGCAAGGTTCTTTTTCACTATCAGTTCATTGGCTTCTTTCAACTTGGGAGCGAGGTCTTTGATCTGTGCTCCCTCAAAACTGAAAGCCGTTGGGACATAATTTCTCAATATCTTATCATCTCGAATCTCTTCTATCTTCTTTGCTTGAAATTCAGCTTCTTCTCGCTCCACTATTGTTTTTTCGTATTCCTGCCGAGAAATTTTCAAGCTTATATTGTTTTGAAGAGCAGTATTTATGCATTCTTCAAGTGAAAAGCTTACTTTTTCTTCAGCAGCAGGACTTTTAGATGCACTGTTTGCGATTTCGGTCGTATTAGCAGAAATATCTCCACGAGCTTTGGATTCCGCAAAGCCTGCAAGCAGCATTAAAAAACATAAGACAGCTGCAAGGAAAGATATGATTTTTCTATTCCTCATTTTCAGGACCCTCCCTAGTTTTATCAATTTTGACCTCCTATTAAAACGCCCTGCTTTTTGTTACGATTAAATGAGATTTCTGCCGAGTTTTTGCTTAAATATATTTACTCTTCTTACCACCATTGCCGACAGGTCTTCAAATATTGAATAAAGCACAGGCACAACCACCAGGGTCAAAAGGGTTGAGACGGACAATCCTCCCATTACGGTAACAGCAAGGGGCGCTTGGATTTCACTGCCTTCACCAATTCCAAGAGCAAGGGGTAAAAGGCCGAGAACTGTCGTAAGTGTTGTCATCATGATGGGCCTGAGCCTTCTTGGGCCGGCTTCAACTATCGCCTCTCTGACCGTCTTGCCTTTTGCCCTCAACTGGTTAATATAATCCACCAGTACAATGGCATTGTTAACCGCAATACCGGCCAGCATTATAACACCGATAAATGCAGGCACGCTGAACGCCCTCCTGCTTATCAGGAGGCCAAATACAACGCCCGTCGTGCAGAACGGTATTGCAAACATTATGGTAAATGGATGAAGGAGCGACTCGAACTGGGCTGCCATTACTGCATAAACGAGGAAAACCGCAAGAAGCAGCGCCTGGAATAGATCCGCAAACGATTCCATCATCTCTTTATTCTGGCCTTCAAAACTTATACTGTAGCCCTCCGGCAGATTGATTGAAGAAAGTGCTAACTTGATGTCATTTGTTACTTCTCCCAAACTCCTCTTATAAATATCGGCCGTCACATATACTACTCTTTTCTGATCCACACGATTAATCACATTTGGACCTTCGGTAATCGTAAATTCAGCTATGCTTCTAAGCGGCACATTGACGCCAGACGGAGACATCAATGTCATTCCTTCAAGGTCTTCCAGTGTCTTCCTTGAAAGCTCATCGAGCTGGACGTTTACTTCCACCTCTGTCCCGGCAACCCTGTATTTTGTCGCTTCAACGCCGTTTATTGCAATTCTTACTGTTTGCGCCACCTGGCTTGCATCCAGGCCGTAGTATGAAGCCCTGTCCTTATCTACTTTTATCCGGACTTCCGGTCTTCCCTCATCTACGGATGTTTCAACATCCCTGGTACCCGGCACCTTTTTGACTACAGTTTTAACTTTTTCAGCAAGGCTTTCAAGTATAGCAAAATCGTCCCCCTTTATAGCAATCTGGAGGGGTTTACTGCTTCCTGACATCCCCGAAACAGACCCTATAGTGCTCATAGTGGTCGCGCTGTTTATCTCGATCTTTGCCCCGGGAACTTCACCAATTTTCTGCCTGATTTCTTCAACTACATCCTTAGTTGACCTCTTCCTTTCGCTGACCGGAACGAGTCGCACGTCTATGCTGGCCATTTCGCCGCTTCCGGTCGTCCCGAGGAAGCTCCTTCTTGTATCTGTTCCAACCTGTGACGAATACATCTGAACTTCTGGTATTGAAGCAACTATATTTTCTATAGATTTAACCAACTCGTCGGTTTTCTCCACCTTTGTACCAAGAGGGTATTCGATCTTTATCGATATCCTGCCTTCATCTGTCTCCGGGAAAAATTCTGTACCCACTAAAGGAACCGCCATTACGCTTATGACAAGGAGTCCAACAATGGCAAGTATTACTATCTTCCTGTGCCTCAGGGCCCATGCAAGAAGTTTCCCATACTTTTCATCTACACTGTCGTAAAACCTGTCCATTCCCTCGAATATTCTGGCAAGAAACCCTTGTTTTTTCTCTTCAGCAGAGGTCACTTTGACCAGACGGGAACTCAGCAAAGGTACGAGTGTAATCGCGACGATCAAGGACGACAGAAGAGAGAATGTGATGGTGAGGCTCATTTCCTTGAACAATATTCCCGCCATACCTTTTACAAAGACTATCGGCAAAAATACGGCAATTGTAGTCAGTGTCGATGCTACTATGGCGAGGGTAACTTCCTCTGCCCCCACACACGCTGCCTCCATGCCGCCAAGACCTAATTCCCTGTGGTGATATATATTTTCAAGTACAACTATGGAGCTATCCACCAGCATACCTATCCCAAGGGCGAGGCCGCCGAGGGATATGAGGTTCAGCGTAATGCCGCTGAAATACATTACAACAAATGTGGCTATAATTGAGATCGGTATGGAAATTGCAATAACAACTGTTGACCTGAAATTATGTAAAAAAAGATAGAGAACTATTACCGCAAGTAAACCGCCTTGTATTGCACTTGATATCACGTTGTTTATCGACCTGTTTATAAAGTCCGATTGATCCAATATTTGATACAGTTCTATTCCTTTTGGAAGCTCTTTTTTAATCGCTTCGAGTTCTTTTTTTACTCCATTTGCCACAGCCACTGTGTTAGCGTCGCTGGATTTTTGTATAAGTATTCTTAATCCTTCGTACTTGTTGATTCTGGAATGGGTTTTTACGTCTTCCGTAGCATCTTTTACATCGGCTATATCGCTTAATCTAACTATAGCTCCCTGCCTATTAGCTACAGGAAGGTTTTTTATTTCGTCCACATTTTCAAATTCGCCAGTAGTCCTCACTATAAGCTCCCTACTGCCGTAGTCCACAGTTCCGCCTGGCAGGTTCAGGTTATTTGCTGCAAGTGCCTGTATAACCTGTGAAAAGCTGATTCCGTACCCGTTCATCTTTTGTGGTGAAAGCAGGACCCTTATCTGGCGCTCTACTCCACCTGTAACCTGGACGCTTGCAACTCCCGCTACCCTCTCAAGCCTTTTCTCTATCATATCTTCAGCAATCTGCTTCATCAAAAGCGGATCCCTGTCGCCTGTCATGCCGTAAATAAGCACCGGCATCATAGATGGGTCGAACTTAATTACAATTGGTTCATCTGCGTCGTCCGGCAATCTTTTTTTAACCATATCTACTTTCTCTCTTATATCCGTCACCGCTGTATCAAGGTCTGTTCCCCAGTTGAAATTCACCGTAATCATGGAAACATTGGCTTCACTTGATGAAGATATGCTTTTTATGTTTTCTACCCCGGCTATTTCTTTTTCAATCGGCTTTGTTATCATTGTCTCTATTTCTTCGGAGCTTGCCCCAGGGTATGTTGTCACAATAACAGCCGTCGGAAGCTGTATATCCGGCAGCAAATCAACCTGCATCTTGCTCAAGGAAACAAATCCGAGGATAATTATGACAAGCACAGCCATTAATGTTGCAACAGGTCTTTTTACAACTGTCTCCGTAATTCTCATGATTTCACCCCCCTTGCTAAATCTTCACTGGATTTTCACCGTAGACCCTTCCATCAGCATGTTTTGGCCGCTTACAATAACCGTCTCTCCTTCTTTCAGGCCCTCCGTTATTTCCACCTTATCGCCGTTTGTAACTCCTATCTTTACAAGTCTCTCTTCGGCTTTACCTTCATTTACTACATAAACTACATTACCATGTTTTCTAATCAGGACAGCATCTTTTGGAACCGTAATCACATTTTCCTTTATACCCCTGACGACATTCACACTTGCAAACATGCCAGGCTTTAACTTGTGATCTTTGTTTTCCATCTCAATTTTTACCTTAAAAAGCCTGCTTGGGCCCGATGCCGGTGAAATACTACTTATTTTGCCCTTTATTTTACCTTCATTCTCAAGGGCATCTATATTCACTGTTGCTTCCTGCCCATCCTTTATTTTATTAATATCCTCTTCTGGAACATCAATAACTACCTTAACTTTATCTATATTAACTATTGAACCTAGCGCTGCTCCTGCCTGGCACATCTCGCCTGGATTTATCTGCTTTGATGAAATCACGCCCGATATAGGTGCCTTTATTACCGAATTTCTTATATTTGTTTTTATAAGCTCCACCTGAGCCTGCGCCTGAGCAACCTGAGCCTGCGCCTGAGCAACCTGAGCCCTCAAGGCTTCAATATTTTTTGGCAACCGCTCTTTAGTCAACCTCAATTGTTCTTTTGCGCTTTCATACTGGCTTTTTGCTACTTTGTACTTCAGTTCCATGCTGTCGAATGCCTGTTTTGAAATTGCATCCGCCTCATACAAAGCCTTCATTCTCTCGTAATCAGCCTTTGTGTTTAAGTAGTTTGCCTCTGCCTGCTCAAACGCTGCCTCTGCCTGCTCAAGTTGCTGCGGCAGTGCCCCAGATTCATTGGCTGCAAGATTGGCCCTTGCCGATGCTAAGGCGGCCTTCGCCTGTGCTAAACCAGCCTCCGCCTGGGAAAGCTGGTCGTATAATTCTTCAGTTTCAAGTATTATTAGTGGCTCTCCTTCTTTTACATAGTCCCCTACTTCAAAATTGACTTCTTTTACCCTTCCAGAAATTTTACTTACAATTTTAACCTCATCGCCTGCCTCAATCTGACCTGTAAAAGTCGCTATGTCTTCTATTTTATCCTTTTTTGTCTTCATCACTTTAACCGGCACTGCTGTATCATTTTTTGCTTCTTCTTTCTTTTTTGAACATCCAGCAAGAAGGAATATTGATGCCACAAAGAGAATCAGAAACAACGAAGCTATTATTTTGGTGTTTTTTCTGCAAAACTTCATAAAATGCACCCCTTTTACTTTTGCGCAACTGTCATTCTTAATTGTTTTTTAGTTAGAATAGTACTGACCGTTCGGTCTATTTGTCTTTTTAAAAAATATCCCCCCTTTGATTGCTCAAACAATAAATCAGTTATCGCAAAAAGCAGGCCGAGGTAATATGCACTCCTCGGCTTGCCTCGTTATTTATGCTAATCACTTGGGAGGGGATTAAGAAAATTGAGTGAGTGCTTACTCTTCATAATAACAATTTAAAAGTCGCATGTCAATAAGCTATAATATAGATAATCCAGAGTTTCGATCACATTACTCTTTCAAAATAAAAAAAACATTACAGAACCGCATTACACCATCACTCACCACCAGCAATTCCTGCTTTTTCTGAGAAGCCTGAACGAAGTAAAATCATAAATATATTCAGTAAAAACCCAAAAACACTTATTAAGCCCAATTGCTTTACAGCCAACAGTATTTCTTCTCCTGATGAGCCGAGCAACATAATGTTCCGAAGGGGAATTATAAAGGAATACAAAGGCCAAAACGTTGCAAATTTTTTTATCGGTTCGGGCATCATATGGTAGGGCCAGGTAAAACCAGATGCAAGAAAAGTCGGCATTGACAAATAAGCTGTAACTTGAACAGAAAATAGAGGATTTTTGGTGACAATTCCCAAAAATGCGCCTATGTTAATGCATGAGGTTATAAATGGAATCGCAAGCGCAATAACATCTGTCATCTTTCCTCGAATAGGAATTTTAAAAAATTTATTGACCGCAAAAATACAAATTATAAAGACAAGTAATAGCAAGATGAGATATAAAAACATCCTTGTTATGTAAATTCCTAAAAGTTCTTTAACATTTTCTTCCTTCAAAGCATCGACAGCAACTGTCCTTGCCATATTTAGAATCGATATTTCGAGGAATACTACCCCTATAAGACCGGGAATCAGGAAATAACTATAGTTGTATGCAGGGTTTCCGAGAACCCTTGTCGCAAAACCAAGAGGCATTGCCAAATTATCGCTGTATTCAGGCGGGTAACCGAGGGATTCAATTTTTTTTATAAGAATCCCTACTCCTAAGCTTTGCAATATTTCGGAGGCCCTTGTAAGGGCGTTGTTGCCCACAATTAGATTGGTTTCATTGCATATCACAAGCACTCTCGTGTCCTCACCTTTTTTTATTTTGCGTGAAAAATCGGGTGGAAAAACTAAAGCCATTCTCGCATTACCCTGTTCTATCAAATTTTTCAGCTCAATCTCATCTTTTGCATAATACTTTACATCGTATTTTTCATTATTCTCGAAATAATTTATGATCATCCTGCTCAATGAAGAATTATCAAAGTCTAGAACCGCTGTAGGAATGGACTTTACAACACCAGAGCTGTAGTACCATGAAAAAAGCACTGTGAAGAAAACAGGCGCTAAGATAAGTGCGGCAAACAGCAATTTATCTTTCTTTAACTGCATCAATTCTCTTTTAAGCATTGTTCTATCACCGCTTTCCTATTCCTTTTGCAGAAAATCAAAACAATACAAATGCACGTAAAAATTGCACAAAAATATATTAAAAGGGCGTTAAAGTTGTAAAAATATGTTTTAAGACTTGCTCCTGTCATCATGATGCTTTTGGCAGGATCGGCAAAATAGTATAAAGGTATTAGCCTTGCAATTTTAGCGAGTAAGGGAGGCATTGAAAGGGTCGGCCAGGTGTACCCGCAGTAAATTAAGGTGGGAAGCACCAAAAACATAGCAATTTCTGTTGAGGCAATTTGTTCGCGCAAGATTAGGGATGAAAATACTCCAATAGCAGAGATGGTTAAGGCAAAGGGTAAGGACAGTATGGCTACGTTTTTTAATACTTCAATTCTGCCAAGGAAGAAGTATTTCATCGAAAGGAAGTAGGTCATATTCAAGAAGAACGCTCCTATTAGGCCGTGAAAAATGATTTTTCCCATAATAAAGGAAAGCCTATTTAAAAACGACATTTCTTTCGAAAATACGCTGTATTTTGAACCATTAACTGAAGTGGCTGCCCCTAAAACAATAGAAATTTGAAAAAGTGAAGCTATTGCACCGGGCATTAAAAACTTCCCGTAATTTCGGGTCGGATTGTACCATATCCTTTTTTCAAAGGGCAGCCCCAATGCAAAATTTTTTGCCTTATCCGGCGGTACACCTTTTGCCTCTAAATAACTTACCGTGATCTCGGCATTTACCGTCATCAAGATTTCTGCGCTTTTTTCAATGCAAATGCTGGAGACAGACATATTTGTGCCATTGACAACTAAAAGAACTTTTGGCGACTTTTGATTTTTTACATCTTTTTCAAGGCCTTCAGGGATAAAAACAACCACATCCACTTTCCCGGCTTTTATTAGACCTTCTAAATTTTTATCGTCATTAAGGTAATAATTCACTTTAAAAGTCTCATTATTTTCAAAATACCATATTATCTTCCTGCTGAGCGAAGTATTATCCATATCAACTATTGCTGTGTTTACACCCTTTACTACACCGGGAAGATACATGTAGCAGAGTGCCAGTGAAACCAAAGTGGGTATTAAAACGACTATCAAAATATATTTTGGGTCTTTAAATATCCTCAAAAATTCTTCTTTTAAACTTTTTATAAAATATAACAACTCAAATAACCCCCTGGAATCCATTAAAATCTCACAAAGGCTGTCATCCCTGGCCTCATCAATTCTCTGCCTTCCAATAATTCAACCTTTACTTCAAAAGTCATGATGTCCTGGGATCCGTTGTCATTTGTTGCTCTTTTTACTGCGAAATCGGGGTTTTCACTTATTCTTTTCACCCTGCCCTTAAAAGATTTTTCAGGATAAGCAATGACTCTTACCACAACTTCCTGACCTACTTTCACCTTTGATAAATCCTTTTCGCTGACATTCACCCTCACCCAAACATCATCAAGGTTTGTAACAGTTGCAATTGGCATCCCTGTAGAAACAATTTCACCTTCGTCGCAATAAATCTCCGTTACTGTACCATTTATTGGTGACAATACTTTTGTATCTTTGAGATAGCTGTCTACTTCCTGAACCCCTGCGATAGCCTGCTGGTACTTGTCTTTTGCGGCTTCATAGGCAGCCCTTGCCTGTTCCACAACTGCCTGCGCCGCCTCTATATCTTCTTTTCGCGCTCCTTCTTTTGCCATATCAAGCTTTTGCTTTGCTATGTTCATCTGGGTCAAGGCCTCATCCAGCTTCTGTGCAGGCACTGCCCCATGCTCGTAGAGGTCTTTAACCCTTTCGTATGTTTTCACGGTAAGATCATAATAGTCCTGGGCTTCCTGAATTTCCTGACGCCTCGCACCGTTTTTTGCCTTTTCAAGGGTTGCCTCTGCTGCTTTTAGAGCAGCATAAGCCATATCCACCTGTCCTTTTGCAGCATCGGCTAAAGCTTTTGCTTGAGCCTTTTTGGCCACGAGCTCATCACTTTCAATTACTGCCAAAACCTGTCCCGCCTTTACTTTTTGGCCTTCCTCAACTAGAATCTTAGCAAGTCTCCCCGGTATTTTTGTGTTTATATCCACTTCTTTTGCTTCTACCGTCCCTCTTATTTCAAGGCTGTCTGCCTTAGAATTGTTCTCGTTGATTTTTGTCGAGCATCCCTGAAGCACAAGAGAAAAAACTAAAATTAAAACCGTAAAAATTTTTAACTTCCTTATTTTTAACTTCCTCCCCATAGTCCCTACTCTCCCGCTTTATTTTAAAGGTAGCCCTATGGAATTGTCATAATTCGCCTTTGCCAGGTTGAAGCTATGCACTATTTCCACTACTTTTTCTTCTACATCTGCAAGCCTTTCCTGGGCTGCCAGGACCTCTAGTATTGTGCCGGATGCATCTTCCAGATCCATAGTTTTAAGGTTCTTGGTTGGATAAGGAAAGCCTTTTTGGTACTTGTACTCCGCTATTTTTAATACTTCCTGGGCATCCTTTACACAGTTTTGAATATAATCGAGCATGTTTTGGGCGTACATAAGGGAATCGTAAGCGTTTCTAATATCGCCTTCTACATCAATAATGGCTTTCTGGTAGTTGTCCCACGCTTTATTTACCTGCAAGAGTGCTTCCCGGTACTGAAAAGTATTCTCAGGGTAAATCCTTTTTACTATGTCAAAGTTGAGTTTGTAAACCAAATACTCTCCTTTTGCTTTTCTTATTTCAAGCCTGTTGTTCAGCCCTTGCTTTATCCCTTCCTCCAAATTTGGAAAATATTTTTCTGTCGTGAAAACATCCTCTATCTCTATATCTTTTTCCAAAGGGTATCCTATACTCTTTTTAAGCTCAATTTTTGCCTTGCTTAAATCCATCTTTGCCTTTTCCAGGTCAGCTTTCATTAAGGAGACCTGTGTTTTGGCAAGCAGCACGTCGTCCTTTGCCACCATCCCGGCATTATACCCTGCTTGGGCAATATTAAGCTGCCCTTCCGCCCTTTCCAATGCTTTTTGTTTCACCTCGAGGATTTTTTGAGCCTTTAAAACGTCGTAGTACTGCTTTTGCACCAGAAGCGCTATCTGCCTGTCTGCAAGGGATCTTGCAGTAGACGCTACATCCAACGTCACTCCCGCTTTTATATTTATCAAATCCTGCGCTGACTTAACATTGTTTAAACCCGCTATAATCTGGTCAAGGGATTTGTCCAGTAGTTCCTCCCCTTTTTCTAAAAGGGCTTCGCCTTCCGTTATGGCAGATTCAAGCTGTTTTTTCATTCCTTCAAGATAAGCCCTTTTTTCGGGAGGAAGGTTCGGGTCTTCTAATTCTTTTTCCACTTCAGAAAGCTGTTCTTTCGCCTCCGAAAGCTGTTCTTTGCCCTCGCTAATTGTATCTTCCCCACTTCCCAATTTTCTTGACATAAAATCCGCTTTTTCCTCCTGCAGCTTGGCCATATCGAGCTCATCTTGAACTAATTTGAGGTTTATGTTATTTTTCAATGCCATTTCTATGCACTTTAAAAGGCTCAGCTTCTCTAATTTTTCGTCAGGCGGCTGTAAAGTCGAAGCCTTTGCGCTTGTTCCTACGATTGTGAAAATGGTTAAAGCAATAAATGCTAAAATCCTTTGAATGCATTTTCTCGTTTTCATCGTTTATCACCCGTTTTCAAATATTCTTTTTTCTATTTTTCTTAGTATCATTATCAAATGATCCTTTTCCTCATTTTCCAGAGCAGAAATTATCTTCTGCCACTGTTCTTTATACTTAGGGAAAATTTCCTTAAAAAGCTCCTCCCCCTTCAAAGTGAGCTTTGCCCTCACTATTCTCCTATCCTTTTTATCGTACCTCCTTTCCACAAGATTTTCTTTTTCCATCCTGTCTATGAGTTTTGTTATATTTGCTTTGCTCACCCTTATCCTTTCTCCTATTTGAGAAAGGCTGAGACCTTCTTCCTTCCCTTTTCCCAAAATTAAAAGCACGTTGAACTTTGTCCTCGAAACACCGTATTTTTTAAATATTTTATCGAAGGACTCCACAATAACCCTGAAAAAATTACTGAGTTCCACCAATATGTCGTCTGAATCCTTTGAATTTCTATCATTAGGAGAAACGGCATTGAAAGTAAGGTTTTCACCCATGCAATCATCTCCAGCAAAGCGTCGTAAACTAATTAAATTTAAATATGTGGATATTTAACATATTAACCTTTTGTTTAAGCAGTAAGCGGATGGGGTTAAATTTCCCCATCCGCTTAATTTTTGATTAATATGGACTCTTTTTGTCAGTTAAAACAGCTTTTGCTTCATCATCAATTAATCTTTCGATTACTCTAATGTTCACACCGTCTTCAACTATGAAGTATACTGCATCTCCAGTATGGATGCTTGAAGCAGACTTCTTCTCGTCTTCTTCGTAGACGATAGCATTTGCAGGCAGCTTGAATTTCTTTGTTTCTAATGTTGAAGTACCAACTTTATAAACATCAGCAGTTACTGTGTCACCAGATTTTGCTGTAATTACTCCGTAGTATTCTTCATAGTCATTGCTGCTTGTTACAATCTCTAATTCTCCGTCAGCTTGAATCTTTACTACATATGGTCTTTCATCTTCAATGCTGTTCTTCCACGTGGAATCAACTTTTACGTCTTTTGTGCCTTCACCATACGGATGAATAGTTACATATACATCTCCGGACTTCTTCCACATGTCTACAACGTATACAGGTATTTCATCGCTTGAAGAATCTGTTACGCCTGTGCTGGTGCTGCTTACGAAGAATATAGCTTTTGCGTCTACGCCGTTGTCGTCAAGGATTACGTAGAACGGTACATCAACCTTGTCGTCCTCTGCAAGGTCGCTCCATTTTACCACATCAAAGTCATCGTCTGTATCTGCAGCTGTTATATCTAAGCTATATCTTGTAGCATCTTTAGAATAAACTACTTCATTGATTGAATCAGTATCGGTGTTTATGTCTGTATATGCTTTAACATTTCTCAAATCAAATATTACCGTCTTGCTGTCAACAGAGATCGATTTTCCGCTTGTTGTTTTAATACTGTCTTTGCCAAAGTCGTCATCCATTACATAATAATTGGAGAGATCCACTACATAAATTTCGTCTTCAGCAATTTCACCATTTTTGTTGAGCTTGAATTTTACAAGGCTACCTGCTGCTATTGGATTACCGTTTTTATCTTTTGTCAGATTCTTTGTTTCTTCTACAGGATATACGATTTCGTCGCCTTCGCCGTCGTTTGTAACGGTGTAAATCTTAATCTTTTCGCTCTCTTCGTAAATCTTTGTAACGATACCGTATTTATAGCCTGAAGACTCTGTGGTGCTTCCAACAAAGTATGCAATCCTTCCTGCTCCATCGAGGTATGCGGTTATACTTACTTCATCTAAGTCTTCCATGTCATTATCTACATCGCTATTGGTAGTATTGAAATATTTGATATCATCGCCACCATTTGTGCTGTATTTGGCTTCATGAACAGATGCCTTTATATATTTGCCGTCTATTCCAATTTTCCTTTCAGAGCTGCTCAGCTTATATCCTGTAAATTCTCCGGTTATAACGTTATCCTTTACAACCCTTACTACAGCATAGGTATCGCCATCAATGTCCTGTTTTCCTACGTAAATCACATTGCCATTTTGGATATCATTAACTGTAAGGGCATTGCCGTTGGTATCAAGGACTACTACCTTGTCAAAGGTTTCATCTTCTCTTAAGTCTATTTCGCTTACATTGTCAAGTTTGTCGGTGTTTGGAGTAATACCCTTGATAACACCGCTGTTGTTTTCCGTTACTACCATCCAGCCGTCATCGGTTTGATCGGGGTTGATTAAATCGGCAAATACTATTTTGCTGTTTTTGACTACAAATTTACCGGGTTTGCCAACTAACTTTGATAGGTTGGCATTTATCTCATCTTCTCCTTCGTATTTAATAGCACCATCAGCGTCAGAAACATATACTACTGCATTCTCGTCAAACTTATAGTCATCATCAAATTTAACGAGGCTCAATGTTTTATCATCATTAGCGGAAGAAGCATAGTCGAACATCGCTTTGTCTTCATATTCTCTTTCAGCGTATACGATTTCGTCATCGTCGTTTAAGTAAATGGTTACTTCTTCACCCAATACTGGCTCTACATTATAACCTGCTACAACATCATAATCTTTTGCATTGCTATTGTCTTTTGCATCGACTACAGTAACTTCATTATTATCTTCATTTAGCGAATCATCAAGCCTGTTGTTTGCAATTATTCTCTTATCTTCAAGTTTTGTAATATTAAGTTTATCTTCAAGCAATGTCTTTTCTGATTCATAGTATTTTACGTTTCCACTTTCATAGGTATCTACTTTTACAACCTTTGCATCGAGGGTGTTGTTCACTAATATCGCACATTCTCCTCTGTTTGCAAAGCCGTTTACATCAGTAAATTTTACGTACTTTGTTACTTCCTTTTCAGCAGCTTTTGCAAGATAGTTGCCCGGCCATTTCCCCGGCAGGAACTCATCCTTGTAACCTAGAGCCCTCACAAGCATTGTTATAGCTTCAGCGTAGCTAACCTCTTTATCAGGTTTGAAGGTGCCATCGGGGTATCCTTTGATTAATCCCTGGCCCGCCGCAACACTTATGTATCCGGCAGACCACCTAGACGGTGCAACATCTTTAAAACTTACATGCCCTGCTCCAGCCTTAGCCGCCGATTCCATGCCCAGTGCAGTTACTAAAAGCTTTGCAAACTGTTCCCTCGTGACCTTTTCATCGGGATGGTATTTACCGTCTTCCATGCCGTTTACAATTCCGAATGCTGCAAGCCTCATTACGGCATCTTTTGTGTTTTTGTCTGATACATCTGATGTGAGCTTGGTCAAGTCTACAGCTGGAAATTCATTTTTTGTGGCGGCGTATGCTACTTTAGATTTAGTGGCAGCTCCAGCAAAAACGCTACCGGCGATGAAGAAGAATACGGTCAACATCGCGAGCAATCTTTTTGCTCTTTGACCTTTTAACATAGACTAACCTCCTTATTAAATTGTTCTTTGTTTTAATTTATTGGTAATAGCATATCGTGTTTGACAATTTTCACCTCCTTAGAAATTACCTTATCAGATGGTTTTTACTCTAAAGATCCCCTCCCCTCATGAGGGGAGGGGGCAAATAAGGAGAATTTGGGTATGAAGCTTGGGTGAGCACTTACTTATTAGGTAAGTGCTCACTTTTTAATATACTAGGTTCTTTGTTTTAAGTCAATATGTTTTTTGATTTGTAATTTATTTGTAATATTTACGTAAAAGCTATGTTGACTAGTTAAAATTCAATTTTGTAAAATATAAACTAGCTACAATGAGTAAGTAGTTACTTATTTTCCAAAAAATTGGGGGAAAAAGGATGGACAATGAGTTTGTTATACGTCTAATCTTGCAAATGGGTAAGATTATTGGAAAGTACATAAAAAAAGAGGGTAGCATAAGTAGGAAGGAAAACGAAATCTCTTTTGCATCTTTCCTTTTAAGCGGTGCATTTTTTTATTTGCTTTTAGAAAAGTTGGAATACGGTGAGGTACCAGATGAGAAAGAAATTAAGGATTTGGCAAATCTATGGTTAAATGGCATAAAAAATCAGAAAGCAAATTGATCTATTTTTTCCTTATTCCATTAAAAAATATATCTATAAACTGGTGAATTAACTTTTCCTCATCTATAATATTACCCTCCTCCGGACTCATCATCTTTACCCACAATAACGTGGCCATAACCATCCCTATAAAAGCTCTAACAGCAACCTTTGGATCTACCTGTCTAAATTCTCCTTTCTTTATTTTTTGGCTTATTAAATCTTCGAATAAACGTAATATTTTTTTATAAACTTTTTGCAATAATCCTATCCTCAAATCCTTATGGAACTGACTTTCGTAAAATATAAGTTTCATAAGTTCAAAATTGTCTTTAACAAAAGCGGCATATTTCCTTAATAATAATTCAAGTACCTCCTGCAAATCCTTTCCTTCACTTTCTGCCTCTAACACCATCTGGTTCAGAGTATCTATAGTGGAAGTATTTAATAGGCTTAAAAGAATATCCTTTTTAGTTTTAAAATATTTAAATACCGTTCCCTCAGAAACTCCAGCCCTTTCGGCGATTTCCTTTGTTTTTGCCCCATTATATCCTTTTTCAGCAAAGACTTCGATTGCTGCCTCTAATATCTGCCTCTTCCTTTTTTCTGTTAGCTTCTCAGCCTCTCTAGATTCACGGATTGATTCCATTGCCATTAATACCTCGCTTGAACAAATATTTTAGAAATTTTTAGAACTCGTTATATCCCCAACGACACACCATTTCAAAACCCATAGGATAGCCAAAAGGAATGTAGTATTATTAATTAAAAGAAAATGAATGGAAATCACTTTTCACTAATATGTTGTTTTCTCGTTTAAGAGAAAGAATAATCATATAATAAAAAAACAATTACTCATTCTATATGATATCTTTCAAAAGAACTCTTGTCAACTTAGATGGGCAATATGGTAGCCCTGGTAGTAGGGCTTCAGAATAAATAAAACCACGCACGAAACTTTACAAATTATCGACACTATTAGTTTTTTCCCCTTCGCGAAACCAGTGTTTCGTCCTGTTGGCTATGGCCACAAGGCTTAGCATTATCGGTACTTCTTCCAAAACACCCACCACTGTCGCGACGGCAGCCCCCGACTCCAATCCGAAAAGGGATACAGCCACAGCTACCGCCAGTTCGAAAAAGTTGCTCGCGCCTATCATCGCTGCCGGCGCTGCCACGGATCTATCCACCTTCCAAAGCTTTACCCATCATCGGGTATATCATGAACCAAATAAGAATCCACCGGAATCGATACTTGGGCATAGGTAAATCTGGACAAAAATTCCGGAAATGCTGGGAATTTCTGACCGATAAATATGCCCGCAATAATGCATAGGATTACCCATATCGTCAGATACTTTTCAAAAAATCTAAGTCCCGCTCTTTTCTTTCCACCTTATGTTCTGCCACAAAATCACCCCCATAAAATCGTGATATATCATAGTTCATTCCTTATCACGTGAAACCGTAGGTCTTTTACAACTGACTATCGGATGCTTTTCAAGATATTCGAGTCTTTTAATTTCTTCCTCTAAATCCCCGCTGTCAAGAACCCCCGCTGAAATCTTTTTTAAATTACTTTTTTCAGTTACGTCAATATTTTTTACAAATTTTTGAATGCACTTGACATATCTTTTCCTATATGCTAATATTGGAATATAGTTAATCAGGAATAAAGCTCGAGAAAGGGGTAAACATAATGTCCAATGATATATACGATATGTACGCTTCAATATTCAAAGCTTTGGCCCATCCGACAAGGCTAAAGATAATAGAACTTCTTGCAACCCACGGCGAAATGTGCGTATGCAATATCGGCGAAAAACTGAACATAGACCAGCCCTCGGTTTCCAAACACCTTAGCGTTCTGAAAAACGTAGGAATTATAGAAAGCAAAAAGCAGGGGCTCACGGTAAATTACAAAATCAGGATGCCCTGTGTTGTTGATTTTCTAAGATGCGCCAATGAGGTCATTAAGGCAGACCTCAATGATAAATTTGCTTTATCGCGCAAGATGATTGCTGAAATAAAGGAGGAAAAATAAAATGAAGGAATGGCAGAAGTTTCTCCTCATAGTTGGAGTTTTCCTGTTCGCCTACTTCATGCCCCTTTCAAATCCCAGGTTCACCGGTGCCGTTCTCGAATCGCTTTATATGCTTCAGGACTACGCAAGGCTTCACGTCCTGACATGCCTTGTCCCGGCATTCTTCATAGCGGGTGCCATAGCTAACTTCGTCTCTCATGCTGCGGTCATAAGGTATTTCGGCAGTGAGGCCAAAAAGTGGCTGTCCTACGCGGTAGCTTCGGTATCGGGCACAATTTTGGCGGTGTGTTCCTGCACGGTGCTTCCCCTTTTTGCAGGAATTTATAAGAGGGGTGCGGGAATAGGACCCGCCGTGGCCTTCCTCTACTCTGGGCCCGCTATAAACGTGCTTGCAATAATCATGACCGCCCGCGTTCTCGGATGGAAATTGGGAGTTGCCAGGGCAATAGGTGCTGTAGTTTTTGCCGTGGTCATCGGACTTATAATGGAGCTATTGTTCGGCAAGGAAGATAAGGAAAGGACTAAAAAGATCAGTATGAACCTTCCTTCCGATGAGGAAAAAGGGAGAACATTATATCAGGAAGCAATTTTCTTTCTCAATCTCGTCTTAATCTTGATTTTTGCCGCGTGGGGAAAACCCGCCCAGCCGGTGGGCTTTTTCAGCACCGTTTATACCGTAAAATGGTACATCACCGCATTCCTGCTGGTAACTCTAGGGATCATCCTATACAGCTGGTTTAAAAAGGAAGAGCTCGTCTCTTGGATGGGATCAACCTGGAGCTTTGCAAAACAAATAGCACCGCTGCTTTTCGGCGGAGTGCTTGTTGCCGGTTTTCTCATGGGACGTCCGGATGTAGATGCGGGAATAATACCCGCCAGGTACATCTCGTCGGTTGTAGGTGGCAATTCACTTTTGGCCAACTTCATAGCATCGGTCGTAGGAGCGTTCATGTACTTTGCCACGCTCACCGAAGTTCCTATACTTCAAGGTCTTCTTGGCTCTGGCATGGGGCAAGGCCCAGCTCTCGCCCTGCTGCTTGCCGGCCCCGCTTTGAGCCTTCCCAGTATGCTGGTCATTAACAGCGTGCTCGGTCCAAAAAAGACTATAACCTATGTATCTTTGGTAATTATAATGGCCACATTGACGGGCTATGCATTTGGCGCATTGGCATAAAACTCTCGAGCGTCAATAACCGGCAAATGATAGAATAATTACGCCGGTTTAAAGAAGATAAAAAATCAAAAATTCAAGGAGGTAAAAATCATGAAAATTAAAATTTTAGGCACAGGCTGTCCCAAATGCAAGGCTCTTGAACAGAATACGAGAGAAGCTCTTCAGGAACTAGGTATTACCGCAGACATCGAAAAGGTCCAGGATATAAACAAAATTATGGAATACGACATTATGTTCACCCCAGGATTAGTCGTTAATGGCGAAATAAAGGTGGCGGGCAAAGTACCGTCAAAAGAGGAGATTAAAGAAATCTTGCGGCAGTGTGTTTAAAAATCGAAAGAGGCGGATATTGATAATCCGCCTCTTTTTTTGTCCTGTAAAGGGACGTCTATTTGTAGTGATAAAACTCAGCCCAGCTTGCTGTACGCCTTTACCCCCTCGGCTGCAGCTCTGACTTCGGCCAGGCTCTTCCCGAAACTGGCCTCTATGGCTGCCGCCACCGTGCCTTCCACGAAGGGTGCATCGGCTATAACAGTTGCTGACTTGAGCGGTTCTCCCAGGTTTTCAATGGCAAATTCGGCACTCAATACTGCACTTCCAAGGTCTACCATTACCAGTACTCCATCGCCCTCGTGGACTTTCCTTATTTTTCTCTCTATCGCCGCGGCGTCGGTACCCAGCCTGCCGTCGGCCGTACCTGCGGCAATTTCAATGGGCACTTTATCGCCCACCATCTGCTTGACGAGGTCCAGCGTCCCTTCGGCTATACGGGGGCTGTGGGATACGAGCACTATGCCCACCATAAAACCGCCCCCCCCCTTAGGATTTCTTGCCATCCAGTAGCTGGGCGGCCATGGTCTCAAGCATTATATAACACGAGGTAGCACCAGGGTCCTGGTGGCCTAGACTTCTCTCCCCCAAATAACTGGCCCTTCCTTTTTTGGCTATAATATCTTTAGTGTATTCCATACCTTTTTTTGCTTCTTCTACCGCTTCCCGCAATGCAACTTCAACGCCTTCTTCTCTGTGCCTTTTCAGAGCTTCTACCGCAGGTTCCAGAGCATCCACTATGGTCTTTTCACCTTTCTCTGCTTTACCCCGGTATTTTATTCCTTCCAGAGCTGCTTCCATCAGAGTAATTAGGTCGTTGAAATCCAGATGACTTTTACCTGTTACTGCCTGCCCTGCCTTCATAAAAGCCGTACCGTAAAGTGGACCTGAAGCTCCGCCCACAGTTGAGATCAGCGTCATACCTACGGTCTTCAGTATCGTGCCGCAGTCCTTTCCCTCCATACCCGATATCTTTTCTACCACTGCTCTGAACCCCTTGCTCATATTTATCCCGTGATCGGCATCTCCTATTGCTGAGTCTAGTTGAGTAAGGTATTCCTTGTTCTCTGTTATCTTCTCTGAAATAGCCTTGATTATCTCAACGAGTTTTGCTGAATCCACCGCCATTTTACATCTCCTCTCAATTACTCATAATTGTTTGAACGCAGGAGTGTCAGCAGGCGCATCCAGCAAAGATTTGAGTTCATCGTCTAACTTCAAGAGCGTAATTGATGCCCCTGCCATCTCCAGGGAAGTCATAAATTCTCCCACATAGGTGCGATATACTTTTATTCCCTTCTCGTCGAGAATCTGGCTAACTCTCCTGTTCAATATGAAAAGTTCCATAAGTGGGGTGCCTCCTAGGCCATTTACCATAACTGCAACCTCAGCTCCCGACTCGAAAGGCAAATCGGCAAGGATTTTCGACATGAGGTGATCCACGATCTCGTCAGCCTTCATTATATTTGTCCTCATGGTACCAGGCTCTCCGTGAATGCCCATACCTATCTCCATTTCGTCGTCGCCGATGGTAAAAGTAGGCTTCCCTGCAGCTGGCACTATGCATGGAGTCAAAGCCATCCCCATGCTGCGCACGTTTTTGATAACCTTTTCTGCCACAGCCTTAACTTCTTCCAGTGTCCCTCCGGCCTGAGCTTTAGCCCCGGCTATTTTGTGCACGAAGACTGTACCTGCTATACCTCTTCTTCCCACTGTATATGTGCTGTTTTCCACAGCTACATCGTCATTTACTATGACGCTCGCAACTTCTATACCTTCATCCCTAGCCATATCTCCTGCCATCTCAAAATTCATTACATCACCAGTATAATTTTTTATTATTAGGAGTACTCCAGCTCCTCCATCGACAGCTTTAATCGCCTCGAATATCTGGTCGGGAGTAGGAGAAGTAAATACGGCACCTGCTACGCCCGCATCCAACATTCCTTTGCCTACATACCCAGCATGTGAAGGCTCGTGGCCGCTACCTCCGCCGGAAACCAGCGCCACCTTTCCTTTTACTGGAGCATCGGCCCGCACTATCACGTTGTAGCCTTCAAGTTTTCTAACATACTGTGGGAATGCCCTGACCATACCCTCCAGCATTTCCTCAACGACGACTTCGGGATTGTTTATTAATTTTTTCATCCGGTCCACCTCCATAAGTATTTTTTTAAAGTTTTTTATTTGCAAAACTCATGCCAATAAATAAGGATAACCCCGCTGCCTGATTCCGCAGGGTTATCCATTCCGGCTTTTTTTCATTGTTGATCCTTTTTACCAAGCCTATACCAGCCCATACTTACGGGCTTTGGCGGCAACGGTCTTGTGGGTGATGCCCAGTACTTTAGCCGCAGCATTGAAGCTCTTGTACTTTTTTAAGGCCTTTCTGATAATCTCTTTTTCGTATTCCTCGAAGGGTGCCATTTCACCGTCTCCACTCAAGTTTATGAGGTGGCCGGAATCACTGCTCTCCTGCCCGCTTATATAAGAAGGTAGGTCGTCCACGTCGATCTCTCCGTCATCGGTGAGGTTGATAGCCCTTTCAATGATATTTTCCAACTCCCTCACGTTTCCAGGCCAATCGTAACTCATCATGCACTTCATAGCTCTGGGCGTTATGGTTGTCACATTTTTACCCAGTGCCTTTGATAATTTTTCCCTAAAATGTTCCGCCAGAAGGGGTATGTCCTCTTTTCTCTCCCTGAGGCTGGGTAGGAAAATGGGGACCACATTGAGCCTGTAGTAGAGGTCTTCTCTGAATTCTCCCTTTCTTACCATTTCCTCGAGGTTCCTGTTGGTGGCTGCAATGATTCTGACATCCACCTTTATGGTCTGATTTCCTCCAACCCTTTCGAACTCTTTTTCCTGGAGTACCCTCAGAAGTTTGGTCTGCATGTCCTTGCCCATTTCACCGATCTCGTCTAGGAAAATCGTGCCTCCGTTGGCCAGTTCGAACTTGCCTATTTTTTGGTATAGCGCTCCAGTGAAAGCACCTTTCTCATGGCCGAAGAGCTCGCTCTCCAACAGCGTCTGGGGAATAGCTGGACAGTTCACCCGAATGAACGGACCGTCCTTCCTCTTGCTTGCACAATGGATGGCTCTGGCTACCAGTTCTTTCCCCGTGCCGCTTTCGCCCCTTATGAGAACCGTAGAAGTCGTGGCGGCGGCTTTAGAGGCCACAGCCAGAGCATCCAATAGTTTCCCGCTCCTGCCCACTATCTCGTCGAAGGCCCTGTCAAGCTTTTTACTCCTTATGAGCTCCTCTTCCAGATACTCGGCCCGAGCTACGGCTTCATTGAAGTCCTTCATTTCCCTTAAAAGCCTCTCCATGCGGGAAATGTCCTGAAAAATTATCACTCCCCCTATTATTTTCTTATCTATTGTTATCGGCACCAGGTCGGCTATTACCGGCCGACCATTGAAGACCTTTTTCCTTTCGTACTCGCCTTTTCCGCCAGCCAGTATCTTCTCTATTCCGGTTCCCGGTAGCAGAAAATTGAGATTTTTCCCCACAGCCAGCGCCCTGGACATCCCGGTAATTTCTTCCGCGGCTCTGTTAAAGACTGTAACTGTGCAATCCGCGTCCACGACGATGAGGCCGTCGGTTATGCTGTCCAGGATTACATCGGATGTTAGAGCGTTTTCTTCTAGTATGGAGTCTATTTTATCGTTCTCATCGAGGTCTTTGGGCGTTAAATCGCCTTCCAGCAATCTCGAAAACCTCTCCAGCGCCGTCCCCGCATCGGCGCCTGTAGCAAGCACCGTAATTTTATCTCCTGGTTTTATGTGCAGGGAATAAAGGGCCATGAGAGCCGTTGCAGGCACTTCGTGGCCCCTCTGATTCCTCACAAAAATATTGGCGTCCAGCTCCTTTTGCATTTCGTGGGCCTTCTGGACCAGCATAGCGGCTGCTCTGATATGGAGACCTTTCTTGTTTTTAAAAAGGACCTCCTTTTTAAACACCCTCATCACCGCCGGTATCTTAGTTCCAACTCCGGGTAGCCACCACATCGACACCGGTGCCGGCCACGTTGGAGTAAACCACTTGGCCGATTTCTACCGGTGTTTTAACCCTCACGCCGCTCAGTTCCTTTAGTGCTTCAAAGATCAAAGCTTTGGGTATTGGGCGCGCTGTCTTCACGGGTAGCAGGTGACCGTCTTCTAGGCGTACTGTGGTTGTAAGCACCCTCATAGGCTGGGTCACTTCAGCCCTAGCGTAATCGGCGCCCCTCTTGCA
This sequence comes from Fervidicola ferrireducens, assembly GCF_001562425.1. Classification (GTDB taxonomy): domain Bacteria; phylum Bacillota; class Thermosediminibacteria; order Thermosediminibacterales; family Thermosediminibacteraceae; genus Fervidicola; species Fervidicola ferrireducens. Next base: position 35,431 of record NZ_LOED01000014.1, read on the forward strand.
AAGGTTGCCGCTGATCCCGGCTATCTCACCTCCTTCTATACTCACCTTGATCCTGCACCCGCTAGGGCATACTATACAGGTTACATTCTTTTCCTCACTCACCGCGCTCAACGCTGTCACCTTCCTCCTGAAGGCTGAATTTTAACATTTTAATCCCCTTCATTTCATCGCGATCCAGCTGGACACTTATCATTTCGCTGGGCTTGACGTATCTCATTACCCTGGATTTTATTACGCCCCTTTCCGATTCAATAAAAAGCCTTGCCTTCGCCATGGGTTTGACGCTCCGCATGAAGAAGTTCTGCCTTTCCTCCGGCATCGCGTCTACGTTTATCCTCTGGGGTAACACGTATCTCAATCCATTCCCCGGAGAAACGGGTATGTGCTCGTATTTTTTACCTCCGTCGGCGAGGTACGAGGCGACTCCCTTTGCAGCCAGCATTGCTTCCCGAGTGACGTAATCCACTAGGTCGTGGACGTGCAGCACGTTGCCGCACGCGAAAATTCCGGGAACCGACGTCTCCATCCGCTGGTTTACCACCGGACCTCCGGTGACCTCGTCGATTTGAATATTAGCCATCCTGGAGAGTTCGTTTTCCGGTATCAGTCCGACGGATAAAAGCAGCGTATCGCAGGGTACAAATTTCGCGGTCTCCATGATTGGCTTCATGTCGTCGTCGTCGACTTCGGCGATGGTAACCCCTTCTACCCTTTTTCTACCGTGAATGTTGACAACCGTATGCTTTAATAGCAGGGGTATGTCAAAATCTTCCAGACACTGCACTATATTTCTAGTTAGGCCGTTAGAGTAGGGCATTATTTCCACAACACACTGGACCTTGGCTCCTTCCAAGGTGAGACGCCTTGCCATTATAAGCCCTATATCTCCGGAACCCAATATTACTATTTCCCGCCCGGGCATATAGCCTTCGATGTTTACAAACCGCTGCGCCGTGCCTGCGGTAAAAATGCCCGCCGGCCGGAAGCCTGGAATATTGATGGCACCCCTCGTCCTCTCTCTGCATCCCATAGCAAGGATAACCGCTTTCGCCTGGATTTCTACCAGCCCTTCCCGGCTGTTAACTGCGACTATGCGCTTGTCCGCTGTAAGCTCTATCACCATAGTGTCCAGCATTATTTCCACGCCAAGGTTTTCGGCTTCTCTTATAAAGCGCTCAGCGTATTCAGGGCCAGTGAGTTCCTCCTTGAAGACGTGTAGTCCGAACCCGGTATGAATGCACTGCTTCAGTATCCCGCCCGGCTCCGACTCCCTGTCTATGACGAGCACATCTTTTATCCCCAGCCTACGGGCTTCTACTGCAGCAGACAGCCCGGCAGGCCCTCCACCAATTATAACAAGTTCTCTATTTTGCATCGACAACACCACCAGTCTCAATAAATTCTTTCGTCCTTCCCTTCAATATTTCAGAGCCGCTACCGCTTTTGGTGACTTCCAGGGGACTTATGCCGAGCTCCCTGGCCAAGATTTCCACCACTCTGGGCAAGCAAAAACCTCCCTGGCACCTGCCCATCCCTGCTCTGGTTCGGCGCTTTACGGCATCAAGACTCCGGGCTCCTACCGGCCTTCTGATTGCATCAATTATTTCACCTTCGGTCACCGTCTCGCACCTGCAAATTACCCGGCCGTACGCCGGATTTTTTCTTATCAGTTCCCTTTTTTCTTCACTGCTGAGATGGCGGAATTTGAAAATTCGCGGCCTTTCGGGATTATAGTCGCTCTTTTCTTTAAGCTCCAATCCCTCTTCTTTCAAAATTTCCAGAACCATTTCGGCGATGGCGGGTGCGGAGGATAGCCCTGGCGACTGGATACCTCCCACATTGATAAAGCCTTTTACTTTCTTGGATGCCATTATGACAAAGTCATCGGTATCCGACACGGCTCTCAATCCGGCGAAAGAAGCTATCACGTGCTTTAACGGTAGGTCGGGAACTAGCTTGCGGGCACCTTTTATTATTTCTTCAATTCCCTGTTGTGTAACGGCGACGTCGTCTTTTTCCCGGACATCGTTGGAATTGGGACCGATAAAAAAGTTGCCGTCCACCGTTGGGCATACGAGAATTCCCTTGGATATTTTTGTAGGTGTTGGGAATATTGCTCTGCTTACGATGCCGCCGAACCTTCTGTCAAAGATCAAATATTCTCCTTTCCGCGGCGTTATGCGGTAGTCTTCCGCCCCCGCCATCCTCGATATCTCATCGGCGAAAAGACCCGCGGCGTTTATAATATACCGGGTGTAAATAGTTTCTCCCGGGGTCCTGACGGCCAGCACCCCTTCGTTTTCCACTCCTATACCTAGAACTGGGGAATTCAGCTTTATTTCTACCCCGTTTTGACATGCATTTTCAGCCAGGGCAATCGTCAGCTCGTAGGGGCATATGATGCCTGCGGTGGGCGCGTAAAGCGCTGCCCGAGCCTGCCTGTTGATATTGGGTTCCATTTCCAGCAGTTTTTCCCGGCTTATAATTTCGAGGCCTGGAACACCGTTCGTTTTCCCTCTTTCCATCAATTCTTCAAGTACCCTGATCTCTTCCTCGTTTAGAGCCACTACGAGAGAGCCTATCCTCTTAAAAGGTACATCAAGTTCGCTGCAAATTTTGTCAAAAAGAGGGTTGCCTCTCACATTTAACTTCGCCTTCAGGGTGCCGGGCTTTGCGTCGTAGCCGGCGTGGATGATAGCGCTGTTGGCCTTACTGGTGCCGCTCGCCACATCGTCCTCCTTTTCCAGAAGTACCGTTTTCAACTGGTACCTGGACAGTTCGCGGGCAATCATGCATCCTACGACACCCCCGCCAATTATGACCACGTCTACCACTTGAATGACCTCCTTAAATTGAAGTGACCTCTTTAAAAAAGTAAAGAGAACCACACCTAAAGGTGTGGTTCTCCTCTTCTCCACCACAACTTTCAATAGTAATTTATTTTTTTGATGTAGTATTTCGACAAAATTTCAATTATTCCTTCTCCCAGTCCAGGGCTCTTTTAACTGCTTTCTTCCATCCGGCGTAAAGTTTTTCTCTGACTTCCATCGCCATGGCCGGTTTAAATTCCCTGTCAATCTGCCATTTAGCTGCGATCTCGTCCATGTCTTTCCAGTAGCCTACAGCAAGACCCGCCAGGTAGGCCGCCCCCAGAGCCGTGGTCTCCGTTACCTTGGGCCTGGAAACCGGAACGCCAAGAATGTCAGACTGGAACTGCATTAGGAAGTTGTTGGCAACGGCGCCGCCGTCAACTTTCAGGTTCGTCAGCGTTATGCCGGAATCCTTCTGCATGGCTTCAAGCACATCTCTGGTCTGGTATGCAATGGATTCCAGAGCCGCCCTTATTATGTGTTCGCGCTTTGTTCCTCTGGTAAGCCCCACTATCACACCCCTGGCGTACATATCCCAATAGGGCGCTCCCAGACCGACGAAGGCCGGCACCAAGTATACACCATTGGTATCCTCTACCTTTGTAGCGTACTCCTCGCTCTGAGCCGAATTATCTATTATTCTGAGCTCGTCTCTAAGCCACTGGACCACGGCGCCGGCTATAAATATGCTCCCCTCGAGGGCGTATTCAACCTTGCCGTTAACGCCCCAGGCTATGGTGGTCAGAAGTCCGCTTTGAGATTCCACGGCCTTTTCCCCGGTGTTCATTAGCATGAAGCAGCCAGTGCCATAGGTGTTTTTGGCCATACCGGGCTTGTAGCAAGCCTGGCCAAAGAGCGCCGCCTGCTGATCACCGGCATCGCCGGCTATTGGAACCTCGGCCCCAAAAATTTCGCGGTCAGTATGCCCGTAGACGAAGCTCGATGGTTTTACCTGGGGGAGCATCGCCCTAGGTATTCCAAGTTCCCTGAGTATGTCTTCATCCCAATCTAGGGTATGGATGTTAAAAATCATCGTCCTCGACGCGTTGGAATAGTCAGTGACGTGAACCTTGCCGCCGGTGAGGTTCCATATCAACCACGTATCTACGTTGCCGAAAAGCACCTCTCCTCTTTCCGCCTTTTCCCTCACGCCCTCGACGTTATCCAGAATCCACTTAATCTTGGTACCCGAGAAATACGCATCTACTACCAGGCCAGTTTTGCTGCGGATTACTTCAGCCAACCCTTTCGCTTTTAAATCATCGCATATGGGAGCTGTCCTGCGGCACTGCCATACAATGGCGTTATACACGGGTTTACCGGTGTTTTTATCCCAAACAATGGTGGTTTCGCGCTGGTTGGTAATGCCTATAGCAGCTATTTCATCCGGCGCTATTCGCGCCTTCTCTAAGGCTTCCCTGGCGACACCTATTTGGGTGCCCCAGATCTCCATTGGGTCATGTTCTACCCAGCCTGGCTTGGGATATATCTGGGTAAATTCCTTCTGGGCTACGCTAACTATGGAGCCGTTTTCGTCGAAAATTATCGCCCTTGAGCTGGTAGTCCCCTGATCCAGGGCCATCACGTATCTCGCCATAAAATATACCCTCCCTGTTTTAATAAAATTTTAAACCATTGCAAACAGCAAAAGTCCCCCGAGCACCCCGCCCAGGATACCACTCAGGACCGGTTCCCAGTCTATCTTCTTGCCTTCCATCAGATCTGCTACAAAGAGCCCCCAGAAGGCCGCCAGAGCCATATCGCTCCATGGACCCGGTAAACTCCCGCTCATTTGGGGCTCATACATCAGCCCGATGCCGTGGTTCAATAGCCATATGGTACCAACTATGAAGAAACCAGCCAGAACTCCTCCAAAGCTCTTGTATTCATCGGCCAGCTTGCCCCATACCAGGCCGATTACCAGCGGGAAAATAAGACCCCCGAAGACGGTGGTCAGCACATGCTGCCATGTCCACATTAGACATCACTCCTTCTCGCAGCATATAGGAGATATCCAGCCAGCGTCGCTCCGGCGAGCTGCAGGATTATGGTCATCAGTGCACCGCCCAAGTTCGCACCGTGCAACAGACCGTAAGCCCCCCTGACGAGGCCCTTTACCGGATCCAATACCACGGTCCCGCCGAGCAGGGCCGAAAGCCATATTGACAGGGCCATATCCACCCAAGCGCCGCTGCCCTTGTTGGGCATACTGCCGGCGTAATGATTGACCAACCAGGCCGTGGTTATTATGATTCCGGCTGCGAGCCAACCGCCCAGCCAGTTCCACCGAGCCAGACTTGAGGGCCATATTGTAAATACTCCGAAGCCTGCAAAGGCCCCTGTGCACATGCCCATGAGAATCCGCCTTAAATTCATTCTTTAAACCCCTCCTATTAAAATTTTCATGTGAAAAAGCATGTCTCGCTTATTATTTTTATCACCTCCTCTATTTGAAATAAAAATCCTCCCGGAAAAGGCAAATGCATTACCTTCCGGGAGGACTTCTCCACATCTCCGAGTCCTCCGTCTTTCAACTATTGCTTTTCAGAAGGCATCCCAAAGGTCCTCCTTGCTGACGGATACGGCCCAGGCTCCAGCTTCAAGAGCATCGGTTACCTCTTTTATGTCCTCGATCAAGCCTCCGGCTATCAACGGGTGATGGACGTTTTTGTGCATCCTCTTTATGATCTTCGGTATTACCCCCGGTAGAACCTCTACCGCGTCGGGGTCTACTTGCCGTATGGTGCGGACTGCGGTATCAACTGCCTGGCTGTCCAGGAAAAATGCTCGCTGAATGGTAAAAATGCCCTCGCTCTTCGCCGAAGAAATCAAATTACTCCTAGTCGTGATTATTCCGTCGGGCTTTATTTCTTCTGCTACGTATCTCAAGCCAGCGGCGTCCTTGCTTACACCTTCCAGCAAATCTATGTGAAGAAAAACCCTTTTCCCCGCCTTTTTTATATGGGTAACGGGGTATTTTATATTGAGGATGTCGCCTGTAAGCATGAATATGCATCGAACGGGTTTATTTAGGGCCAGGTCCACAGCATCGATATCCCTTACAGCCGTTATAACTGGATAAGCCTTCAGATCAGCCAGTATATCCTTCAACGATGTCACTCCCGATTTGCGGTTAATCTAATTAAAATTCTTACTTTTCCTGTCTATTTTAAATTGCAAAATTTGTGCCAGTAGCAAGGCCTAGTAATTGACGATCCTGTTGGGAAAAAGTATCAAGTTCATAGAATACAGTAGATACTTTCTACCAAGATACCTTACCTCAATTAAATTTTTCAGAATTTCGTCAATTATTACTACAAAAATTACCTCTTATTTATATTCGGTTAATTTTAAATATACATACGCGTTCTTAAGGCCTGATTTTCTCGCCCAACTTATGCTCCTTGCCAGCCATTAGCCTTTCTATATTAGCCCTGTGCCTGTAAATCGCAATCGCTGCTATTATTACTCCGTACACAATGTATTTGGGCGGATAAACAAAAATCATAAGGAACAAGGGGAAGGATCCACTGCCGAGAATAGACCCTAGGGAAACGTATCTCGTCAGCATAATCGCAGTTATTCCCACCAGTGAAGAAAACAGCGCTGCCTTAGGAGCCAAGGCAAACACAACGCCCATGCTGGTGGCTATGCCCTTGCCGCCATGGAAATTTAGGAATAAAGACCAATCGTGACCCACAATGACGAAAAGGCCGCTGAAAAGCGCCAGTGTGTCGCCTCCGATTAACTTAGCCAGTGTGGCAACAAGAAATCCTTTCAGGAAGTCGGCCGCATACACCGCTGCAGCAGCTCTCCCGCCAACCACCCGGAGCACGTTGGTGGTACCCGGGTTGCCACTGCCGTATTTCCTTATATCAATGCCGTAATATTTTTTGCAAATCAAGTGTGCAGAGGATATGGACCCTATTAAGTAACTTATTATTCCTGCAAGTACATACTTAAGCAATCGGTATCCACCTCCCGTCTTTACTTCTATTTTACCATATTATATTGATTTAAGAAAATAAAAAAAATGGGTTATCTTCTATAAAAGTATAACCCATTTTTCACTCCACTATTATATCCTTATCGGATTTTTCTTCAACCCGTCCTATTATTGCCGCCCATTTCACGCCGTTGTTTTCAAGTTCTTCCATTAAAAAGGCAGCCTTTTGTTCCGGACAAGAAATCAATAGTCCTCCCGAGGTCTGGGGGTCGAAAAGAACGTCGACCAATTCTTCCCCGATACCTTCCGATAGGACCACCTTATCCGCCAGGTGCTTTCGGTTGGCGTAGAGGCCCGCTGGCAAAAGTCCCATAGCTGCGTATTCCAGTATCCCTGAAATAACCGGAACATTTTCCGCCCTTATTTTTACTGTGACCCCAGAAGCTGCCGCCATTTCGTACGCATGGCCCAATAGTCCGAAACCCGTTACGTCGGTTACGGCACTTACACCTACCCGGACTGCGGCTTCCGAAGCGGCTTTGTTAAGGGTATTCATAATCCCAAGCGCTTCCTCTTCGACCCGGTTATCAACCATCCCGGCCTTGGCAGCCGTAGCAAATACGCCAGTCCCCAGTGGTTTCGTCAGGACCAGTACGTCGCCAGGCTTCGCCCCGGCATTGGTCAGCACTCTGGCGGGATGCACCTCGCCCAGCACCGAAAGGCCGTATACCGGCTCGGGAGTTTTTATGGAATGGCCTCCCGCTATTATGGCTCCCGCCTCAATCACTTTGTCCGCCCCGCCCTTTAGAACCACCGGCAGCACGTTTTCCACTAAATCCTCGGGGAAACCGACGATATTCAGGGCGAGCAGGGGTTTTCCACCCATTGCGTAGATATCGCTCAAGGCGTTGCAGGCCGCGATCTGCCCGAAAAGGTACGGATCGTCCACAACAGGCGTGAAAAAATCGACGGTGTTGATAATGGCAAGTTCGTCGTCTATTTTATACACCGCCGCGTCATCGGAGGTCTCAAGACCCACCAACAGATTTTCGTGTTTCATTATGGGTAACTGCCGCAGCACCTGCGACAGCGCCAGAGGCGAAAGTTTAGCAGCTCATCCCGAACTACAAGTGAGTTCTGTAAGTTTTATTTTCTTTTCCACCGTTTTACACCTGGTCATCTAAACTGTGACAAACTCTCCAGTTTAGAAGGCTGGGCTATTTGTATTCCGCCCTTTCAGAGAGTGCTCATTCCCAGCAGGCGGTATTTAAGCACTCCCATAGCCTCTGCCCAAAGAAGTCGGACGCATCACCGCTATGTTGATTATACCAAACCGACCGAAAACTTCAATTTTTGTCGTTCCAATTGTGCAAAAACCTGCACAATATTGTCATAGAAATTTTCTATCGAGTATCAATTTATCATTTTTAATTCTTATTGGTTTTCATTCCGTAACTTTAATATAATTTCCTTAAGATGTAGTGAATATTGTCACAAGTTTTTGAGGTAATTTTCATGGACTAAGGGCTACAATGTGGAAATAATAATTTCAGGCAACGATTTCACAATTCGAATATCGAGGTAGGTAGTCATGATGGAAAATTATCCCTTTTTCATGATAACCTTTCCTTCGGTTCACCATGCCTTAAGGTTCGAGTCCAGGATGAAAGGGACCGGCATATCCTTTCAGCTGGTACCAGTGCCGAGGGAAATAAGCTCTAGCTGCGGTGTGGCGGCCAGAGTTAACTTTGTCAAGGAAAGCGTTTTAATCGATACCGTTGACAATTTTCAGCTAGAATACGACTCGATTTACATTTACGACCGACCCAAAGAAAAGCCCCGTCTGGTGAAAAGGTGGGAGGATCGCTCAGGGATGAGTAATTAACGCGCTGGGGGCCATGTAAAAAAGGGCAGTTTTCCTGAACTGCCCTTTTTCACTCGCCCAGTTTTCTCGCAAAAATAAGATACCCCGTGTGTCCTACCATAAGGTCTTCGGGCCGAAGCCTTTCCGGGACCAGTTTGTACTTTCGCATCATTATTTCAACGACTTCGGCGATATAAAACCCTTTGTTTTCCAGAGATTCCATGGTTTGGGTCACCTGATTTGTCGTGGGAACAATGATTCCCAAGTGCCCTGCAGGTTTTATGGCTTTTCTTACTTCGCCTATGACTTCCCACGGTTCCCTTACGTCCAGGAAAAAGGCATCTAAATCCCTTTCCTCTATTCCCTCGGCGATGGATTTATTGTGCATTATTACATTATCAAACTCAGAAAAACCCTTTATATTCTTCTCGGCAAGTTTATAAAATTCTTCCCTTTGCTCGTAGGTATATACGCGCCCTTCCGGTCCCACCGCCCGGGAAAGGCACACCGTAAAAGCCCCCGAGCCCGTCCCTGCTTCGCCCACGCGTTTTCCCGGGGAGATATCAAGTCTCATCATTATGTAGGCCCCTTCTTTGGGATAGACTATCTGGGTCCGGCGCTTAAGGTAGTGCATGACGTAATCGAACGTATCGCAGGTAAGGACGTGGTAAACCGTGCCTTTTACCTCGAAACTGCCCCCCGGCTTAATATCGGCGAGTTCCATGGAATCTATCTGGCCGTTCGGCAGCCCTATTTTATTCGGCGATGACACATCGACCACTTTTTTGAACCCTTCAGGTCCAATTATGACTCTTTTCGTTGAAAATCCCGATTGCATTTTGCGCCTCCTTCCTTACTCGAAATAAACCATATCTTCAAATCTCGCGAACCGTTTTACCCCTTGCATCATTCGACAATATCGGACCTGCCAGTGCTCTTTTATAGTCTTCCCACGTATTTATATTGAAAAATTCAAGATGAAACTTCTCCGGCTCAATATCGACATACCGCGTCCTGACCATATAAAGCAGGTCTCTGACCCTTTTGGAATCTCCCCTTTTAATAAGAGCCTCAATGGAATCAACGCAATTTTTTGTATAAACAGCGTGCAGCGGTTCGATAAACTCGCCGCATCGCGGACAAACAGCATCGAAACCCGGGGAATTTTCCAGTAAAAAATTTATAAGCTCCGGATTTAAAAAGGGCATATCACAGGCCACAAAAAAACCAACCTCAGATTGCATTTTTTTAAGGCCGGTATATATCCCTCCCAGCGGACCAAATCCCCTTATCTCATCTTGAAATATAAGGCACCGGTCTTTTAGAAAACCGAGCTGCCAGGGATTGTTGGATATGACCAGTACCTCGCGAAAAAGTGGTGCTAGCACATTTACGATTCTTTCCAGTATAGTAATTCCGCCAAGTTTCAACAGCCCTTTGTTCTGCACCGATATGCGCGATGACTCCCCACCGTTTAACACAATCGCCGAATATTCCCCCATAGACACCTTCCTTTATCTAGAGCTTCTATTATATTATAGCAGATATTCCCGAAAAAAATAGCTTATCTAAGCTCAAGACCAAACGGCGAAAGGCGGGTATGTACCCGCCCTTTTCTTACTTAAAGGTCTTTTTCTCGAAAATATGTAAACCCAATAGGCTCCACTATAGCCGATGTCAATAATTATTCAATAACGGTAAGATTCTTATCACACATCGTCAACACTTCGCATCCCTCATCGGTTACGACTACGAGGTCTTCTATCCTTACCCCAAGCTTTCCCGGAATATATATCCCCGGTTCTATCGAAAATATCATGCCGGCCTCAATCCTCTCCATATTCGCTGCAGAAACGTCTCCCGGCTCATGAACTTCTATCCCTATGGAATGCCCCGTTCGGTGGGTAAAATATCGGCCGTAGCCTGCACTTTCGATGCAGTTTCGCGCAGCGGCATCTATATCGCAAAATCTCACGCCGGGTCTTACCGCCTCAATCGCCCTCATGTTGGCTTCCAGCACTATATTATATATCTTTTTTGCTTCTTCTGAGACCTTCTTATAAAACACCGTTCTGGTTATGTCGGAGCAGTAGGAATACTTTACGCAGCCGATATCTATTATGATAGAGTCCCCTTCCTTTACGGTAGAGTTCCCTGGGACATGGTGGGGGTCTGCAGCATTCGCACCGTAGGCGATAATGGGCTCGAAGGAAAAGCCGTCGGCCCCTAAATCTTCGTAAATTTTAAGGAGCATCCGTCCCATCTTTTTTTCGGTATGCCCTCCCGGTATCAGTTCTAAAATTTTCTTTACAGCTTCGCTGTTGATTTTCGAAGATTCCCGCATCAAGTTTATTTCCGACGGATCTTTTCTCATTCTCACCCTGTCGACTATATCCGACACGACAAATTTGCAGCCCTTCTTAAATTCCATGAGCCTCAATAAAAACCGGGCAGGCCAGTTTTTGTCCACACCCAAAGTTTCCCCTTCTTTTACGTGCTTTGAGAGAAGCTCCACGGGGTCCTCTACATCGTTAAAAAATATTTTTTCTAGTCCCAAATCTTCGCTGACGGGGAAAAGCTCGTTGAGAAAAAGCTTGCACTCTCCACCGGCGTCGATATAAAGCGCAAGCATCCTTTCGCCAGGATGTATCCACTTTCCCGTAAGATAAAATATCGAAGCGGGCTCGGAGATTACAAGCTGCGGTACGTTTTGCCTTTCCATCTCTTTTAGAATTTTTTTGAGTCGCTCCTCGTTCAAAAAATATCCCTCCTTGTACTTTTATTTTTTTCTCACTATACCGACAGTTTAATTATATCAGAAACCTTCTCAATTACATCAATTTTTTTTCTATCATATCAATCTATTCCCAGCATCTGGTATATAGGTTTCCCAGGAGGGACTATGGGAACGGCCTTTTCGTCCTTATCTATCACTACCTCAACCACCGCCGGTTTTTCCTCATTTATCGCCCTTTTTATTGCCTCGCGCACCTCGTCACTCCTCGTAACCCTGTATCCGGCGGCACCGAAACCTTCGGCAATTCTTGCGTAATCGGCCACATCCCCCAAGTCCGAATGGGAAAACCTGCCGCCGTAAAACATCTCCTGCCACTGCCGGACCATCCCGAGGCTCCTGTTGTTAAAAACCACTACTATTACCGGTATATCGTACCTCAGTGCGGTCAAAAGCTCGTGGCAGTTCATCTCAAAGCTTCCGTCACCCGCTATATCGAAAACAACCTTATCCGGTCTTCCAACTTTTGCCCCTATGGCCGCAGGGAGCCCAAAGCCCATGGTCCCGAGGCCCCCTGATGTTATGAAACTCGAAGAATCTTCAAATTTGTAATATTGAGCAGCCCACATCTGGTGCTGTCCCACTTCCGTCGCTATTATCGCCTTGCCTTCGGTGAGTTCGTTTATCTCCTCTATTACATATCTGGGGGTCAATTCTCTTCTAGAATCTCTTAATAAATACTTGTTTTTAAAATACTCTATCCTCTTTAGCCAGTCACCGTGGCGTTTTTCGGGAACAATTTCAATGAGTCTCGACAAAAGCTCCTTAGCGTCCCCGTGCAGAGAAAGGTCCACCCTCACGTTTTTGCCTATTTCTGCTGAATCTATGTCGATGTGGATTATTTTTGCGTTTTTTGCAAATTCATCTGTCTTCCCCGTCACCCGGTCGTCGAATCGGGCTCCTACCGCCACCAAAAGGTCGCATTCGCTAACCGCAAGATTCGCCCAGGGAGTGCCGTGCATCCCCAGCATCCCAAGGTAAAGCTCGTGATTATGCGGAAAACACCCAATCCCCATGAGGGTGGTTGTGACGGGACAGCATATTTTTTCTGCAAAAGTTTTCAAAGCCGAAGAAGCGCCTGATAATTTCACACCGCCGCCGGCATAAATTACCGGCCTTTCCGACTTCATTATCATTTCGACAGCTATTTCCAGGTTTTCTTTTTCATCGTGTGAAGAATTTATCTTTTCAGAAAGAACCCTAAAGGATAAGTCAAAATCCTCTTTTTGTTCTTCCATATTAGTTTCCGAAGCCATAATATCCTTCGGCAGTTCTATGACGACAGGGCCCGGCCTACCCGATTTTGCTATGCGAAAAGCTTCCCTCACGGTTTTCAAAATTTCCCTTTTATCCCTCAGCATAAAGCTATGCTTTGTTATCGGCAGGGTAATTCCGCAGATATCCACTTCCTGGAAGGAATCCTTCCCTATCAAATCGGTAGAAACCTGACCGGCTAGCACTACCATAGGTACGGAGTCCATGTACGCGTTGGCTATGCCCGTCACCAGGTTGGTGGCACCCGGTCCGGAAGTGCTTATAACCACCCCTACTTTGCCTGTCGCCCTGGCGTAACCGTCCGCTGCATGGGCAGCCCCTTGTTCGTGGACAGTCCTTACATGCTTTATCTTCCTGTTATTGTAAAGCGCATCGTATATGGGAAGCACAGCTCCTCCCGGAAATCCGAATATAACCTCAACCCCTACTTCTTCAAGGGCTTTTAAAAGTACTTCCGCTCCAGTCATCTCTTTTTCCACCTCTTAAAAAAGTTTAAGTTTTTGCCAAATTAAAAAGGCCCTTCGCCCCTTATAAAATAAGGGGCGAAGGGCCTTCGCGGTACCACCCTCTTCATCCGCACCTCACGGTGCGGACCTCGGCAGGTACGGGACCTCACGGTCCGATACCCGGCACTTTAACGGGTGCCTATTCCCTACAAAAGGGCCCCGACCGGAGCTACTCAGTTTCACCCCGGCAGCTCGGAGGTGATTTTCGGTAAATCCCTCGGTATCGGCTCTCACCTTGCCCGACTCTCTGTAACCTCGGGAAGTTACCTACTGTCCTCTTCATCGCCGTTTATGCTCTATCATAAATATTATAGATAATTTATTGTGTCTGATTATACAACAAAAATCTTTATTTTGCAAGAAAAGAAACCACGATATCTCCCATTTCTTCACAAGATACAATTTTGGATCCGGGTAAAGCTATGTCAGACGTAGCATATCCTGCATCTAGGGCTCTTATCACTGCCTCCTTTACTTTTACGGCAACCTCTTTCAATCCGAATGACAGCTCAAGCATCATAGCTGCAGAAAGTATCATCGCTATAGGATTTGCTAGCCCCTTCCCGCTATGTCGGGGGCCGAACCGTGAACCGGCTCGTAAAGATACGGCTTTTTATCTCCCAGGCTGGCCGAAGGCATGAGTCCTATGGAGCCAATAATGGCCGCCGCTTCATCGCTCAAAATATCTCCGAAGGTATTTTCCGTGAGGATTACGTCAAACATGCCTGGATTTGCCACAAGCTGCATCGCACAGTTATCCACGTACATATAGGAAAGCTCCACGTCCGGAAACTCTTTTGTGACTTCCGAAACCACTTCGCGCCAAAGCCTGGAACTTTCAAGTACGTTGGCTTTATCCACAAGGCAGAGCTTTTTTTTCCTATTTTGGGCAACTCTAAAACCTATTTCTGCAACCCTTCTTATTTGATCCTCGGTATACACCAGTGTATCGTAAGCTATCCTTTTATCATCCCTGACCTTTATGCCCTTAGGCTCCCCGAAGTAAAGACCACCCGTGAGCTCCCGAACCACGAGAATGTCTACGCCCTTCGACAGAATTTCGCCTTTCAGCGGTGATTTCGCGGCAAGCGACGGAATTAAAAAGGCGGGCCTCAGGTTTGCAAAAAGGTCCAGTTCCTTTCTTAGTCCCAGTATGGCCCTTTCGGGCCTCAGTTCCATTGGGAGGTGGTCCCACTTGGGACCTCCCACCGCACCGAAAAGAACAGCATCGGATTTCATACAAAGTTCTAAGGTTTCATCAGCAAGGGGAACCCCCATTTCGTCAATCGAAGCTCCCCCCACCAGCGCCTCTTTCAGGTTAAACGCTATGCCGAATTTTTCTGAAACGGCCATCAAAACTTTTTTCGCCTGCGCCATCACCTCGGGGCCAATACCATCCCCGGGGAGGAGGACCACATTATACACGGCCTTGACCTCCCCGGCGGGCGTAATTCAAAAGGCCTCCGGCTCTAATTATCTCTTCGATGAAGTCAGGATAAGGCTTTGCGGCAAATTCCTTGCCAGAAGTCAGGTTTTTTATGATTCCTCTCTCTAAGTCAACCTCCACCAGATCATTTTCTTTTATGTTTTCCGCTGCCTCCTCGCACTCCAGTACCGAAAGTCCTATGTTTATGGCATTTCTGTAAAATATCCTGGCGAAGGATTTGGCGATTACGCAGCTCACACCAGCAGCTTTTATGGCAAGAGGCGCATGTTCCCTTGAACTTCCGCAGCCGAAATTTCTCCCGGCGACGATTATATCGCCCCTTTTCACCTTTTTTGCAAATTCCGGGTCGATATCCTCCATGCAGTGAAGGGCAAGTTCTTCCGGCTGCACGGTATTCAGGTATCTTGCCGGAATAATAACGTCGGTATCCACGTTGTCGCCGAATACCCAGGCTCTTCCGGTAAACTTCATCCTCTCACTACCTCCTCGGGATGGGCTATCCGCCCCAGCACCGCCGACGCCGCCGCCACCGCCGGGTTGGAAAGGTACACTTCGCTTTCGGGATGCCCCATCCTCCCTACGAAGTTCCTGTTGGTGGTCGCCACAGCCCTCTCTCCTTTCGCCAGTATTCCCATGTGGCCGCCCAGGCAGGGCCCGCAAGTGGGTGTGCTCACCACCGCTCCCGCCTCCAGAAATACTTCCGTTATGCCTTCCTTCACCATTTGAAGGCTCACTTCCTGCGTAGCCGGAATAATTATCAACCTCACCTCGGGATGAACTTTTTTTCCTTTTAACACCCGGGCCGCCATCCTCATGTCCTCAAGCCTTCCGTTGGTGCAGGAACCTATCACCACCTGGTCTATCTTTACATCGGCAAGTTCGTATACGTCCACCACGTTGTCCGGAGAGTGGGGTTTTGCCACCTGCGGATTTATCTGCGATACATCGTAAGTTCTGATATCGACGTAAGGCGCTCCTTCATCGCTTCTCAATACTTTAAATTCCCTTTTTCCTCTTTTTCTCGCGTATTCCAGCGTCTTTTCGTCGGGCTCCATTATACCGTTTTTTGCGCCCGCCTCCACAGCCATGTTGGTCATTGTAAATCTTTCATCCATCGACAAAAACTTCAGGGCTTCCCCGGCAAATTCCATGGATTTATAAAGTGCTCCATCCACCCCTATATCCCCGATGGTGTACAATATCAAATCTTTCCCGGTGACATAGGGATTCGGCTTTCCCACGTATTCAAACTTCATCGATTCAGGCACCCTCAGCCAGCATTTGCCCGTCATCATGGCAAAGGCCAAATCGGTGCTCCCCACTCCCGTCGAAAAAGCACCTAAGGCGCCGTAGGTACACGTATGGGAGTCAGCTCCGATTACCAAATCCCCCGGGAGCACCAGTCCCATTTCGGGCAAAAGCGCGTGTTCTATTCCCATCCTGCCCACTTCGTAGTAATGGGTGATTCTTTGCTCCCTTGCAAATTCGCGAAGAGCCTTACAAAGTTCGGCAGACTTTATGTCCTTGCACGGTGTGAAGTGATCTGGAATTAGGGCTATTTTATCCCTATCGAAAACCTCGCTTCCCCCTGCCTTTTTAAATTCCGAAATGGCCACGGGACCCGTTATGTCATTGGCCAGAGCCAGATCCACATCGGCAAAGACGAACTCTCCCGGCTCGACGTAATCTCTTCCCGAGTGGTATGCTATTATTTTCTGGCTTATGGTCATCTTCATAGATATCTCCTCCGTTTTTTGCCGGTCTCACATTCACTGCGAATTGGATTCCCCATTGCTCATAAAGCTTATGTTCAGGGCATTCACGTATGCCAACGCACTTGCCTCAATAATGTCAGTACTGAGGCCGCGACCGGTGAAAATCCTGCCATCCCTTTCCACTTTTACCACAACCTCACCCATGGCATCCTTTCCGCCGGAAACCGCCTTTATCGAATAGTCCACCAACTTGCAGCTTATGCCGCAAGCCCTGTCAATAGCCTTGTACGTGGCGTCTATCGGTCCATCTCCGGTGGACGCTTCCTCCACTACTTTGTTTTCTTTTTTTACGCGCACGGTGGACGTCGCAATAGACTGGTTGCCGCAGGAAACCAGAAAGTATTCAAGTTCGATTACTTTTGGAATCTTGACCACCTGTTCTCCAAGAATAGCTTCTATATCCTCGTCGGTGACTTCCTTTTTCTTGTCCGCAAGGTCCTTAAATTTTTCGAAAGCTTTTAAAGCTTCTTCTTCTGGAATGTCATAGCCCAATTCCTTTAACCTGTGGAAAAAGGCATGGCGCCCGGAGTGCTTTCCGAGCACTATTCTGTTGGAGGGAAGGCCAATCGATTCCGGCGTCATTATCTCGTAGGTGGACCTTTCGGCGAGCACCCCGTGCTGGTGAATGCCCGACTCGTGGGCGAAGGCGTTGGCACCTACTATCGCCTTATTGGGCTGGATGTATATTCCGGTAAGAGAGCTCACCAGTTTGCTGGTGCGGTAAATCTGTCTGGTATCCACTCCCACATCCACTTTGTAGACGTCCTTTCTGGTTACGAGAGCCATGACAATTTCTTCCAAAGCCGCATTTCCCGCCCTTTCACCAAGGCCGTTAACCGCGCATTCCACCTGGGTTGCCCCGTTTTTCACCGCCGCGAGGGAATTGGCCACCGCCATTCCCAGATCGTCGTGGCAGTGTACGCTTACAATCACGTTGTTGAGTTCCGGCACCCTCTCCCTGAGCACCCTTACCAGTTCACCGAATTCCTCAGGGGTTGAATAACCCACTGTATCGGGGATGTTTATCACCGTCGCGCCGTTTTTCACGGCAGTGGAAAAAAGCCTGCAAAGGAACTCCAAGTCGGACCTGCTTGCATCTTCGGCGGAAAACTCCACATCAGAGGTGTAGCTTTTGGCCCTTTTTACAGCCTCAGCTGCCGCCTCGAGCACCTGCTCCGGTGTCATTTTGAGTTTGTATTTCATGTGTATGGGGGAAGAAGCGATGAATGTGTGTATCCTCGGATTTTCGCCGTTCTTCAACGCTTCCCAGGCCGTGTCTATGTCCCTGAAATTCGCCCGGGCGAGGGCCGCTATAACCGGGCCCTTCACGTTTTCCGCGATCCCCTTCACCGCTTCAAAATCCCCCTTTGAAGCTACCGGAAACCCTGCTTCGATTACATCCACTTTCATTTTCGCAAGTTGTCTTGCTATTTCCAGTTTTTCCCTCGCGTTTAACGCTACACCGGGGGTTTGTTCTCCATCCCTCAGAGTCGTATCGAATATCCATACCCTCTTGGTCATAATAAGACCCCCAGATCGTTTTATTTTTTCAACCAAGGCATCATACTGCGGAGGGTTTCGCCCACTTTTTCGATGGGATGTTCAGCATCTTTTGCAAGCAGTGTCTTGTAGACGGGCCTTCCCGCTTGATTTTCCAAAATCCACCTTTTTGCGAATTCCCCGCTCACTATTTCCTCCAATACCTTTTTCATTTCTTTCCTGGTTTCTTCCGTTATTATCCTTTTTCCGACCGTAATGTCTCCGTACTTGGCGGTGTCGCTTATCGAATACCTCATCCATTTTATGCCGCCCTCGTATATAAGGTCCACTATCAATTTCATCTCATTGAGGCACTCAAAATACGCAATTTCAGGCTGATATCCCGCTTCCACCAGGGTTTCGAAACCGGCTTTGATGAGTTCGGTGAGTCCTCCGCAGAGCACGCACTGCTCGCCGAAAAGGTCGGTCTCTGTTTCTTCGGCAAAGGTCGTCTCTATCACTCCGGCCCTTGTGGCCCCGATTCCCTTTGCATAAGCCAATCCTATTTCCAGGGCTTTTCCGCTGTAGTCCTGGTGGACTGCAATCAGTGCCGGAACTCCCGCTCCCTGTTCGTACATCCTCCTCACAAGGTGCCCGGGACCTTTAGGCGCCACAATGAATACATCCACGTATTCCGGTGGTTCGATCTGGTTAAACCTTATGTTGAAGCCGTGGGCAAAAGCTAAGGCTTTGCCTTCCTTCAGCTGCGGCTTTATATGCTCTTCGTAAATCTTTGGCTGGACGTGGTCGGGCACAAGAAGCATGATGATATCCGCTTCTTTAGCCGCCTCTGCCACATTTTTCACTGTAAGTCCCGCTTGTTCTGCCTGCTTCCACGACTTACTTCCTTCATAGAGCCCCACAATCACGTCCACGCCGCTTTCTTTCAAGTTAAGGGCATGGGCGTGTCCCTGGCTCCCGTATCCTATTATCGCCACTTTCTTGCCCTGCAGGACCTTTAAATCCGCATCGCTGTCGTAATAAATCTTCGCCATGAGTAATCCCCTCCTAAATTTTTTTATGATTTATGTTCTGCGCCTTTTCAGGCGCGCCTTTACTGTTCTGGAGATTCGATGCACTTACTACCCCTGTTCATCGCTATTATTCCGGTTCTAACAAGCTCCTTTATCCCGAAAGGCCTCAATATCTCCTCCATGGCATTGACTTTATCCTTATCCCCGGTAAGTTCGATAATCATCGAATCCCTGCTGACATCGATGATGTTTGCCCTGAAAATTTCTGCTATGCCGATTATTTCGGACCTCTTTTCGGGTTCCGTGTTCACTTTAATCATCACAAGCTCGCGGCTCACAGAATTTTCGGGTTCTATGAAACTCACCTTTATCACATCCACCAGTTTGTTGAGCTGCTTTTTTATCTGCTCGATTACCCTCTCATCCCCATCCACCACAATCGTCATCCTGGAAATTTCCGGATTATCCGTAGGGCCGACCGCGAGGCTTTCGATGTTGAACCCCCGCCGGGCAAAAAGGCCGGCCACTCTGGAGAGGACCCCAGGATGGTTTTCAACCAAGACTGCCAGCGTGGCTTTCATAAGCCTCCTCCTTCCCTAGCATACTCTTTACCCGTACATCCATCGTCAATATGCATTCCAAGAGAAAACTACCCTCTTCTTCAAGCATCGTGGAAATCGCTTCTTCAAGTTCCTTCTTGCTCTCGACTCTTAACGCTTTTATTCCGTAGCTTTCGGACAGCTTTACAAAATCGGGAAGAAATCCGAAATGCACCTGGCTATACCTTCCCCCGCAGTGAATGTCCTGCAGTTCCTTTACGAGCCCCAAACCCCTGTTGTTGAAGAGTATTATCTTCACCGAAAGGTCGTTTTCCCTGAGCGTCGCAAGTTCCGCAAAATTCATCTGAAAGCTGCCGTCGCCCGTGATATGAATCACCTGTTTGTTGGGGTTTGCGATTTTCGCACCTATAGCCGCCGGAAGGCCGTAACCCATGGTGCCGAGCCCACCGGAGGTTATGAAGCTTCTGGGGTGCTTAAATTTATAGCACCTGGCTGTCCACATCTGATGAGCTCCCACGTCAGTGGTAACTATCAACTCGCCCCTCGTTTGTTTGTAAAGTTCACCGATTATGTCCAAGGGTGAAATATCACCGCAGCCCTCCACAACATCCTCGCCTTTTAATCCTTCCAGATAATCCTTCCAATCTTTCCTGGACCGCTTTTCTATTCTCTTTAAAAGTTCGCAGAGGACGTTTTTTATATCTCCCACGATGGGGATATCGACCTTTACATTCTTTCCAATCTCGGCAGGGTCTACATCCACGTGGATTATTTTTGTATTCTTATTGAATCCGCCGGCCCCACCGGTTAATCTGTCGTTGAACCGGCAACCTAAAGCAATTATCAAATCGGCCTTTTTCAAAGCTTCGTTCGCCCACGGCATGCCGTGGGTGCCCGCCATTCCTAAAAACAGAGGGTGCTCCGAGGGGAAGGAGCCTATTCCCATCAGGGAAACCGTTACAGGAATATCGGCGGTTTCGGCAAGTCTCATAAGCTCGTCATGAGCTCCGGAGGATATCACCCCGCCGCCGGCCAATATTACCGGCCTTTTCGCACTATTGATGGCCTCCACAGCCTTGACAATTTGCAGCGGATGGCCTTGCAGCGTAGGCTTATAGCCTTTCAAAGACACTTCCTCGGGATAAGTAAAGTCTATTTTTTCCCGGGCCACATCCCGAGGCAAATCTATGAGAACTGGCCCCGGCCGACCTGTGGAGGCTATGTGAAAAGCCTCTTTAACTATCCTGGGTATATCGCCGGCGTTTTTAACGAGGTAATTGTGTTTGGTAAAAGGAGCAGTAGCTCCCGTTATATCCACTTCCTGGAACATGTCACCGCCGATTTGACTTAACGGCACCTGGCCGGTTATGGCAACGATTGGGATGGAGTCCATGTAGGCCGTGGCTATGCCCGTCACCAGGTTGGTGGCACCGGGCCCCGATGTAGCTATACAGACTCCCACCTTACCGGAAACTCTGGCATATCCGCTAGCCGCATGGGCTGCCGCCTGTTCTGAACGGGTGAGCACGTGCTTTATTTTTTTGTTAAAAAACAGAGCATCGTATATTTCTAGCACCGCTCCTCCCGGATAACCGAAGACCACTTCCACTTTTTCTTCTTCCAAACTCCTTACCAAAGCTTCGGCCGCCGTAATCCGCATCATCTTCCCACCCCTTTTTTGGTAAAAAAAAACCGCCCCCGATACATGCCGTATCAGGGGCGAGGTTTTCCTCGCGTTACCACCCTGCTTTACCCGAAACGCTCTATTTCGGGCCTCATTCTTTAACGCTCTAAAGCGGCTCCGGGCTACTTTTTTTCACCCGGGCTGTTCAGGAGCGAGAAAGAACGCCAGCTCGGTACCGGCTCTCACCTTCCCCGGCTCTCTTTGACCGGCCAGCCGTCCTGCTCTCCTTCATCACAATTGGCTATTTTATATTTTGAGCGTTATTTTAACATCTTAAATTCTTTTTTGTCAAGGGGGTTTTTATAATTTTTAATGTTTTTTTATAAAAATTACTTTATTGACAGGCTTTCCTTGGTTTCATATAATATCAAAAAATGTCCTATTCCGTTTTTATTTTGAAATTTCACGATGCAGGGAGGTTCACAACAGTTGAAGATAGTAATGCAAAAGGGTATAGTTTCAATTAGATGATGATTAACACTATTGAGTGTGTAAAAAAGAAAACAATATACGGCACTACCAGGAGATCTTATAGCGGTAATAACGGACAATGAGGTGCGTAAAGGCATGTTAACAATTCAGGCAAAGTTGATTTTCCAAAGCACCGAAGATAAGCGGGAAGTATTAGACCTTATGAGAAGATGGTCATCCTGCGCAAGATTCGCATATAACAGGCTTTTAGAAGGTAAAAGCAGAAATGAACTCAAAAGAGAACTTCAAGGGATTTTCAATTTAAATTCGAGGTATGTAGATGATGCGATAATTAAGGCAAAAAGCGTTCTTGAGTCATGCAAAGAAAGAGGAGAAAATCCAAGCAAGGTTATTTTCGGTGGCAGGAGTTTGTTTGAAAAGCTCAAGAAGCGGCACATAAACGGAAATGCATATAAGAAACTGCAACAAGAGTGGCAAGAAAGAAGAAAAGGCAATCTCTACTCACGGGGAGATAAGAGCAAGAAAGGAAATCTGAATACGAGAATCGAGATAGATGAAAATGGTGCAGTACTTAGAATCAACGTAGGTGAAAGAAAGTATGCATATGCAGGGATACATGCGGGATGTAAAAAAGGAAAGAGCCGGGAGGAATTGCTTGAGGCAATAAGCACTTGTGGACAGCCTTATTCCGTCGAGCTAAAGCTCAAAAACGGCAAGGTATATGCTTACTTTGCGATCGAAGAAAACTTTCCGGAAGTTGCAGTAACAAAAGAAAATGGAGTTATAGGCATAGACGTCAACGCATATCCGAACCATATAGCGTGGTCAGAAACAGATGAGAACGGGCAATTAGCAGGACACGGCAAAATTCCGATGCCCGAACTTATAAGCGGCAATACGGATAAGAGGGAATATTACAGATGGC
>NZ_LOED01000015.1 GCF_001562425.1 Fervidicola ferrireducens
TGCCTATGGATGCGGCTTCTTTTACGTTAAATCCCAAAAGGGTTGCGCCGAGAAAGGTGATGAATATGCCAAGTTGTGCTGCCGCACCTAGAAGAAGACTCTTGGGGTATGCTATTAAAGGGCCGAAGTCGGTCATAGCGCCCACCCCCAGGAATATGAGGGGTGGAAATACACCCAGTTTTACCCCCTGGTATATCCAGTATAGAAATCCTCCGGGTTCCATGAGGCCAGCTACCGGTATGTTGGCCAGCATCATACCGAAGCTTATGGGGACAAGTAAAAGCGGTTCGTATTTTTTGACTATTGCAAGGTACATTAGGATGAAAGCTATGCAAAGCATAACAAGCTGCTGAGGTGTGACGTTAAAATATCCGGTGGTTTTGAAAAAGTTTATTATTTGATCTAGCACCTTGTTTCTCCTCCCCATCCCCGCTTCTTGGCTTTATTCCATAACAGCCAAAATGTCGCCGGTGTTGACGGTGGCTCCTTCGGTCACTTCTATAGAAAGAATCGTACCGTCCTGCGGGGCGAGAATTTCGTTTTCCATCTTCATGGCTTCAAGGATCATTATCACCTGGCCTTTTTTGACGATACTACCTGGTTTTGCTTTTATGGAGAAGATCGTTCCGGGCATCGGAGCGTTTATGGTGAGTTTACCCGCTGGCGCTGCTTTTTTGGGTGTGGCTGCAGGTGCGGGAGCAGGTTCTTCTTTAGCCTTTGGTGCTTCAATAGTGGAAACAGAAGGCGTTTCCTTTTTTGGTGCGGGGGCAGATGCTGTTATTTCTTCCACTTCGACTTCGTAAGTTTTTCCATTTACTGTGATTCTATATTTTTTCATAGGTAAATCTCCTTTCCGTTGTTGATTATTTTATTTATCGGCGGTAGAAATTACTCCATTGGATTGAATCTTGATTCCATGCCCCAGGCAGGGGTCCTTTCGTGAATCCGTCTGATGAATCCTATTTTTATCTGGTCGACAGGCTTTTTAAGGTATGCCGAGAGGGCTGCCGTTATTACTGCCACCAGTTCTTCTTCATCTTCTTCATTTTCTTCCTCTTTTCTTTCCTGAGGAGTTATTTCTTCTTTATTACGGCCTGGCAATGTTTCTACCTTTTTTTTGTCAGCCGGCTTATAAAATATGACCCGCATAAAGTCTAGAAGAAGGGAGAGTACATATAGTGAGATGAGGGTTATCCCCATGCCTAGAAAACCTGTTTTTAGCGATTCTGCAAGACCTTTGGTAAGATTGCTCATTTTTCTTCATCCCCTTCCCTCTTTAGACGGGCATGTTGCCGTGTTTCTTGGCCGGGCGCTTCTCCCTCTTGCTCGCCAGCATCTCTAACGCGCTTATCAGTCTTATCCTGGTGGTTGAGGGCTCTATTACGTCGTCAACGTATCCCCTCTTGGCTGCCTGATAAGGGTTTGCGAATTTGTCCCGGTATTCTTCTATCTTTTCCTTCCTCGTGGCTATGGGGTCCGCCGATTCTTCTATCTCTTTTTTGAATATTATGTTGGCCGCCCCTTCTGGTCCCATTACGGCTATCTCGGCGGTGGGGAATGCGAATACCTGGTCGGCTCCAAGGTGCCTCGAGCACATGGCTATATACGCCCCGCCGTAAGCCTTTCTAACTATTACTGTTATCTTCGGCACGGTGGCTTCGGAGTAGGCATACAAAAGTTTTGCGCCGTGCCTTATTATGCCGCCGTGTTCCTGGGCTACTCCGGGTAGATACCCAGGGGTATCGGTGAAGGTTATCAATGGGATGTTGAAGGCGTCGCAGAAGCGCACAAACCTTGCCGCTTTGTCGGAGGCGTTAATGTCTAGGCAGCCCGCTAGAACTTTGGGTTGGTTGGCAAGTATGCCCACGCTCCTTCCGTTGAGCCTGGCAAAGCCGGTTATCATGTTTTGCGCATAGTGCGGCTGCACTTCGAAAAAGTCACCGTCATCAACTACTTTTTTTATCAGCTCTTTCATATCGTAGGGTTTGTTAGGGTCAGTCGGTATCAGTGTGTTCAGTTCTTCAATGACCTTGTATGCTTCATCGCTGGGTTCTACGTAGGGCGGATCCTCCAGGTTGTTGGACGGTATATAGGATAGAAGCTTTTTTATGCTTTCTATGCATTCTTCTTCGCTTGATGCCAGAAAATGGGCCACTCCGCTCTTGGTGTTGTGGGCAAGGCCGCCACCCAGCTCTTCAGGGCTCACTTCTTCGCCGGTCACCGCCTTAATTACCTGCGGGCCGGTGATGAACATCTTGCTTATGCCGTCTACCATGAAGATGAAGTCGGTGAGTGCCGGTGAGTATACGGCGCCGCCGGCGCATGGGCCCAATATCACAGATATCTGCGGTATGACTCCCGAGGCCAGGGTGTTCCTGAAGAATATTTCGCCGTAACCTTTTAACGCATCTACGCCTTCCTGGATCCTCGCTCCGCCGGAATCGTTCAGGCCTATTAAGGGCGCTCCCATCTTCATGGCCATGTCCATGATCTTGCATATTTTTGCGGCGTGCATTTCGCCAAGGGAGCCACCTATTACGGTGAAGTCCTGGGCAAAGACGAAGACTAATCTGCCGTTTATGGTGCCGTAGCCTGTGACCACGCCTTCGCCGGGGGCTTTTGTGTCCGCCATGTCGAAGTCAATGCAGCGGTGTTCCACAAAGGCGTCGATTTCCACGAAGCTTCCTTCATCGAGCAGCTTTTCTATCCTTTCCCGGGCTGTGAGCTTTCCGCTTTCGTGCTGCTTTTTTATCCGCTTTTCTCCGCCGCCCAGCCTTACCTCTTCCCGTTTTTGCCTCAGTATCTCAAGTTTTTGTTCCATCGTTTCCATATCCTTCCTCCCCTTTTACCTCTCGCATAGTTCTATTAAAACGCCGTTAGTGGATTTGGGGTGGATGAAGGCTATTTTCGCTCCTCCGGCACCGTATCTCGGTTTTTCATCGATTAGCTTTACTCCCTTTTGTTTGAGTTCTTCCAGGGCTTTTTCTATGTCATCTACCCGAAGGGCTATATGCTGTATACCTTCTCCCCTTTTTTCTATAAATTTTGCTATGGAACTTTCGGGATCGGTGGCTTCCAAAAGTTCAAATTCGCTTTCTCCCACCGGAATAAAGGCTACCTTAACTTTTTGATCCTGGACCTCTTCTATGCCATGCATTTCAAGTCCCAAAAGTTCGGTGTATATTTTCGATGCCTCTTCTATACTTTTTACGGCTACGCCAATATGATCTATTTTCAAGGTTTTCATATATTTACTATTCCCCCTTTATAATGCTTTGTAAAAGTTTTTCCATAGCTGTATAAGGATCGATCACTTTATTTGATATATCCTTTAGCAAAGTTTCTATAATATCCCCTTTTTCTTGAAATATCATTTTGCTGATGTGAAATTTTATTAGTTCCATGAATTTTTCCCGTGTTTTTTCCTTCCTTTTTTGCTCCAGCAAACCTTTATTTTGGATGTAACTGAGATGTTCACTTATTTTTGCTTCCAGTTCGTCGATACCTATACCAGTGGTGGCAACGGTTTTTATTATCGGAGGTTTTAAATCGAATTCTTTCTGGGAGAGGTCCAACATCATTTCTATTTCGGTAACAAGTTTATCGGCACCTTCGCGGTCAGATTTGTTCACGGCGAATATATCGGCGATTTCCATTATTCCAGCCTTTATAGCCTGTACATCATCGCCAAGTCCCGGTACAAGAACCACTACCACCATATCGGCTACTTTTACTATGTCTATTTCCGTTTGTCCTACTCCGACTGTTTCGATGATTATGTAATCCATGCCAAAGGCGTCCAACACGTTAACGGCGTCATAGGCAGCTTTTGCTATTCCTCCAAGAGATCCCCGGCTTGCCATGCTTCTTATGAAGATACCCGGGTCAAGGGTTAAATCCTGCATCCTTATTCGGTCTCCCAATAAAGCGCCACCTGTGAAAGGGCTGGTGGGGTCTACTGCTATAATCCCCACCGTTTTGCCCTTTGCTCTCATTTTTTTGGCTAGTTCGTTTACGAGACTGCTTTTCCCAGCTCCTGGAGGTCCTGTTATACCTATGATGTAAGAATTGCCCGTATGCTTGTAAAGTTTTTTTAGAGCATCTATAGCTTTTGGGTCTTCTCTTTCTATAAGAGTGATAAGCCTTGCTGCAGTTTTCTTGTCTTTTTTAAGTATTCCCTCTACTAGTTCCAAATTTCACACCCCTAACTTTATTTCTTCACGTTGTTCTTTATGAAATCTATTATTTGAGAAATAGGGGTGCCAGGGGTGAATATTTCGGCGATGCCGCATTCTTTAAGGAAAGGAATATCTTCGTGCGGTATTACCCCGCCGCCGATTACAAGTATATCGTCGATACCCCTTTCCCTCAAAAGTTCCATTATCCTTGGAAAAAGTACGTTGTGAGCACCTGATAATATAGAAAGACCTATTACATCTACATCTTCCTGTATAGCTGCTTCCACAATCTGTTCGGGAGTTTGACGGAGTCCGGTGTAAATAACCTCCATACCCGCGTCACGTAAAGCTCTTGCGATTACTTTTGCTCCCCTGTCATGACCGTCAAGGCCGGGCTTTGCGATTAAAACTCTTATAGTCCGTTCTCCCTGCATCTTTATTCACCCCCTCTAGAAACTTACTGTAGCTTTGTATTCGCCGAATACTCGGCGCAGAG
This sequence comes from Fervidicola ferrireducens, assembly GCF_001562425.1. Taxonomy (GTDB): domain Bacteria; phylum Bacillota; class Thermosediminibacteria; order Thermosediminibacterales; family Thermosediminibacteraceae; genus Fervidicola; species Fervidicola ferrireducens. The sequence goes on from NZ_LOED01000015.1 coordinate 4,675, forward strand.
CATCACATATCTCGCCCAACGTTGCATACGTCTTTACGCAGGTTATAATGGTCGGCATTAGATTCTCATTGGACATTGCCTTTTTGGAAAGTTCCTCTAAAGCATTCTTTACAGCCAAATTGTCCCTCGTAGCCTTTAATTTGCTGAGTTTTTCCTTCTGGATCTTTTCTACTTCGGGATCTACCTTCAATAGGTTCTTTGGAGGTTCTTCTTCAATTTGGAATTTATTTACTCCTACCACTATCCTGCGGCCTGATTCTATCTCCTGCTGATACCTGTAAGCGCTGTCCTGAATTTCCTGCTGTATGTAGCCTTTTTCTATGGCCTTAGGTGCACCGCCCAGTTCGTCTATTTTCTTTATATATTCCATCGCTTTTTGTTCTATAAGGTTCGTCAGGTGTTCCACATAGTAGGAACCTGCCAGCGGATCTACGGTTTCCGTTACTCCGCTTTCGTAGGCTATTATCTGCTGCGTTCTCAGGGCTATCCTTACCGACTCTTCAGTTGGCAGGGCTAATGCTTCGTCTCTGGAATTGGTGTGCAGCGATTGAGTTCCTCCTAGAACGGCCGCTAAGGCCTGTATTGTGACGCGCACTATGTTATTGTCGGGCTGCTGGGCCGTTAACGTCGAACCGGCCGTCTGAGTATGGAAGCGCAGCATCATGGATTTTGGATCTTTTGCCTTGAAGCGCTCCTTCATAATCTTCGCCCATAGCCTCCGGGCTGCCCGGAATTTCGCCACTTCCTCGAAAAGGTCGTTGTGTGCGTTGAAGAAGAAGGATAACCTGGGTGCAAATTCGTCCACATCTAGCCCTGCTTTTATGGCAGCTTCAACGTAGGCTATGCCGTTGGCAAGGGTAAAGGCCACTTCCTGGACAGCCGTTGCACCCGCCTCTCTTATATGATAACCGCTTATGCTGATGGTGTTCCATTTGGGCACGTGCTTCGAGCAGAATTCAAAAATATCGGTAATAAGCCTCATCGAGGGTTCAGGTGGGAATATGTAAGTTCCCCGTGCTACGTATTCTTTCAATATATCGTTTTGAATGGTACCCGAAAGCTTATCGGAGCTTACTCCCTGCTTTTCTGCAACTGCTATATACATGGCAAGAAGTATGGCGGCAGGTGCGTTTATGGTCATGGATGTGCTGACTTTATCCAGCGGTATTCCGTCGAAAAGGGTTTCCATGTCCTTTAGGGAATCTATGGCTACTCCCACTTTACCTACTTCGCCCTGAGCAAGAGGATGGTCGGAGTCATACCCTATCTGGGTAGGCAGGTCGAAAGCGACGCTTAGACCAGTCTGACCTTGAGATAGCAAATACTTGTATCTTTTATTGGATTCTTCTGCCGTTCCAAAACCGGCATACTGGCGCATGGTCCACAGGCGTCCCCTGTACATGGTGGGTTGTATTCCGCGGGTAAAGGGATACTCGCCCGGGAATCCCAGGTCTTTCATGTAATCCATTTCCTGCACATCTAATGGTGTATACAAGCGGTTTACTTCTAAATTGGAACCGGTGTGAAATCTTTCGTATCTCTCTGGCGTCTTTTCTATTACTTTTTTAACAGTAGAATTTTCCCATCTTGCCTTCTCCTGTTCAAGTCTTTCGAGGGATTCCTTGTCAAACATCAACAGCCCTCCCAGTTTATGCTTTCAAATATTATTATTTTCTATATAAATCGAGAAAATCCTTTATTTTTGGTTTATATTTTCAATCCCTCCCCAAAGTTTTCAGGGAGGGATTGAAGAAAATTTACTATACCCATCCTCTTAGCTTTAACGCCTCGGCAATCCTCTTAATAGCCAGCATGTAAGCGGCTTCTCTCATGTTAACACTGTACTGTTCATGGATATCAAAAACTTCGTTGAAAGCTTTAACCATGATTTGTTCAAGCCTGTTGTTTACTTCTTCTTCGGTCCAGTAGAAGTTCATCAAGTTTTGGACCCATTCAAAATAGGATACTGTGACGCCACCTGCATTGCAGAGTATATCCGGTATTACCAAAATACCCTTTTTGTATAGGATTTCATCGGCTTCCGGTGTTGTCGGGCCGTTTGCCGCTTCACCTACAATTTTTGCCTTTATGTTGGCTGCATTGCTGCTGGTTATCACGTTCTCCAAAGCGGCTGGCACCAGTATATCTACATCAAGCTCCAACAGTTCCGCTCCCGATATATCTTTGCTGCCAGGAAAACCTTTTACGGTTTTATTTTTCTTTTTATATTCATTAACTGCTTCGGGATCTAAGCCATCGGGATTATAAGCACCACCCTGGGAATCATTTACGGCAACTATTTTGCATCCTAATTCATGTAAAAGTCTTGCAGCGACGCTGCCGGCATTTCCGAATCCTTGAATTGCTACAGTGGCTTTTGTAAGATCTAAACCGATTTTTTTCGCCGCTTCGCGAATGGTGAAAGTCACTCCCCTAGCGGTTGCTTCGCTTCTCCCTAAAGAACCTCCTAAAACTATGGGTTTTCCAGTTACCACACCAGGAGTATTATAACCTTTCAGCTGGCTGAATTCATCCATAAACCATGCCATGACCTGCGCATTTGTATAAACATCAGGAGCGGGTATATCTTTTTCAGGCCCGATTATGGGACTTATTGCCCTGAAATAACCGCGACTTAATCTCTCTAATTCTGATTTAGACAATTCTTTTGGATTGCAACGGACACCACCTTTGCCGCCACCGTATGGAATGCCTACGACTGCGCATTTGAAAGTCATCCATGCAGATAGGGCTTTTACTTCGTCCATGGTAACATCGGGATGAAACCTTACGCCGCCTTTTGCGGGGCCCAAAACTGTGCTGTGCTGGGAACGGTAACCTATAAAAGTTTTTATGCTGCCGTCGTCCATCCTTACAGGGATCGATACGGTCAGGACCTTTTCGGGCTCTTTAAGAATTTCATAAACCGATTCTTCGAGTCCTAATTTGTCACACGCAGTTTTAATTTGTTTTTGCACGATCTCGAATGGATTTAGGGTTTCAGCCATAAAAAAGCCTCCCTTTTATTTTTTATAAAAAAGTATTTTAGGCTAATTTTTCGGCCAGACTGCAACCTGCGTAAAAGGCCTTTAGGTTCAAATCCTCCGTCCCTTTTGGAACTCTACTTAAAATCGCTTTTTCTGCCGCCTGCCGCGATACTACTTTCGTCAACTCAGTAATTACTCCGACAGCTACTATATTAGCCACCATACTTTTGCCGATATCTTTTCTGGCAGTTTCAATAATTGGCAGCTGTATTATTTTATTTGAAGTATCTTCTTTCTTTATTGATGAATCCAATATTATTATTCCATCTTCAGCCATGTTGTCTTTAAATCTATTGAACGCTTCATTGGTTAAGGCCAGCAGGATTTGTGGCCGCGTAACCTTTGGATAGTCGATTTCACTGCTGCTTATTACTACCTCTGCGCGGCTCGCACCACCCCTTGCTTCGGGACCGTATGATTGAGATTGCACCGCATTTTTGCCGTCCAGAATGGCGGCTTCAGCCAATATAATCCCTGCTAAAATAAGCCCCTGTCCTCCTGAGCCGCTAAGCCTTATTTCGATCCGTTCTTCCACCGTTCATTCCTCCCCTTGTGCTCGCTTAATTATTTTCATATACTCTTCGGTATATTCCGGAGCATTGATTTCCGCGAATTCTCCTATAACTATCTTGCTGGCCAGTTCTTCTTTTGACATCTTCTCAGCTGCTTTTGCAGAAACCGTATTGTCTCTCAACATTTCCATCATTCTTACGGGAGAACCTAGTTTGTTTTTGCGGCCGAAATAAGTAGGACAAGTGCTTATTGTTTCTACAACCGAAAATCCCTTGTGCAGAAGGGCTTTCTCGATAAATTTTATAAGTTGCGGCACATGATAAACCGTTCCTCTTGCTACATAGGTGGCGCCTGCTGCTTCTGCCAATTTGCATAGATCAAAGTTTCTATCTATGTTCCCGTAAGGAGCGGTTGTAGCGTACGCGCCCACGGGAGTTAAAGGAGAATACTGGCCGCTTGTCATTCCGTATATGCTGTTGTTGAACACGATAGTTGTTATATCTATGTTTCTTCTGCAGGCGTGTATAAAGTGATTGCCTCCAATAGCTGCACAATCGCCATCTCCGGTCAACACTATCACTTTGAGTTCGGGCCGTGCAAGTTTTATACCTGTTGCGAAAGCCAGCGCTCTACCGTGAGTGGTATGAAGGGTATTGAAATTTAAGTATCCGGGCGCCCGAGATGAACATCCGATTCCTGATACGATGCATATTTTGTCTTTATCCAATTTTAAATTATCAATAGCTCTTACCAACGCACCTGTAATTATCCCGTTACCGCAGCCGGGACACCAGATATGAGGCAGTTTATCTATTCTATAATATTTTTCCAGACTTTTACGCATTTTTATTTACCTCCCGAACCTTTGCGATGACTTCGTCGGGACTCATCAATTCTCCGTTATATTTATTAAGCCCGAAAATGTTAAACTTGCCCTCGCAAGCTGCTTCAACTGTTTCTATTAATTGTCCGAAATTCATTTCGGCTACAATTACATTTCGGACAGTCGATGGCAATTCCCGAAATGCTTTTCTGGGGAACGGCCATATTGTCTTCAAACGTATTAAACCAACTTTTTCCCCTTCGCTTCGCAATATTTTGACAGCTCTTATGGCAGAACGAGCAGTGGATCCGAACGAAACTATTACGGTTTCGGCATCTTCTGTGAAATGCTTCTCATATTCCACTATATCGTCTATGTTGTTGTAAATTTTCCTCATCAATCGCGTTATCAAATATTCCGTAACTTCTGGTTTTGTGGAGGGAAAACCAGTTATATCGTGGATAAGACCTGTAACGTGGTAGGGAATACCTTCTCCAAAGTTTACCATAGGAGGTATTCCGTCGCCGTCGTAGTCCTGATATGGGTTGTAATGGCTAATTTTCGATAAATCAGGCTTCTTCCTGTTTATAATCTTTAATGAGGCCGGATCAGGCAGTTGAACTTTTTCCCTGAGATGTCCTACAACTTCATCCATCAAAAGTATGCACGGCACGCGGTATTTCTCCGAAAGATTAAAAGCTCTTACTGTCAAATCGAAAACTTCCCTGACGTAAGAGGGAGAGAGCACTATAATGGGGTGATCACCATGTGTTCCCCACCTGGCCTGCATTACATCTCCTTGGGCTGGCAAAGTGGGTTGCCCCGTACTGGGCCCTCCCCTTTGAACGTTGACGATAACGCACGGCACTTCGGTAAGACATGCGAAACCGATGTTTTCCTGTTTTAAAGAGAATCCCGGACCGCTAGTAGCTGTCATTGCTTTAAGACCTGCAAGCGAAGCTCCGATTACGGCTCCCATGCTGGCTATTTCATCTTCCATCTGTATGAACTTCCCGCCGACTTTGGGGAGCTTTTCGGCTGCAAGCTCGGCTATTTCGGTAGAAGGAGTTATAGGATAGCCGGCATAGAATCGCATACCGGCGGCTATAGCCCCTTCAATACACGCTTCATTACCTTGCATTAATCTTGGCATACTACTCATCGCTACCCTCTCCTTCGACGACTATGGCAAAATCAGGACACCTCAATTCGCATAGCATACATTTTATACACGCTTCCGGATTTGCCACAACAGGTCTATCATTGTCTGAAGAAAACACTTTTTTGGGGCAAAAAGCAATACAAATTCCGCATTTCTTGCAGGCTCTTTCGTCAATACTGATTCGGACCGATCCTCCAGGCACTTTATCACCCCGTTTCTACATAACTCAACATTTTTCTACACTGTATTATGTATTCTAGACAATAGAAAAATATCCTTCTGTATTTTGAGAAAAAAAATAAATATACTAAAAAACCTGAACTATTGTATACACAGCGTATTTTTGGACTCAAATACGTTTTTTTAGTTGTTTTAGTTGAGCCACATATTCATAAGGAACGGGTTGACTCCCCATTATTAAAGGTTTACCGTGACAGTCAGATCCTCCGGTCATCAACAATCCGTATTTTGCAGCAATGCTTTGGTAGTATTGTACCTTTTCCTCATCGTGGTCCTTGTGGTAAACCTCGATCCCTTGAATACCGTAATTTATTAAAGATTTTACTATACTTTGATTTTTTACCTTTCCTGGATGGGCCAGGACCGAAATTCCTCCGCTTTTTTTTACGATATCCACGGCATAGTAAGGCGTTATTTTTTCTCTAGGCACGTATGCCGGTTTTCCCTTATCCAAATAAAACTCGAAGGCTTCTTCTATCGAAGATACAACTTTTTTTTCCACAAGGGCCATGGCTATATGAGGCCTGCCAATGGATGCACAAGATGCCTTTTCACTTATATCTTCAAGGTTTATTTCAATGCCCAAATCTTTTAGTTTTTCAATTATCCTCTTAGTACGTTCTATGCGCTCCTCTTGCAATGCCTTTAGCGTCAATCTCAAAATACTGCTTTTCCAGTCGATATAATATCCCAAAATATGTACTTCCTCATCTAAATAAAATGAGTTTATTTCGATTCCCGGAATTACTTCGAAAGATAAATATTCTTTGGCTCTATTTAAGGCAGGTTCTATTCCTTCCACGGTATCATGGTCGGTAATAGCTATTGCCCGCAATTTCAACGAAAATGCCTTATCAACTACCTGTTCGGGTGTCAAAGTGCCATCGGAATATATGGTGTGGATGTGAAGATCGACTCGCATGGGTTTCCTCCTGCGGCTATGCTAAAATTATTTACTGAGAGGGTTGAATGAAAGCATTATCGGGGTTCAACGATAAGCTTGATAGCGGTCCTTTGCTGACCATCTATTTCAATATCAGTAAAAGCCGGTATGCATATTAAGTCGATTCCGCTTGGGGCTACAAATCCTCTGGCTATGGCTATCGCTTTTACCGCTTGATTTAAAGCTCCGGCACCAATTGTTTGAATTTCAGCTACACCGTTTTCTCTAATCACACCGGCGATGGCTCCAGCTACCGCATTGGGATTGGACTTTGCTGAAACTTTCAATACTTCCATAAATTCATTCCTCCTTGATTATAATTAGCTTATTAAAATTATTCTAGGTGTCTCGGTAAATTCCTGTTTAATTTAACAATAATTTTTATTATTTCATAATTAATCTTTGTATTTTCATGGCAAGACCAGTTGCTACATCAATTTCTACGACAACCGCATTTAACTGAGGTGCCCCTTTTGCCACTTCAAATCTAGTCGGCATTTGAGTTAAAAACTTCCTTATTACAGGCTCCCTTTCAATACCCAGTATTCCGTCATAGGCGCCCGTCATTCCCACGTCTGTGATATAAGCTGTTCCTTTGGGGAGTATCCGCTCATCGGCAGTCTGTACATGGGTATGAGTCCCTGCGACCAGGGAGACCCTGCCATCCAAATACCACCCGAGCGCCTGCTTTTCCGAAGTGGCTTCCGCGTGAAAGTCGACTACAATAATATTGGTGAGCTTTTTTAGCTTTTCAAGTTCTCTGTCGGCCGTTCTGAAAGGGCAATCCAGATCTGGCATGAAAACTCGACCCGATATATTTAAAATCCCTATTTTTACAGTTCCATCTAATTCTATTATTTGCGAACCCCTTCCTGGAGTTCCCGGGGGATAGTTGGCCGGACGCACCATTCTCAATTCTTCTTCTATAAAATCGAAAATTTCTTTATTGTCCCATACATGATTGCCCATGGTTAGAAAATCAATGCCGTATGAAAAAAGTTCTTCTGCTATCTTTTTCGTTATACCATTGCCTCCGGCGGCATTCTCGGCGTTAGCTATTACGAAATCAACCTTGTATTTATTTTTTAATTCAGGCAAAACTTCTTTGATGATCTTTCGACCAGGTCTTCCTACTATATCTCCAATAAACATTATGTTCAAGGTCTTCACTCCTTGCTTTATATATTTGCAAAAAAAGTGCGCAAAACCTGCGCACTTTTATTTTGCGTACTCGGTAGCTCTAGTTTCCCTTATTACATTCACCTTAATTTGTCCCGGATATTCAAGCTCCTCTTCCACTTTTTTTGCGATATTTCTTGCAAGTTCTATGGCGCCCAAATCGTCCACTTCGTCAGGTTTTACCATTATCCTAACTTCGCGTCCCGCCTGAATGGCGTAAGCTTTCTCTACTCCTTTAAAGGAATTGGCAATTTCCTCTAGTTTCTCAAGTCTTTTTATATAAGCCTCCAGCGTTTCGCGTCGTGCTCCAGGCCTTGCAGCCGAGATGGCATCCGCTGCCTGCACCAAAATGGCCTCTATAGTCGTTGGTTCAACGTCATTGTGATGGGCAGCAATGGCATTAACTACTTCTGGAGTTTCACCATATTTTTTAGCAAGTTCCGCTCCTACCAACGCATGAGGACCTTCCATATCCTGGTCCACACTCTTGCCGATATCGTGTAACAAACCTGCTCGCTTTGTAAGCTGTACATCTACTCCCAGCTCGGCTGCCATTGTTGCAGCTAAATGGGCAACTTCTATCGAGTGTTGGAGTACATTTTGTCCGTAACTGGTCCTGAATTTGAGTTTGCCGAGATAACGAATAAGGTCGCTGTGGAGGCCATGAATGCCCACGTCAAAGGTTGCCTTTTCCCCTTCTTCGCGGATAATATTTTCAATTTCTTTTTGGGCCTTTTCAACCATTTCTTCTATTCTCGCTGGATGGATTCTACCGTCTATTATTAACTTTTCAAGGGCAATTTTTGCTATTTGGCGCTTGATTGGATCAAAGGCAGAAAGGATGACGGCTTCGGGGGTGTCATCGATAATCAAATCCACTCCTGTTAATGTTTCGAGGGCCCTTATATTTCTTCCTTCTCGTCCAATTATTCTACCCTTCATTTCATCATTGGGAAGGGTTACAACAGAAACTGTAGTTTCTGCGACATAATCGGCAGCGCATTTTTGAATAGCGTAAGAAATAATTTCCTTTGCCCTCTTTTGAGCTTCCTCTCTAGCTTGCGTTTCAATTTCCTTAATCATCATTGCCGCTTCGTGACGGACCTCTTCTTTTATTTTATTCAACAGGTAATCTTTTGCTTCTTCAGAGGTCATCCCTGAAATTCGCTCAAGTTCGCTCAACTGCTTTTTATAAAGTTCGTTAGCCTGCTCGAAAAGCTTGTTTACCTCAACTTCTTTTTTGGCTATAGCATCCTCTTTCTTTTCCAACATTTCTGCTTTTCTTTCTAAAGCTTCTTCCTTCTGAAAAAGACGTCGTTCCGAGCGTTGAAGTTCGTTTCGCCTTTCTTTTAATTCTCTTTCAAAATCGTTCTTTAACTTCAAAATCTCTTCTTTTGCTTCAACAATCGCTTCCCGCTTAATTGACTCGGCTTTTTCTTGAGCTTCTTTTAAAATTTTTTCTGCTTCTTCTTCTGCTGATGCAATTTTAGCTTCAGCAATGTATTTTCGAAGGAAGTATCCGATGAATAAGGATAATAATCCGGAGATAGCTGCATATATTAGTGTATTGATACCTATTCACCTCCTTAAAAAAGTATCCCAGATATCTAGACATAAAACAAAAAACCGAGGGGAACTCGGTTTTACGTAGGGTAGTGCTCTAAATTTAATTTATTTCGCGCCCCCAAACCTCCCAAGTTTGCTGTGAATAATGTATGAAGCTTCCTGAATTCTATTTTATACTTTTTGTATATTACTGTCAAGCACAAGCCAGCCTTTCCAATTATTGCTTGAATCTTTTTATACATTTTCATTAGCACTGCAAATTGTTACAACACTTTCTCCGTCTTTTAATTCGACTTTGTAGGCTAAGTCAGCAATTTCGCTCAAAAATTGGTTATGGGTGACCATTATTATCTGTCTTTTGAAAACTTTGCTTATTTGTTTTAAAAAATATGCAACGTTAGCTATGTATTCACTGCTTACGTGCTTTGCCGGTTCGTCAAGGATGATGGGGCCGTTTACATAGGTGTTGCTGCATTGTATTATTGCAATTCTCAAAGCTAAAGAAATTACATCAACAATTCCGCCGCCCCTTGCATCTTGCGGTTTTGTTATTACGCGGGTATCTCCATAAGATGAAACCACGTAAAATTCAGCTTCTGGTCTTCCTCGAACTTCGCTGAGTTCTATTTTAAATTCTATATTTTCTCCAAAAATGAATTGCAAACAGCGCGTTACCAACATTTCGATTTGTTGCTTTGCCTGTTCTCGAGCGTAATCAGAGGTCTTTTGGAGTAAAATCCTCACCTTTTCCAGTAAATCGATTTCTTCTTTTAACCTTTCAAGCTGTTTTATTTTATTAGCCTTTTCTTCCTCCAAACTGTCCTTTATGCTTTTCCTTGCCGTGTAGTCCAGTATAAGTTTTTGCGTTCCACTTTCTATTCTTTCGATTAATTCTTCCATTCCCTGCATGGTAGCCACTCCTATAATTCCTCAGGGAGTAATTTTTTGGCTTTTTCTATCAGAGAATTGATTTCCCGGCTCAGATTTTCTATTTCTGTATCTAAATTTTCTGGTTTAACGTTCAGTTTATCAAGCTCATCTAATATCTGCTGTCTTTGCTTTAGGAGTTCTTCAAGGCGAGCTTCGGCCCTATATCTCATTGCCTTGGCTTTGTCTATTTTTGTTTTTAATTCCTGGATTTCCTTTTCGGGATCTACGTTCATTGATCATCCCCCGCTTTTTAATATTTCGGCCGCTATCTGGTCAGCTCTAGCATCATCTATGGAATTCATACAAGTGGGGCACTTTGAAAGTTTTCTTAGAAGTTCAGCATATTTTGATGCGAGTGATGTTAGGTCTTTATTATTTTGCATGATAAAAGCCTGCCCTTTAGTGATGGAAGCTTCGACTTCGTTTAAAGCATGCTTATATGAAATAAGACTGGATAGTTTTTGGTTCAGTGAACTTGCTTCATTTATGAAGTCGTCGAGCTTTTCAATAGATTTAAATTTTTCCAGTTCAAGATTTAATCGGTTTATTTGACTCTCTACTTTGCTTTTCATTTCTTTCGCCTTTTTTAGTTCAGAGAGTTTTTCGCAGCTTCTCTCTAATTGGTTGACTAACGAAACTGTGTGATTTAAATTCCTGGTCTTTTCCAAGACTTTTTTAAATGTCGATATTTCGCTGTCCATTTTTACGATAATTTCTTTTGCTGCTAGCAATTTTTTCAACCGAAGATAAAACTCGTAAGCCTGATTGTGGTAAGATGAGGCTTCTTCTAACTTTTCGGTCTTTTCGATGTTGTTTTGTTCCTTATTTATTTCGTTTTCAATAGATTTTAACCTTAGCTTGCGATCGATGAGATTGGTTTTTACCTTCATAGCGAAATCGATCTTTTCCACAAGGAATTCTGCTTGCGAAACAGTTTCCAGTTTTTTCAAGGTAGCTTGCAAAGTTTTTATTTCGGCGTTGCACGAAGAAAAAGTGTCTTTTATGGTTGTTAATTTTTTATACAACAGATTTTTTTCTTTTAGTTCTTTAACGATACTTTGGAGCGTATCTATTTTCTGTTTCAATAAAGGGAGGTCCTCGTATTCTTTCAGTTTTAAATTTATTTCTTCTATCTCACTTTTAATCGTTTTGCTCTGTTGTTCGGCATTCGACAGGTCGTTGATTGTCAATCTTTGAGCGGCGTCTATAATATGAATTCCTATAAGCCTGCCGAGCACTCTAGCTCTTACACCGGCATTTTCCGATAACAAAAAAGGACCGTCTAGTTGTTCGGCTAAATTAACAGTGCAGGTCGAATCTTTGTCCAAGTATATTTTAGGTATACCGTGAGCTTTGGTGATTTCTACTGGAACCACATTTCCAAAACCTTCAAATATTTGTTTTTTGCCATTTTTTATTAATATATATCTATTTTTATTGTTTGTTCTTTCCCTTGTTATAACCGTTCCGTCATCCATTTCGAGCGTTACGCGACATAAATTGCTACCTACAGATATAAAGTCTGTACCACGCGGTTCGTTATACAAAACCCATTTGAGAGCCCTTATTATGGCGCTCTTTCCCTGATCAGTAGGACCTAATATCACCGTTAAACCTTCGTCAAAAGTAATTTCTGTATTTTTATGGGATTGGAAGTTATTAATTTTAAGTTTTTTTATAAAACCCAATTAGCTCACCTCGTAAATGTCACTGCCATCTTTTTGCGAAAGCATCTCTTGGGCTTTCCCTATTCTGCACAGAGCTTCTTTAACTATTCTGGCGTCCATATTTTGTTTTTTTGCCAACTGTTCCACAATAGCAGTAATGTTTGTAAAATTGTATTCGCCGGTAGAATTTATAACTTGGACAAACTCCGCTAGCTTTTGTTCCCTGAAAGAATTCTCTTCCAGTTTTTTTTGATCAAAAACTTCATGTCCCGGGCGAGCGCATTTTAAAATTCTCTTTTGTACCTCGATCCCATCTTTTGTGACGTTTAACAAAATTACCGCCGGTATTCGCATCAGTTCGGACAGGGTGCCATCAATACGTGCAATACTCCCCGGGTTTATAAAATATTTGTTTTCAATGTTTATGATGCCAAATCCTGCGTGATAGTGGCCGCTTAGTGTTACGTCGGCTTCCGTTGCCAAAATATCTTCTATCAGCGTATGAGAAACCCCCGGGATAAATGGTTTATCGAGAAGCATTCCGTGAACTAAGTGTATTGCGAAATCAACACCTTCATCTTTTTTGATACAATAGGCGAGCCTTTGATTTTCTGAATCTATTCCATAAAAAAAGTGTTGTCCCGTCAGTTGAATTTTGATTCCTCTATCGTTGAAAAATATTTTTTCGCCGGGATTTATCAGTTTAATAATACCAGCAGAATCTAGAATGCCTAACATAGTGCGGCTTATAGTAGAAGGGTTTTGGCCGTATATATCGTGATTGCCAGCTATAGCATATAAAGGTGGCTTTAGGTCTTTCATTAAAACTACAAAATCTCTTACTAAAGATGGCGATACATCGGGTCTGTCGAAAATATCACCTCCATGAAGCACTACGTCAACGTTCTCCTCGTGAGCGATATTAATCAATTCACGTATTTTTTCGCGCAAAGTTTCGTAAAAATTATCCGTACGGCTTTGAGGTCCGGTACCCCTTATGTGAGTGTCGGTGAAAAACAAGAAACGCATATCATGATGTCCCTTCTTTACTGTCATCCGCTTTGTTGGTATCAGGTTTTATAAGATTATATTTTTCCTTCACCTTAAGCTCTATGGCATTCAAAAGTTCAGGGTGTTCCTTTAAATACTGTTTGGCGTTTTCGCGACCTTGTCCGATGCGTTCCTTTTCATAAGAATACCATGCGCCGCTTTTTTGTATTATGCCCGCTTCGGTGGCAAAATCTAAAACACAACCTTCCCTTGATATTCCTTCTCCGTGCATTATATCGAACTCGGCACTTTTAAAAGGCGGAGCAACTTTATTTTTTACAATTTTTACCGAAGCTCTGCTGCCTATAACTTCCTCGCCTTCCTTGATAACGCTGATTTTTCGAACTTCCATCCGCACCGAGGCGTAAAATTTCAACGCTCTTCCTCCGGGCGTGGTTTCTGGATTGCCGAACATGACTCCCACTTTTTCTCTCAGCTGGTTGATAAATATGGCTACCGTTTTTGACTTACTTATGGAACCGGCTAATTTCCTCAAGGCCTGTGACATCAACCTGGCTTGCAATCCTACGTGGGCTTCGCCCATTTCGCCTTCCAGTTCTGCTTTCGGTACTAAAGCGGCGACGGAGTCTATTACAATCACGTCTACGGCACCGCTTCTTACCAGGGCTTCGGCTATTTCCAAAGCCTGCTCTCCTGTGTCCGGCTGGGAAATGAGTAGGTTATCCGTATCGACTCCCAATTTGCGGGCATAGACCGGATCTAATGCGTGCTCTGCGTCTATAAATGCTGCGGTTCCACCGGCTTTTTGCGCTTCGGCAATGATATGTAAAGCCACGGTGGTTTTTCCCGAGGATTCCGGCCCGAATATCTCGATGATTCTTCCCCTTGGTACCCCACCAACTCCCAGGGCAATGTCCAAAGAAAGGGCACCGGTAGGTATGACCTCGACGCTGAATTTGGACTGGGCTTCGCCCAACCTCATTATGGACCCTTTTCCGAATTGCCGTTCAATCTGGGCCAAAGCCATTTCCAAAGCCTTCTGTTTTTCCAACAAAGAAAATCCCTCCAAACACATGTTTTCAACAAATTATATAACAATAAACTTTATGTGTCAAACATTACCCTTTCAGGGCGGTCTTGTAAATCTCAGTGTATACCGGTCCATTTTTAAACAATTGGCTTTTCATGAAATAAACTTCTTTTACTAAAAAAGATGCAGAGAAATCTCTTTTACGTGGGAGAAGAGTTGTATCTACACCGGATTTAATTCTCCCTATTGTGAGGTGCGGAGAAAAGGGTTTAGCGTCAAAATCGATATTTAAAGATCGCAAGGATTCATCTATATCGCGTTTTAAGCTGTAAAGTTCCTCGCTCTTTTGTATCCCTATCCAGAATACTTTTGGATTATTTTCATTGGGGAAAAAACCTGAACCATACAGGTTCAGCACGAATGGGCCATGGCGTAAAGATATTTTTTCCAACGCATCACAGACAAGAGGCACTTTGCTTATCGAAAGTTCACCCATGAAGGCCAGAGTTATGTGATAATTTTCTTCGCTAACCCATTTTATACCCCTCATAAATTTTAAGTTATTCACAAATTGGGAAACATAATTTCTGGTAACGGGGTCAAGTTCTATGGAAATAAAACATCTTACGGTTTCCAAACTTCGTCCTCCTCATGATATTTTAAAAGATTTTTTCTCAAAAGATGCAATGCAGCATTAGCAACCCTTTCTTTTATTTCGGATCTGTTGCCGGAAAAAAAGTGCTTTTCCACGGAACAACCGGAAGAGTCTGCATAGGCAATATATACGAGACCAACAGGTTTTTCTGTTGAACCACCTGAAGGCCCGGCAATCCCTGTTATCGAAAGGCCGATGTCCGTTTTAGAAATCCTCTTTACGCCTTCTGCCATTTCAATTGCCGTTTGCTCGCTTACCGCACCGTATTTTTCTAGAGTTTCACTTCTTACGAAAAGAATCTCCTGTTTAGCTCTATTGCTGTAGGATACTATTGCTCTGTCAAGACTCTTTGAGATGCCGGGAACTTCGGTTAATTTATGGGACATAAGGCCACCCGTGCAGGACTCGGCAATCGCCAATGTTTTATTTTGTTCTAGCAACAACCGGGCGACCACATCTTCTATTTTTTCCTCATCGAAAGCGTAAAGATATTCACCAACTCTTTGTCTTATTTGAGATTCTATAGGGGCAATTAAACTCATAGCTTCTTTTGCACTGCCTGCTTTTGCTGTGATCCTTAAAGTTACCTCTCCCATTTTTGCCAGAGGGGCTATCGTTGGATTGGTTTGATTTTCCATTAAATCTTTGATTTTTTCTTCCAGCGTTGATTCTCCTATCCCGTAAAATTTCAGTACCCTAGAGAGTATTACCGCGGAAGTTTTCTTCGACAGTAAAGGGACTACATAATCTTTAAGCATGGGTTCCATTTCGAATGGAGGCCCCGGGAGCATAATGATCGTTTTTCCATCTTTCTCCAAAATAACTCCCGGAGCAGTACCTTTTTGATTCGGAATGGCCTTTGAACCTTTCGGCAGCATGGCCTGCTTCATGTTGTTTATTGGCATCTCCCTATGCCTTTTTTGAAAATATTCCCGTATTCTATTTAGGCTCTCCTCATCTAATACGAGCGGAATGTTTAAATATTCGGCTATCGTCTCTTTCGTGAGGTCGTCTTGGGTCGGACCCAATCCGCCTGTCAAGATGATAACTTCAGAGCGATTCCATGCAGTGTGAAAAACTTCCATCAAACGTTTTTTGTTATCTCCGACCACTGTATGGTAATATATGTCTACCCCGATTTTTTGCAGTTCCTGAGAAATTATTTGTGCGTTAGTGTTAATTATCTGACCTAATAAAAGTTCAGTGCCTACGCTAATTATCTCCGATTTCATAAAACATCACCTTTATAAAAGATTCTCCATTTTTTTTACTAACCCTTTTTTAAAATTAAGCTGCTTTAAAATTTTTTAGGTCCTTTAAAAATCTTCTGAAGGTCTCGCCGTCTATTTTTTCGTTTTCCATAAGATAATCGATAATAAGATTTAGGTCTTCTTTGTACTTTTCTATAATTTCCTTAGCTTTTTCTTTTTGAGCATTTATTATCTTTGAAATTTCCCGATGAAGCTCTTTTAAAGGTATTGAATCTCTATCAACGATACCCATTTCAGACATTCCTGAAAATACTATTTTTTTGGCCAGTTCAACTGCATGGTTAATGTCTCCCGAGGCACCTGTGCTGCTTTCGCCTAAGATTACTTCTTCAGCAGCTGCTCCAGCCAGCGCAATAGCGATTTCTGTTTCCAAATGGTTTCTAGTATAAAGATATATATCTTCTTCTTGTTTTTGACGCATGTAACCTAGAGCTTCTCCGCGCGACGTTATCGTTATGGTAGATACCGAATTAGGCTTGAAAAATTCGCTGATTAGAGCGTGGCCGCATTCGTGAACTGCGATGCGTTTCATTTCAGCTTTTGTGGGTTTCCTTTTCAATTTTTCGCCCATTATCACCTTATCGATAGCTTCCATAAAATGGCATTGTCTTATTACTTTTTCCCCGGCACGTCTTGCGAGGATAGCTGCTTCATTGCAAAGATTTTCTAGATGGGCACCGGAAAATCCAAATGTTTCCTTTGCTATTTGCTCCAAATCTACATCTTCAGCGAGGGGCTTGCCTTTAGTATGCAGTTTTAAAATCTCGAGTCTCCCATCTTTATCGGGAAGGTCAACTTTTACTATTCGGTCAAATCTTCCGGGCCTTAAAATAGCTGGGTCTAAAATATCCGGCCTGTTTGTGGCGCCGATTACTAATATTTTCACATCATCATCTTTAGCCGACAGTCCATCCATTTCTACCAACAATTGGTTTAAAGTCTGATCATATTCCAAATGATTGCTGTTTTTCCCTCTAACACCTGCTATGACTTCAATTTCATCGATAAAAATTACGCAATGCTTTTTGGAATTCTTTCGGGCGAGTTCCCTAGCCGTCTTGAATAACTGCCTTACCCTTTGAGCACCTACTCCTGCGTATAACTCTATGAATTCGCTCCCCGAAACTGAAATAAAAGCAGAATCGATATAATTAGATGCAGCTTTGGCTAGTAAAGTCTTTCCCGTACCAGGAGCACCTGTGAGAAGGATGCCCTTCAATGGTCTTATACCCATTTTACTAATTTCATCATAATTTTTTATAAAATCCAGTGCTTCTAACAGTTCGTTCTTTGCAGTCTCTTGACCTCCAATATCTTCAAATGTTATTGCTTTACCGGCATCAGCAGGTTTTGCCGAATTTTTAATAATACTTGATTTATCCATGTAATTTTGCAGCACGTACGCAAGAAGTCCTATCACAGCCAAAGGCAATGCATTTATTCCGTTTGCAAAAAGAAATATCATAACTGCCAGGATGACGCCAATTATTATTTCAAAGGGCAATTTTTCTCCCCTCCCAAGCAAATCTATTTCATATTAATGATTTTATAGAGTACATCATGATCGGATTTTATTTTCAGGTAGAGATTTTCGTTGTCGAGAAAAACTCCGATATCAATTTTATACTCGGTTTCGAGTTGGTCAAGCTTCGCTCTCATTTCTGTAAATTTGCCCGTTTTTATCCCCTCGAAAATTACGAATTGAACCTTTTGGGTGTATATGTTTTCTAGTAATTCGGATGGTTTATTTATAATTTTTACGGTAAAGGGTCTTCCTTTGAGGATATCGGAAGCGGTGTCTTGAATATCATAGTATACGCCTGCTAAGTTGTCTACGTCTTTAAGACAGATTTCTAGGTTAATTTTACCGGCTTCTTTTTTTATGTTGACTTCTTTTACGTATTCTTTTTGCGAAAAGGTTTTAATAAGTGGATTGAAGGCTACAAACCTGTTAAACAATTGCTGAGCACTGAACAATAAAAAAAGTGAAAGAAAAAAAGCTGCAAAAGCATAAAAAGCCTTTTTTTTGTCGAGAACCAAAAACTCTCACCTCAATCAAAAGCAATGTTTACATAAAATAATTATATCATACTGTTTTTCTCATGTCATAAAAGTAAAGAAGGCATTTTATGGGAATGCCTTCTTTAAAGAATTTGCACAGCTTCACCATATAGGTCGTATTCAAAAGCCTTTGTAACTTTAACCTTGCAAAATTGGCCGGGTTCGCACTTATCTGCGGTAAAAATTACTGTGCCGTCGACTTCCGGTGCGTCTTTCTGCGAGCGGCCGATGAATAATTTTCTTTTTGAATCGTAATTTTCGGTAAGTACAGTCAATATTGATCCTACTAATTTCTCGTTTTTATTTTTTGAGATATCCTGCTGAACTCTCATCAGTGTGTCGAATCTTTTTTGCTTGATTTTTTCAGGCACCTGCGGTCTTAAAGTGGCTGCGTAAGTTCCTTCTTCTCTGGAATATTTAAAAGCGCCGACCCGGTCAAATTGATATGTTTTGATGAAATTGATAAGTTCTCTAAAATCCGATTCGGTTTCTGTAGGAAATCCAACTATAAAAGTAGTTCTCAGTGCGATATCAGGTACAACATTTCTCACCTTCTCTATAAGTTTTTTTATTTGCTCGGAATTTGTGGGCCTGTTCATTAGCCTTAAAATCCTATCGCTTATATGTTGCAAAGGGATATCCAAATATTTTGTTATTTTGGGGTTGCAAGAAATTATTTCCAAAAGTTCATCGTTTATGTGAGTCGGATATGCATATAATACCCTTATCCAAAATTCGCCTTTTACATCCGTAAGTTTTTTTAAGAGCTCTGGGAGCGATGGTTTACCGTACATATCTATGCCGTAGCTCGTGGTATCTTGAGCTACTATATTTATTTCTTTTATTCCGCGGGATACAAGAAATTCAACTTCTTCTTTTATCGACTCCATAGGTCTGCTTTTATAAGGACCTTTTATCAGCGGTATGGCGCAATAAGAGCAACGATTATTGCATCCTTCCGCTATTTTGACGTAAGAAACATATTTTAACGTGTTGACTCTTTTTTTAATATCGTAATCAATTACTGTTTTATTGCGAGTTATATTTAGTCTCGATACTTTAACCTGTTCTATCAAATCCGGCAATTTCAAAAAGTCACCTGTCCCGATTACTGCATCGAGTTCCGGTATTTCTTTCAAAAGCTGGTCTCCGTAGCGTTGCGACAAACAACCAGTAGCTATCAGTAGTTTACATTTGCCCTTCTTTTTATATTCGGCCATTTCGAGTATGGTATTTATCGACTCTTCTTTTGCCGAGTTTATAAAACCGCAAGTATTTATTATTATGATATCCGCACTGCCAACTTCGCTGGTTATCGAATAACCTTTTTCTAATAAACTTCCGAGCATATATTCTGAATCGACAAGGTTCTTATCACATCCTAACGATACTAATGCAACTTTGACCTCCACTTTATACCTCCTAAGTTGCCGAGGTTTTTGCTCTAATTTTTCACTTAGATACAATTAATAGTATATAGACCTTTTGACTATAAGTAAAGTAAAGCAAATAAAAATGAGGAATTATTGATTCCTCATTATTAAGAGAGTTTTTGGATAATTTCCGGGAATTTCTATTTCTTTTCCGTTTAATGTAACTTTAACTACAGGGGGGTTTCCTATTTTTATTGTCAGCTTGTTTTTTGCTTCGAACGACTTTGATTCTCCTTTATTGAGAGTGCCTTCAAATGTGACGATACCGTCCGAGTTTACCCTTATCCAGCACCTATCATTTATTACTTCAAATTTAACATTAATTGAATTTCCTGACACCGTATAAGTTATATTCCGGCCATCATCACTCGCTAAACTGATTTGGTTTAATAATTCTTCCTTTCTTTCTTCTTCGGTTTCTAAAGTGGGGCTTGTATCGTTTTCTGAAGGTAAATCACTATTGACGGTTGTTTTGGGCGGTTCTAAGGATGTATCCGGCTGCGTTTTTAAAAACGAAAGTGTTGTCAATGCAATAACGAAAACAAGTCCTACCAACAATAAAGGTATTTTTGGTACCTTGGATTTAGGCCTTTCTTCATCGATAATAAGTCTTCGGTCTTTTTTTACCGCTGTGTTTTCTTGTTGAAATTCCTGCGATTTGGGAGCTGAAATTTCTTTGTATTTTTTTAGAATTTCGTTCGAATTAATACCTACCGCTTCTGCGTAATTTTTCAGAAACCCCTTTAAATAGACTTCTCCCCCAGGAATGGCATCGAAATTTCCTTCTTCGATGGCGTTCAAGTACTTAATTCTGATTTTTGTTTCCTGGTTAATTTCTTCGAGCGATATATTTTTTTTAAGGCGCAAATTCTTTAAATAATCTCCGAGTTCTTTCGGATTTTTTACATCATCGAGGTTCATATTACCTCTCACTCCTTAAAATATATTTCCCAGGTAATAGCAATTTTCCCAATTTTAGTATTATTTTCGACCGCTTGTTTAAGCAGATTCGTTAAAATATTTCTCAAATTGTTCTTTGGTTATCAAAATCTGTCGAGGTTTTGAACCTTCGTATTTGCCTATGAAACCTTTTTCCTCCATTTGATCAATTAGGCGGGCTGCCCGGGCGTAACCTATCCTAAGCTTTCTCTGAAGCAATGAAGCGGAAGCCTGGCCGTTTTCAATGACCACCGACAAGGCTTCTTTGAATAATTCGTCCACATCATCTTCATTTTTAAGCGACTTTTCTTCATCAAAGTCCGATAAATTTTTTTCGTAACTGGGTTCCATCTGATTCTTTACAAAAGCTACTACCTTCTCAACTTCCTTTTCGCTTAAAAATGCCCCTTGGATTCGCATGGGTTTTGCTGCTCCTACAGGGAAGAATAACATATCTCCCTTTCCTAAAAGTTTTTCAGCCCCAGCCATGTCGAGAATTGTCCTTGAGTCTACCTGTGACGACACAGCGAATGATATCCTAGAAGGTATGTTTGCTTTTATCAAACCTGTGATCACATCTACCGATGGCCTCTGAGTTGCGACTACAAGATGAATTCCCGCTGCACGCGCCATCTGTGCTAATCTACAAATACTTTCTTCGACTTCTCTGGGTGATACCATCATAAGGTCTGCTAACTCATCTATGATTACCAGAACTTTTGGCAATTTTTCTTGGCTTACTTCATTAAATCTGTTGATTTCTCGTACTCCCTCTTTAGCAAATAATTTATACCTTCTTTCCATTTCCGATACCATCCAGTTAAGAGCAGATGCAGCTTTTTTTGCATCCGTTACCACCGGTGCAATTAAATGGGGTATTCCATTATATGTTGTCAGTTCGACGACTTTGGGGTCTATTAGTAAAAGCTTTACCTCATTGGGAGATGCTTTGTATAAGATACTGGTTATTATTGTGTTTATGCATACGCTTTTCCCTGACCCGGTGGCACCAGCAATTAATAGGTGTGGCATTTCGGCAAGATCGGCCACTACAGGTTTTCCAGCGATATCTTTACCCAAGGCAACAGTAAGTTTGGATGATGAATTTTTAAATTCAGCAGATTCAACGATTTCTCTGAAATACACTTTCGATACTTCCTTATTTGGAACTTCAATCCCTATAGCGGCTTTACCGGGTATTGGAGCTTCAATTCGAACATCTGGCACCGCAAGGCTCAATGCGATGTCATCGGCTAAATTTACTAT
The DNA here is from genome assembly GCF_001562425.1 of Fervidicola ferrireducens. Classification (GTDB taxonomy): domain Bacteria; phylum Bacillota; class Thermosediminibacteria; order Thermosediminibacterales; family Thermosediminibacteraceae; genus Fervidicola; species Fervidicola ferrireducens. Next base: position 26,411 of record NZ_LOED01000015.1, read on the forward strand.
CCTGCTTACCTTGATTCCGGGTGACGGTTGGACTTCGTATCTTGTAACTACAGGGCCGAAACTGACCTGCACGACTTTTGCCTGAATACCGAAGCTTTCTAAAGTATTTTCTAAAATCTGCGCGTTGTTTAACAGTTCTTTTTCATTGAGGTTGTTTTGCTTTGAAGAACCTTTTTGCAGGAGGTTTACGGGAGGAAAATTGTACTCCTGATTTTTATGATGTTGTTCTACACAAAAAGTATTATCGGAAGTTTCGCAAGTTTTATTTCTTTCGGTCACCGATTCTGTTTTTTCTGTATTCGATTGTGATGTAATAAAGAGATTTTCATTTTCTTTGATTTTTTCATTCTCATCCAATTTTTCTTCAGTTTCTTCTGAAGTGGCCGCGGCACTGTTAATAATATGCGGCTTCGGTTCGCGACGTTTTTCTTTTTTCGACTTAATTAAATGCTTTATTACTTCAGAAATCGAGATACCGGTAGATAAAATTATACCTATGCATAAGAAAGCGAATAAAAGCACGTATGTACCTGCTGAACCAAATAAGGTAAAAAGAATTAATGCTGAAATTCCACCAATTAGTCCCCCGCCTATTCCATTTTCACCTAAATCTGCACTTCTTCGCATCTTCTCAATAAAGCTCAAATTTTTCATTTCGATATAAGGTTTTATATGTAAAACTACTAGAACTACAAAAATAACTAACAATATACCATAGAGTTTGGGAGTAAATCTGGGAAATTTTTTTCTTAATAGGCAATAAAAGCCCCCCATACAAATACTTAGAGGTATAGTTAAAGCTCCTGCACCTGCCAAACCTTTCATGTTTTTCTTTAATATTATTCCAAGCGCTCCAACGGAATCAGTATATAATGATACTAATCCCAGAACTCCGATGCAAATTATTAAAATCCCGTATATTTCCCAGCGGATATCATTGTAAAACGCACAACTTTTGTTCCTATTACCTTTCACGCCATGACACCTCTATGTTTTTATTCTCCACTTTTGCAAAAAATCCTTTAAAAAAAAACAAAAAGGCTTTAAAGCCTTTGACTCGGAATGAATTTTATTATATTTCCAGGATATAATTTGGGATTTAGATATACCGTGGGGTTGCTGCTAATCACGCTGATTATCTTTCCTTTATCCACATCGACAGGTTCCACCAGAATTTTTATATTATCAATTTCTATCTCTCTAAAATCATATTTTCTATCAATTCCATCTAAAACAAGTTCTAGAGGTAACGCCGTGTACAATATCATCTTATATTACCACCTATAAATTATTGTTGTACGTTTTTCTTTCGCTCATTTATGAGTTCTTCCAACTTTTTAACTGCTTCACCCAAGCCGCCAACTTCATCAATTAGGCCATATCTTACTGCATCAGCCCCCACAAGGACCGTTCCAATATCCCTTGCAAGTTGTCCTGTGTTAAACATTAATTTTCTTAAAGTTTCCTCTTCAATTTTAGAATGCTGCACAACGAATTTTATTACTCTGTCTTGCATTTTGTCAAGATACTCAAAGGTCTGCGGGACTCCGATCACGAGACCGGTTAACCTTATTGGGTGGATCGTCATGGTTGCCGTTTCCGCAATAAAAGAATAATTGCTGGCAACCGCTATCGGAACCCCTATGGAATGCCCGCCCCCCAATACCAAAGAAACGGTAGGTTTTGTCATGCTAGCTATCATTTCGGCAAGGGCAAGTCCGGCTTCTACATCTCCTCCAATTGTGTTTAGGATTATTAAAAGGCCTTCAATTTTAGGATTCTGTTCTATGGCCACTAGCTGAGGAATTATATGTTCGTATTTGGTGGTTTTATTTTGCGGTGGCAAGATAATGTGACCTTCAATTTGTCCGACTATGGTTATGCAGTGTATATTGCTTTCCGGTTTGGGGATTTCAAGTTGACCTAGCTGCTGGAGTGTTCCTACCGTTGGAGCCGGCATGCTTTTTTCATTTCCTTCGTTGTCCATATTGGAAAAAAACAGCATCTGGTTTATCATCCTTCCAGATTTTAATTTAATGGCTGCTAGTTATATTAATTTATTTTTTAAATCAAAAATATACAAAAAAGGTATGACCAAAATTTGGCCATACCTTGTAAAGTTATCCTTCCATTATGATAGCATTTGTGTAATAAATTGAAAACAGCCATAACAAAAAACAAAACTGGCAAAAAATAATTAGACGCAAAACCACTAACCTAGGAGGGGAATAGGCGGAAGAGAGTTTTAAGAATCGATGGTTTCTTCCTTGAATTTTGTTTCAGATTTCTCCGCATACCTAGCATACTTTAGCTCCCATAGATTCAGCTTCATGTGGAGAAAATCAATGTGCAGAAATTTTTCTTTTGAAAATCATTGGAAAAATTAAGTAGTTTCCATTGAAAAACAATTCCCTCAAACCCGCAAAAAACCAGCATCTTCATCCCAAAAAAGGATATTTACGGTATAATATAGCAAGAAGGAGAGGGATGGAGAATGCTGATAATTAAGAACGAAGACTTCGAACAATTAAGTGGATTTGACCAAATGCTTCCAAAATCATGTCTGGAACTTAAAGGCGAACTGGCTGTTGTCGATAAAATACTAGATGACGAAAGCTTACTTGCACCGTTTATAGAAAAGTTTAATTCCAAATGCGGAAGACACAGCACCCCTGTTGACACATACATTACCAATAAAGTATTAAAAGGAAACACATCCATTCCCGACAGGATAGTGAGCATTTTCGACCAGGGAGCAAGGCCTATAAAAAGAGGCAAGGCAAAAGCAGAAGTAGAATTTGGCAGAAAAGTAGCGCTTGCAGAATCAGAAGAAGGTTTGATAATTTCAAGCCAAGTTGAAGAAGGTAATTCTTGCGATAAAACCCTGCCCGTGCCAATGGTGAAGAAAAGAGTATAGAGGCTTTAAATAAAGCTCCCGAAGAAGTTGCCGCAGATAGAGGTTTTTACCCCAGCGAAAATGAAAGAGAGATACTGGACCTTAATGTAGAACATGTAGCTATACCCAAGCCAGGCAAGAAGAGCGAGAAGAGATTAAAGCACGAACGTCAGCATTGGTTTAAAAGGCTGATACGATGGAGAGCTGCGGTGAAGCTACTATTGGTCTATTAAAAAGGAAATATGGGTTTGACGTGTGTCTGTTTCATGGTGAAAATACAGGCATATGGGTTAATCTGTCCATTTTTAGCTACAATGTCACCAAGTTAGCAAAACTGATGGTTCAAATCTGTTAGAAAATGTTAGAAAATGGCAGGGTCGGTAAAAATAAATGAATAAAGATTAGGTTATCAAGGTTCAACCAAAAAGGGATAAGATTTAAAATTGTGTTTTTCAATGGCAACTAATTAGCTTAAAGGAATTATTGAGAAACTATGGCTGGACTACTCTTACTTCCTTTCTCTGTGCCACCATCCTATGGACCATCAAGCGCAAAACCGGAGGAGTAAAGTGGCGGTTTTTGCTGCAATGTTTACGACTTCGATCGTATTAGTTGTTTGATTCATAACTTCGTACCTTTATAAGACTGCTTTCTTTGGTTATCCTTAACAAAAAAATAAAAAAATTAAAGAGGGAAGCGGTTTTTTAAAGCCGTTCCCTTTGAGTTTTTAGCCCAGCATCTCAAGAAATGCTTGAACCCGTGTTTTTATTTGCCCCGAATCGTTTTCGCTGTAATCAGTTTCAATAAAAAGCACCGGTATCCCTTCCCTCTGCAAAGCCTGCCTTACAAGTTCATACTCTACAGCGTAGGGCTGGCAGAACTGCAGGTTATAGTAAATGACGCCATCGGCCTTATATTCTCGCACAAGTCTAATTATATCATCGATCCTTCCCTGGTTAGGAGTAAAACATGCACAGTTGGTCTTCATATACCTTTCGGACATTGCCATGATCTGCGCTTCTAGCGTATCCAGTTCTTCATCCACTAAGTTTTCAAAGTATCTTGTACCGGTACAGGTTTCTTCGCAAACTACAGCTGCCCCGCTTGTCTCCACTATATGGTGTAACTTCCAGTTAGGAATTGCCATAGGCGTCCCGGTTATTATAATGCGCTTAGTTCCGCTGGGGAAGACACCTTTCCCCAACTTTACCCTTTCCTCTAATTCGTCGCAAAGACTGTTCACCTTGGAGGTAAAGCGCTCCGGATCATCATAAAACGCTATCTGTGTAACCAAAAGGGCATCTTTTCCGCTTATGGGTACTGGATTCGCCTTCCTTAACTCATAAAGGCGCCTTAGAGCCTTCCTTTTTTCGTTTATAAGCTTTATTGCATCTTTCAATTTACTCGGAGTTATTTCGTTTCCCGTCAGCTCTTCCAGCCTTTCCTTCAATATTTCCAGCTCATGGCTCCAAGCTCTTAAATCAATATCTCGTTTCATTTGGGGCAGGTGCATGACATGGATATCAGCATAATTTTTCATAATTTCCCATGCCTTTTTCTTGCCGTCACAGGTGGTCTCGCCCACTAGCAGGTCGCACGACTGGAAGTAAGGGCATGTCTTGGTTATCTTTGCTCCCATAAAAGATTTAATAAGCGGACAAGTATTTTTGGGTAATACTCTTTCCCCATCTGCCACCCAGAACTGGGACCCGCCGCATAACCCTATGCCAATAGCACCGGCAGCAAATATAAGCTCATCGGGTACGTACACGCAGAAAGTTCCTACTACTTTTCCGCCGCTATCCCTGTGCCGTTTTAGTTCTTCAGGTCTAAGGCCGTGAATTGAAGATACCACTAAGTTAAAGTAGTTCATACCTTCGGGCCTATTTTCCTGAGAAAGATAGACTTCAGCAAAAAAATCCGGCAGTAGGTTGCAGAGCTGTTCGTGTTTTTCAAGATCCATGTCTAGCGATTCCCATAGCTTTTTGTAGTCGGTCATTTAAAGATCCCCCTAATGGATTTTTAGAAATAATGTCCAATTCAGATTTTATCATGGTCCATACGATCTTGCCATCGAAATATATAATAGAGCCAATTAGATAATATTGAGGTTTTTTATAGATGGAATATTAAGTATTCTCTGCTGCCGATGGGTTCTGTAACGTCCTCCTCTCGATAAATTGAGGGGCATCCTCAAGCGGATGCATGCAAGAATTAATTCTTGCACTTCGATTCGTGGACTCCGTGCCACCCCAAGGTAGTGCGACAGAACCATAGGCCGTACTACTCGGCCACTACTCCTCTTTCTAGACTGTTTTAAATATATTTCGTGTATTCTCTCAATAAATTGAGGGGACTCACTGCCCCTCGTGCCCCCCATTTTTCTAACCGGTAAGTTGGTTTAAAAAGATTTCTATCGACCTTTTGATGATCTCCGTTCGTGAAATCCCGTGTTTATTGTTTATTTCAGCAATTTTATTCGCCTATTCCACGCTTACTGTATTTCTACGCCCTACCTGCCACGTCAACCTCCACGAATATTCTTTCAGATTTTAATTTAGTGGCTACGAGTTGCATTAAACAAAAAAGTATGACCAAAATTTGGCCATACCTTGTAAGGGTTTAATTAAAACCGATTCAGCAATCATCTATTTTAAGAGCATATATTTCGGTGAGCCTTTTTCCTGTAGATACGCCAAAATCCCTCAGCGCTTTTTCAAAAGCACTAAAAAACTCGAATATCTTTGATTCTCGGGCATTTTCACCCATGTGACCTATGCGCCAAACCTTTCCAGCAAGTTTTCCCCAGCTTCCAGCCATCATTACACTATATTTTTCCCAGAGATGTTTTCTAAAATCCTCGTCATTTATTCCGTCGGGTATATAAAAAGCGGTTACCGTGTTAGCTTCAGCCCCTATTTTAGGAAATATTTTGAATCCTGCATCCCTTAAAGTTTCCCTTACAGCTCTACTTAATTTTTCGTGACGTTTATATATCTCTTTTCCTTCTTCTAGTACCGCAGAAGCTGCTTCAGATAGGGCAAAAATATCCGAGATTGGCGGAGTGTATGGAAATATTTTGTCTTTGAACCACATTTCCTTCCATTTCATGAGATTGGCGTAAAAACTCGGAATGGGATATTTCCTCTTTTCGATTTTTATCCATGCATCCCGGCTTATAGAAAGAAATGTAAGGCCAGGGGGAGCTGAAAGACACTTTTGCGACCCACCTAAAACAACGTCAATACCCCACACATCGGGTTTGATTTCATGTCCTGCAATTGACGAAACCGCATCCACAACTGTTATCAAACCAGCTTCTTTTAAGACGGGGCATATTTCATGGATGGGATTTATCAATCCTGCTGGCGTTTCACAATGGACTAGCGTTGCTATTTTAAATCTGCCGCCGTGTTTAGAGAGAAACTTTTTGACATCCTCGGACGTAATAGGTTCATCGTATTCTTTTTCAAAAATTGTGACTTGCCCGCCGTAAAGCGTAGCAAAATCTTTAAAACCTTCGCCAAAGACACCATTAGCTAAGCAAAGCACCTCGTCACCGGGTTCTACTAGGGAAGCCATGGCTGCTTCCAAGCCTAGGATTCCCTCACCACTTAAGATAAGTACATCTTCTTTTGTATTTATGATTTTTTTGAGTTTGTCACAAGTTTCAGAATAGAAGTCAAAAAAGGCAGGGTCAAGGTCCGGATTAGTTATAGGTCTTGCCATAGCGTTCCTTACTCTCTCGCTTATTTCCGTAGGACCTGGCGTCATTATAAGACCAGTTTTTATGCCCATAAATTTTTACCTCCTCTATTACAATTGAATCAATATTGTTATATTACTCATACTTCCATTATTATCGGCAGAATCATCGGTCTTCTGTGAGTCTGTTCAAATAGAAATTTGCCCAAAGTATCTCTCACTTGAGATTTTATCATAGACCACTCGGTGACTTTTTCTTCTTGGCACTTTTTTAAGGCCTGCCTTACGATTTCTTTTGATTGCTCCATCAATTCCTCCGATTCCCTGACGTAAACGAAGCCTCTTGAAATTATGTCAGGACCCGCAACGACTTCAGTCGTCTCTTTGTCTATCGTCACAACCACGATTAAAATACCGTCTTGTGCCAACTGTTTTCTGTCCCTGAGCACTATATTTCCTACGTCGCCTACTCCCAATCCGTCCACCATGACTTTACCTGCAGTAACCTTTCCCGCCAACCGGGCTGAATCTTTTGTGAATTCAATTATCCTTCCATTTTCGGCGATGAAAATGTTCTTTTCTGGAATACCGACTTCTTTGGCAAGGTTGGCATGATGAATGAGATGTCTGTACTCCCCGTGAACCGGAACAAAATACCTTGGTTTCACCAAGTTTAACATAAGTTTAAGTTCTTCTTGGCTTGCATGTCCGGAAACATGGACGCCTGATATCGCTTCATATATTACTTCTGCTCCCTGTTTAAAAAGGTGATCTATCGTTCTTGCAACTAACTTCTCGTTTCCCGGAATGGGGGTCGCTGCTATCAGCACCGTGTCTCCCGGAATAATTTCCACCTTTTTGTGCTCCGACATGGCCATCCGGGTAAGCGCCGACATTGGTTCGCCTTGGCTGCCAGTCGTTATTATTACCACTTTTTCCTTAGAAAGTTTATTTATATCATCGAGCTCCACCATCAAGTTCTTAGGTATAGAAAGGTATCCCAAATTGAGAGCTATATTTACGGTGTTTACCATACTACGTCCCACAACTGCTACTTTCCTTCCGAATTTAAATGCAGCGTCGAAAACCTGTTGTATTCTGTGAATGTTTGTTGCAAAAGTTGCAACTATTATCCTGCCCTTTGCCTTGCTAAATATTTCTTCTATCGTACCTCCAACAACTTTTTCTGACATGGTATATCCCTGGCGCTCGGCATTGGTACTGTCTGAAAGCAGCACGAGCACACCCTTTGAACCTAATTCGGCGAGTTTGTGCAGGTCTGCTATCTTCCCATCAACCGGAGTTTGATCGAATTTAAAGTCCCCTGTATGGCACACGGTTCCTAATGGAGTATGAATAGCTATTCCAACAGAATCAGGGATGCTGTGGTTCACTCTAAAAAATTCCACGTTCAGGCTTCCGATTTTCACCGATGCCGGTGGATTTATCACGTTCATGTTTACGCTTTTTTTAAATTTAGCTTCTTTTAATTTGCCTTCAACCAGTCCCATCGTTAGTTTTGTTCCGTAAATAGGAACGTTTATCTGTTGCAATACATACGGTAACGCACCTATATGATCTTCGTGGCCGTGGGTTATCAAAATTCCTTTTACCATATCTTTATTTTCCACTAAATAAGAAATGTCCGGTATCACCATGTCTACTCCGAGCATTTCTTCTTCTGGAAACATAAGACCGGCATCGATGACAAGAATTTCCCGTTCGTATTGGATTACTGTCATATTTTTGCCTATTTCACCCAGTCCGCCTAATGGAATGATAAGTAGCTTTTGTTCATTTTTGGACAATAAAAAAACACCTCCATTATTCCGATTTTTGTTTCGACAATTTTTAATATGACGCTATCTTTCTAAATTGAAGTCATCTACATCTAGAATTACAGCATCCGGACCAATTTTTCTGATAGAATTCCATGATATTCTCATGTAGTTTTTCTCACCGAGCGAAAAAAATCTGCTTCTCTTGCTAGGTATCAGTAAGTACTCAATTTTGCCCGAATTTTCGTCGATAAGAAGGTCGCAATTGCCTACTATACCCAATTTAACCCCTTTGCTCAGATTTATTATATCCTTTCCGTTCAGATCTCCTAAGCGCATCATCATACCCCCCATAAAATTATTTTATGGGGAGCATTTATTAAAAATAACACCTTTTATAAACCTGTATGGCCGAACCCTCCGCTTCCACGCTGAGTTTCTTCTAGAGATTCCACTTCTACTAGTTCTGCCTTGGTTACAGGAGCTATAACTAGTTGCGCTATCCTATCACCCCGCTTTATTGTAAAATTGCTTGTTCCGTGGTTAATCAGGATTATTTTTATCTCACCCCGATAATCGGCATCTATTGTTCCCGGGCTGTTCAAGAGGGTAATTCCATATTTGGCTGCAAGGCCGCTCCTAGGGCGAATTTGCCCCTCAAAACCCGGGGGTATTTCAAGTTGTATTCCGGTTGGTATTATTTCATACTTTCCAGGTGCTATAACTAAATCATGTTTTACGTTTGCATAAAGGTCCATACCTGAAGCTAATGATGTCATATATTTAGGCAAGGGCAAATCCTCTGCGCCTCTTATTCGTTTAACTTTTACTTTTACGGTTTTCAAAAAACCATCTCTCCCTATCTATGCTATATTTATTAATTAAAGTATACATTAATTACCCCCGGATTTCAACTCATGATGAACGAAGACTTAACTGCCATCTGAGATAAGATCGCTTACTGTTGTAATTTTATACCCTTTCTGGTGAAGGTTTTTTATGATGGTGGGCAGTGCTGCTATTGTATCTTCCGTAGGGTGCATCAGAACTATTTTCCCATTTCCTGCATATTTTATTACTTTATCGATAATATACTTTGCGCCGGGCTTTTTCCAATCAATAGTGTCAATGCTCCACATAATCAATTTATAGTTCAGTGCATTTGCTGCTTGTAAAGTTTGCTGTCCAAATTCTCCATAAGGAGGTGCGAAAAGTTGGGTCTTCACCCCAATTATATTTTTTATGGCTTCTTCCGCTTTTTTTATCTCGTTCACATTTTCGTCAAAAGACAGCTTGGAATGATGAGCATGGCTGTAACCGTGATTTCCTATTTCGTGCCCTTTAGAATGTATTAACCTCAGTAGATCTGGATTTTTTTCTGCCCATCTTCCTTCTATAAAAAACGTGATTTTAACGCCGTTTTCTTCAAATATCTCTAGCATTTTAGGTATAAATTCGTTTCCCCAAGCCACATTGCATGTAAAAGCCATGGCTTTTTTGTCAGTTTCGGCTTGGTAGATTGGCTGTTTTTCTAAAAATGTAGGTAGGTTTTCAGCTGGTATATTTGTCTTTGTAAATATCCAGCTTGCAATAAGAAGTACAATACATAATATTTTTGCCAAATTTCTGGGTATTTTAAAAACATATAACCTCATAAGTGCCCCCCTTTATATAGATTTCGCATCGTAAACTCGTGCCATCAATATGAATCTTACTTTACTTTTCAACGATTTATGACATAAAAAAACATAAACCGATGAACCTCGGTTTATGCTTCTGCTTTGTTCTTATTTTTAGGTTGTTTTTCTGGGAACACATCTTTGTGAGAAAGGTTTATTCTCCCCTGTTTATCTATGTCAGTAACTTTTACCAAAATTTCATCTCCAATTTTTACTACATCTTCTACTCTTTTTACCCGCCCCTTTGATAATTTCGATATGTGGACGAGCCCTTCTTTCCCAGGGAGTATTTCGACAAATGCTCCAAAATTTGTTATCCTTAAAACCTTGCCGAGATATATCTTTCCTACTTCCACATCCTGCGTTATATTTTTAATCATTTCCAATGCCTTTTTGCCGGCAGATTCATTGGGCGCTGCTACATATATTTTGCCATCATCTTCGATATCAATTTTTACTCCCGTCTCTGAAATGATTTTGTTTATCATTTTGCCGCCTGGACCGATAACATCCCTTATTTTTTCAGGGTCAATTACAGTAGTAAATATTCTCGGCGCATAAGGAGAAAGTTCGCTTCGGGGACTTGAGATAGTGGCCAACATCTTTTCTAGGATGTAGAGCCGTCCTTCCTTAGCCTGTTCTAAGGCTTTTCTCAAGGTGTCTGTATCTATACCTTTGACCTTGATGTCCATCTGTATTGCTGTAATTCCTTTGGACGTTCCGGCGACTTTGAAATCCATATCACCTAAAAAGTCTTCTATCCCTTGAATATCCGATAGTATAGTCACTTTGTCATCTTGTTTGATAAGTCCCATAGCAATACCCGCTACGGGGGCTTTGATAGGAACACCTGCATCCATTAACGCCAGGGTAGAACCACAAACGCTGGCCATGGAAGTAGAACCGTTAGAACTTAAGACTTCTGAAACCAACCTTATCGTATACGGGAATTCTTCCTCTGGAGGTATCATGGGTTCTAGAGCCCTCTCAGCCAACGCGCCGTGGCCGATTTCCCTTCTTCCAGGCCCTCTCAACACTCTGGTCTCGCCGGTACTATAAGGCGGAAAATTGTAATGGTGCATGAATCTTTTGCTCTCTTCCAATTCCAGCCCATCTAAGATCTGAACGTCACCCAGTGCTCCAAGAGTAGCTACCGTCAAAACTTGGGTTTGACCGCGGGTGAATAAACCTGAGCCGTGGGTTCGCGGCAAAATGCCTACCTCACACGAAATAGGCCTAATTTCAGTGCTTTTTCTCCCGTCAGGTCTTATTCCTTCATAGGTTATCATATTCCTTACTTCTTCTTTTAGAATGTTGTACAATACGTCTGCAATCTCTTTTTCCTTTTCAGGGTAGGTTTCCTGGAAATGGGCAATAGTATCCTCATTTATTTTTTGCAAATACGCTTCTCTTTCCTGCTTGTCGTAGATTCGTATGGCTTTGAGTATTTCTTCTCTCGCGTATTCTCTTACCGCTTTTTCCAATTCCGGATCGATTTCCTGAACAGTAAATTCCATCTTGGGTTTACCAACTTTTGCGATAATTTCTTCCTGGAATTCTACTATTTTCTTTATCTCTTCGTGTCCAAAATTTATTGCATTTATCATTTCTTCTTCTGTTACTTCATCTGCTCCAGCTTCTACCATCAAGATAGCATCTTTTGTTCCTGCAACAATAAGTCTTAGTCTGCTTTTCTCATACTGTTCTACCGTCGGATTTATTACGAAATTTCCGTCTACCAAACCTACCGACACGGCCCCTACTGGTCCTTCGAAGGGTATATCTGATATACAAAGAGCGATGGATGCACCGTTTATAGCAACTACATCTGGAGTATTATCCTGATCTACGGAAAGGATGGTGGCTATAATCTGGATGTCATTTCTAAATCCTTTTGGGAAAAGCGGTCGAAGGGGCCTGTCGATAACCCTTGCAGACAGTATAGCTTTTTCGCTAGGTTTTCCTTCCCTCTTTATGAAACCTCCGGGAATCTTACCAACGGCATAGAGTCTTTCTTCATAGTCCACTGTTAATGGCAGGAAATCAACACCTTCTCTAGGTTCTTTTGAAGCCGTGGCTGTAACCAAAACTACCGTATCTCCATATCTTGCAAGTACGGCCCCGTTGGCTTGCTGGGCCATTTTCCCTGTTTCTATAATAAAAGGCCTACCTGCTATTTCTGTTTTGAATACTTCCAAGTAAATTAATCCTCCTTTCCCTTTATTGGAAAATATAATTTTTATTCTACATCATTGTTATTATTTCCTTCTTTGAGTTTTTAAAAATTAAAGCGGGGAATCCCCGCATTTAATCTATTTTCTGAGTTCGAGTTTTTCTATAATGTTTTTATAGCGCTCTAAATCTTTTTTCTTCAGGTAATTCAAAAGAGCTCTTCTTTTTCCTACCATTTTTAGGAGTCCGCGACGAGAATGATGGTCTTTCTTGTGAACTTTAAGGTGCTCTGTTAGTTGGTTGATTCTTTCTGTAAGAATAGCGATTTGCACTTCTGGAGATCCCGTATCGTTCTCGTGAATTTTAAATTTCTCGATTATGTCGCGTTTTGCTTCTTTGTCCAATGCCACTGTTCTCACCTCCTCAACATATTAAAATCCCCTGTAACCCAGTCGATCGTCGGAGGCATCGATTGACCGAGTAAGGGTTCATCAATTCAAGCAGAATTTATTATAGCATACAAAGACTTTGATTACAAGAATTATGTGACATCCTCCCCCTAATGAATTAGGGAGCATCCCACCGTGGGATGGCGACTTTAAGCCGCAGGTTAGCCAGCATTCCCCGGTCTACCCGGTTCATCACCTTGGCCTTAAGGGGTGTCACGCTCCCCTTTCTCCCGGGGTCATGCCCCGAGAGCATCGAGCGCTCTCGCGGCTATGTTTATTGCCCCACCCTGTCCGCATCAGATTGGTATCCACATTTTATGCATTTAAACCAGCCTTGGGTCTTCCGGTTATACCGGGAAGCATTCCCGCACTTCGGACAGGTCTTGGAGGTCTCCTTGGGGTCGACGTAGATTACGGGCACTCCGGCAAGGGCTGCCTTGTATTCGATAAACGAGGCCAGCTCCTTAAAGTTCCACCCGGACATCATCCGGTTGAACTTTTTTGATCCTTTGGCCCGCTCGCGGATACCCAGCAGGTTCTCAAGTGCGATGGCCTTGCCTTATTTCTTCGCTATTTCAACTATGCGCTTTGAGATGCAGTGGTTGATATACCGCATCCACCTTGTTTCGCGGCCGGCTTCTTTTTTGACTCGGGAAAGCCTGCCCGCCTGCTGAAGTGCAGCCCTCCTTGCTGCCCACTGTTCCTTGCGCCACCTGACCTTTCGGCCGTCAAAAAAGATGTTGTTGGACAGCACGGCAAGCTTTACTATGCCGAAGTCGACCCCGATTACGCCGCACGGCTCGTTTAAGTGAGTCTCGTATATTAATGATATAGCAGCATACCACTCTCCGTCTTTCTCATGCCATATCTCCATGGACCCTTGTCGACAGGAACCTCCTGCCAGGTCCTGGAGCCTTTTTGTATGGTATTCGGAAGTGGCAATGGGCACTGCTATCTGACTCCTGCCGGAGGAGACGGGAAACTTAATGACCCATGTGCCTGACGGCAGCTGATGTATTGAATAGAATCAAATTTGGGCAGGCTGGATTTCTTGCCATTTTTTGTGCGGGAAAGATATGAGCGATAAGCTGAGAGTGCTTTGAGCATGGCGCACTGGAGTGTAGCGCGGTTGAGGTCAAAAAGTTCACAGGCCCTGCGGTAGGTTTCGCGGTTTAACTTTGCCCTGCTGGTAGTGTTCAAAGTTTCGGCCTGTTCCAGGAACCAGGCGCAGGCTTTTCGATATGTTTCCAGCATTCGGGCCATTTTCTCCACTTTGCCTTTTTTGGGGATAAGAGTTTTACCTTGACGGTTACTGTCTGCATATAGTATCTCCTCCGGTTCGCTTAAATTTTAGCATAACCGGAGAAAAATTGCAAGCCGCCATTCATCCCCCGATTAAAATCGGGGGCATTCTGGCGGGATTTTTGTAAAAGATCTAATATAGACCGGGCTTTCACAATATCCATTTTTACCTGAAGTGCAAGGCTTTCTACATCCTGGAAAGCCTTTTCTTCCCTTATTCTTTCGATGAAATATACTTCGATTTCTTCGCCGTAGATTTGCTCATCAAAATCGAAAATATGAACTTCTAGAGTTATGTTACAGGCACCGGCTTTGTTCCTAAAAGTAGGTTTTTGCCCTATATTGGCCACTCCGCGATAAATTGCACCATCTCGCGACACCAAAACCGCGTAAACTCCGAAAGCCGGTTTGATTATTTGAGGTGAAAGGAATACATTTGCGGTCGGGAAGCCTAGTTTTCTCCCTATAGCTTCCCCCTTTACTACTTTTCCTCGAATACTAAAAGGCCGGCCGAGCAACGTTTTTGCTTCTTTCATTTTGCCGCTTTCAATCATATTTCTAATTAGAGTGCTGCTAACGATTCTTCCGTTGACAGTGACCGGAGGGACAATTAAAGTTTCAAAGCCTTTTTGTAATCCTATAGATTTCAGGTTTTCTGCCGTGCCCTTTCCGCCGCTACCAAACTGAAAGTTATAACCCACAACTATGAGTTTTGCATTTAATTTTTCAATTAAGATGCGGTTTATAAACTCCTCGTAGGACATTTGCGAGAACTTTTTAGTAAAAGGTATGAGCAAGAGATTTTTTACTCCATAGCTTTCGATAAGTTTCTTTTTTTGCTCGAGAGAGGTTATTAACGGTGGAGCATCTTTAGGGGATAATATTTTTAAAGGGTGGGGTTCAAAAGTGACAACGAATGATTCGAGGCCTTCTTTATCGGCTCTTGTTACTAGTTCATGTATTAATCTTTGATGACCCAAATGAACGCCGTCGAAATTCCCCATTCCGCAAGCAGTTGGAGTCTTTACTTCTAAAGCATCAAAATTACTGTATACTTTCATCATTCTCAACCTCATAAAAAAGACTTTTCTACCTTAACTAGGATATTTGGCCCTCGATGAAATATTTTTCCTACACCGAGAAATTGCTTTTTTTGATCGTAAATTACCGCATACTGATTTTCATTATCCGGTTCGGTTGATATGTTTTCTATAGGAAATTCGGCGCCTTTGAAAAAAGATTTTTCGTTTCTTAGTTGAATAATAACGGAGGACATGAAAGTGGAAAGAATTTTGTCTAAAGACGTAAGGATTTCTTGCGATTTTCCCGATGATACAGAAGCTTTTATATCTTCTAAAGTTATAGATTGAGATATTTTAAAAGGCCCCAGCTTGGTTCTTATAAGGCAAGATAAATGAGCGCCGCAACCCAATGCTCGTCCGATATCTTCACAAAGCGTCCTAATATAAGTGCCTCGGGAGCAGCTTACTCTGAATAAAACCCGTGGTTTTTCATATTTAATGAGCTCTACGGAATAAATTTCTACTGTGCGTGGTTTTCTTTCGACAATAATCCCTTGGCGAGCAAGCTCATATAGTTTTTTTCCCTTGTGCCGCACCGCCGAATACATAGGAGGTATTTGCTGTATTTTTCCAACAAATTTATTAAAAACTTCGATTATCGATGCCGATTCTGCGTTACAATCTTTAGTTTCTAGAACTTTGCCCAGGTTGTCACCCGTGTCGGTCGTGACGCCCAGCGTCATTTCTGCGACGTATTCTTTCTCGCTGGCTTCAAAAAACTCTACCGCTTTTGTGGCCTTTCCAACAAAAATCGGCAGAACACCGGCTGCACCGGGATCTAACGTACCACCGTGTCCAACTTTTTTTATACCCAGTTGTTTTCTTAAAAAATCCACGACATCATGAGAAGTCATTCCAGGTGGTTTTAAACAGTTAATTACTCCGTTCACCGCGATCCCTCTTCGATGTTTGCATATATTCTTTTAAAGCAGACAAAAAAACGTTCTTTGCTTTTTCCAAGGGGCCTTCAAGAGTACAGCCGGCGGCTCGTGCATGGCCGCCCCCTCCAAATTCCTCCGCTATTTTGCTCACATCCACCCACACATTAGATCTCAATCCGACTTTTACTTTTAAATTGTCCTGTTCTCTAAAAAGGACTGCAACTTCTACGCTTTCTATTTCTCTTGCGAAATTGATAAAACCATCCGCATCTTCTTCTTTGGCCCCTACTTTTTTTAACATATCTCTTGTTAGCTCCATGTATGCTATTTTGCCGCCTTCGGAAAGTTTTAAGGTACCTAATACTTCTTTTAACAGCAAAATCGATGCGTAGCTTTTCTTTTCAAAGACTTCTCTACTAATGAAATCCGGTCGCACTCCGATTTCCACCATTTCTGACAATATCTTCAGACACGATGGGGTAGTATTGGAATATTTTATGGAGCCGGTGTCTGTAATAATTGCAGTGTAGATGCACGTGGCTATATCGATATCGATTGGCACGTTGAGAGTCTTCACCAAATAATATACCATTTCGCCTACAGCGGACGATTTGTCGTCTATAATATTTATATCTCCATATAATGAATTGCTTTTATGGTGGTCCAAATTAACTATAAGCTCACAGATCGATCTAAGGTCTTTTTTAAAATCTAATCTCTCCACATCGCCCGAGTCCAAACATATCATGACTTCAGCACGATCTTTTTCCGGGATATATGGTCTTAGTTTTTCAGAATGTGGTAGAAAATTATATTTTGCGGGAACAACATCGTTGATGATAGGCACCACATTTTTACCTAATTTTTCCAAGACTGTAGTTAAGGCTAAAACCGAACCCACAGCATCGCCGTCGGGTGCGATATGCGATGTTACAATAAAAGAGTTATGTTTAAAGATTACATCCGCAAGTCTAGGAAAATCCATTTTCTAATACTCATCTCCGTTATCATTATTCATATCCTTCAACAATTTTGAAATATGAATGCTGTACTCTATTGATTCGTCCAGTTTAAAATTCAATTTTGGCATAAATTTAAGTCTTACACGATTTGCCAATTCCCGCTTTATAAAACCTTCCGCGTGGTTTAACGCTTCAAGGACATTATGTTTCGTTTCCTCGTCTCCATATATGCTTAGAAAAATCTTTGCGTACCGTAAATCCTTGGATACCTCTACTTTCGTTACGGATATCAGACCTTGAATGCGGGGATCTTTAAGTTCGTTGTTGATAATCTCACTTACCGCTTTTTGGATTTCTACAGATACCCTCTCAGTTCTAGAAAATTCCACCTCAATGCCTCCCCGGTTTTCGTTATTGTTCCACTTGTTTATTTACAAATGCCTCCAGTATATCTCCTTCTTTGAGGTCGTTGAATTTCTCAATAGCTATACCGCATTCAAAGCCGCTCATTACTTCACGCACATCATCTTTGAATCTTTTTAAAGAAAGTATTTTCCCTTCATATATTACTACCCCTTGCCTGATTACTCTGATGAAGGAATTCCTCGTTATCTTTCCTTCGGTAACGTAACACCCAGCAACAGTACCCACGTTCGGAACTTTAAACAGTGCCCTTACCTCAGCTCTTCCTAATACGACTTCTTTGAACTCCGGCTCTAACATTCCTTTCATGGCAGCTTTAATGTCATCTACGGCATCATAAATTACCCTGTAAGTTCTAATGTCGACCTTCTCTTGTTCAGCTAATTTTTTAGCATTTGAATCGGGCCTTACGTTAAAACCTATTACTATGGCATTAGAAGCAGACGCGAGCAATATGTCGCTTTCGTTTATCGCTCCTACCGCTCCATGAATAATTTTTACTTGCACCTGATCCGTCGAACATTTTTCTAATGCAAGTTTTAAAGCTTCTAACGAACCTTGAACGTCGGCTTTTATAATGCAATTGAGTTCTTTTATTTCTCCCTGTTTTATCCTGTCAAAAATTCTATCTAATGAAACTTTAGGAGTAGTTATATTTTCTTTTTCTTTATGGATTTCATGGTATTTTTCCGCAATCTCCCTTGCCTCTTTCTCGCTGGATACCACTCTTATAACATCGCCAGCACTGGGAACTTCAGAAAACCCCATGACCTCCACTGGAATAGAAGGAGTCGCCGATTTTACCATCCTGCCCCGAGAATCTCTCATCGCCCGTACTTTTCCATAAGCCGGTCCAGCTACTATTGCATCGCCGACCTTTAAAGTGCCTTTTTGCACTAATACCGTGGCCACGGGACCCCTACCTTTGTCTAATTTGGCTTCAATTATTACTCCGGAAGCCCTTGCGTTGTAATCAGCCTTGAGTTCGGCCATTTCAGCAACCAAAAGTATCATTTCCAATAAAGTATCAATTCCTATGCGATTTTTAGCAGAAACGTTGACAAATATGGTGTCCCCGCCCCATTCTTCGGGTATTAGACCGTATTCCGATAACTGTTGTTTTACCCTTTCAGGATTGGCGCCCGGTTTATCTATTTTGTTTATCGCCACAATTATAGGCACTCCTGCTGCTTTGGCGTGATTGATAGCTTCTACGGTTTGAGGCATAACTCCGTCGTCGGCGGCGACTACCAAAACTACTATATCTGTCACTTTTGCTCCGCGGGCCCTTAAAGCGGTGAAAGCCTCATGCCCCGGTGTGTCAATGAATACTATTGTTTTACCATCTTTTTCTACCTGCGAAGCTCCTATGTGCTGTGTAATACCTCCTGCTTCAGATGCGGCGACATTCGTTTCTCTTATTGCATCCAAAAGCGTCGTTTTGCCGTGATCTACATGTCCCATGACGGTTACAACCGGAGGTCTCGGTTTTAGTTCTTCTGGCCGCGTCTCCTCTTCCTTCTCTAGTTCGGCAAGTTCATCTTCTCTTTCTTCCTCGGCTTCATATCCAAATTCTTTTATTAGTTTCTTGGCCGATTCGAAATCTATTTCGGCATTAATATTTACCATTAGTCCAAAATCCATTAATTTTTTTATCAACTTGACCGGCTCGATGTTTATTCGACTGCCTAAATCTTTGATGCTGATTTTGGACGGGAGAACAACCTTTTGAATTTTTGGTTTTGTGCTTACTTCTTCTGTGTTCTTGGGCGGTTCCGGGGTTTTTGGGGTCTCATTTTTTGTTTTTTTACTGCCTTTTTCTTCCGAGACCAAGTCCATTATAAGTTGAGCCATATCGTCTTCAAGGCTGCTCATGTGATTTCTTATATCGACGTCCAACTCTTCCAGTATGGAAATCAATTTTTTGCTAGATATCCCTAGCTTTTTAGCAAGTTCGTATACTCTAACTTTCGACAATATTCCCCACCTCCGTCGTTTTTGTTGCGCCTAAACGCCTCAGTATCTCTTTCGAAAAATTTTTATCGGTAATACCGATAATTTTTCTGGCTTCCTTTCCGATAGATTTTCCCAACACGTCGGATGTACCGTAGATTATGCAATTTATTCCCCTCGATTTACAAATACTTATAAACTTATCTTTTGTATTGAAGGATGCATCTTCGGATATTATAACCAAGCAAACTTTTTTCGACAGAACGGCCCTTTCCACCGCTTCCTGACCCGCTATAACCTTGCCTGCCTTACGGGCAATTCCAAGCAATGGCGGAATATCAAAGGGCCTCACTTTTTATTAAATCCTCCTTTAGCTTTTCTATTGTTTCCTTGCTCACTTCATGGTCTAATGCTTTGGATAGCCTATCTTCTTTTAGTGCCTTTTCCAGACATTTAACGTCTTTGCAGAAATAAGCTCCTCTACCCGAACGCTTTCCTGTAAGATCCAGCTCAATTGAACCTTCCGGCGTCCTTACGATGCGGATTAATTCTTTTTTAGGTTTCATCTGTTTGCAACCCAAGCACATCCTCATGGGTATTTTTTTAGGGCTCATTTTCATCCCCTCTTTAATCATTTTTGGGACTCTTTATATCTATCTTCCAACCTGTAAGTTTTGCCGCAAGTCTTGCGTTTTGTCCTTCCTTGCCTATAGCAAGGGAAAGCTGGTGTTCAGGCACCAATACCCGTGCTATTTTACTATCTTCCTCAACTTCTACGCTGAGGACCTTTGCAGGACTTAGGGCGTTTGAAATATATTCAGCCGCATTTTTGCTCCATTTTATGATATCAATCTTTTCTCCCTTTAATTCTTCCACCACGGCTTGAACACGAGCGCCTTTCGGTCCAACGCAGGCCCCCACCGGATCTACGTTTTCGTCTCTTGAGTGAACAGCTACCTTAGTTCTAGAACCTGCTTCCCTCGCAATGCTCTTTATTTCCACAATTCCTTCGTATATTTCAGGTACTTCCAATTCGAATAATCTTTTTACCAATCCCGGATGGGACCTGGACACTACAATGACTGGTCCTTTGGTTGTTTTCCTAACTTCAAGGATGTATACTTTTATTCTATCTCCAGGGGTATAGGTTTCTGTTGGTATCTGTTCGTTTGGTGGCAAAATAACTTCGGTTTTTCCTAGATCGATAATCACATTCTTTTTATCGAAACGCTGAATTGTTCCCGTTACAAGATCCGTTTCTCTTCCGGCAAATTCTTCGTAGATAATGTTCCTCTCTGCTTCTTTAATACGCTGCATTACTACTTGTTTTGCGGTTTGAGCTGCTATTCGCCCGAATTTCTGAGGTGTTACCTCTATAGAGATTATATCACCTATTTTAACTAAGGGATTAATTTTTTTGGCTTCGACCAGGCTAATTTCTAAAAGCGGGTCTTTCACTTCTTCCTTAACCGTTTTTTGAGAAAAAACTTTAACTTCTCCCGTTGCCCTGTCTATATTAATTTTTACGTTTTGTGCCGTACCGTAATTTTTCTTGTAGGCGGAAACTAAAGCAGCTTCAATGGCTTCCAAAAGTATCTCTTTGGAAATACCTTTTTCTTTCTCTATTTGATCTAAAGCTTCGATAAATTCGATATTCATTTTTACCTCTCCTATTCGTCAAAATTGAATTTGTATTTCAGTTTAGCAGAAGATATTTTTTCAAAAGGAATATTTATAACGGTTGAATTTGTTTTTAATATTACCATTCCATTATTGTAATCGCTCAAAGTTCCTGTTAAGACTTTTTTTCCGTTAATAGGTTCAAAAGTTCTTATTTCTACTTCCGAGCCGATGTACTTTATGAAATCTTTCTCTTTTTTTAGCTTCCTCTCTATGCCGGGCGATGAAACTTCCAATATATAACTGTGAGGAATCGGATCTTCTATATCCAACAACCTGCTTATTTCTTCGCTCACTTCCTGGCAATCATCCAAGGTTATCCCTCCGGGTTTATCGATGTAATACCTCAAATACCAGGACCCACTTTCTTGGACAAATTCTACGTCCACCATCTCGAATCCCTTGGAGTTTACAACCCGTTCTCCAATTTCGCTTACCTTTTTTAAAATTTTATTTTTTTGCATTCCCTTCACCCTTTTAAAAAATAGTTTATAGAGAAAGCGATTACTAATATGAAAGAGTGGGATTAAACCCACTCTTACGCTTCCTAAGCTTAATGAATTCAAATGATTATCTTTACTTATTATAACACATATTAGTTTTTATTACAATATCAAGAAAACAATTGTGCTTCAAAATAGACTAATCTGGTTTGTTTCTTGCAAACCATTGAGGACGCCGTTTTGCCGGAGAATTTCTATTACATTTTTGGTTACTCTTGTCCGTATTCTGAGATCTTCGATTGATGTAAATTTTCCTTTTTGCCGTTCATTGTAAATGCTTTGTGCCGCGGCGAGACCTAACCCTGGCAAGGCATTAAGCGGAGGTAAAATCCCGTCTTTAGTAATGATAAATTTCTTATAATGCGATTTATAAAGGTCTATAGGTAAAAATTGAATGCCTCTCATGTACATTTCATTTGCTACTTCTAAAATGGTGAGCAAATTTTTTTCTTTCGGGGTAGCATTTTTTTCTTTTTTATTAATTTCCTCTATTACTTCTTTTATCTTTTTAGGCCCTTGCAGTATGAGTTCGGCATCGAAGTCATCGGCTCTTACGGTAAAGTAAGTCGCATAAAATGCCTCCGGGTAGTGAACTTTGAAATAAGCGATTCTGAAAGCCATAATTACGTAGGCAACTGCATGGGCCTTGGGAAACATGTATTTTATCTTCTTGCAGGATTCTATAAACCACTGTTCTACGTTATTTTTCTTTAAAACCTCTTCATCTTCAGGACTCAATCCCTTGCCTTTTCTAACTTTCTCCATTATATTAAACGCAATTTTGGGTTCAACACCTTTTTCCAACAAATGAATCATAATGTCATCGCGGGTTGCTATAACCTCTTTAAGAGTCGCCACCTTATTTCTTATGAGGTCTTGGGCGTTGTTAAGCCAAACGTCTGTGCCATGGGAAAGGCCGCTTATCCTTACAAGCTCTGAAAACGTCGTGGGACGAGTTTCTTCCAGCATCTGCCTTACAAATTTTGTACCGAATTCGGGAACGCCTAACGTTCCCACGGTCGTCCCTATATCTTCAGGGGTTACTCCCAGGGGTTCGACGGAGGAGAAAATTTTCATAGTTTCTTTGTCATCTAAAGGGATTTTCTTTGCATTAACGCCCGTTTCTTCTTCTAACATTTTGATAACGGTGGGATCGTCGTGACCTAACAGATCTAGTTTAAGCAGCCGTTCACTTATCGAATGATAGTCAAAGTGCGTAGTGATAACTCCTGACTCTTTGTCATCGGCGGGATATTGGATTGGTGTGAATTCGTATATTTCCTTATCCTTCGGAAGAATCATTAGACCTCCCGGGTGCTGCCCCGTAGTTCGTTTGACTCCGGTTATACCGGCGGCCAGACGACTAATCTCGTATTCAGAGGCGCTCAAATTTTTCTCTTCTAGAAAAGCCTTAACGAAACCGTAGGCGGTCTTTTCCGCTATTGTTGAAATGGTACCGGCACGGAATACGTTGTCTTTTCCGAATAATTCTTCGGTATATTTATGGGCAGTAGGCTGATATTCACCGGAAAAATTCAGGTCTATGTCAGGTACTTTGTCCCCTTCAAAATCCATAAAAACTTCAAAGGGTATGTTATACCCGTCTTTTTTCATGGGAGTTCCGCAGTCGGGGCAATTTTTGTTGGGGAGGTCTGGTCCCACAATTCCCTCGACGTTTTCTGGGAAAATAGATTTTTTGCACCTTGGACATAAATAGTGGGGAGGTAACGGGTTGACTTCGGTAATTCCACACATTGTCGCAACAAGCGATGAGCCCACTGAACCCCTGGACCCCACTAGATAACCGTCGTCAAGAGATTTTTTCACAAGCTTGTGAGCAATCAAGTATATAACCGAATACCCGTTATTCACTATCGAGTTTAATTCCCGTTCTATTCTCTTTTTAACTATTTCAGGGAGATCTTCCCCGTATAACTCCTTGGCTCGTTTATAGGTCATGTTTATAATTTCTTCATCGGCCCCTTCTATTTTGGGAGGATAAAGTTCATCGGGAACCGGTTTTATTTCATCTTCTATCTCATCCGCAATTCTGTTTGGATTTTCGATTACCACTTCTATTGCCGCGTCTTTACCTAGGTATTCATGGTCGCGGAGCATCTCCTCCGTCGTTTTTAGGTAAAGGCCTGAATTGATATCGCTGTCCTTATATCCCTGAATTGTAAGCAAAATTTTTCTGAAAATCTCATCTTGGGGGTTTAAAAAGTGCACGTCGCCGGTAGCTACGACGGGTTTGTTGTATTTTTTGCCTAAAGAATAAATTTTTTTGTTTAACTCTTCAAGGCTTTTTTCATTGGCTAAAATGCCTTTTTCAATTAAAAATTTATTGTTTTGCAAAGGTTGTATTTCTAAGAAATCGTAAAAGCTCACAATGCGCCTAATATCATCTTCCGAATGATGGTAAATTAAACTTTGGAATAATTCTCCGGCCTCGCATCCCGACCCTATAATTAATCCTTCTCTGTGTTTCCTTAGAAGACTTTTGGGAATTCGGGGATGGCGATAGAAATACTCTAGATGAGAGGCTGAAACTAATTTATAAAGATTTTTCAGTCCTTTTTGATTTTTTACCAAAATGGTAGCATGGTAAGAATTTAGGTGTTGAGCAGCTTTCTTTCCCACATAATTTATTTTGGAAAGGTCGTCTATCCCCTTTTCTTTAAGCAATTTAAATAACTCAATGAGTACCATTGCCGCCGTATTGGCATCATCGTCTGCTCGGTGATGTTTTCCCATATTTACATTGAACTTTTTAGCAATTGTCTCTAAGCGGTGGTTTTTAAGTTCTGGAAAAACAATGGCCGAAAGATTTAAAGTATCTATCACTTTATTGTTAAATTTCATGCCGTACCTTTCGCAGTCCCTTCTAATAAAACCCGAGTCAAATTCAGCATTATGAGCTACAAATATACCTTCTCCCACAAACTTCAGGAAATTTGAAAGGACCTCCTCTATAAACGGTGCCTGCTCTACCATGTCGTTGCGGATACCGGTTAAATTTGTTATTTGTGGGGAAATGGGTTTTCGGGGATTTACAAAGGAATGGAATCTATCTATTATTTCCCCACGATAGATTTTGACCGAACCGATCTCTATTATTTCGTCCAAATCCATGGATAAACCTGTCGTTTCTATATCGGTGACTACGTATACAAAGTCGTCGATGAATCCTTCAGGTGGTTCGACTATTACAGGAAATTCGTCATCAAATATGTAAGCCTCCAGACCATAGATTGGTTTAATACCTGCTTTTTGGGCAGCTTCGTAAACCTCAGGAAAGGACTGGACGACACCGTGGTCTGTAAAAGCCACCGCTTTATGTCCCCAATTCTTGCACAACTCAATAACTTCTTTGGGCGAACAAACCGCATCCATGGCGCTATATTTGGTGTGTAGATGCAATTCAACCCTCTTTTTTTCACAATTGTCCGTTCTAATGGGTTTGGGGATAATTTTGATGTCTTTGGGTTTTAATTCTAATTCTCCTGAGTAAGAATTTTTTTCAATTTTCCCTCTTATCTTTACCCAGATTCCTTCTTCGATTGTTTCTAGCTTGCTATAATTTTCGGAAGATGAAAATATTTTTACCGGCAAAGAACTTGAACCATCGGTAAGCCCGAAAGTAATCATTTTAGAGCCGTTTTTAATTTCTCTGGATTCTAGCTTGAATACCTCTCCGCATACGATTACTTCGTTAATTTCGTCTGTTATATCCTTTAAAGGAACCGGCTCGCCTTCCACATCCTTGCCTAAAATTACGTTATTTGAAACTTCTTCATTCGGCCTATCATCAGATTTTTCGGTTGTAGTTTTCAATATAGCTTCTACAAGTTGTCTTTCTTCCTCAGATATGTCATAATATTCCGTTTGTTCTTTCTCTTTAAATACGACTTTCAATCTAACTTCTAGATTTTTAAAAAATTCTTCTATAAACTTACCGCACCGTTTCTTTTGCAAATATTCGATTCCGTTTTTTTCTATATAAACAAATAGAGTACTTTTGTCGTACTCGCATGTGCTATTAAACATCCACAATCTAGCTGAGGGGATTTTTTTAAAAAGACTTTTCAAACATTCATTCCACTTTTCCTTAACTATTTCACTTGGCTTTTTTTCGACCCAGAGATTCTTTTCTACAAAATGTAAGGAAACATCCAGACAACCTTTCAGATTTTCTTTTAATCCGTTTTGGATTTTCAAGATCATTTCTTCCGACAGTTTTTGATCGGTTGCCAATTCGATTTTTATCTTTCTTTTGGCGGCATTAACGGTCACTTTTTTGATGAAAACATTGTCTAGTAGTAGCCTTTCTTCATGGCTGAACTTGCTCGTATCAAGGACGGCGTTCATTTTTATCATATGTATCCCCCAGTTATGTTTCTATACTATATACGCCCTCTATTTGAGAAAACCGAGAAATTACTTCATCCAGCTTAACGTTCGATGGTAAACGGATTAAAAGAGATATCGCTACTCTTGAATCCTCTTGTTCGGCATTTTCAATTCGTATTTTTCTAATACTCACTCCCATTTCGCCCAAAACAGTGCCAATCTTGCCTATCTGGCCCGGCTTATCATCTACGATTAAGCATATAGAGTGCAAAAGTTTCCTCCCAATTATTAAATTTTCGAGCCTGGACAAGGATATCAAAGTTAAAAAGGTAAATAAAGTGGCAACTACGGCAGCTACATAAAATCCGCTTCCAATCGCAAGACCGATAGAACCTACCGTCCACAAGCTTGCAGCGGTAGTCAAACCTTTTACGGTTGGCCCTTCTCTAATTATGGTGCCTGCACCCAAAAAACCAATACCGCTTACCACTTGGGCCGCAATTCGAGCCGGGTCCATTGTAGTAAGGACGCGGTATTTTTCAAACATATATATGGAAACTAACATTGTCAGCGTCGATCCTGTACAAACCAGTACATGAGTTCTGAAACCTGCAGGCCTATTCACGCTTTCCCTTTCTATTCCAATGATGCCTCCCAATAAAACCGACAGGAAAAGTCTAAACAGGATATCTGCTTGGGACATTTCCACTTAAAACACCTCTAATTTTAATTTAAGCATACAAGTCAGAATATCCCAATACATTTTTATTCGGGAAGCAACACCTATGATAAAACCCCTCTTTTCTTCCTTCATCACATGGGTTAGTTCGTTGAGAACAACTGTCTTAACCCTTAAATTTTCTTTTTTAGCTATAATGGTAAGGGCCATTTCAAGGCCATAGTCCTTTACATTATAATCCTTCAATTTATCAAAAACCCATCTTTGGAGAGCGCGCTGACCCGATAAAAACGGGGCAATCTTTTGAGCAAGGTCGGTGGCTCCTCTGCCGTTTTTGAAAACTCCTATAGTCATGTCTGATTCGCCTTTTAAAACGGGCAGTAAAAGGTCGTAGACGTGCTCCTTTTTTAAACCGACCAAATCGGCATCTAAAAGCAATATGACATTTGCGTTAGTACTTTTAACCCCGCACATTACAGCACCGACTTTCCCCCGATTTTGTGGAAGCTCTATTACACTAACATCATAACTTCTGCCGATATATGCTGTATTGTCAGTGGAACCATCGCTGACAAGAATAATTTCATCAATAAGGCTTATTGATTTTAAAAGTTGGAGTATGTTTCCTACCGTCTTTTCTTCATTATAAGCGGGGATAACTGCCGCTACAGGCATTAAAATCTTCCTTTCTTATCTTAAAATGTTTCCAGCAAGAAAAATGTATCACAGTTACTTTTAAAATTCAACACAGCAGCTCACACACTTTTTCAATTACTTTATCGATATCGATTTCTAATTTTTCATCCGTTTCCCTTATTTTAATTTCCGCAGAGCCTTTTTCGAATGATTTTGAGCCTAAGATTATAAAGATGGGAAAACCCAAAAGTTCTGCATCTTTAAATTTCACTCCCGGACTTTGAATTCTATCGTCTATGACTGTCGGAATTATTTTATTTAGTTTGGTATATAATGAAAAAGCATGGTTTACGAGTTTCTCATCCTTTACATTAATTGGTATTACAACAATTTTGTATGGAGCAATAGTCGACGGCCATTTCAGTCCTTTTTCGTCACAATTTTGCTCAGCAAGTGCCAATATCACATTATCAAAATAGATAGTTCCGCTTTCTGCTTCCATATTCTTATAACAAAACTTCTCCCACTCTGCTATTTTAATGCCTTCACTTATATTCAATTTATTTCCGCATAATGGACAGCTATCCCCTTCTTGCGTTTCCTTTACATCGGCAAGTATATCTATATAAAAGTCGCGGCCGGGGTTCACATTAATCAAATGATAATCCCTTTCATTTGCTCCCGTTACAACATTCCTCATTTTCGCGACCTCTATATCGGCTATTATCTTCAACCCCTTTAAATCGACGGGACCTGCAAAGCCGTGGGGTGCTCCCGTCAATCTCTCTACCTCCTCTATACCTGCAAGTTCTACCTCTTTTCCATTTAATACCGATTTTAACTTCCTTTCATCTATATTCCTGGAGCCTGGGACTAACACAGCGAAATAATTTTTTTCTTTTTCAGTATATGCTTTATATATCAATGTTTTTATGGTTTTTTCTGGAGGTATTCCTAAAAAATCACACAGATCCTTTATCGTTTTTTTACTGGGTGTGACATCCTCCCCCTAATGAATTAGGGGGCATCCCAGCGTGGGACGGCGGTACACACCGCAGGTTAGCCAGCACTCCCCGGTCTACCCGGTTCATCACCTTGGCCTTAAGGGGTGTCACCCTCCCCTTTCTCCCGGGGTCATGCCCCGAGAGCATCGAGCGCTCTCGCGGCTATGTTTATTGCCCCCACCCTGTCCGCATCAGATTGGTATCCACATTTTATGCATTTAAACCAGCCTTGGGTCTTCCGGTTATACCGGGAAGCATTCCCGCACTTCGGA
>NZ_LOED01000016.1 GCF_001562425.1 Fervidicola ferrireducens
TAGAGCGAGATGAAGTGCCACCTGCTGTATTTGGCGGCAAGAAAAACTTGCTCCTCCTGCAAGAAGGGAAACTATCCAAAGAGGAGTGGCGGGAATTACGGTCAAACACTCCTTTTACTACGTAGGCCAGGCCAACCAGAAGGGACTGGAAGGCCAGTATGGTAATGCCAACACGGAAGTGGTCTTCGACGAGGTTACCGATTTCTTCCGCCTCAACGTCTACATACCGCCGGAGCCGGAAAATAAAGACGGCCGCCGGAGGAAAGAAGAAGACTGGGTCACGGTGCCCCTGGAAATACCTGTTCGTTACAGGGCCATACTCCTGCAACACCTTTTGAGAGCCGGTGCCTATACGGTAAGGGTAGTCCGCAAGGACGGAAGGTTCGATTGCTTTATTTCCTTTCCCCTGGGCGACGACGTACCTGTAAAAAAAGACTTGCCTATGGTAGGGATAGACTTAAATCCCGATGTGGTGGCTGTAACCGTGACCCTGCCGGACGGCAATTTTCATATCTCACGCTGTTTCTGGTGTCCCGAACTGGTCTACGTTTCCCATGAAAAACGGGAGCGGATAGCCGGAAACCTTGCTAAAGACGTAGCCGAATGGCTGAAATCGCTGGGTATAAAGCAGGTAGCCCTGGAAGAGCTGTCCTTTGCCCAGGGCCACGATACCAACCGCCTCTTCAATCGGATAACTCACAACTTTTGCAAGAAACTCCTTTTCAACCGGATTGTCGTGGCTTTGAGGAAGAGGGGTATCGCAGTCTTTACCGTATCTGCCAGATTTACTTCCCTTATTGGTTATTTCAAGTATTCGGAAGCTTATGGGCTGTCTGCTCACCAGGCTGCAGCCCTTGTGATAGCCCGAAGGGCTCTTGGATTTGCGGAGAGAATGCCCCGGGAACTCTTGAGGAGACTTTCGCCTAAGGAAGGATGGAAGCCCTTCGAGCTCTGGGGCAAGCTCTTCGGTCTCTATAAGGCCGCCCGGAAACGGGCCGTAAGGGAAGACAGGATATTCCGGGGCTGGAGCCCCAGAAATTGGCTGTCCTTTATGTTCGGCGAAGCAGGGTAAGGTATCATTACCTTTTTAAGCCTGCCGCTCTTCCCTGCCGAACTTCCCGGGAGTCCGGCAACACCCTGTGGTGGGGGTTAAGGGGTGGCGGGCAGGCGGGGTAACTCCCCCTCCCGGTATGTGCCTTAGGGCTAAAGCTCGAGGGACGGAAAACGCTGGGAAGCAGCCTGGCAGCCAGAGGCCTAAAGCCGGGGGAATACGGGTCTCCCCTGTTTAATAGGGGTGCTGGGCTGGCCAGACGGTGATGGAGGTAGCCGTCGGCTCCAACAGTATAATGCTCGTTGGGGTCTGCACAATGAGTACCTAACAAAGTTATAGATTGTTTAGCTTTGTATAGGGAAAATTGACCTCCCGAAGCTACCGTAAAGATGGGGTAGTTCACGGCGTAATCCGCCGACATTACGGTGCCATCGTTTTGAACTATGAAAAGCGGTGCATCTATGCCGCGCTCCCTCACGGCTTTTTTCAGTGCATCCACTGCCTTTCTCATGACGGTTATAACCGAAGCGTTCAATATCGTGGAATTTTCCCTTTCTAGAAGCGATATTGAAGCGATGTGGTTCGAAAGGGTTATAGGTATATCCCCTAATTCCTCCCGGATTATTTCAGCAGCCCTTTCCTCCTGATCGGGGATCATCGGCGAAAAGACTCCGGTAATCGCTATGGAATCCACTTTGCCGGCGATCTTGCCGCAGGCCTGCCTTATAGCCTCTTCGTCCAGTGGAACTATGTCCCTGCCGTCGTATTCTTTACCGCCGCGCACGATAAAGATATTGTCCGTCCCGCCAATAGCCTCTTTTGCGTTAGTGGTGTGTGTACTTCTTCGTCTCCAATAGAAACTTTGTGCGCAAGGAAGGAATCTACTGGCCCGGTGTAATTTCCGCCCTGATAGGAGGACTTATAGCGTGGAAGAGCAAATTCTTCATCCCTGCCTTAAATGGGATGATCGTAAGCGGTATTATTTATTACTGCTACCACAAGATTTTAGGGCTTACTATCTCTAATGAAAAAAATAATTCAGTGAAGACTTAAAAAAGGGTGCAACAGCGCGTTGCACCCTTCATTTACTGCATCGTGCCGTACTTCGCCACAACCCTGGTCGATATGCCGCCCCTTGCCAGAAACTCTCCTATAACCTCCATGTACTTCGGCTCGAGGAGCTTTACGAGATCGTCCAATATCCTGTTTACCGCGTGCTCCTGGAGTATACCTATATTCCGGTAGGAGGTGAGGTAATACTTCAGGGACTTCAACTCCACCAGCTTCTCGCCTGGAATATATCTTATGGTGAGCCTCGCATTGTCCGGAAGGCCCGTCCACGGGCAGACAGAAGAAAATTCCTCCGTAATGTATTCGATAACCGTGTCCCTGCCGGGATATTCATACTCTATCGCTTCCAAAACCTCGGTATCGATCTTTTCATAGCCGTAAATGTCGAACCTTCTTTTCCCGTACTTATCCATTCACAAATCCTCCTCTCTTCTTCAATACCTGCTCCATAACGACACAACCCGAAACCAACAGCACAATTTCGGCTGCCGAGACGCTCAAAAAGGTATGAAAAAGCGGGAATCCTGCTGAGACCTTTAACGTTACGGCCACCGAAGCGGAAATCCAGAGAGCTATGAAGACGGCGCCTAAGATCCTCCGGGTGTACCTTCCCACGTAGTAGCCCAACGTGCATCCTATTAAATTGCTAAGAGGCATGAACAAAAGCTCCATAGGACCTGCATAAGGGCTGAACAAATTCGCCAGGAAATTCCCCACCATCATGGATACGGCGAACTTTTTGTCGAAGGTGGAGATGGGCTTTATTATCTCGCCCAACCTGAACTGGGAGGGAAGGTAGGAAAAGGATGATGAAGCGAGGGTCAAAACTGCGTAAATGCAGGCGACCAGAGAAATTTGGACTACATCGCTCATTCTTTTGTACATAAAAAATCCTCCTTGTTTTTTTAACCGGGGTAGCCGCGACCCGGGCAAGCCTTAGCTTGCTTACTTTATTTTATCAAGGAATTTGAAACATAGCAATAGAAGCTTTTATCCATTACACCGTCCTGGCAGGTTCTCCGTGCACAGTCGCCCTGCAGTGGATTCTCTCCTCAATCAGCCTTTCGATCTTTTCCGAAAGTTCATGGGCCTCGTAAAAGTTAAGTGTGCTGTCCATGACGACGTGAAGGGAAATTTCCTTGTACGCCCCGTAGTCATGGATGAAAACCTTGTGGACATCGATTACTCCCGGAAACGAAAGGGCAGCCTCCTTAACTTTCCTTACCATCTCTTCTTCCCACATCTCCCCTATGAGCTTTGAGCAGGAATCGTAGGCCATAGTCCCTCCCGTATATACAATCAGGGCTGACACCAAAAAGCCGAATACGGCATCTATTCTGTAGTACCCGTATTTGGAAAAGATTATCGCCACCGCCACCAATACCGAAGCGATGGCATCGGTCCTGTGGTGCCACGCATCTGCAATCAAAGCTCCTGCCGATATCTTGTTACCTAATTCTATGGAAAACCTGCTCATCCATTCCTTGAAAACCGCCGATGCCAGCATGAATACCGCAACCAAAATGCTCCCCGCTACTTTTTCGTTGGCCAAAAATCTTTCATAAGATGATTTGCCGAACTCAAAACCCACAAATATGAGCATGAGTGCTATAAGAAGTGATGCCAAAAACTCAATCCTTCCGTGCCCGTAAGGATGCTTTTCGTCCGGTGGAGCGGCGGAGAATTTGAAGCCCAAAAGCACCACTGCAGAAGTCAACACATCCGATGCGGTATGGACAGCGTCAGCTATAAGCGAAATGCTGTTCATCACAAAACCTAAAATAAGCTTTATCGCCGCGAGGACAACATTGCCTATTATACTGACCCAGCTTTCCAAATAGGCTATTTTCCTCCGCTCCTCTGGATTCGTTATCTTACGATTGGAAGGATCTAGCTTCAATAATTTTAATATCAAATAATCCGTGCTTTTCTGAATAAACCTATTGAACAAACCTATACCCTCCCCGTATAGTCTAGTCCTTTTGCATTATACCTATACACAACATTCATTACATTAAAAAAGACTTGCGGGATGTGAGTCCCGCAAGTCCTTTAGACTTGCTGCGCCAATAAAGGCGCCCGGCCTTTCGCCTGATCTCGTTGAAGTTATTTTAACATGGGACAAAAAGGTATGTCAAGGGAATTTGGATTTTTATAAGGGTTGCTAATCTTTTATGTCATCTATAATGTGGCAAAAAATTCTTTTATGCTGCAAAACATGTAGCTATACCCAAGCCTGGCAAGAAGAGCGAGAAGAGATTTTTAGAAAATGGCACGGTTGGCAAAAATAAATGAATAAAGACTAGGTTTTCAAGGTCCAACTAAAAAAGGATGTAGATAATTATAGCTCAACTTTTTCAAAAAGTTCGGGTATATAAACGCTAGTTTTCATCGATTTTTCTATTTCTTTTTTAAAGTTTTCCGAGGCTTTTTCTTCTCCATGAACTATAAATATTTTTCTTGAAATGCCATTTTTTATATTTTTTACCCAATTTATAAGTCCTTCGATATCCGCATGACCAGAGAGACCTGCGAGATTGTAAATTTTTGCTTTAACTACCATTTCTTCGCCGAATATTCTCACCTTTTTTGCATTATCCAGAATTTTTCTCCCGAGAGTTCCTTCAGCCTGGTATCCTACAAACACTATAGAGGTAGTATCCTTCCAGATGTTGTGTTTTAAATGATGTTTTATTCTGCCAGCTTCGCACATCCCGCTGGATGAGATAATTACAATGCCATTTTTATCGTTTAATGCCATAGATTCTTCTGCACTGGAAATTGTGTATAAGTTGTTGAATCTTAATAAATCAAAGTCTTTGCTCAATAGATTAATAGCTTCTTCGTCATAGCATTCTTTGTGCTTTTCATAAATTTCAAGGGCTTCCCTGGCAAGAGGGCTATCCAAATAAATTTCTACATTAGAGAGTTCTTTTCTCTTTTCTACGTCTATATAATAATTCAGGAAATATAAGATTTCTTGAGCCCTTCCTACCGAAAACGCCGGAATAATTACGTTTCCTCCCCTTTTCACTGTATTAATAATAATATCATACAATTTTTTGATTTCTTCGGTCTTATTACCATGCAATCTATCGCCGTAAGTTGATTCTATTATTAAATAATCGCTATAATCGATGTATTCATAGTCCCTGATTATCGGCATATTATTATTTCCTAAATCTCCAGAAAAAGTTATAAGCACTTCGTTGCTTTTTTCTTTGACCTTCAGAATCACTATTGAAGACCCCAGCAAATGCCCGGCATCTTTAAACATAATACAATATTTTCATCAACTTCTATCCACTTGCCGTAAGAGCACTTAATCACATATTCCGGTATTCTCAAGGTATCTTCAATAGTATACAGCGGTTTTACTGGTACCAGCCCTTTTCTTTGCCTTTTTTTATTTTGCCATTTGCTTTCCAATTCCTGGATATGAGCGCTATCTTTCAACATTATCTCCATTAAGTCAGCGGTTGCAGAAGTGGCAAATATGCTACCATTAAAACCTTTTTTAAAAAGCAGGGGTATTCTCCCTATATGATCAATATGCGAATGAGTAACTATTACGAAGTCCAAATCAGCGGGCTCGAAAGGGAAGGGCTCAAAATTCAATCCGCTCATTTTACCTTGAAACATTCCGCAGTCCACTAAAAATTTTCTTTTATCTGTTTCAATATAATAGCAGGAACCTGTTACCGTTTTTGCAGCGCCGCAAAAAGTTATCTTCATTATATCTCACCCATTTTTTAAGTTTATACTTGCTGCTTTAAAAGTTTTTATAGTAAAATATGTTCGACAATAACTGCCTTTTTTCCTCTTCGCTCGTCTATTAAGTCATGTAATTCATTGATTCTTTTGCTAAAATATAAATAATGAGTCAAAGCAGGGGGTCTTCCTTTATGAATGATGTGGAACCCAAGAAAATCCTTATTGTAGAAGACAGCAGGCTTAATGCACGGATAACAGCAGATATTTTGATTAAATACGGATATGATGTGGAAACGGTGCGCACAGGTGAGGAAGCCGTAGAAAAAGTAAAAAGCGAGCAAAATCTTGATCTCATTCTTATGGATATAGAGCTTATGGGTAAATTAGACGGCATAGAAACAGCTCGCTTAATCCAGCAATATAAAGATATCCCTGTTATTTTCCTTACTGCAAATGCAAATAAAGAAATTATGGAGAAAATCAAGTCGGTTACTGGCTACGGCTACATGCTAAAAGGTGTAGACGAATATGTGCTTATTTCAACAGTTGAAATGGCTTTAAAACTTCACGAAACAAATACAACGCTTAAGCAAAGGGAAAGAATGTTCCAATTTTATCATCATCTTTTTGAAAATTCTCCCAATGAAATATACATATTCCACTCTGAAACATTTAAACTTATCTCTGCAAACCGCAGGGCAAGAGAAAATTTGGGATACAGCTTAGAAGAGCTGAAAGAAATGACCTTCTTTGATTTAAAACCGGAAATAGACATACAAAGTTTTAAAGAACTTCTCGCTCCTTTATACGAAGGAAAAAGGGAATTTATTATCTTTAACACAACCCAACGCAGGAAAGATGGTTCTACCTACCCTGTAGAATTACACTTACTGCTTCTAGAATTCGCAGAAGAAAAAGTATATATGGCAATTGTAATTGATGTAACAGAACGGAAAACATTAGAAAGAGAACTGCAGGAAAGGAACGAAATTTTAAGTGCGATAATGAAATCTGCAAGAGACGCTATTATTATGATTGATGATAAAGGAGATGTTACTTTCTGGAATCCCGCAGCAGAACAGGTATTCGGCTACACTAAGGAAGAAGTAATGGGTAAAGAACTGCACAGGTTTATGATACACGATGAAAGTCTTTATCAGAGATACAAAGAAGCATTTAAGAAATTCCAATCAAGTGGTAAAGGAAGTGCGGTGGGTAAAACAATTGAATTAAAAACAAAGCATAAGGATGGTCATGAAATTTATGTAGAACTCTCACTCTCTGCTGTGAAAATAAAGGATTCATGGCATGCAATAGGAATCCTCCGCGACATAACCGAACGCAAGAAGATAGAAGAAATGATTTACCTGCAATCTATAACTGACCCATTGACAAATATTTATAACCGTCGCTTTTTCATGCAGATGATGGAACAGGAGATGGAACGTACGCGTCGAAATGGGAAGCCTTTTTCCCTCATTATGTTTGACATAGACCATTTTAAAAGTGTAAACGATCGTTTTGGTCATGCTGCAGGAGACATGGTTTTAAAAAGCATTGCTGATACGGTAAAAAATAGGATACGTAAAACAGACTGCTTTGCGCGCTGGGGCGGAGAGGAATTTATAATTCTATTGCCTGAGACTTCTTTAAAAGATGCGGCAGGTTTAGCAGAAGAGCTGAGGGAAAAACTGAGCAATATGACATTGCCGGAAGTAGGACACATAACTGCAAGCTTTGGGGTGGCAAGTTTCAGGCCATCGGATACAATCGATACCATTCTCTTGCGTGCAGACGACATGCTTTATGAGGCAAAGGCAGCCGGAAGGAATTGTGTGAAAATAGAAAAATAAGATTTAGATGCTGGCGAATTGGAGGAAGTAAAAGAGCACGTAAAGATGATGGGAGTGCTCAAATACCGCCTGCTGGGAATGAGCACTCTCTGAAAGGGCGGACTATAAATAGCCCAGCCTTCCGGACTTGTGCACTTTTGCACAGTTTGGATGACCAGGGCAAAGCTCATCCTATGAAGCGCATCATATTAAGCATCTTGCTAGCATTTACCCTTATAGGCTTTATTTTCTCCTCTCCTGCAGTTGCAGCTTCGGCACCTGCCAGAAAAACAAACAACTCTTCACGCATAACAGTACTGGCTTATCATCATATTATACCTGGTCCACTGCCGAAGGATACTAAAAGCCTTGCCACTATCACCGCCTCCGAATTTGAAGCTCAGATGGAGTTTCTCTACAAAAACGGGTATTACACAGCCTCCCTCAAAGAGCTAGAGGACTTTCTATACAAAAAGAAAGACCTGCCGCACAAAACCGTCCTCATCACTTTTGATGACGGCTACGAATCCAATTACATATACGCCTTCCCCGTATTGAAAAAATACGGCCTCAGGGCCACAATTTTCCTCATCGGCAGCAGGATCGCGGAAGATGAAAAAGAATTTAATAGCCAGGAAAAACTTGCGAAACTTTCCTGGCACCAGATAAAGGAAATGGCCGAAAGCGGCCTCATAGAATTCGGCTCCCATACTTTCGACGCCCACCATTACTTAAACGGCAAGCCGGTTACCATTTCCACATCATCAAATGACCTGGAAAAAGATTTTGAGAAATTGGAAAATCTTTTCAGAGACAAGGGCCTACCGAGGCCTTTCGCCTTCGCGTATCCTTACGGGCGATATAACGATGACCTCATCAGGGCGGCAAAAAAGTTTTATACCCTGGGATTTACTATAAATAAAGGGTACGTCTACCATAACTCGAATCCCTTTGAGCTCAGCCGCATTATCGTACCGCCGCACACGGGAATCGAAGAATTCAAAAAACTGCTTGGACATCAGGATTTTGACAAAAGCACCGCCATATTTATGAATATAGGCTCCACCAGAGCGTATGTGGACGGGAAGCCTGTGTCCCTTCCTGCTCCTCCCTTTATAAAAAGCGGGAGGGTTATGGTACCCCTCCGGTTTATTAGCGAAGCTCTGGGTCTGAATGTGCAATGGAACTATTCCCGGCGGGAAATAGTGATTTTCCGTGGAGAAACGAGCGTAAAGCTGGTTTTAAATTCCTCTAAAACAGAGCTTTCCCAGGGCGTACCGATTGACCTGGGTGTTCCACCTTTAATAAAGGGTGAAAGGGTTTTTGTGCCTGTAAGACTGTTTTCGGAATTAGGTTTCAAAATAAAGTGGAATGAGAAAATGAAATCAATAGAATTATGGTCATAAAGAATTCCACGGCTTTCACCGCATCATCTATGCCCATGACGAAATTGCCGCCGATGGGTAGCATTGCCACATCCAGGCGAACTTTCTCACCTATAAGCTTCATGTCCCCAAAAAGGCCCGTATCTCCAGCATGATAAATGGTCTTTCCCTCAATTTCAATGAGAAACCCACAGGGGTTTCCCATGTAGATTATGTTATCCCCTTCTATATATGAGGAGCCGTGCATTGCCGGTGCAAGTTGCAGCCAACCAAAATCAAAGGTATAATCTCCCCCTATATGCATCGGATGGACCTTTGCGCCTAAGAGAGAACTTTGTAGAGCTTATTTTGAAACACGCATGACCATGAAATGTAATTGTGACCATAATACACCCCTCCAGATCACTAAGATATACCGAAAACTTCTTTCATTGTATAAAAACCATTTTTCTTTGAGAGCAAATATTCAGCAGCCCGAACCGCCCCTTCAGCAAAGCACTGGAAATTGGTAGCATGATGGGTAATTTCTAACCTTTCGCCTAATAAATTAAAAATTATTTTATGGGTGCTCGGCACGTCCCCGCCCCGTATAGAATGAATATTTATATTTTTATCGGGAAGTACGTTTTTTAACACCTCTCTCATTTCAAGTGAAGTCCCACTAGGTGCATCCTTTTTGAAGCGATCATGCATCTCTACTATATCAACGTCAGCATAATCCCCAATATTCCGGGCAAGATATTCCAATAATTTATATACATGATTTATCAAAAGGGAAGTATTCCCCGCAAAAACTATAGGTATCTCTTGTGCAGCTTTTATAAACTCCTCTTTTTCTTCTTTCTTAAAGCCCGTCGTTCCACAGACCAAAGCCTTTTTGTGCGATACTGCGTGTTTTAGTACCTCCAGGGAAACTGCCGGAAATGTGAAATCAATTATACAATTGCATCTTTCGATAACACTTTCTATGTCATCCGTCACTTTCACATTTATTTCTTTGCCCAATCCGCATAAGAGCCCCACATCCTTCCCAACATAATCCGCTCCTTTCGGCGCAACCGCTCCCACTATCTGGGCATTTTCTCTATCGCAAAGGGATTTTACTATAAGCCTTCCCATCTTTCCCCTCGGCCCTATTACAACAGCACGTAGCATCGAAAAATTCCTCCTTGTTACCATAAACTTTTGCCACAGAAGACAGCATCGTCTAACTTGAGGCGCAACAATCGTCCAATCTTATTACATCCCCAGGCTTAACTTTCGAAGTATGAGATTCAACCACAACCCCTTCATATCTACTTTTGGAGGCTCCAGATTTCTCAAAGACCCGGTCAACATAATATTTCTACAAAAAGTTTCAATATTCCTTTAGTTATTGGCTAATTTATCAAACGGAAACAAGACCGGTATCTCCTTTAAGTGTTTATTTTTAAACACAAGGCTTTCTGTGCAGCGTATGTAGGTATTGATCTTATTAATCGCCTCCTTATAAGCCTCCCTATCCGCAAAGCCCGCATGGGCGATAAGGTTTCTAATACTGCTGATTTCCTTATATATTTTACACATATCCTTGAACTTATCCATGTTGCCAAAGTCAGTCCTGTGTATCAAATACTTTACTTTTTCCCTACTATCATTGTTCCACTTGATTCTAGAATCCCTGGCCCGATATTCTTCCAGTATTCTCGAAACGATGGCCTCAGCCAGGCAAATATAACACTGGGCAAATCTCCTGTTTTCAAAATACCATTTGGCCAGGGCAAATTGAAGCTGTGAACTGGAGTTGATGCCTTTAAATCGTTCAACGAAAGTCATCAGATATGGCAGCATATAGTTAATTATTGGATCGACTGTATTTGTATCTTTTAGCAAACCCGACAAGTGGTCTATCTCCCTCTTAAATTCATCTATGAAGTTTATGTTGACGATATCCGAAATATTCCTGATTATGTCAGATAGTTCCTGTTTGCTTATTAAATCAGCTAAGAGATAACCATTTCCGAAATTTAGAAAATCGTAGGCTCCTCTGGTCCACAGAGTCATGTTGTAAAGGGGACTCAAATCAACAATGGGAGCATAGCCTAAATCCCCGATTGCTTCCAACATGCCGTAATACAGGCCAGCAACTTTAAAATCATTTTTGAGCTTCAGTATTCTAATTAAGTCTATCATTATGTATAAAAAAAGCGGAATTGAACGAAAAGCATGGGGTATATCTAGGTAAATCTCATCATCATCAGTCAAGGTCTCGCCTATCTGCATTATCACATCAAAATTGCTCCAAATTTCCTTTTCGTCCAAGCCGTAATCTATAATGAAGCAACGGGAACCTCCAATGGCATCGGCCTTGATATTTTTTAAATAGTTATCTATGGTTTCGTTGACCTTAGATAAATCTTCATCGGTTAACTTCTGGCCACCCACTTTAAAGTTAGTTACCATGTCGGATAATTTGTCCCAATACTCCTCATCAAGGGTTTGGCCAGAAGAATTAGAAAAATAATAATAGAACTCTTCCCACATGGATTTTGAAGTGCCTATTAAATACAATTTGTCTATCTCCAGGCACTTACATAAGGCTTCCACAATAAAAGGGGTTTTGTAAGTTTTATCAGTATTTTGGAACTTATAAATCGTATAGTCATATTTCCGCTCTGAACTGTTGCTTTTACTAAATCGCCCTGTGCCCAAAGAAGAAATTAAAATTTTAGCCACGTTTTACTTACCCCCTTACTTTATAACCTCACCTAATCGGGCACCGTTTTTTTTTTTGCCTTTATATATTGCTGCCGACCCTCAACTAGGCCTCTTTGCACTGCATGAGGAGATAAGAAAGCGGATGCTCCCTTTTGAAGAGGCCCTGGCACTGCTGGACCAGTTCCCCTCTGCCGCTCATTTGTGCTCTTGGGCGGGGCTGTACCCGGGTCAGAATGAAAGCGCCGGCTAATTATTACGAATCTTTAGTTTTTTATTGCCTTCTTTCGGAACATTATTTTCAAGATAGGTAGGCTAAAAACAGCTCATCGCCACTTCTGCCAGGCAGCTGGTAGAGAGTTTCATTCCCTCATAGGTAGGCTAAAAACGCTTAATAGAGGACTTAAATTAGCTTCGCTGTGCGAGTTTCAATCCCTCATAGGTAGGCTAAAAACACCATATAGATAGTTTAGATTATCAATTACGAAAACGTTTCAATCCCTCATAGGTAGGCTAAAAACTACAACACTATTGAACTTCGGTTATTCCGTGGCACGTGTTTCAATCTCTCATAGGTAGGCTAAAAACATGAAATGACCAATATCGGCGAGGATGCTTACATATGGTTTCAATCCCTCATAGGTAGGCTAAAAACTCATATTCGACGAAGGACTAGGAACCAAAAGAACGAGTTTCAATCCCTCATAGGTAGGCTAAAAACCCATCAGCGCCGAGCCAAGCACCGTGGCCTTCAATCAGTTTCAATCCCTCATAGGTAGGCTAAAAACTCTATCACCCCCCTAAAATATGCCTTCCCGTCTTTCCAGTTTCAATCCCTCATAGGTAGGCTAAAAACGATGACCTGCCGTTCTAACCTAAGGCGACACTACGGAGTTTCAATCCCTCATAGGTAGGCTAAAAACTGTTTCGGTGTATTTCACGAATCTATCGTCTTTCAGGTTTCAATCCCTCATAGGTAGGCTAAAAACTTGACAGGTATAAATTCGTCGAACATGACCGGGTTTCGTTTCAATCCCTCATAGGTAGGCTAAAAACTTCGTAATGTCGGGGAAAATGACCGGCAGTTTCTTGGTTTCAATCCCTCATAGGTAGGCTAAAAACCAAGCTACCGGTAGGAGAAGCAAGCGAAGAAGGGCTGTTTCAATCCCTCATAGGTAGGCTAAAAACAGGTAACAACGTACCCACAGAAGGTCTTTGAGCAGCTATGTTTCAATCCCTCATAGGTAGGCTAAAAACCAAAACCTTCGTCGTAGTGCCCGTTGTCAGGGCTGGGTTTCAATCCCTCATAGGTAGGCTAAAAACTGATTGGGGCAAAAACCTGATTTCGAACATCGTTGATGGAAGTTTCAATCCCTCATAGGTAGGCTAAAAACACTTGATTGCAGGCTAAAAGACCTATTCGATGTAGAGTTTCAATCCCTCATAGGTAGGCTAAAAACTTTTAGTCAAAACATCGGTTATATTGGCTTTAGAATCGTTTCAATCCCTCATAGGTAGGCTAAAAACCCTGTATTTCCTATTGCTCTTCCTTACCACTCTGCACCGTTTCAATCCCTCATAGGTAGGCTAAAAACAAAATATAAAATGTGGGTAGAGGTGCATTGTCGGGCGGGGTTTCAATCCCTCATAGGTAGGCTAAAAACCAAAAGCAAGGAACAAACCGCCTGAAAGGGGTGAGCCCAAGTTTCAATCCCTCATAGGTAGGCTAAAAACGGGCACAAATAGCCTTGCAGGATGTTATTAGTCCAGGAAAGTTTCAATCCCTCATAGGTAGGCTAAAAACCTTACGAAATCCTTGTGGACGCTTCCATCAAACTGGAGTTTCAATCCCTCATAGGTAGGCTAAAAACGCTTTAGGGATGAAAAACCAAAGCACCGTAAGCAGAGTTTCAATCCCTCATAGGTAGGCTAAAAACTCTTTTTCTGCTTTTCTCTTTAAGGTATCTAGGGCGGTTTCAATCCCTCATAGGTAGGCTAAAAACAATTCACCATCCGTGCTATGGAAGGAGGTAAAAAGTAGTTTCAATCCCTCATAGGTAGGCTAAAAACTCTTTGACCTAAACCTTGCGAAAGACCGGGAAAAAAGTTTCAATCCCTCATAGGTAGGCTAAAAACCGTGGCAGTATTGGATACAAAAGGGACGTTTACATGGTTTCAATCCCTCATAGGTAGGCTAAAAACTGTTGTAACTGGTGCAAAAGCCTTGATTTTTCCCGGTTTCAATCCCTCATAGGTAGGCTAAAAACTAGACAGAGGAGGTGATACAAATGATAGGCAGTAAGAGTTTCAATCCCTCATAGGTAGGCTAAAAACGAGGCTGGAGGTCAACAAAAACGTCGCTGGTGCGAGGTTTCAATCCCTCATAGGTAGGCTAAAAACTGCGTTATCATGGGGTCCTGCTGTTCCTGGTAGTAAGTTTCAATCCCTCATAGGTAGGCTAAAAACATGTCGGGGAGATACTTCCGACCTACTTCCGTTGAAGTTTCAATCCCTCATAGGTAGGCTAAAAACTTTAACCAACCTGTCGGCCTTGAGCACGCCAGCCGTGTTTCAATCCCTCATAGGTAGGCTAAAAACGATGTTGACCTCAACAAACTGGATGAACTCCTGACTGGGGGGTTTCAATCCCTCATAGGTAGGCTAAAAACATGCTGGCGGTGGAAGGACGAATTCGTCAATTTAGGTTTCAATCCCTCATAGGTAGGCTAAAAACGGTATGCCTGAAGCATCTCTCTAGCGGCCGAGCCCGAGTTTCAATCCCTCATAGGTAGGCTAAAAACTTAGCGTGCATTTAAGTGTCTGATGTGGCCCTTCTGCACCAGGTTTCAATCCCTCATAGGTAGGCTAAAAACGCGTTGTTATTGTGCGTCGAGGAAATAGAGCTGAGGTAAGGTTTCAATCCCTCATAGGTAGGCTAAAAACCCGGTGCATGGCCCTGGACTGCTGGGCCGAAGGGGTCTGTTTCAATCCCTCATAGGTAGGCTAAAAACCCCAACCGTCATGCCGAGCGCCAACGCTAGTCTGAATGTTTCAATCCCTCATAGGTAGGCTAAAAACCATTTCAGGCAAAAGGCAAAAACATTACTGTTAGGGGGTTTCAATCCCTCATAGGTAGGCTAAAAACATTGCCGCCGGGAGGTAGAGGCATGGAGTGGAAAGGAGTTTCAATCCCTCATAGGTAGGCTAAAAACTCTTCCGCCTTGGCAGGTGGAAACATCCTATCTACGGCGAGAGTTTCAATCCCTCATAGGTAGGCTAAAAACGATTATTCGAGAATGGACATGAAAGTTAGCAAACAAAGTTTCAATCCCTCATAGGTAGGCTAAAAACCCACCGGTATCCAGCTTGTTTCTACTCCCAAGAGCGGAAGTTTCAATCCCTCATAGGTAGGCTAAAAACTTGCACTATTGATGCAAAATGCCCGTATTGTTTAACAAGTTTCAATCCCTCATAGGTAGGCTAAAAACCCTTCCTTACCAACGCCAAAGATTGGCAATACTCTTCCACAAGCTCCCGGAGCTCTTCTCTCAACATTCCCACCCCGTTTCAATCCCTCATAGGTAGGCTAAAAACTCCCAAGGGCAACCCGTACCTCTTTAGGAAGGGTCATTGTTTCAATCCCTCATAGGTAGGCTAAAAACGAGGTATCGTCTCTGCATACAGTGGTGTAGCATCAAGTGGGTTTCAATCCCTCATAGGTAGGCTAAAAACTTGGGAAGGTACTTGCACGGTGAGTGTTCAGCACGGGTTTCAATCCCTCATAGGTAGGCTAAAAACTTTCGCATTCACAAAACCCAGGACTTTTAAGGCATTGCTGTTTCAATCCCTCATAGGTAGGCTAAAAACAGAAAGCCGAGCTGCATGGCCAACCGTATAAGCGAGCGCAGGGTTTCAATCCCTCATAGGTAGGCTAAAAACCTAGCCAGGATAAATTTCTAATGGAGGTGGAAACTGGTTTCAATCCCTCATAGGTAGGCTAAAAACCTGTATAGGGCAGTTTCATGGCAAGCCATATCCGCGTTTCAATCCCTCATAGGTAGGCTAAAAACCAGGCAGTGGGTCGCGATCTGGAAGAGCTGTTTATGTTTCAATCCCTCATAGGTAGGCTAAAAACCGTTG
Source organism: Fervidicola ferrireducens (assembly GCF_001562425.1). GTDB lineage: Bacteria > Bacillota > Thermosediminibacteria > Thermosediminibacterales > Thermosediminibacteraceae > Fervidicola > Fervidicola ferrireducens. Next base: position 15,888 of record NZ_LOED01000016.1, read on the forward strand.
TTCTGACCTTGGCGCAGGGTAATCAGAGAATGTTTCAATCCCTCATAGGTAGGCTAAAAACCCGTATCTCCTCCCTGGCCGCCTCCAGGATTCGGGGTTTTTAGCCTACCTATGAGGGATTGAAACCCCGAATCCTGGAGGCGGCCAGGGAGGAGATACGGCGTTTCAATCCCTCATAGGTAGGCTAAAAACCCTTTATATCCTCAGGGTTGTCCTTGATAAATTCGAGTTTCAATCCCTCATAGGTAGGCTAAAAACTGTATACAATTCATTGATTACGGTCGGGGAATACATCGTTTCAATCCCTCATAGGTAGGCTAAAAACGAAGTTCAATGCGCACGAACTATCCTTCGACGAATTCCTGTTTCAATCCCTCATAGGTAGGCTAAAAACAACCAAGTCAGGTTCCATATTTTCGTCTTCTTCATTGTTTCAATCCCTCATAGGTAGGCTAAAAACCGGTTACCGAGATAGTCTGGAACCCGGAAGGCACAACGGGTTTCAATCCCTCATAGGTAGGCTAAAAACCTCGCAGGAGCAGAGAGAGGCCCTGCGGGAGATATAGTTTCAATCCCTCATAGGTAGGCTAAAAACGCCTTTGAAGTCCCCGGCGACGATGAGGAAAACCCGGGTTTCAATCCCTCATAGGTAGGCTAAAAACTTGCCATCGCTTGGCCGGTGATGCGGGAGCTTCAAATCGGGTTTCAATCCCTCATAGGTAGGCTAAAAACGGACGGTGTTTCTATGTATAACTCGTTTGAACAAAGTTTCAATCCCTCATAGGTAGGCTAAAAACCCTGGGCGTTGCAGGTAGTACCTTTGGGTATGCGTTGCGGAGTTTCAATCCCTCATAGGTAGGCTAAAAACGGCTATAAAATACCGCCGTATCCGCCGCTGTGAGAGGTTTCAATCCCTCATAGGTAGGCTAAAAACCTGGAGCAGCGCTGAGGTTTTTAGCTCTTATTTGGATGGTTTCAATCCCTCATAGGTAGGCTAAAAACATACGACAAGACCGTAGTCCTTGTATTCGGGGCCCAGAAAGTTTCAATCCCTCATAGGTAGGCTAAAAACCTGCCTTCTTCTACTGCGAGAATATTGCCCTCAATTCGGTGTTTCAATCCCTCATAGGTAGGCTAAAAACAATACCCTGTTGCCAGGGCAATATACACAAAAACTCGTTTCAATCCCTCATAGGTAGGCTAAAAACTGCGATACTTCCCGCTCTTCCAGCAGGTGGATGAGGAGTTTCAATCCCTCATAGGTAGGCTAAAAACCTGGTTTCCTAACAGGCGGCAAGCGGAGAAATACGGTTTCAATCCCTCATAGGTAGGCTAAAAACGGTTCTACCTTCTCCCATCCTGCCAGCTTCGCTTTTAGTTTCAATCCCTCATAGGTAGGCTAAAAACTGCCCTGTATCAGTAGGGTCAAAATTCAGTGTCAAGGGTTTCAATCCCTCATAGGTAGGCTAAAAACAGGATATAATGCGAGGGTCCATCGTCAAGAAGGGGAAGTTTCAATCCCTCATAGGTAGGCTAAAAACTCGAACAAATGCGAGCCGATGAGCGCCGTGTTTACGGCAGGGGTTTCAATCCCTCATAGGTAGGCTAAAAACACAATAAATTCGTTTAAGTTTGATGAATTTCCAGGGCGTTTCAATCCCTCATAGGTAGGCTAAAAACGAAGCGACCCCGGCGGCGCTAACTTTGGCGCGAGTAGGTTTCAATCCCTCATAGGTAGGCTAAAAACAAGGGATTTCTTCTCTGGCTATTAAGTCTATGAAGTGTTTCAATCCCTCATAGGTAGGCTAAAAACTATAGAAGCCGTTCGATTATGTCGGCGGCTTCTTTTTGTTTCAATCCCTCATAGGTAGGCTAAAAACATTTTTTGAGCGCCGGAATCAGCCAGGATGCAATCGGTTTCAATCCCTCATAGGTAGGCTAAAAACTTTGCCAAGACTGTAAGCGGGAGGTAAGGGAAAATGGGTTTCAATCCCTCATAGGTAGGCTAAAAACCTCCGGTTGGTGGCATCATGCGACACGCTAGACACGATGGTTTCAATCCCTCATAGGTAGGCTAAAAACGGCCGGTCTTACCAGGCCCTAAGACTAGCTTCGAGGTTTCAATCCCTCATAGGTAGGCTAAAAACAGTCGACGCGCAATTGCAAGAGCATTCGGCGTGCCGGTGGTTTCAATCCCTCATAGGTAGGCTAAAAACTCATGGAAGCGAATCCTGGGAAGATTGTGCTTTTCTAGTTTCAATCCCTCATAGGTAGGCTAAAAACCGGCGACCTCGGCTTCCGCGCCGCTTTGAGTTTAGTTTCAATCCCTCATAGGTAGGCTAAAAACGAGATGTCCGTGGACGGGGATAACGAGCTTGAAGGCGTTTCAATCCCTCATAGGTAGGCTAAAAACCAGTCCCGGCTTGGTGGGCTACAAAAAGTTTATAAAGGTTTCAATCCCTCATAGGTAGGCTAAAAACTGTGGGCCCCAGCAGTCAGCCTGGGTCAAGTCTTTATGTTTCAATCCCTCATAGGTAGGCTAAAAACGGAAACAACCAGCCTGCGTGTGAAACGGCAGGCTATTGTTTCAATCCCTCATAGGTAGGCTAAAAACCAAATCGTCCATTTACGCCGCCTCCTTGATCATTTTCTGTTTCAATCCCTCATAGGTAGGCTAAAAACATGAAATTTATCTGCAACATCCGGAAGATCAAGAGGATGTTTCAATCCCTCATAGGTAGGCTAAAAACTTTAACCGGCGAGGCGGTCAAAGGAGACTATGAGCGTTTCAATCCCTCATAGGTAGGCTAAAAACAATGAAGCTGGCTGCCATATCCGCCGCAATGGAAGCAAGTTTCAATCCCTCATAGGTAGGCTAAAAACCTCACTGGCATGAATGGATTGCCGTTGATAAAGTTAGCGTTTCAATCCCTCATAGGTAGGCTAAAAACTTATTGGAGGAGATAAACGGCACCTGTGGGAAGTCAGTTTCAATCCCTCATAGGTAGGCTAAAAACAAAGGAGGATATTATGGCAACGGCATATATCAGCCAGTGTTTCAATCCCTCATAGGTAGGCTAAAAACTATGCTTTTTATCCGCCACTCAGGAAGGATTAGATAGGGTTTCAATCCCTCATAGGTAGGCTAAAAACGGACCTGCATTCACTTTCCCTCCTTCCCGCTGTATGAGTTTCAATCCCTCATAGGTAGGCTAAAAACTCGTCTGCAAAAAGATGTACAAAACCGCAGCGGTGAAGTTTCAATCCCTCATAGGTAGGCTAAAAACCAAGATTCAACGATATATAATCGTCCCTCTTTGGTTTCGTTTCAATCCCTCATAGGTAGGCTAAAAACGAGTACGTTATAGATCGTTATCCTGCCGACTACGAGAGTTTCAATCCCTCATAGGTAGGCTAAAAACGCTAGCCTCATGGTGCAATCCCTGCCACTGGTTGCACGGTTTCAATCCCTCATAGGTAGGCTAAAAACACATGTGTATAATCATAATCAGAAAGACGATAGCGGGGGGAGTTTCAATCCCTCATAGGTAGGCTAAAAACCGACTCCGTCCGGGTCAAGCGGGCAGATGAAAATTTATGTTTCAATCCCTCATAGGTAGGCTAAAAACGAAGGCTAGGGTTTGTTGTATAATGCTAATTGGGGAGGAGGTTTCAATCCCTCATAGGTAGGCTAAAAACTGACCACGGCGTAAGAGGGTGATGAGCGATGCTGAAGATGTTTCAATCCCTCATAGGTAGGCTAAAAACAGATTCCTGCTTGTGCCCCTTGGGAATGGTCGTTTTCGTTTCAATCCCTCATAGGTAGGCTAAAAACGGAGACGAGGTAGTGGTGGTCTTCCTCAATGGTGACAGTTTCAATCCCTCATAGGTAGGCTAAAAACGGTTTTCCGTTTCTTCGATTTCCGCTTCAATGGCTTGTTTCAATCCCTCATAGGTAGGCTAAAAACCCAGGTCTGTGGACGCAGCATCCGCAACACTAAAGATAGGTTTCAATCCCTCATAGGTAGGCTAAAAACTCCGATAGATGAGGACCACATCAGGCCAGCGGTTGCTGTTTCAATCCCTCATAGGTAGGCTAAAAACTTGTTAAGACTGTCAAGAAGATGATTCCCGACAACAAGGGTTTCAATCCCTCATAGGTAGGCTAAAAACCAGCTCCGCCCATGAGGCCAGAAGCATACATCCTGAGTTTCAATCCCTCATAGGTAGGCTAAAAACGGGGGAAGTTCTTGGGGTGGAGCTTCACGAATTCATCGGTTTCAATCCCTCATAGGTAGGCTAAAAACTGCGTAACGAATGCATTCGTTGCGCATTCGTTGCTTGTTTCAATCCCTCATAGGTAGGCTAAAAACCGCTTATCCAGGAAGGCGAAGGTAGCATAGAGGACATGTTTCAATCCCTCATAGGTAGGCTAAAAACCCATGAGTATGCTGGCCATCATGCGGGCCAAGGAGAGTTTCAATCCCTCATAGGTAGGCTAAAAACTGCCTGGGCGTAGCTTTTAATCTGAGAATCGTAGAGTTTCAATCCCTCATAGGTAGGCTAAAAACTTCATGTCGGCAGCGGGCACGCCCTTCATGAATGCGAGTTTCAATCCCTCATAGGTAGGCTAAAAACTACGTGGCAAACTACGCAGGCTAGCCATGAAAGATCTCCTGTTTCAATCCCTCATAGGTAGGCTAAAAACCCGTAAAATGGTTAAAAAATAAAAGATTTAAAGAGAAAATAGATTGCGTTAATTTTCAATAAATAATTCGACAAAAATACATAAAATCCTTCTCACCCCGCATAAATTCTATCACTATTAGCATTTTGCCCTGTCGTCGGTCCCCGGGGGTTTTTGCATTATTGGAGGTCGACGACATTTTTAATACTGCCTGAACCTTACGTGTTTGAACGTTCTTTTTATTATCGTCCTGTCTTTCTCCCTCTTCTCCTCTGCAACCCTTTATGTCGTAGCATAAACAGGTATCAGATTATTTTCCTTGCAAAAATTAACTATTTCGTACGTCGCGCCATAGTCTCCTTGCACCAAAACAATATCGCCTTTTTCGGCATTCAATAATATAAATTCTTTAATGTCACTTATATAATCTCTAACCTCGTCTATTTCCGGAGGTATATTAGACCACTTTTCCTGCAGTTCTTCCGGCAGTTTGATAAAACATCTTACCCCGTATAATTCTTCAGCCTGCTCTTTCTGGATTTCATCAATTTCGTGGGAAATTAACAAAAACATTTTTCTGCCTTCTCGACATTCTCTGTTCTTCATAATTACTCATATTTACTCCTTCGCAATTCAAAAACTTTTTAGCTTCCTATTACCTCAAAGCAGCCAAAACCCTGGGAATTCTTGCTTCCCAATCCAGTATCATACGCAACCTTTAATAATGGAAAATCTGCAAAAAGTTTATAAACTCCCATCCAGCCTTTAATAACCGTTCCTTTATATTTTATTATTTTGCAGTACTTTTGATTCAACTCAAATGCAGGTTCTATTTTAAAATTCGAACTCTCCACATCATCCATATTCAGCAGTTTAGCCTTTTTAAGCAAATTTTCCTTGATCAGCACAGCAAATTCATCTTCTTCAGGATTGAAATAATATGTTTTCTTGTCCTTTCTATCATCAAGATACGTTTTATAGACAACAACAGGTGAAAGCATTTTAATAAACAAGCCGTCTTTACATTTTTCTTTATCTAATTCTGATAAAACAGAAATTCCATTTATTTCTACGCCCTGTCCTACCAAATCAAAACTGTTATTTTTTAAAAGCGAGCTTGCAAAATCCTTTATAAACCTATCAACCGGCGAAGAAACTATTAACTCAAATGGAGGATATATTTTAATCTTGTTATCCTGCAAAATCTCAAATCGTCCCATCAATCTCGAAAAAGTAAAAAGTTTAAAACTCCTGCTGCCCAATTTAAATCCTTGATTATGCAAAAACTCCGAAAACTCCTCACTTAAATTTTTATAGATAAAAGATTGGACTATGTAGTTATAATGAATCGGCAGTATTAAAGGTTCTTTTGCAGAAAAAGCGACTTTTATCCTCATGATTATCCCTTCTTTTTTCTATAAGATTTTCTGTATTAGTTATTCTATATTCACCCCAAATTTCCCTTTTCTTGTTGATAAAATTGAATTTTGTTAAACTTTTACTGTAAACCTATTTTCCAGGAGGTATCAATACATGGCCAGGCTTCTGTCCTTTTTGGGCACCGGCAGATACGAAGAATGCCGACAATGGACTGCTTTGCAGAGGATTAAATCTGGTTGACAGCTATAAAAGACTCTATAAAAGTCTCAGCGATATAAAAGAAAGCAATAACAGTGCCAGAAAATCTCTAATAAAGCCTTTCAAATATATAACCGAAAAACTGAACAATATGATTACATATGAAGACAGCAATATCAGAACCTATTTGAAAATAGTCGAATTATGCTGCCAAAATAACCTCATTCAGCAGGGATTAACGATACTGGAAGAAAGCCTTATTACATACATCCTGGAGAAAATGAACTTGAATATTACAGAAATAGCCTACAGAGAAATCCCAAGCAAAATATCGTATAAACTGAAGAAGGGCGAGGAAATATCCGAAGACGAAGTCAGGTTCATCAACGCTCTCGGAAAAGACATATTTTTACTACTTTACGACATTGCCGGCATCAGGAACGATATAAATCACTGTGGTTTCAGAAAGTCGGCGAGCAGCTGCACCAGTCTGAAAGAAAACTTGAATTACTTTCTACAAAAAGCCAGAAACATTATTGAATCTATAGATTAAAGCAATAATCATCTCTTTTTACCGTTTCCAAACATAAAGCTCATCGGAAATCATCCCGTAACCGTCTTCGTTGAAAAAACCGAGCCCGCAAAGATAAGCTACTTTCGCAAGTATCTTCGACCCTACTATTTCAAAAGCACCTATATAAGCAACTAAATCTCCCTCAATTTTCTTCTCAAAATTATTCTTAAAAAGAAAAACAAATCTATCATCATCCGGGTACCTGTGAAAAATTCTCTCGTACTTATCTATCAAATTGGCCCTCAACAATTCGCTAAATTCCTCCGGCTTTTTTTCGTATTCGACAGGCTTAAAATTTTTATCAACAACAACCAGCGGCGACCACAAATAACCACTTTTACTGCACTTTGGTTTAACAAAATCTATTCTTTCAATTCCAAGTTTTTGATTATCATTTATAACTATCTTTTCTTTTAACAGCCTTAGCGACAGACCAACCAAAGTTTCGACATCAGGATGCGAAAAATAAAAGGCAATTTTATCGATTGCCCAAAACCCACTATCAGTCTTCCTTGTCTTTTTAGGAAAAACATCCGAAAACACAAACAAATCGTCATCACAGTATTTTTTGAAGAAAGCCTTAAGATAGCGCTTATAAAATGAATCGAAAAATATCCCTTTTTTTGCACTGCAAATTATCTTCATTCTCAGCATATCCATTAACCATTCCTCTTTAATAAAAACTTATTTTTACCCACCCCGGCACAGTGTACGGTTTGCCGTCCTTAAATATAATCCTTCTAGTTTTAGGAAACACATCAGAATCAAATTTTTTTATGAATTTCTTCAGTTTCAACCTGTTTTCGCCCTCGAATAAACTTGAAACTGTCTTGCTGTTGAAGCCGGTACCAAAGCCGATTTGTACCAATATTTCGTTGTCTTTCAGCTGATTACTCAAGTCTTTTAACTGTTTGTAAAAGTTACTTATGTCGTACATCGAAAACTTCTCATAAAACTTTATTTCTCTTTCAATATAGTTATCAATATCTTTTCTTATTAAGCTCACAAAATTTTTTATGTCATTTGCCCTCTTAATCTTTGCTTCGTTTATAACAAAACTATCGTTAATCCTTCCATCAATGCTCAAAAATCCTTTACCCTTACTTCCTTCTTTCAACGCTTCCAAAAATATCGAAAGAGCATCTTTTGGATCATCACAGTTATTTGCTCTGTTGTACCATTTTACCCTGCCGTTACATATATTCAAAATCTTCATTTCGTAAATTCCCATATCCTCTACGTAAAAAGGTTCCGTATCCCCTATAAGCAAAAACCTGAAAGGCGAGTTGTGCGGTTTGCCGAAAATGTTTTCTTCTGCTCTGTCGTCAGCTCTCTTAGGGTCGGATTCCCTTGATTCACTATAAATTGATGATGTGTAAATTTGATTTACACTGCTGTACAACCCTCTTGTTATGGAACTCCTCACAGCTCCCTTTATGGAACTGCCCGGTATGTATGGTTTCCCTGCCGTCTTTATGAATTCTACTACTCCGCCTCTAACTGCTGGAGTTCCCACACATTCCACTACATATTTAATATAATTGTCGACATTTATCTTCAAAGATTTCCAATCCACATAGCCCCTTCTGAACCCGCTTATAACTCCATCAACTAAGATTTTGCTCCTGCTGATGTCTTTAAGCAATTTATAGATATCTATATACTTTAGCTGCCCCTTGCTGCACACATATTCAAAAGACACTTTTTTAATGCCGTTTCCGATACTCAATGGTGAAATTATTTCAACCTCATAGCCTTTCAATACACAACACCTCTTCTTTTTACAATGGCTTCAAAAATGCCACCCCGTATCTTAAAACTCTATGCCCATCAAAACCTTCGGGTGTTACATCCACTACAGTTCCCCTCAATTTTTTTCTAAAAACGCTCCCCTCTGCCAGCATTCTGACTCGCCTTTTTTTGATATCGCTTCCGTAAATCGAATAAACATAACCTCCTCTTTCTATAAAATCATAGCCCAGCAAAGAACCCTTAAGATCGTCATCCTGCGATGGACTGTAAAGAGAAAGCAGCAGATACTCGTTTGAATCTTTTTCGTCATCCTTAACCTCTATAAAATTAGGTTTAAAACAACCAAACCCGTAGGTTCTTTCTCCACCAAGGCCTTCATCTCCAAGAAGCCTTATAGCTGCCAATATCTCTCTTTCTATAGACGGATCTACTTTCAAATAAAACCAAAGCCCTGCATTTTCATCAAAAACGCAGCTGCTAATATAGTATATATTACTGCTATTGCTCACCCTGTCCAGAACCACTCTGGGCCTTTCCGAAATTTTGACAACGTCGCCGCCATAATCTTCTTTTAATAAGAACTGTCCTTTGCAAACTCCCGACCTGCATTTATCATCAAGTATGCTCTCCGAAACATACTTGACTTTTTTAGCCTTTTTATAATCCCCTACTAAATCATACAAATCTAAATTGATGGGCCTTGGCAATAGATAATCTTCACCGACGTAGACAAAAGCAGAGGAATTCTCAAAAAGGCAAACACCACTGGCAAAATTCTCCACCAATTTATCGGTTTTATCTTCGCCGTACAGCAGACTGTAGCAGCACATTATGCCGCTAAAGATCGTGTCGGAGTGGACCACATATTCCGTTAAGTTGTCCATTTTTTCTTTATACCCGAAATGCACGGGGCCTTTAAACTTTAATTTCACCCTGTACTTTTTCATATCTTTCACCATCGCTCAGCTTATAGCTTTATCTCACTGAGGTCTTTCGCATTTTCTACTATTACTTTCTCTCCTCTTCCTTCCTCATAATACTCCTTGTCCCTGAAAGTAATTTTTATATTCTCAAACTTTATCTTGCCGTATCCTCTGCTTCCCTGTCCCCCCAGGTAATCATCCTCCAAAAGCTTCATCGCCTGGATAACCTTACTCAAATACTTCGTCCCTTCATCATTGAGGACATTTAGCACCATTTCGCCCTTAAACTTTGCACCCGCTGGCACTCTCTCGGTCTGCCTCGGGTTCGCAGAAGAAGTAATTCTGTCCAGGTTGTTTTCGAATTTTACTTCAGTCCATTCAAAATCAATATTCTCTTTCATCTCTTTAGTTATGCTTTCTTTATCAAGCTTCGCATCTCTGACAATTAGTCTCGTAGGCGTGATATTTTCAAATACAACTTCTTTCCCGCTGACAAACTTATGTTTTCCATGGTTTCGCCCAAATATATTGCAAACCGCACAATCTTCTTTGTCGCACATATGTATCCTTATCGGATCATCCTTGCTCTCTTTTGAAAAAATAAGTTCTTCAGGTTTAATGAGTCCTTCGGCATATTCCATCAAAGACCTCATTTTCCCTTTCAAACTGCTTCCAGGAATATAAGGTTTGCCTTCTTCGTCTTTTATGACGGCATTATCAACTCCGCCTATGTCCAGGCTGTTATTGGAAGCACCTATATGTAGACCCGTCTTGGCAATTATATCAAATTTGATTATATATTTGCCCTTCAATACATAACTGAAATTTTTCATATCAAACATACCCCCTAACCCTTATTCTTTTCCGCCTTTTGCTCTGTGATATGCTATAACTGCCTGGAAAAAGTCGAAAAACCTTTTATAGTTGTCTTCATTCTTTTCGGCCTCATCGATTGCCCGTGAAAGCACTTCGGAAAACTTAACTTTTCTAAGTTCACTAAACCTGCCCTCTGTATAGGCAATCAGCGACTTTAAAAACTTCAACCTGTAAATCGCCTCATCACCGAACTCTTCCCTGCTTATTCTTTTGGCTTCATTATAAACCTTTCTGATCTTCGAATAACTTACCCCTTTCAATGCCTCACCAAAATTTTCTGCACATTTAATAAGCACATCGCCTCTTTTGTCCTTCTCTTTATTGATAGCTATTTCTATATTCTTCAAAACATAATCAAGCAAAAGATTTACATCTTGTCCCCCCTGATTCCCTCTATTACTCATACGGTTATCCTGCATTTAATTACCCTCCCCTGCTTTTCTTGTTTCTAATTCTGCCCATCTTGCCGAAACATAGGCAAATTTGTATAACTTATTTCCTTTATCTAATAACAAGTCTTGAATTTCTTCGATATAGCCTTTTGCATCTTTTCTTACCCTTTGCTTTAACCTAGAAATATAATAGACGAGTTTCCACACTTTAAAAATTTCGTTTCGCCTTTCGGATATTTTTGAATCTTCCACAGCTCTATAAATTATATTTAGCAAAGACCTCGGCGTCTTTTCATTTAATGCACTCACAATCAGTTCTTTTACCTTTATAAATTTATCAATTTCTTCCCACCCTATATTGCAACCGCAAAATGAAAAACAATTTTTCCTCATTCCTTCTCTCTCATAAGCCTTTGCCTCATCTAGATGTTCTCCAGCTTCAATGGCCACTTTATACAGAGGAAATTTCTCATCAGGCGAAATCTCAAAGGACATCGAAATATTGAGCACCGGATTATGCCCTGTATATTCTTTAAAAAGCCTCCTTATTTCAAACGCCAAATACGGCATTCTGTCCCACGGACCCACAAAGAAGAAATCATCGCCACCGGCATATATCGCATAGCAATACTCGTATTCTTCTTTTATGACATCCTCCAGATACTTGCCGAAAAACACTGAAAGCTCGGAAGACAAAGTAAGCACTCTCGATATCGTCTTGTTATCCTTCAACCCTTCTCTAAAAATCCTCCCTAGATTGTCAACATCTCCCCTCAATATTCCCCATGTCTTTATCCCTTTAGCACTTTTACTTATTTCATCGAAGCTTATTATTTTTCCGCTTTGCTCCTCCAGTTTCATATATGTAGGCACTTTCAAATAGTAAATAAAACTATCGAAATCAAACTTTTCGTGCCTTTCTTTCTTTAAATCATAACAAAAGCCCTTTTTGGGAATATCCAGAAATTCTACTTCAACTCCAAAGCATTTGAAGACATCGAAACACTTATTTATGCTCAATTTTTCAGGGACAACATGTTTTTCATACAAACATCTCTTCTTTATAAGGTCTTCGCCCAGTTCTTCAAAACTGATGCAGAAATGACATTCGTCATCATAATACCTTCCGCAGTGAGGACATACGTTCTTGCCCGGCTCTTCTTTTATCTCAAATATACTCTTATTTTTTACCAGCTCGTAAAATTTCCTGGTTTTTTTATGCTGAACTTCTCTGCTTGCTTCGTCCATTTTTTCAGGGAAATTACATATAAGGTCATTTATATCCGCCTCTACCGCTCCTAACAATACCGAAAGTCTCCCCTTGTGAGCCTCAAAAAACACTTCGTCAATAAACTTCTGATATTCTCCAACTTTTTCCATAAAGCTTGCGGGCATCAATAGATAGAAATGGCCACCGCCTGAGAATAACAAGTTAGTTAGCGGCAATTTTTCAGTCCTTAATATGTACTTTGCTATTAAGTCCATAATATAGGAGATGTAGAAAGACCTTCCTCTTAATGCTTTCGTGGCGCCATCCATTTTGGTGTCATAAACAAAATCCTGTATTCCGGAAATATCGCCCTTTACCAGGCAAAAATACCTTCCCTCTCCTTTAGGGGGAATTATCTTCCTTTTTAACTTGTTGTGGATAGATTCTAATTTCCCCCTATCTTTTTCTTCTCTAAAAATACAAAACGCTATGGCACACGTAGACTTTAAATGTCCCCACAGAGATATATCCGGCCTGGAATAATAGAAGGCAGAAGGAATGTTGGAGGTATATTCTTCAAGCAAATACAAAAGCTTGTTAAGCTCTGTAATATCATCATAACTATTTATTTTCTTGAAATTATCCTCAAATTCTTTCCATAAACCCGAGTATCTCTTTTCGCATTCTTTTTCACTTAAAATTTCATCAGTGGGCTTCCGATATTTATAAATCGGCTCTATTTCTTTATAATGCAATTTTTCTGCTCCGATACCGTCTAGCTCAATATTTGAAAAGATAGAAATTAATTGTTTTGCTTTCCCTTTATCTTCATCAATATCTTCTCTTTCATATGCTGAAATCTTATCAGCAATCGCAACAATCAAATCTACCATATTTATAGGGTCATGGTGGTTCCTCACTGCACTTATTACTTCGCTTATTCCGACATTCTTCTCACAGAAATACGCCCCCCACTCCTGGTGTCTTGGCCCGTATGCTCCCTCAGATTTTATCAACGTGCTATATTCTTTTTCTATCTTTGCTTTAGTATTTTCGTCGCCTATTCTCTGGTAAAACTTACCAATATCGTGCAGAACTGAAGCTAAAAGCAATATTTTTTCTTCTTTACTGAAGCCTTCATGCATCAACCCCAAATTTTTACCCCCTTTCCTGCAAGAGATAACCATTCATTTTTTACTTTGTTTTTCTAAGCTAATAATCTGTTCTTTCTAAAATATTTTCTTATCTCTGTTTCAATCCCTTATAGGTGGGCTAAAAACGAGACCAGAACTGTGACTTTTCATACTGCGGCTACTCTCGTTTCAATCCCTTAGAGGTAGGCTAAAAACGCCCAAACGGTGAAGAAGTATACGGCCGCGTAGTGTTGTTTCAATCCCTCATAGGTAGGCTAAAAACTACGATAGGCTCTTTGCATCATGTGCGCATTGCGGTGGTTTCAATCCCTTATAGGTAGGCTAAAAACTTTTCTAGATGCCCGACGTAAGGCTGATACAGCAAGCAAGTTTCAATCCCTTATAGGTAGGCTAAAAACTGGACGGCTCGTCCACGTAGATGATGCCGTCTGGGAGTTTCAATCCCTTATAGGTAGGCTAAAAACTTGGAAATGCTTGCGTATCATCTCATTACGTCTTTGTTTCAATCCCTTATAGGTAGGCTAAAAACGTGTATGTGCTTGAAATAGATTTACCGAGTATTGCAAGTTTCAATCCCTCATAGGTAGGCTAAAAACCTGGGAAGGTGTATTTTATCAGGCCGTTATCGGTTATGCGTTTCAATCCCTCATAGGTAGGCTAAAAACATCGAAGAGATAGCAAAGAGAAAACTGATAGAAACCAGTTTCAATCCCTCATAGGTAGGCTAAAAACAAAAACCAACCAGAACTTACCAGAACTTAGAGGATGGGTTTCAATCCCTCATAGGTAGGCTAAAAACTTAAAAAATCCGGTCTTCCCTTTAGGGAAGATAAAGAGTTTCAATCCCTCATAGGTAGGCTAAAAACGGAGTGATTATTTGATTGAAATAAATAATGTTTACAAGTTTCAATCCCTCATAGGTAGGCTAAAAACACAAACAGGTTTTCAAAAATGCAGTATCAATTTCCTTTGTTTCAATCCCTCATAGGTAGGCTAAAAACAAACTTTTTAAGTGGGGAAAAGTTTTTATCAAAAAAGTTTCAATCCCTCATAGGTAGGCTAAAAACAGTCGGCAAACTTTTACTTTGTTGTTGTCTGTCGTGAGTTTCAATCCCTCATAGGTAGGCTAAAAACTAAGTTTTATAGCAGGAGTTTCAGGTGGAATTGAACCGTTTCAATCCCTCATAGGTAGGCTAAAAACTTTCGGACTTCAATGTGGCAGTTACCGGGCTGGAAAGTTTCAATCCCTCATAGGTAGGCTAAAAACGATACTTTCCTGGAAAAAGTTATCGGCAAGGGGGTTGGTTTCAATCCCTCATAGGTAGGCTAAAAACAAAGCGAAGGCATAGAGACTGCCGTTGACGAATTGGGTTTCAATCCCTCATAGGTAGGCTAAAAACCGTAACGCTTTGTACTTCTACAAAGATTCTGTAATTGTTTCAATCCCTCATAGGTAGGCTAAAAACAAGGAGGTGTTCGGCATGCTTGAAAGGCTTAACGTGTTTCAATCCCTCATAGGTAGGCTAAAAACGTTGAAACAAACGACCTTTTAAAACGCCGTGAGAACTAGTTTCAATCCCTCATAGGTAGGCTAAAAACGTCGTCTCATCTATTTTGCCGCTGTAGTCTATGATGAGTTTCAATCCCTCATAGGTAGGCTAAAAACTTGAAGAAGGTGCCACCGTTCAAAAATTTACACTTTCTGTTTCAATCCCTCATAGGTAGGCTAAAAACTCCAGTTTCGGGTAGGTTGACCATCTCGGCGGTATCGTTTCAATCCCTCATAGGTAGGCTAAAAACCTTGGCCCTCCAATCCGCATCCAGCATTCATAGTCAAGTTTCAATCCCTCATAGGTAGGCTAAAAACCACCTGGCGTGCTTTATCTCGGCGTCGAGCTAGAAGTGTTTCAATCCCTCATAGGTAGGCTAAAAACAATATGCGGTTTGTGGTGGAATTGCCATTTGTGCTAAAGTTTCAATCCCTCATAGGTAGGCTAAAAACAATATGAGTTTTCAGCGAAGAAGGAAGAAGACGAGAAGTTTCAATCCCTCATAGGTAGGCTAAAAACATAAATTTTTTTAACCATAATAGCGAACATTAGTTTGGTTTCAATCCCTCATAGGTAGGCTAAAAACGCAAGATGGATAAAGTTTTTGTCGCAGTCGAGAAAATTGTTTCAATCCCTCATAGGTAGGCTAAAAACCGGTGTATACATCAGCAGTTGCGATATGGTATGCTGTGTTTCAATCCCTCATAGGTAGGCTAAAAACTTGAGAAAATCTCGATTATAACGATTGAGGTTATCGGGTTTCAATCCCTCATAGGTAGGCTAAAAACATGTGTAGCTTCCGATATGATAATTTGTGGTATTCCACTGTTTCAATCCCTCATAGGTAGGCTAAAAACCACCCTTTCCGGGTAGATATATTTCATTTTTACCGGGTTTCAATCCCTCATAGGTAGGCTAAAAACCTGGCAGGTTTTTTAGTGGAATTACTTAGGCGTAAACTGTTTCAATCCCTCATAGGTAGGCTAAAAACTGCTATTGCTTTTTAGCGGCTCCTCATCGCTCTGAGGTTTCAATCCCTCATAGGTAGGCTAAAAACTCGTCCGTCCTGGCGCGGCTGGAGATGCGGAGGTCGTCGAGTTTCAATCCCTCATAGGTAGGCTAAAAACGCTGCGGTAGCGGCGACGGTATACCTGCTGGCAAGATACGTTTCAATCCCTCATAGGTAGGCTAAAAACCACCTACTACGCCTGGGGTGCAGACGTGAAGGTGTAGTTTCAATCCCTCATAGGTAGGCTAAAAACCAAAAATACGAGTTCATTAAACATCTTTTTCCGCAACTTGGTTTCAATCCCTCATAGGTAGGCTAAAAACTGAATTATGCCGATGTTAAAGAAAGGTTACAGGAATGTTTCAATCCCTCATAGGTAGGCTAAAAACCCAGGCTGCGGCTCCTGAGTTGGATCGTCAACTCCGTGTTTCAATCCCTCATAGGTAGGCTAAAAACTCTATCACCAGGCTTGAGACTACTTTTTAGATCTAAAGTTTCAATCCCTCATAGGTAGGCTAAAAACCTTCGCTCCGTTCATGCTTTACCCTGGTCACAATAACGTTTCAATCCCTCATAGGTAGGCTAAAAACTTCTTTTATACTCGAAATAAGAGCAAACAGGTCATTGTGTTTCAATCCCTCATAGGTAGGCTAAAAACTTTAGAGGATACTCTAGCTGCTCATATCAAGGGTCTGTTTCAATCCCTCATAGGTAGGCTAAAAACGAGAACTGGGCCAAAATGTTGGCTGAAATAGGGAAAAGTTTCAATCCCTCATAGGTAGGCTAAAAACAGTATCCGGTGGAAACAGTTATACACAAAGCGAAAGGTTTCAATCCCTCATAGGTAGGCTAAAAACTTCAATTCGTCTTCGCTCGCTCCTACAAAGGATGCGAACGTTTCAATCCCTCATAGGTAGGCTAAAAACCAGGCTAGTTTGCCGCCGATACAAAGTGCAATTAATCGTTTCAATCCCTCATAGGTAGGCTAAAAACCTTTGTAATAGTCGGCACCGGGCGGAAGTTGAACGAGTTTCAATCCCTCATAGGTAGGCTAAAAACCTATGTAGGCGGTTTGGTGATACTCGCTGTTTTCAGCTAGTTTCAATCCCTCATAGGTAGGCTAAAAACCTAACCGAAGCGATTGAGCGATATATCGAAGAAGCCGTGTTTCAATCCCTCATAGGTAGGCTAAAAACCAGATATAAACATAGATTTATCTGTGATGCTGCCTGAGTTTCAATCCCTCATAGGTAGGCTAAAAACCTTGGATATGACGTAATATTGATAGCACAGTCGGATAGGAGTTTCAATCCCTCATAGGTAGGCTAAAAACCGGCGGTTAGGTCTGAAAGAGAAAAGGAAGAAGAGGAAGTTTCAATCCCTCATAGGTAGGCTAAAAACGAGAATGCGAACTGTCATGCGCAGAAAATCGAGAGGGTTTCAATCCCTCATAGGTAGGCTAAAAACTTCTCTTTGTTTTTTGTTTGGACATAGCAATAAGCGTTTCAATCCCTCATAGGTAGGCTAAAAACCTTGTATTTGTCAACATCATTTTAATTATTTTGTACTGTTTCAATCCCTCATAGGTAGGCTAAAAACATAATTGATGAAGCTGGGTGTTTGTTTAATAGCCGGTTTCAATCCCTCATAGGTAGGCTAAAAACTTCTGGAAGAACCTGTTGGCGACTTTCTGTTACGCAGTTTCAATCCCTCATAGGTAGGCTAAAAACTTGCTGAGAAATACGGAGTGAGACTTGCTGGGCCCGAAGTTTCAATCCCTCATAGGTAGGCTAAAAACAGGAAATTACTCCTGAGAGATTGATAACGTTTTCGCTGTTTCAATCCCTCATAGGTAGGCTAAAAACTCCAAAGTGTAGTTCATATCTCTCACAATTGTCGCGTTTCAATCCCTCATAGGTAGGCTAAAAACTGAAGCGGCAACAGGCGGTAAGAATACTGTTCTTTACGAGTTTCAATCCCTCATAGGTAGGCTAAAAACACCCCAGACGGGGTTGATAAGTCCACAACCGGCAACTGTTTCAATCCCTCATAGGTAGGCTAAAAACTAAATCTTAGGATATAGCCCTTTGAGTTTCTTCATGTGTTTCAATCCCTCATAGGTAGGCTAAAAACGTTTTAAAAGTTACCTCCCTGGTGCCTGCGTTAATTGTTTCAATCCCTCATAGGTAGGCTAAAAACGAAGTCACCAAATGCAATAACTTTTGCCTGCGAAGCAAGTTTCAATCCCTCATAGGTAGGCTAAAAACTTTACGAGAGGGCCAAAATGTAATATCCCTATTTTCGTTTCAATCCCTCATAGGTAGGCTAAAAACTCTGTGGAGCCCCTAACTCCAAATTAGCTTCATTCTTGTTTCAATCCCTCATAGGTAGGCTAAAAACAATAATAAAAAAATCCTTCTTCTACAAAAATTTTTTAGTTTCAATCCCTCATAGGTAGGCTAAAAACGACGTCTTCCCCGTAGCGGTGACCGTTTTCATGGTCAGTTTCAATCCCTCATAGGTAGGCTAAAAACTGTAATTTTTATTATGCTGATTGCCCATCTTACTCCGTTTCAATCCCTCATAGGTAGGCTAAAAACATGTATGTCTGATCTTGTTTGCTGTTGCTAATAATGCCACGTTTCAATCCCTCATAGGTAGGCTAAAAACCTCGCTCGTCTGCGTGGATATATATTGCATGGTCCAGTTTCAATCCCTCATAGGTAGGCTAAAAACGAAGTAGGCTCACAATACAATGTGCCAGCAAATACGAGTTTCAATCCCTCATAGGTAGGCTAAAAACGATAAAGATATAGTCAAAATTGGCGAGGCTAAATTCAAACGTTTCAATCCCTCATAGGTAGGCTAAAAACCGAAGAAAACACGGAAGAAAACTTCGAAGAAACGGGGGAAAGGTTTCAATCCCTCATAGGTAGGCTAAAAACCGGACCGTTGAAGGGCCTGCATTTGTATGTTCGGATAGTTTCAATCCCTCATAGGTAGGCTAAAAACGGCGATGAAGGAATAGTAAAGAAGCTAATAAAGAAAGAGTTTCAATCCCTCATAGGTAGGCTAAAAACCCCTATCTGTTTAACTTGACTCAACTTATAGCTTTTCTTGTTTCAATCCCTCATAGGTAGGCTAAAAACGTGTAGGGAAAGGTACGTGCCCCTTCCCTCTCAGGTGGTTTCAATCCCTCATAGGTAGGCTAAAAACGAATGTTAGAAGCAAGATAACAGAGTATTTAAAATGTTTCAATCCCTCATAGGTAGGCTAAAAACTTAGTAGCCATAGTAAGACCGCCAATAACAGGCAAAGGTTTCAATCCCTCATAGGTAGGCTAAAAACGCTCATACATCGTCAAGATTGGCAACAAAGTGTCAATGGTTTCAATCCCTCATAGGTAGGCTAAAAACGAAGACGATAGCACAGTTTTACTCCTACGTGTGGGAGTTTCAATCCCTCATAGGTAGGCTAAAAACAAGTCTTAAAGCGAATTAATGCATTGAGCGGTCAGGGAGGGTTTCAATCCCTCATAGGTAGGCTAAAAACTCCCCAGGCCGACAAGATAGTCCTCGATGAACCGCCGAAGTTTCAATCCCTCATAGGTAGGCTAAAAACCTCGAATGGTTTGCGCTGGTTGCTCCGAAAGCACGAGTTTCAATCCCTCATAGGTAGGCTAAAAACCCCGTCGTTGTCTTCAGTATCACTTTTTGGTTCAGAGTTTCAATCCCTCATAGGTAGGCTAAAAACTATTCCTGCCTCCATGCGGTTCATATTTGTCGCACTGTTTCAATCCCTCATAGGTAGGCTAAAAACCCAGTGGTAGCAGTTGGAAATGTCGTTTCACTAGCCCGGTTTCAATCCCTCATAGGTAGGCTAAAAACGGTTTTCCAGCATATCCGAGCAAATGAACCAACAATGTTTCAATCCCTCATAGGTAGGCTAAAAACTTCGTAAGCTACGTGGCCCAAAGCGAAAGAGCATATAGTTTCAATCCCTCATAGGTAGGCTAAAAACATTGATAACGTTCTCGCTAAAACCCGAAGGAGAAAGGACGTTTCAATCCCTCATAGGTAGGCTAAAAACCTAGTCCTGCTCGGCGAGCCGGGGTGCGGCAAAACACATTGTTTCAATCCCTCATAGGTAGGCTAAAAACGTCGGCCGCCAACCTACTGTAATTCTACTTTGTGGAAGTTTCAATCCCTCATAGGTAGGCTAAAAACAAGCTCTTGAAGTTTTATACTACCAAGACGAGGTATGTTTCAATCCCTCATAGGTAGGCTAAAAACTTCCAAGTGGCGGGTCCGCTGCCGGTAAGGGTGCGGTGTTTCAATCCCTCATAGGTAGGCTAAAAACAACTGGGATAATCTGCAACTGCTGTGTATTGAGTGCCAGTTTCAATCCCTCATAGGTAGGCTAAAAACATAGCTTTTATCCCGCTCAAATTGAAATTGCAGGAGCAGTTTCAATCCCTCATAGGTAGGCTAAAAACGACTCCTTGAAATCGCTGCAACTTCCTGCTCCCGAGAGTTTCAATCCCTCATAGGTAGGCTAAAAACGAAGAAGTGATTTCTATCCTAAGAGAGATGCACTTTGTTTCAATCCCTCATAGGTAGGCTAAAAACCACAGGAGGATCCTGCAGATTATGTGCGCCGAGGTGAGAGTTTCAATCCCTCATAGGTAGGCTAAAAACCCTGGTGAGGTGCGCCAGGGATTACTTCGTCAAGGGTTTCAATCCCTCATAGGTAGGCTAAAAACTCATCTAAAAGACCCATCGCTTAGAGCTTTCGCCCGTTTCAATCCCTCATAGGTAGGCTAAAAACCTTTCTCGAAAAACTCAGCGAGTTTATCCAGGCCGGGTTTCAATCCCTCATAGGTAGGCTAAAAACCGACAAAGGGCCGGTGATAGCTTTCCATGAAGGAGAGTTTCAATCCCTCATAGGTAGGCTAAAAACACTCATCACGAAGCGGCTCAGGAACATAGATACGGGGTTTCAATCCCTCATAGGTAGGCTAAAAACTTTTACCCTTCATTTCCTCCCCTCCTTCGATTTCAAGTTTCAATCCCTCATAGGTAGGCTAAAAACCTTGCCGATACCCCGCGCTATAGCAGTAGCACACTTCTCTTGAGTTTCAATCCCTCATAGGTAGGCTAAAAACTCAACGCTGATAACTTTCCAAATACCCCTGAATGCGGTTTCAATCCCTCATAGGTAGGCTAAAAACGATGCGGGCGGCACAGCGACTATGATATGTTACGCAGGCGATATGTTTCAATCCCTCATAGGTAGGCTAAAAACAACGGAAGATACAAATCGAAAACAAGCAGTATAGAGGTTTCAATCCCTCATAGGTAGGCTAAAAACTCAAGCGGCTACGTGAAATCCTTTCCCTGGACGAAGAGGAGTTTCAATCCCTCATAGGTAGGCTAAAAACTGTTGGGAAGGTGCTTGCACGGTGAGTGTTCAGCACGGGTTTCAATCCCTCATAGGTAGGCTAAAAACAGTTCGGCCCAGTGGCCTTCTATGTGCGGCTTTACGAGTTTCAATCCCTCATAGGTAGGCTAAAAACCACCTGGAGATGGACGATTGGCTAAGGTGTTAGCTAAGTTTCAATCCCTCATAGGTAGGCTAAAAACTTCGAATCTTCAGGGTTGCCGATGCGATGCGCAGCCGTTTCAATCCCTCATAGGTAGGCTAAAAACCAAATCTACATAAGGCACTCCTTTAGGCCGTGGGTCTTCGGGGTTTCAATCCCTCATAGGTAGGCTAAAAACAGGCAATAGAATTATATGCGGCTTATGGTCTTGTATAGTTTCAATCCCTCATAGGTAGGCTAAAAACTACGAGGAAAGATATGACGGCATAAGCCCGGGCAGGTTGGGTTTCAATCCCTCATAGGTAGGCTAAAAACCTGCACACCTCTTATAGTTCCAGCCCTTCTTGAGTAGTTTCAATCCCTCATAGGTAGGCTAAAAACCCGCCAAGAAAAAGCGGAAACTGTCCAAGCCCAGGAAGTTGTTTCAATCCCTCATAGGTAGGCTAAAAACTACGGCCTAGCGATAAACTGGCAGCCGCCGCAGGAACTTGGTTTCAATCCCTCATAGGTAGGCTAAAAACGAATTAGCCCTTAGATTTGCGGGCGTAGTTGAAACAATGTTTCAATCCCTCATAGGTAGGCTAAAAACCGTGACCTGCGCGCCCGCCTTGTGGGCGCTGGTTTAGAGCTGTTTCAATCCCTCATAGGTAGGCTAAAAACCAATACGGTTGTTCGGTATAGGAGCTCTGGAAATGCTGGTTTCAATCCCTCATAGGTAGGCTAAAAACTTTTGATTGTCACCTTTCTTCTCTCCCTTCAAAAGTATGTTTCAATCCCTCATAGGTAGGCTAAAAACGCACGGCCATGATGTTGAACTTAATGGTCTCAAGGTAGTGTTTCAATCCCTCATAGGTAGGCTAAAAACAACACAACCAACAGAAAATACCCCGGATACTAACGAGTTTCAATCCCTCATAGGTAGGCTAAAAACGCGAGCTTCAAGGTCCAAAAAACCACGTATTACGCGAAGTTGTTTCAATCCCTCATAGGTAGGCTAAAAACAAGGACTCCTTTTCTGGAGTTCTTTCATCGCAGTTTCGGTTTCAATCCCTCATAGGTAGGCTAAAAACCAGTTTTTCGTATTCCTGGGCGACTGTGAATGTCCGCAGTTTCAATCCCTCATAGGTAGGCTAAAAACTTCTTCTACTGCGAGAATATTGCCCTCAATTCGGTGTTTCAATCCCTCATAGGTAGGCTAAAAACAAAAAATGAGCAGAAGAAAAAAAGAGAACCCCTTGACTAGTTTCAATCCCTCATAGGTAGGCTAAAAACGAGGATATAATGCGAGGGTCCATCGTCAAGAAGGGGAAGTTTCAATCCCTCATAGGTAGGCTAAAAACTTCAGGCGTCCGAATTCACAAATTTCCCGAAGGAGCTCCCATGGTTTCAATCCCTCATAGGTAGGCTAAAAACACTACGCTTTGCCTTCGCACTATAACTATATCGCCAGTTTCAATCCCTCATAGGTAGGCTAAAAACCCATACTCGGGCAATGGGAGCAGATTAAGGATGGTAGTTTCAATCCCTCATAGGTAGGCTAAAAACCGCTGGATGCAACTTACCCGCTGATTGTAATAAATACCGTGTTTCAATCCCTCATAGGTAGGCTAAAAACTACTGCGACAGGTCGGTTAAGCTCCGCATGATGGTGTGTTTCAATCCCTCATAGGTAGGCTAAAAACAATCAAACCGACATCCCGGCACAAGACGTGCCAAAAGGTTTCAATCCCTCATAGGTAGGCTAAAAACTGCCAGCTTGCTTGTGCCGCAGGACATTCAGACGAGGATGTTTCAATCCCTCATAGGTAGGCTAAAAACCTTTTCTTGCCACGGGCAAGAACCCGCTTCGCCAGGGTTTCAATCCCTCATAGGTAGGCTAAAAACCAACCGTCATGCCGAGCGCCAACGCTAGTCTGAATAGTTTCAATCCCTCATAGGTAGGCTAAAAACTATTGCAAAGCAGAAATGCTGACTTAAAGAAAAGTATGTTTCAATCCCTCATAGGTAGGCTAAAAACTTCTTCCCGTCGTATGTCTTTGCACCGCTCTTTACTTGTTTCAATCCCTCATAGGTAGGCTAAAAACATTGGAAAGACCGTAAAGGTCCAGATGGGGCAACTTAGTTTCAATCCCTCATAGGTAGGCTAAAAACAACCCAGACCGGAACTTTTAAGCTCGTTGTGACTTACGGGTTTCAATCCCTCATAGGTAGGCTAAAAACAGCTTCAAGGTCCAAAAAACCACGTATTACGCGAAGTTGTTTCAATCCCTCATAGGTAGGCTAAAAACTGGCGCTCCTGGGCGTCCAGGCGACCGTAAACGCCGCGTTTCAATCCCTCATAGGTAGGCTAAAAACCCTCGTCTCTTGGGAAATAGGCCGGCTGTGGCGGAGGCGAGGTTTCAATCCCTCATAGGTAGGCTAAAAACCGGTTAGAACGCGGGCAAATTGATGGCCATAATAAGGAGTTTCAATCCCTCATAGGTAGGCTAAAAACACTTTCCGTCCAGGGCACTTTGCCGGGCAAAGAAACCGGTTTCAATCCCTCATAGGTAGGCTAAAAACATAAATGGCGCTTGAGTACATCGTCCCCCGCGTGGCCGTGGACGAATCGGATGTAGGCCCTCGCCCTACTCCATCGGTGAGCCTGGCGTCCATCGGTATCGTGGGGACTTTTTCGTTTCAATCCCTCATAGGTAGGCTAAAAACCGATTGCATCCTGGCTGATTCCGGCGCTCAAAAAATGTTTCAATCCCTCATAGGTAGGCTAAAAACTTTGAGCTTAGAAATTGGAAGGACATTAGGTACTACGTGTTTCAATCCCTCATAGGTAGGCTAAAAACTTTTTCTGCGCCCCAATTATGGCGGCGGCGCAAATTGTTTCAATCCCTCATAGGTAGGCTAAAAACGCCGGGAGCAAGTGGCAATGTAGCAGCAGGGGCAAGTTTCAATCCCTCATAGGTAGGCTAAAAACATCAAAAGAGGAGATGAAAGCAGAAGCGACCCGGACCTGTTTCAATCCCTCATAGGTAGGCTAAAAACGCTCCGGTTGGTGGCATCATGCGACACGCTAGACACGATGGTTTCAATCCCTCATAGGTAGGCTAAAAACCAGGCCCCTTCCCATGTATGTATATTTCGGCATCTTTGTTTCAATCCCTCATAGGTAGGCTAAAAACTTTCGGACTCGACACCAAGAGCGACAAGGTCAAGATACAGTTTCAATCCCTCATAGGTAGGCTAAAAACGAAGATATACCGCCCATCAGCCATTTATTTCACCTCCGTGTTTCAATCCCTCATAGGTAGGCTAAAAACCGAGCTGTGGATGCTGGCCAGCATAAAAAAAGAAAAAGTGTTTCAATCCCTCATAGGTAGGCTAAAAACTAGCAATAAAACGGTCTTTTTCTCCATCAATAACGTGTTTCAATCCCTCATAGGTAGGCTAAAAACGCTTTACCCTCACCCATGCCAGGGGCCGGATCAATAGTTTCAATCCCTCATAGGTAGGCTAAAAACTAGCATATCTGGAGGAGGGGTTCTTTCCTCCTTCTCAGTTTCAATCCCTCATAGGTAGGCTAAAAACCACGAAGGCCATGGAAAATTATATTGAGGAAGCCGTGTTTCAATCCCTCATAGGTAGGCTAAAAACGTGAAACCGAGGGACTCCCATGAAACCGGCCAAGGTGTGTTTCAATCCCTCATAGGTAGGCTAAAAACCCACCAAGGACGCAGCGGAAGCGGCTACACCATCAACAGTTTCAATCCCTCATAGGTAGGCTAAAAACGGTGTTAGCGGCTATACCGTAGACCTTTCGGTGACTAATAGTTTCAATCCCTCATAGGTAGGCTAAAAACTATGTCGGCAGGCAGGAATTTTCTTCTCTGCCTGCCGTAGTTTCAATCCCTCATAGGTAGGCTAAAAACCTGGACAACTACCCTGGCGTAGTGCTGGCGGAAGGCGGTTTCAATCCCTCATAGGTAGGCTAAAAACATTGTGATTCAGAAAAAATTTTTGGGGGAAACTATGTTTCAATCCCTCATAGGTAGGCTAAAAACCTGCGATACTTCCCGCTCTTCCAGCAGGTGGATGAGGAGTTTCAATCCCTCATAGGTAGGCTAAAAACTAAGCCGCGAGCACTGGCTGGCGTTTCCTGCGGACGGGTTTCAATCCCTCATAGGTAGGCTAAAAACGAAACTAGTTTAGAGTACGAGCGTCTAGGCCGCAAGGCCGGTTTCAATCCCTCATAGGTAGGCTAAAAACTTGGGGGAAACTATTGACAATGACACGTTTCCGTGTCATAATAGTTTCAATCCCTCATAGGTAGGCTAAAAACGGAGCCGTTGCGGAAGTGGTGCACAACGTGGAAGAAGTGTTTCAATCCCTCATAGGTAGGCTAAAAACCCGCTTTGAGTTTATAATCTGAAATCTGAAATTCTGGGTTTCAATCCCTCATAGGTAGGCTAAAAACAAGGTGTTGACAGAGACACTGGCGAAGCCCGAACCTGGTTTCAATCCCTCATAGGTAGGCTAAAAACTGGTATCGAAGTTCTCGAAAGTCTTTGCAAGCTCGGTTGTTTCAATCCCTCATAGGTAGGCTAAAAACCCTTCATAACCTTGACGTCTACCGTGTCCTTCGCGAGTTTCAATCCCTCATAGGTAGGCTAAAAACTTTCACGCACATCCTGCTCAAGGGTGTAGGGGTCTTGTTTCAATCCCTCATAGGTAGGCTAAAAACGTAGCCGCCCATGACGGCGTAGCGAGCCCTGAAGGCGGTTTCAATCCCTCATAGGTAGGCTAAAAACACGCAGGTACCCGAGAGGTAACCTTTAAAACCGATGAGTTTCAATCCCTCATAGGTAGGCTAAAAACATTGCGAGAGAAGCTCCAAAGCGAAATGCGACAAGCCATGTTTCAATCCCTCATAGGTAGGCTAAAAACGGTTACCGAGATAGTCTGGAACCCGGAAGGCACAACGGGTTTCAATCCCTCATAGGTAGGCTAAAAACCAAGCGGCCCTATCATCGACACGGCAACGATTATGGGTTTCAATCCCTCATAGGTAGGCTAAAAACGTGGGTTGTGCCTCCCGGCCTGCCCTACCGGGGCATGTTTCAATCCCTCATAGGTAGGCTAAAAACAGGTGGTGATGTAGTTGAGCATTTATGGCAAAGATTGTTTCAATCCCTCATAGGTAGGCTAAAAACCGTGGCAGGTTTTTGCCGGACGAGGTACGCAAGTCCGGGTTTCAATCCCTCATAGGTAGGCTAAAAACAACTCGGCACTATCACCAGCATCGGGCTGAAACTGGAGTTTCAATCCCTCATAGGTAGGCTAAAAACCCGTAAAATGGTTAAAAAATAAAAGATTTAAAGAGAAAACAGATTGAGTTAATTTTCAATAAATAATTCGACAAAAATACATAAAATCCTTCTCACCCCGCATAAATTCTATCACTATTAGCATTTTTGCTCTGTCGTCGATCCCTGGGGGTTTTTGCATTATTGGAGGTCGACGACATTTCTGTGTCACCAAAAACAAGAAAAATATAAGTATTTGGACGGCCTTGTTGCTCTAAAAATAGAGCCGAAGCAGTTTTCCCTTCCGCATTTTATCATTTTCCCCTTTTCCAGCCACATTACCTTGCACAATCCCTCAAAACGGTGGTGCACCTGGTCGTCGTGGTTCAGTAAGGATAAATCCATTCAACTTCTTTTTCAATTGCTCTGCAGAACCCTGAATTAGATGTTTTCATATTTTCATACTCTTCTTCCGTATAAACCAACAGATCCACAGGTACAGATATCCCCTCTGTATCCCACTCCGCAGAACGCTTGTCAAAAGGAATTTCAGATTTTTTTACTATGACTATTATATCGAGGTCGCTTCCAACTCCCCAATCTCCCCGAGCATAGGAGCCGAAATACCCTACCTTAACTATATCATCCCTATTTTTGACAATCTCTTTTGTCCACTCCAAAAGCGATAAAACTGCCGCTTCTTTATCCGGCCATTTGAGAACGGACGAATTCAATGATCTCACTGGCATATTTTATGGCCTCCCCGCTCTGCAATGGACCGTAATGCTCAAAAGGCGCTCCATCAGGGTGACTGTCGGGATATCTTGCAGGTATATAGAAATTATCCAGAACCTTTGCCTTTTCTATAAGCTCCTCCCCTGCAGCAATTTCCTTAGGTAAATCTTTTAAGAGCCTTGCTATGACATGACCCCATGCTTCCTGACCCATATAAAGGTGCAGGGCTTTCACAGCTTTTTCTCCAGCCTGATGAGCGGCAAAACAAGCCCATTCGTGATCTCCGTTTTTTCTGGACACTTCCGCATGGTTTAGGTCTTTCATCGCCTGCCTCAACCAATCAAAAGCCCTATTCGGCACAAAGTCCACTCCTCTTATAACATTTCGATAACATGATATCAATTTCAAAAGATTTTGTAAAGATACCAAAGAGGTTGCTCAAATGCTCATAGAAATAGAATAGGTAGAATTATTACTTGTTTGAGCATTTATTATATTTCTTACACGTTTGATTATGTTGGGGTGTGTGGAAATAATCTCGGCAAACCATACCCAAAAACCACCTTCTTCCTGGGCCTGATGTAGCAATGCCTCTACATTTACTTGTTTATATAGTTTTTTCCCTGCTGTCAGAACAAGCAGTCCGGCGATAGCTCCATTAGGTACATAATAATTTCCGATCATATCACATGTGTACTCACATGCTCTTAAATACGCTGTCCCCAAAAATGGCACAAGCATTGCAGGGTATATAAACCATCTATTGGACAGATGTTTACGCTTTATATGGGCTAATTCATGACATATTACAAATGCTAATGCGTCTTCCCCTTCTTCATACGCCAGTTCGAGTATGTCCGAATATATTACTACAAAATTTCTTCCCAAAAATTTTACTGCAAAAGCATTTAATGCACCTCCTGATTGTAACACGTATATGTCAGGCATCTTATTAAGCCCCATTTCTTTCGATAATCGTTGAGCAATATCATGTATTTTGGGAAACTGATGTTTAGATACCTTAATGCTGTTTCCTTTTAAATTTCCAATGAAAATGCCGTTTAATATCAATCCGACAATCGCACCTATAATCAAGTATATTATTCCAACAATAGAAACTATAAGGAGTAAATAAAAAATTATACTTACGACCAGACAAACAATAAAATAAACCCTTTCTTTCGGATGAACCAGTTGATTCATATTAACTCCCCTTTTTTCAAAATTTTTAACTTACCCTTCACCCTGACTTAACAGCCATACCCCATACGCCTTCTTTAAATTCTTCCCTAAAACATCGAAACTAAATTATTTGAATAAGTAACAGTATTAATCTGCTATTTTCCAAATCTTACAAGCCTCCTCTGCCAGTCTTTCCGCTCTCTTTTCTATTTCTTCAAAAGTCCAGTCAGCGTAGTTGCAAAGCTCTTTAGTTATTTGGAACTCGCTTTTTTTATAATCCTCTTTCTTTTCAACAAACAGTCTATTAGACATACTAATATTCCACTCACCTTTTATAATAGTCAGATTCCCTATTTTGTTAAGATTCTCTTTATGGAGAGCTTTAACTTCATCTTCATTTTTTGAGGTTTTTTCTTTCAAATAATCCAACCATTTATTGCTTAATTTCTGAGGCATCACATGCTCCGTCTGAATTTGTTTTATATTAATAGTTGTCTCTCCAGTTGGTTTTGATAGTTTCCACAAAATATATTTTGTTCTTGTCTCATCTGGTTTGAAGGGTCTCGATTTAAAGTTTTCCTTAAAAGGATTGTCGTCTACATTGTTTTTTGATATTACTTTCTGTAATATGTCTTTTATAGTCACTTTGAAATCCTGAGGTTTGATATTATTTAAACTCATACAAATGTCGTTGTAGATTTGATCCAACGTTGATGTAGACTGCCCACAGACCCCCCATCTTATATGAAAGCTTTCTATCATATCCATAATATCTAATATATCTCTCTCTGAAATCTCATCATTTGTTAAACAAGGCATAATTTTCAGAAGTAATGTGAAACTTGGTGCAACTTCTACTAAATGTAATTCTCTAAGTTTTTTATTGATTTTCTCACTTGAAAAACTACATTCTAAAATTTTCTTGTAGATTGTTGCATTTTCATTTAAAGCTCTTGTAAAATTTCGTATTTTCTCAGTATCTTCTCCCTCTAATTTTTCTCTTACCTCTTCGTAAAGCCTTGATTCTGAAATTTTTCCCTTGTAATTTGCCAAGAAATATCTTCTTATAAATTTCACAGGTTCTCTGTCTCTAACCTTATCATACATTTCATTCCATTGATTTATAACATCATTTAATGCCTCTTCATCTTTTGAAACTTTCATCAACAAAAAGTTTTTTATTAAATCTGCAGCAGACAATTCTAATCCTCTATCATTAAGAGTTTCAAATAGTCTAAAAGCGTTAAAATGATTGAAAGCATTAATATGCACTATTGAGATATTGTTCAATATAATCTGCCACATACTCTCTTCGTCTGTTTTATTCTTGAAATATTTGTAACACTCATATATCAAATGGTTACCTTCTTTTGATTTTCCTTCCAAGACCCTTTGAAAAGCATCATTATCTAACTCGCCTAATTGCAGCTTTGGTACTTTTTTCTGCCTACCACTTTCCCATTCTTTAGCAAAAAGAAAAGTTTCTGTCAAATAGGTAGCAAGTTCAGTATTTCCTTTTTCTTGAGCAACATCTCTTATAGCTGAAAGCCAAATTAATACAGTTGCTAATCTTTGTTGTCCATCTACTACTTGAAAATAGTTTATACCAAATCTATGTTCACCTTCTGGAACTACTACAATAGAACCAAGAAAATGCATATCATCAGACTTTAAACCTTTTAAATCTTCAAATAAATCTTCCCATTGATCTTTTCCCCACGCGTAAGGTCTTTGATAAATAGGAACTTTATACGCCTCTTGTGCATTAGAAAGCATCTCTTGTAATTTAACTTCTTTAGCCTCTATAAATTTCACATTCGTTCCTCCTTCTATCTACTTTTCATCATTATGGCATGTCTAGCCGCTCTATACTTGAAGCAATAATAAATGGCGAAGATGACCTCGAAAACCTGGCAGATCTTGCTCAAGGAAAGCTAAAGAATAAAAAGGAAGATCTAAAGCGTGCTTTAAAAGGGTTGATCAACGATCACTTGAGGATGATGCTGGAAATACAGTTGAGACATATAGACTATCTCGATGAAGAAATAAAAAGATTGGATGAGGAGATAAGAAAGCGGATGCTCCCTTTTGAAGAGGACCTGGCACTGCTGGATACAATTCCCGGAGTGGGAAGGAGGACTGGAGAACAGATAGTTGCAGAAATAGGAACTAATATGGACCAGTTCCCCTCTGCCGCTCATTTGTGCTCTTGGGCGGGGCTGTGCCCGGGTCAGAATGAAAGCGCCGGCAAGCAAAAGTCTGCCACGACTCGAAAGGGAAACAAAAAATTGCGAAGCGCCCTCATAGAAGCTGCCCGGGCCGCCTCCAGAGCAAAAGATACTTATCTTTCTAGTCAATACCACCGCATCGCTGCCCGAAGAGGTTCAAATCGAGCAGCAGTTGCGGTAGCACATAGCATCCTGACTATAGTTTATCATATTCTCAAGCGAAAGCAACCTTATATTGAACTGGGCCCTAATTATTACGAAGAGAAAAGGCGCAACATGGTCATACGGCAGTCTTTGAAAAAGCTTGAATCTTTAGGTTTGAAGGTCACGGTCGAAACGGTAGCATCTTAATTTTTAGGTTTTTGTCATTACGTCGATATAGATTTATTATAGATTTATTTTTATCCCATATTTTTGCAGTTGGGTATGGGCTTAGTTTTTTATTGCCTTTTTTCGGAACTTTATTTTCAGGATAGGTAGGCTAAAAACGCTGGACGTTGGACGAAATACGGCAGTTGCGACCAAGGTTTCAATCCCTTATAGGTAGGCTAAAAACCACGATAGCCCCTTCTTCCCATTTAAAAAAAGTAAAGTTTCAATCCCTTATAGGTAGGCTAAAAACGATAACTACGTCACCCGAGGCGAAAAAGAGGCCCGCCTGTTTCAATCCCTTATAGGTAGGCTAAAAACGTGTATGGATTCTTAGAAAAATGTATACCGAACACTTAATTTTAATCCCTTATAGGTAGGCTAAAAACGGGCAGGGAAAAGGAGGAAAAGATGAAAAAGTTTCGAAATTTCAATCCCTTGTAGGTAGGCTAAAAACCCTCCACAAGTTATACCAATTACAGCCCAAAGGAGGGGTTTCAATCCCTTATAGGTAGGCTAAAAACCCGAAGACGTTATTCACGACTATAACTACAAGCCGGGTTTCAATCCCTTATAGGTAGGCTAAAAACGTTTTTAAAGGCTATTCATGAGGCTCAGATAGCAATTTTGTTTCAATCCCTTATAGGTAGGCTAAAAACCGTAATCCCCAGTAAGGAGGAGAAGTTACAACACAAATTTCAATCCCTTATAGGTAGGCTAAAAACAAGTTCTCTTCATAGAACCGGTATGGATTGCAGTTTGGTTTCAATCCCTTATAGGTAGGCTAAAAACGATGCCAATGTAACAAAATTAATCTTGTCTTCTCTGCGTTTCAATCCCTTATAGGTAGGTTAAAAACATCGCCTTTGCCGCCGTCGGGTCACTGGCAAAAGGTGTTTCAATCCCTTATAGGTAGGCTAAAAACCAGCGGCTTGCTCTATACGGCACTGCTGAGATTACAGGTTTCAATCCCTTATAGGTAGGCTAAAAACTTTGGAGGTTGATAGAATGAAAATGAAAATCGTCAACTGTTTCAATCCCTTATAGGTAGGCTAAAAACGCTACTTATGAACAATCCTCCCCTGCCCGGACCGAGTTTCAATCCCTTATAGGTAGGCTAAAAACAGGAGTGAAAATAACAATCTTAGGAGGTTGATAGTAGTTTCAATCCCTTATAGGTAGGCTAAAAACTGGGTGGAGTAACGTGGTTTTTGAGAGCCTCACAGTGTTTCAATCCCTTATAGGTAGGCTAAAAACGGCTCAGGACGCTGCTACTTCGCTCAAATCGGCATGTTTCAATCCATTATAGGTAGGCTAAAAACAGGGAAATCCTGGAGCCACTTTCTGGACGCCACGGGGAAGTTTCAATCCCTTATAGGTAGGCTAAAAACCCACGGGCGGTATGGGAATATATAGAATTCGAATTGTTGTTTCAATCCCTTATAGGTAGGCTAAAAACCTTAAAAACGGGAATTCGCTCATATAGGTTTGATACTGTTTCAATCCCTTATAGGTAGGCTAAAAACCCTACCCTGGCTCTGGTTTGTATATCGCTCATGTGTTTCAATCCCTTATAGGTAGGCTAAAAACTCATACAGCTCATGAAAGAGCACAAACTTGAGCCACACGATGGTTTCAATCCCTTATAGGTAGGCTAAAAACCAATATCTGACCTCGGCATCAACAAGCCGGCGGCCAAAGAGAGTTTCAATCCCTTATAGGTAGGCTAAAAACTACCGCAACGGGGACATTTTCGCTCTGCGGCCTACGTTTCAATCCCTTATAGGTAGGCTAAAAACACAGAGCATGGTGTTTAGAACGACTAATATCGTCAAGTTTCAATCCCTTATAGGTAGGCTAAAAACATTCTTTTATGCTCAAAATCCTTTTGTTTTTCTAAAAAACGTTTCAATCCCTTATAGGTAGGCTAAAAACTTGTCACTTGCTTTATCAGTGCTCAATTGTCTGTTGTCGTAGTTTCAATCCCTTATAGGTAGGCTAAAAACTTCAAATTCCGAACGTATATTAGCTATTTCGGAATCAGTTTCAATCCCTTATAGGTAGGCTAAAAACAAGACAATGAAGGAAATAAAATTGCTTGGAAAAAAATAGTTTCAATCCCTTATAGGTAGGCTAAAAACTGAGGAAGGTTTTGGAGAAGTCGAATTTGAATGATAAGTTTCAATCCCTTATAGGTAGGCTAAAAACGCGGCCACATGGACGTGGTCGCACGCTACTTGCACGTTTCAATCCCTTATAGGTAGGCTAAAAACGGTTTCTGAGATCACGTGCCTTATGTTGCTGCTTTGCAGTTTCAATCCCTTATAGGTAGGCTAAAAACTCAAATCATTATTGGTTGCCAATGGAGCCTCATCCAAAGGTTTCAATCCCTTATAGGTAGGCTAAAAACGTAGCTTTGGTAAGTGTTTTAGCTCACCGCCGGCTTCTTAGTTTCAATCCCTTATAGGTAGGCTAAAAACGGTAGACACCGTAATGCCTTTGGAAACGAGACAAGCAAGTGTTTCAATCCCTTATAGGTAGGCTAAAAACGAAATTCAACGGTGGGATACCGCCACTCGGCTACGATGGTTTCAATCCCTCATAGGTAGGCTAAAAACCAAACACGTATATAGTCAAAAAAGGCGATACGCTTGTTTCAATCCCTCATAGGTAGGCTAAAAACTGCAAAACGTGAAAAGAATAAAAATTCAATGTTGGCAGTTTCAATCCCTCATAGGTAGGCTAAAAACGAGCTTCTTCCCCCGATATACGGCATCATTTCGAAGTTTCAATCCCTCATAGGTAGGCTAAAAACGGTTAAGGTGCTTGAGGGCACTTATGATAACAAGGAGTTTCAATCCCTCATAGGTAGGCTAAAAACGGAGAAAGGGAAGCGGATTTCATACCGGTAGTAGTAGTTTCAATCCCTCATAGGTAGGCTAAAAACCGGGCGGTACACCAGACCCCACGCCTTTCATGTTCGAGTTTCAATCCCTCATAGGTAGGCTAAAAACTCTTTTCCTTCTTCCGTTTCCTCGTTGGACGACAAAGTGTTTCAATCCCTCATAGGTAGGCTAAAAACTTTTACATGACCAGGGAAAAACCTACTGCGTGGCTGTGTTTCAATCCCTCATAGGTAGGCTAAAAACACCCTATTGACAAGGTAACGATGTCGTGATATTATAGTTTCAATCCCTCATAGGTAGGCTAAAAACTGTGTGCTTCGTAATGGCCAAGAATATCTTTTTCAGTAAGATGTTTCAATCCCTCATAGGTAGGCTAAAAACTTCAAAAATTCATGACGGAAAATGACTGTTATAAGCAGGTTTCAATCCCTCATAGGTAGGCTAAAAACGAAACGAGTGTTTACTATTACATGCAAACCCCAAGAAAGTTTCAATCCCTCATAGGTAGGCTAAAAACCAATGCCAAAACCGGCCAATATCACTGCAAAGTCTGGTTTCAATCCCTCATAGGTAGGCTAAAAACCTGTAAATGGGACAGCAACGAATACATTTCCCTCCGGGGTTTCAATCCCTCATAGGTAGGCTAAAAACACGACAGCTCGAAATATATACCGGACCTTATCAAGCGCACTTGTTTCAATCCCTCATAGGTAGGCTAAAAACGAGCCTACGATACGCAAACGAAAGGCTTTCGAGCCGAGGTTTCAATCCCTCATAGGTAGGCTAAAAACTCAGCGCGTGTTTGTGGTTCACTGCTGGGGGCCGGTTTCAATCCCTCATAGGTAGGCTAAAAACCTATAGATACCGGCATCTACACGGCAAAGAAAACCGCTGGTTTCAATCCCTCATAGGTAGGCTAAAAACGACTTTTGTTGTGAAGTAGCATGAAGGAGGTGCAAGGTTTCAATCCCTCATAGGTAGGCTAAAAACGGTGCCGTAGTCCGTCTGCGGACCAAAATTGTAGTCAAGTTTCAATCCCTCATAGGTAGGCTAAAAACGCGATGCGTTTGCCAATGACAGCCCACTCCTCGGGAGTAGTTTCAATCCCTCATAGGTAGGCTAAAAACTGTGCAGGTAACAGTATTTCCCTTACCGGAGGTGGTAGTTTCAATCCCTCATAGGTAGGCTAAAAACCAATAACTTCAGCTCTACTGCCCTGGCGCAATATGAGTTTCAATCCCTCATAGGTAGGCTAAAAACCCGTAAAATGGTTAAAAAATAAAAGATTTAAAGAGAAAATAGATTGAGTTAATTTTCAATAAATAATTCGACAAAAATACATAAAATCCTCCTCACCACGCATAAATTCTATCACTATTAGCATTTTTGCTCTGTCGTCGATCCCTGGGGGTTTTTGCATTATTGGAGGTCGACGACATCTTAAATGATCATCTCATCTCCTCCTTTTTTTATCCCTAAAATTTCTCTTTCGGAGTTTGTAAAATTACCTACCATTTAGCAACAAATGCTTTATACTCTTCTTCACCAATTAAATGCTTTTCCAGTTTGTACAGCTCCAACCTTATAAGTCGACGGTAAGAGACATTTTTACCCAGCGTTCTGTGATTAAATGTTGTTGACAATTTATTCTCCAGCTCTTCCACAAAGATTTTCATCCCGCTTTCTTTTAGTACAATCCCCTGCATGCTTTTTTCGAAATGTTCCTTTGTTATCATATTCTTCCCTATTAAGGTAAATATTACCCTGTCAACGATTATGGGCTTAAATACTTCCGAAACATCCAGATTTAACGTAAACCTTCTGAAATTAGTCGCATGCAGAAATCCTATGCGCGGATCCAGATGAGTTTTATATATTTCACTTAGTACTACTGTGTACAGAAGAGAATTCCCGAAACTTATCAACGTATTGAGATAATTCTCCGGCGGTCTCCTGCTCCTGCGGTCAAAGCTAAATTCCTGTTTCCCTAAGATTACATCAAAAGCTCTGTAATAGCTGTCCCTGATATTGCCTTCTACAGCCATGAGTTCTTCAATATTCAAACACTTTTCTATTTTATCATCCAGTTTTTTTATAGCATCATCTACTTCCGAAAGCTGCTTTCCACGGTTTATGTAATACCTTATTACCTGCTGGATGTTTCTCGATGCCCCGATGACAAATTCTCTTGCTATCTTCAGCCTCTTCTCCGGATCGAGGTAGTGCTGAGCCTGTTTCAATATCATATAACCGGAATTCAGATGTTCTCTAGGATAGAAGGTGCCCACATAATAATCATATCGATTGAAAAAATGCAGGATAATTCCCGACTGCGTCAGAAATTCTAGAAAGCGCTTGTTAACATTGACTTCGCCGAAGACATATATCTCACTCGTATTTTCTACTGGAATGAATTTTTGTCCTTCTTCATTTTCAAAGTAAATAGTATTATCTTTTCTCTTCAGTTCTCCACTTGAAAAAATATAAATCGGCTTTTTCATGACATGCAAAACTCCCTGTACCCGCAGTTTTTACAATATCCTATTTTTTTAAAGGGTGGAGGATTTTCTTTTAAAACAATCTTCTCTATATCCCTAAAAATTTTTTCGAGTTCTTCTTCTAACTCCGAAGTAAGTTCAACCGCTAGCTTTTTCCTCTCATCTGGAAAAAGAAGCAAACCTTTTACTTTTATCCCTTTTTCTTTCAACTTATACAGATAAAAGGCCAACTGAAGCCTGGCACTTTCCTCGGCTCTAGAACTTTTCTTGACTTCTCCGACCACTATATCTTCGCCATCGGACCTTACAAGATCAATAACTACGTTTTCAAAGTTGATTTTCTTCCTGTCTCTCTCGTAACTCTCTTCATCTATTAAACGGCCTATCTCTATGTAAGGATTTTCTTGATCGGGTATTATCTGATGGGCCATAAGCCAGGTCTGCCTTTTGCAAATGGTGAAGCTTTGAATTAAAGTGCCGTTTATCAGCATCACCACAAGGCTACCACCCCTTTGCATATAAACCCGGTATTTTCGTCATAGTATTCTCTGAGCACATTGTTGCCAACATACCGGAATCCGGCTACCTCTGGCGGAAGGTTATCTGTTTTTAGGGGAATTGAGACGATATACTTGTAAAAATCAGCCTTTATTTTGTCGAATTCTCGCCTTCTTTCTAGCAAATTTTTTATTTCTTTTATACCGAGGTAATTCTTCCATATCTCCTTAGCCTCTTCATTTAATTCGACAAAGACATCCAATCTGGGATAGTCTTCTTCAATCAATTTAAAATCCGCTATACCCGTGGTTTCATCCGTGCTGTCATACTTCATTTTATATACTGCCTCCAAAAGCTCCCGTGATTTATCACTGGAGGTCAATTTTCCCTATACAAAGCTAAACAATCTATAACTTTGTTAGGTACTCATTGTGCAGACCCCAACGAGCATTATACTGTTGGAGCCGACGGCTACCTCCATCACCGTCTGGCCAGCCCAGCACCCCTATTAAACAGGGGGAACCCATATTCCCCCGGCTTTAGGCCTCTGGCTGCCAGGCTGCTTCCCGGCGTTTTCCGTCCCTCGGACTTTTGCCCTAAGGCACATACCGGGAGGGGGAGTTACCCCGCCTGCCTATCGCCCCTTAACCCCCACCACAGGGTGTTGCCGGACTCCCGGGAAGTTCGGCAGGGAAGAGCGGCAGGCTTAAAAGCTAAAACGTCAGCTCGTCCCGCTTAACATGAAGAACAGCCACTCTGTGGGCCCCCAGCCCCGAAAAATCTTGTCCTCTCTTATGGCTCGCTTTCGAGCAGCCTTATAGAGACCGAAAAGTTTGCCCCAGAGCCCGAAGGGCTTCCATCCTTCCTCAGGCGAAAGCCTCTTCAAGAGTTCCCGGGGCATCCTCTCCGCAAATCCAAGAGCCCTGCGGGCTATCACAAGGGCTGCAGCCTGGTGAGCAGACAGTCCATAGACTTCCGAATACTTGAAATACCCGATAAGTGAAGTGAACCTGGCAGATACGGTAAAGACTGCGATACCCCTTTTCCTCAAAGCCACGACAATCCGGTTGAAAAGGAGCTTCTTGCAAAAGTTGTGAGTTATCCGATTGAAGAGGCGGTTGGTATCGTGGTCCTGGGCAAAGGACAGCTCTTCCAGGGCTACCTGCTTTATACCCAGCGATTTCAGCCATTCGGCTATGTCTTTAGCCA
>NZ_LOED01000017.1 GCF_001562425.1 Fervidicola ferrireducens
AGCCCCCATATTTTTGATTCTTTAAGGTGACATTTTCATACGATATTTAACCGCATTTTTGCCCATTTTTAGGTGACATTTTTAAAAGATATTGACAGAGATAAAATCGGAGGGATAAACTCCCTCCTTATAAATTTTATTCCTTTTTTCTCTTTTTTTTGCTAAGTTCCTCAGAAATTTCAAGCAGCGTATTCATCCGCTCCTCCTGCTCTTCAGACGAAGTCCATCCCATGAGGCTGGGAATTATCTCGCCGTACATCGTGTCATCCGCCAGCTCATCTTCGATGATGTCATCGGTTTTCTTTCTGTACAAGGCGTCTAATCTTCCCTCCGTATGGCCAAGACGCTTATTCGGTTTTTTTTCCACTTCGGCCCCTCCTTTTTGCTGTTTATTTTAAGTTTTCCCCGCCAGCTTTTTAAAATTCAACCAAGGAAGGGGCCTTGCTTTTAATCACTCTTCTTCCGCATGCTTTTTACCCGATTCGGCAATGACCTTTTCGGCTATCGGCCCTGGCACTTCTTCATAGTGGCTAAAAACGGCCGAGAACCATCCCCTGCCCTGGGTCATGGACCTCAAATCCGTGGCGTAGCGGAATATCTCGGCAAGCGGCACCTGCGCTTTTATATGCTGCATGCCATCCTTCAGCTCCATGCCCATTATACGCCCCCGGCGTTTGTTGAGGTCTCCAATTATATCGCCCATGTAATGTTCGGGCACCACCACTTCCATCTCGTAGATGGGTTCTAGGAGCACCGGCTTTGCCTGAGTTATCCCCTTTTTGAACGCCATGGAGGCGGCTATCTTGAAGGCGAGTTCCGATGAATCCACCGGATGGAAAGACCCGTCGTACAGCACCGCCTTAAAGCCCACCACCGGGTAACCGGCTAAAACGCCTTCTTTCATGGCTTCCCTTATCCCCTTTTCAACGGCGGGGATATACTGTTTGGGAACGGCACCGCCGAAAATCTTTTCTTCAAACTCGAACCCGTCTTCGGAATTTATAGGCGAAAATTCTATCCAAACATGGCCGTACTGGCCTCTGCCGCCCGTCTGCTTTTTGTACTTGCCTTCTACCTTGGCTGTGCCCCTTATCGTCTCCCTGTAGGGGACTTTTGGCACGCTTAGCACTACTTCCGAGCCGAATTTGCTGGAAAGCTTTGCCGCCAGCACCTCCAGGTGGATTTCTCCCATGCCTGAGACGAGAAGCTGCCCGGTTTCGTTGTTCTTTTCTACCTTAAAGGTCAAATCCTCTTCGGTCAGCCTTGCCAGGCCCGAAGAAATCCTTTCTTCGTCCCCCTTCGACTTCGGTTCTACTGCAAAGGATATTACTGGCTTCGGAAAATCTATTCCTTTAAGGAGGATCGGGTGGTCTTTATCGCACAAAGTGTCGTTGGTGCAGGTGCTTTGCAATTTTGCCACGGCCACTATGTCGCCCGCCACCGCGATTTGGACGTTTTCCTGCTTTTTTCCCTTCATAAAGTATAAGTGGCCGATTTTTTCGGCGACGCCCCGGTTCGCATTGTAAACCACAGTATCGGGCTTTATCGTGCCCGAACACACTTTAAAAAGGCTGAGCCTTCCCACGAACGGGTCAGCCATGGTCTTAAAAACAATCGCGCTGAAAGGCTCATCGCTAGAGCATCCTCGCTTCTCTTCTTCCCCGCTTTTCGGATTTTTGCCTATCTCCGGCATTCCCTCCGCCGCCGAAGGCAGGTAATCGCATATTGCATCCAACAAGAAATTTATTCCCTTATTTGTAAGCGAAGAACCGCAAAGGATCGGATATATATGGCCCGCCTTTGCACCCGCCTTCAGCCCGCGCTCTATTTCCTCATCGGTCAATTCTTCTCCATCTAAGTACTTGGCAAGCAGGTCGTCATCAGATTCCGCGGCGGCTTCCACTATCATCAGACGGTAGTTTTCCACATCGTCCTTCAGCTCCTCGGGCACTGGAATTTCTTTCGCACCTTTTCCGTCAAATTCATAGGCTTTTTTGCGGATTACATCCACCAGTCCCCTGAAACTCGCCTCCTGTCCTATGGGCAATTGGATGGGCACGGCTTTCTGCCCGAATGTCTCCTGAATTTTTTCAACCACTTTGTAAAAATTGGCGTTTTCACGGTCTATCTTGTTTACGAAAAACATCCGGGGCAAGCCCCGTTCATCGATGAGCTTAAACATCTGCTCGGTGCCGACTTCCACTCCCGATACTGCGCATACGACCAAAACTGCTCCATCCACCACCCTGAGGGCGCTCTTAACCTCTCCCACAAAGTCAAAATAACCCGGAGTGTCCAAGATATTTATCTTGAAACCCTTCCACTCCAGCGGGGCTAAAGCCAGCGAAATGGAAATCTTCCTTTTTATTTCTTCCGGATCATAATCCAATGTGGTATTGCCGTCATCTATTTTACCGAGGCGGTCTATGGCTCCCGCAGTAAACAGCATTGCTTCAGCAAGCGAGGTCTTTCCTGCACCGCTGTGCGAGAAAAGGCCTATGTTTTTTATTCTGTCGCTGCTATAATTTTTCAACCCGATCTCCTCCTTTTTCGACTTGCACAAATAATTTTATTATTTACTATTGTTATTCTACCTTAATTTACTTTTTTCCTGCTAAATTTCATATTTTCTTTTCTTTGTCTTATGATAAAATATTTTGAAATGTGCCGATTAAAAAAAAGAACCGGTTTTGACCGGTTCTTAGAACTGGGTATAATTCGGAGCTTCTTTTGTAATGTAAACATCGTGGGGATGGCTTTCCCTGAGGCCTGCAGAGGTGATCTTTATGAACTTCGCCTTCTTTAGCTCTTCGATGTTTCTCGCGCCGCAGTAACCCATCCCAGCTCTCAGGCCCCCGACCAGCTGGAAGACAATCTCCGAAAGCGGCCCACGGTAAGGCACGCGTCCTTCCACTCCTTCCGGCACGAGTTTTTTTGCATCTTCCTGGAAGTATCGGTCTTTGCTTCCCTCTTCCATAGCGCCGAGGGAACCCATTCCCCTGTAAACTTTAAAGCTGCGCCCTTTGTATATCTCGATCTCACCGGGGCTTTCTTCCGTACCGGCGAAAAGTCCGCCGATCATCACCGAGTCCGCGCCGGCCGCGATGGCCTTTACGATGTCACCCGAATACTTGATGCCGCCATCGGCTATTATCGGCACGCCGTACTTCTGTGCTTCCCTTGCACAGTCGTAGATGGCGGTAATCTGCGGTACACCTGTTCCCGCCACGACCCTTGTAGTGCATATAGATCCTGGCCCCATACCGACCTTGACCGCATCTGCTCCGGCTTTAATAAGGTCGCGCGTGCCTTCGGCTGTAGCTACATTTCCCGCAATAACGTCTAGGTCAGGGAACTTCTCCTTTATGGCTTGCACAGCTTTAATCACATTCTCTGAATGGCCATGGGCCGTATCCACCACCACCACGTCAACTTTCGCTTCGACCAAAGCCTTAACCCTGTCCATCATATCCTTGCCGACTCCCACCGCGGCACCTACCAGCAGCCTGCCGTTTTTGTCCTTTGCAGCGTTTGGATATTTTATTGCTTTTTCGATGTCTTTTATAGTAATCAGACCCTTTAAATTAAAATGTTCGTCGACCAGGGGCAATTTCTCTATCTTGTGCTTTTTCAAAATCAACTTTGCCTCTTCGAGGGTGGTGCCCACCGGAGCCGTGACGAGATTTTCTTTGGTCATTACGTCCCTTATCTTTTTCGTCATGTCGTCCTCGAAGCGAATATCCCTGTTGGTGATTATGCCCACCAGTTTTCCGTTCTCCGTAATGGGAACGCCCGATATGCGGTATCTGGCCATGAGTTCCATGGCTTCTCCGATGGTGTTGTCCGGCGAAAGATAAAACGGATCTACTATGACGCCGTGCTCGGACCTCTTCACCTTGTCCACTTCGAGGGCTTGCTTTTCTATGGGCATATTTTTATGAATTATCCCTATGCCGCCTTCTCTGGCGAGGGCAATGGCAAGCCTCGCCTCCGTAACCGTATCCATTGCGGCGCTTACGATGGGGATATTTAACCTTATGTTG
The DNA here is from genome assembly GCF_001562425.1 of Fervidicola ferrireducens. Taxonomy (GTDB): domain Bacteria; phylum Bacillota; class Thermosediminibacteria; order Thermosediminibacterales; family Thermosediminibacteraceae; genus Fervidicola; species Fervidicola ferrireducens. Next base: position 4,044 of record NZ_LOED01000017.1, read on the forward strand.
TTAGTAAGCCGCGTACTTACATCTACATCTTTAGGCAGCACCGAAGACTTAGCAGGAAGCACAAGAACGTCGTCAAAACTAAGGCCTTCCTTTTCGAACTTATCCTCTAATTTATCCAAAAAACCGCCCCCTGTACTTGTTTATTTTTATGTGAAAGTTTATCAAAATTCGCCACAGGTGTCAACAGTTCGGTTTTTAAAAGTGCTGCACTTCCCTTTCTATCTCCTCCACTGAAAACCTCCCGTCGCCGTTCATAAAGTTTAGGATATGGTCCATCTGGCTTTCTACGTGCTCTGTGCTATTTGAAACGCAAGCCATGCCTATTACAGCCCACTGAAGGTCGTTTTGCTTCCCCACCTCCGCTACCGACACGTTGAACCTGTTTTTCAATCTCTCTATAACGCTCTTTACGACCTGCCTCTTTTCTTTCAAACTGAAAGCATCTCCGAGAAAAATTTCCACCGTCATAATCCCCACTACCATTTCGCACCCCTCCTACTTATCCACATTATTCACATCATTTTTCCACAGTTTGTGGAAAACGTGTTGTCTTTCTTAAACCTTTTTGCTATAATTTTATTGGCAAATAAAGGGGAGTAGTTCGGGCATCCAAGCCTTCGAAAGCTCAACATGCTGGCGTAAACCGCCTGGGCTTTCGCCGTTTTCGGGAACGAGACCTTTATTCCGTCATTTTGCGGAATAGAGGTCTTAATTTTTTGGAATATATAAAAAGCCGGGAGGTAATCTAGATATGGACCTGAAACTTTTCTTCATGGCCTTTTGGCTGCTTTTTTTAGCGGAGCTCGGTGATAAAACCCAGCTTACCGTGTTCACCCTTGTGACCCAGTATAACAAACCCATACCGATATTTCTAGGGGCATCTTTGGCGCTGGTCGTGGTGACCTTTCTTGGTGCGGTGTTCGGCCATGCGGTCACCAGGTATGTACCTGCAGTATACATGAAAGTCATAGCCGGGGTGCTTTTCGTAGGCATAGGAGCGTTTCTCCTGGTGGAAGGACTGCCCCAATTGTTGCAGCAGCTGGGGAGGGGATGAAAATAAAGTCCCGGGTTTGACCCGGGACTTTCGTATTTCCTAATTGCATTTTGAATAGCCGCAGGACCTGCAAACCACACATCCTCCGTCGTGCTCCAGCACGGTGTTGCACTCGGGGCAAACGGCTTTCGTCTCTTTCTCCGGGCTTTTCTCGTTTAAAGAAGCGTCCAGAGTCATCGCCGTATCGGAAGATGCATATATTTTCTTTAAGTATTCCACGCTGTTACCTCCCTCGCCGCAGCTTTCCCCGATATGCCGTTCTATAGCCCTTGCTATGGCATCCGGGCACGACAGCACCTTGATGTCCTTATTGTTTGCCATCTGCCTCAGTGTCGAGTGGCAGCGGATGCCCTTCAGCTGCTCCACTATGGACCTTACATCTATGCCGGAACGCAGTGCCAGCGATATAAGGCGGCTCGTGGCTTCCGACTGGGACGGACATCCGCCGGCCCTTCCTAGGTTCGTGAACACTTCGCATATTCCGTGTTCATCGGAATTTACCGTTATATATAGATTACCGCATCCTATCTTGACCTTTTCGGTGCTACCGTAGGTTATGCTGGGCCTTGGCCTTGGTTTTATCCTTTGCGGCACCGCTTCGCAGGAACAGGTACTTTCAGTGAGATCCTTGCTCTGCCCGGTGCCCTTTTTGAGCACCTGTTCCTCGCGGCTCCCGTCTCTGTAAACCGTTACTCCCTTGCAGCCCAGCTCGTAGGCGAGGAGATATACCTTTTTGACATCTTCGCGGGTAGCGCTGTTTGGAAAGTTCACTGTCTTGGATACCGCATTGTCGGTGTACTTTTGGAAGGCTGCCTGTATCCTCACGTGCCATTCTGGCGATACTTCGTGCGCCGTCACAAAAACGCGTTTAATGTCTTCCGGTATCCCCGGGATACCTTTAAGCGAACCTTTCTCGAGAACCTCCTCCATAAGCTCCTTGCTGTAAAGTCCTCTCTTTTTCATCTCCTCTTCGAAAAGCGGATAAACTTCGATAAGACGCTGCCTGTCGAGGACGTTCCGCTCGAAAGCCAGGGCAAATACCGGCTCTATGCCGCTGGAGCAGCCGGCAATGATGCTGATGGACCCGGTGGGGGCAATGGTGGTCACCGTCGCGTTCCTTACCGGCTTTGCTCCCGGAACGTCGTAGACGCTTCCTGCAAAATTCGGGAAGGCTCCCCTTATTTCCGCAAGCTCCTCCGAGGCTTTCCGCGCTTCCTTCTGTATAAAGCCCATCACATCTTCTGCCACTTTCAAGGCTTCTTCGGAATCGTAAGGGATGCCAAGTTTTATAAGCATGTCGGCAAATCCCATTACCCCAAGGCCAATCTTGCGGTTGGCTTTGGTCATTTTTTCTATTTCCGGAAGCGGATACTTGTTTACGTCAATCACGTCGTCCAGGAAGCGGACGGCCGTATGCACGGCCTGTTTCAGCCCTTCGTAGTCTATTTTGTCGTCTTTGACAAACTTCATCAGGTTTATAGATCCCAAATTGCAATTGTGGACTATCATCCCCTCGGCTATGAGGGAATGAGTTACAGGCTCCGAAACATCATAAACGTATGCCCGACCCGCTGGAGTCACCGACTTGACCCGGCTTCGTCTGGAATCACGATATTTTCTCTTTCTGTTTTTTATCCACTTAAGTAATCTCTCCTGTTTGGCGGGATTCATAGGGAATCCAATAAGTTCGGCGAAACGCGTCAGACTTTCGTTAGTAATTATAACGTAGCTCCATTCACGCCCGTCCTTATGATGGTAAGTCTCGACGCGGGACTTGATGCCCAGGCCAAGTAGCAGCAGCTGAACGTCGCCGGCGAGCTCCCTCGACGCCGTTGTGAGAGAAACCTTAGCACGCCTGGCATCAACGGTGCCTTCTGCTCCGAATAGCCCTTTTAAGAACTCGATCTGAACTTCTTTACAGGCCATCATCACCGAATCCGGAACCCGCTTATTTTTTGACAAGGCAAATTCTAACCCACACCCAACAAGGAATTCACGAACTCCCGCGTTGGTACATGCCACTGTCAGCGTGCCATTGGCGGCACGGCTTCCTGCCGGAATTCTTCCATTCGACATGGGACTAATCAAACGAGCGCTGAGTTCCTGAAATACCGGCAAAAGCTCGGCTTCAGCCTTATCGTCGTCGGGTCCGAATATGAGCCCGCTCGACTTTTCCGTATGCCATCCATCGCCAACCATCCAGCCCAACATCCGGTAGAACTTTCTTGCCTGTACATCGATTTCTTTCTCGGGAAACACCCCATCCGGCAGATATACATAATCCTTTTCGGTGAGCAAGCCGGCCGGGACCCACCCGCGCTGGGTCAGTACTTTGTGGTCCGGGGTAACCTGCAGCCGCTGTCCGTTGTGAAGCTCGACAGTCACTATATCCCTCTCACCGATGGGAATGACGGTAGCCGGCCGGAGGATAAGCCCGGTTTCGTTCGTAAAGAGCCCGTCGGTATAGACCGAAACCTGCTCGCCCCTGCTCTGTCTCATATAGGCTTCTTCTACGGTCTCCCAACCTTTATCCGTCATAATTCGGGTACCTGCGGCAAAACAGGATTCGTACGGCAAGAGGGGTTGCTCGCCGCAATCTAATGAGATGAAGCCGTTGGTGATCCAGGTAAACGTCTCGGGCTCCGTAACATCAAAAACCTCTTCCCGTCCTATGAATTTTATTGACTCTATTTCATCCTCAAATACTGCCGGGAGTTCGACATCATCGATTTTACAAAGCTTACCGGAGCGCCTTTCAAAAAATTTCAATGTTTTTTCAGTCGAACAAAACCCTATCTCACTCATGAAGCGGCTGCTGAGAGAAGGTGAAATGCGAATTTCGTAGTATTCTCCAAAGGTATAGGCACGCACCTGACCGGAGCTGTCGCAATAAGTACCGAACCCCACCGCCCTATCTCGGACCTGCTGCCTTATCTTGGCCATTATCCCGAAACCCTGAAGTAAAAGCTGGATTTCCTGCAGTAGTTCCCTGGAGGCGGAAGTGGCCCTTATACCCCCGTCAGCATCTATTGAACCCGAGCAAGAAAAGAAAGCAGACAGAAAAGCGGCGACAACGGATTTTTGAGCCTGAAAGATGGCTTTCGGCACCCTACGATAACGGGAACGGCCCGGTATAGCCCCAAAAGCCTTCCACACCCGCCTGATGCTCTTCGGCAGCTCCAGAATCGTAGTTTTCCCCCGCGTTCTTATCCGGTACTGAATATGCCACGAATCAAGAATATCTCTGGTCCGCTGTAACAGTTCCGCCTCGTTCTGACCGAAATACAGGGCACTCGAACTGCTGTAGTATCCGCTGCCCGCTAACATACCGAGGAGGAATCCGTACTCCTCATCAAACTCGAGAGGCAACAGCCAACCGGTCCGCTGTCTGAGATTAATTACTTCGAACGCCTCCGGTAATAACCTGTTCTCGGGGAAAGCAAAGCCGCTCTGTAACCTCACCCTATCTCCGGGCTTCAGCTCTTCTACAGACACCCATTCTCCATCGGAAGTCTGGAGTTTGTGGTCTTTTGTCGCCTTTAGGCGATATCCTCCCTTAGTAACAACCTCGAAAATGTCCTGGATTCCGTTATTATATACAGCCGTAATGGGCTTGAGTCCTTCAGGAGTTACTATTCTGTCGCCTATTTTGAGTTCAGCAGCCGGAACAAGGCCGCGTTCGGTAGCCACCAACGTATCACCGGTTACGCACGGGTTTGTGCTTTCTATCTGGCCCACGTGGGGGGTCGGATTTTTGGCGTTTATCCGGTCTATGAAAATCACGCCGGGCTCACCGTTTTTCCAGGCCATCTCGACTATTAGGTCGAAGACTTCCCTTGCCTTCAGCCTACCCGTGACCCTGCCACTGTTGGGGTCCACCAGCTCGTAAGTGTCGTCGTTTTTTAAGGCCTCCATGAACTTATCGGTAACGGCAACACTTATGTTAAAATTGGTAAGTTCCCTGTCGTCCTCCTTGCAGCGGATGAACTCCAGAATATCGGGGTGGTCCACCCTGAGGATGCCCATGTTAGCTCCTCTGCGCCGGCCTCCTTGTTTTACCGCTTCTGTAGCTGCATTGAATACTTTCATGAAGGATACCGGCCCCGATGCTTCCCCGCCTGTCGAACGAACCAGCGCACCTTTGGGCCTAAGCCGGGAAAAAGACATCCCCGTTCCTCCACCGCTTTTATGGATGAGAGCCGCATTTTTAATGGCATCGAAGATGCCTTCCATGGAATCTTCCACAGGCAGCACAAAGCATGCCGAAAGCTGTCCCAGCTCCCTTCCCGCATTCATGAGGGTCGGAGAATTGGGAAGAAATTTCAGTTCCGCCATGATATCGTAAAATTTTTCGGCCCAGTATTCTGGGTCGCCCCCGTAGTTTTTCTCAGCTTCGGCTACCGCCCTCGCTACCCTTTCTATCATATCCTCGGGAGTTTCCACTATATTCCCTTCTTCGTCTTTTGCAAGATACCGCTTTTCCAGCACCACCTTGGCGTTATCTGAAAGGTTCATTTTCTTGCGCTTCACCTTTTCACCTCACTTTATTAAAACCCTGTACAAGTTCATTATAGACATAAGGGGGACATTTTTTCAAAAATAAAAATCAATAAAAAAAGCGGCTTTTGACCGCCCTAAAATTTTAATCGTTCTTTTTGCTGCATTCCCCACATAATCCGTAAAACTCCATCCTATGGTAGAAGACCTCCCACCCGTTTTTTTCGGACACTTCTTCGTCGATTTTTCGGTTCACAGCAAGGCCTTCCACATCGAAAACCTGACCGCATTTGAGGCATACAAAATGATAGTGATTTTCGGGATTTCCGTCATATCTGCTGCATTTTTCACCACAGTTCAATTCCATTATCTTACCCATTTCCTTAAGCACCGACAGATTTCTGTATACGGTCCCAAGGCTGATGTTCGGTATTTTTTTCCTCACCTTCTCGTATATCCAATCGGCGGTAGGGTGGGTTTTGGTGCTTTTAAGAACTTCCAGGATAATTGCCCTTTGCCTGCTATTTCTCAAAGGCCTCTTTCTCTCTTTTCCCTGCATTTTACGCTATTTTTCCTCCTTAGAACTTTCAACCTTCACAAAAGTATCTTTAGCCTCGCACTGGGGACACTTTCTGGGCTTGCAGCGGCCTTCTTTTTCATGTCCGCAAGCAGTACACTTCCACACGGCCATGCTCCGCACCTCCCTCTTATACTAGTAATTATTATTATTTTCGCCACAACAAAAATATATAATAAGTCTTACACAAAGTCAATAATAGGACGGTTCCTTTCCATTTTTATTTTTTCCCATTTTTGATCGGCCCAATTAGTTGACTAAATAAAATTATCGTTGTATAATAGATTACAGTGATACTTGTATACAATTATGCATGTAGGGGGTGTCTTCGATGAAACCCGGCGAAAAAGTGAAATTTTTTGTGGACGACATGGAGGATGTCGAGAGGATAATGGAGGAATTCCTGGAGGACCTGCTGTTCGATTCGGCATACATGGAGCACTGATTTTTCAAGCCTGTAAATACTCTATTACTTCCTTTAAACTCCGCTTTGCAAATTCCTCCCCGAATTTTATGAGCTCGGGAATCATGTAAAAGTCATCGTACCCCACGCCCTGCACCGCCGGGTAAAGGTAAAGGGCGGGGTATTCCTTCCGGACGCAATAATTGATTTCGGTGCCCATTATGTCCACGGAAGCCATAAGCACATCTATTATGGACTCCACCTTTCGCTTTCCTTTGCTCTTCCCCAAATCCACGGCTACGACTTTCGCGGCCCCCTGGTGGAAGGCCACGTCTACCGGCACGTTATTTTTGACGCCTCCGTCTATTAGTTTCCTACCCTTTATTCTTTTGGGCACAAAGACGCCGGGAAGAGAGATGCTGGCTCTGACTGCGCTGGAGACCGGAACGTCGCTTATAAAAACCGTGTTCCTCAATCCCTCTCGAGGGATATTTTTTTCGGGGCAGAACACCACCGTCTCGCCGCTTTCCACGTCAACGCTGACTACCGAAAGCGGAATCTTAAGTTCGTCAAAGGTTTTCCCCGTAAAAAGGTCATCCAGCCAACCTTCGATTTTGTCTCCTTTAAAAAGTCCATCGGGCCACTTCGCCAAGGCGGATGGCCGGCGCAGCCAGAAACGGTAAAGCAGGACCAATATTGCAGCCAGCGGAAAGGCCGGGTCCAGGGCTTTCCACGGCTTCATGCATTTTACTTCCCTTGCAAACCAATCTATATTCACGCCACAGGCGTAAAACGCCGCCGCAATACTGCCAGCGCTGGTTCCCGCCACGATTTCCGGATAAATCCCGTTTTCCTGGAAGGCCTTTAATATCCCGAGGTGTACGGCTCCCCTGAATCCCCCTCCGCTCAAAACCAGTCCGAACCGGTATTTAGGAGACGCTACCACTTTCCCCACCCTTTCGAAAAACTTTTCTAATAATATGTATATTTTTCGTGCTAATAAAAAACCCCCCGCGGATAAGATCCCGCGGGGGATTTTTTTACCTTGGAGGAAGTTCCGGAGTTTCCCCGCAGCGCTCGAGGAGCGCCAGCCATCTGCTGTCCACTTCTTCCTGGATGGCCTTGATGAGGTGTTCGTTGCCGGGCTTGAAAAGATGCCTGAACCTGCCCTGGGGTTTGAGGAACTCCTCTATCGGCACGTATTTTTTGGGCTTGTAATTCAGCTTCCACTTGCCGTTTTCCACTTCGAAAAGCGGCCAGAACCTGGTTTCCACCGCAAGTTTCGTTATTTCCACAATGTCGGGGGTATTGTAGCGCCATCCGCGCGGGCACGGCGAAAGCACGTTGATGAAAGCCGGGCCTTCCACTTCCAGTGCTTTTTTGGCCTTCTTATGGACATCCTGCCAGTTGTTTATCGCCGTCTGGGCGACATAGGGGATGTTGTGGGCCGCCATTATGGCCGTCAGGTCCTTCCTTGGCTGCTGTTTGCCGGGAATCACTTTGCCCGCCGGGCTCGTGGTGGTGTCGGCTCCAGTCGGCGTGGCGCTGGAGCGCTGGATGCCGGTATTCATGTAGGCCTCGTTGTCCAAACACACGTAAACTATATTGTGGCCTCTTTCCATGGCACCCGAGAGCGATTGAAGCCCTATGTCGTAAGTTCCGCCGTCGCCGCCGAATGCTATGAATTTAAAATCTTCCTTCACCTTGCCTTTTTTCTTTAAAGCCCTGTATGCGGCTTCCACTCCGCTGATGGTCGCCCCTGCGTTTTCAAAGGCATTGTGGATAAAAGAGCATTTCCACGCGGTATAGGGATATATGGTGCTGGCCACCTCCAGGCAGCCCGTCGCGCAGCCCACAACCACGTTAGAGCCTTCCGCCGCGTTCAGTATCATCCTCACCGTTATGCCGTGGCCGCAACCGGCGCATAGCCTGTGGCCTCCGACGAATCTTTCTTCAACCTTGGAAAGTTCCTTCAAAGTCGCCATCACGACACCTCCTATTCTCTCAGACCCAGGTATTTTACAGTCTCGTCGACCCTGCCGGTCTTCCTGATGTTCTCAAGGTCCTCGAAAACCTGCTGAACATGCTCGAGCCTCAGATCCCTGCCGCCGAGTCCGTATATGTAGTTTACCACCTTTATGTCATTCTTCAGGTCGTAAAGGGTGTTCCGGATATCGGCAAACATGGGACCTCCGCAAGTAGAAAAGGTTTCGGCCCTGTCCATAACGGCTACGGCTTTGACGCCTTTTAAGGCTTCGCGGATTTCCTCCTGCGGGAAGGGTCTATAGACTCTGGGCTTTAAAACTCCAGCTTTAATGCCCTTAGCCCTGAGCTCGTCTGCCACTCCCTTTGCAGTTCCTGCCGCAGAATTGAGCACAACTACCGCCACATCGGCATCTTCCAATTTATACGACTCGATGAGACCGTATTCCCTTCCGGAAATTTTCGCAAATTCTTTGCCCACTTCTTTTATTACTTCCTTTGCCGCCTTCATGGCTTCAACCTGCTGGCGTTTGTGTTCGAAGTAAAAGTCGTACATGTCAAAGTTACCCATCGAAATGGGGTTTTGCGCATCCAGCAGGTAATCTTCGGGTACATAAGTACCGACGAAATTCTTCACGGTCTCGTCGTCTAATACCTCCAGCACGTCCATGGCGTGGCTGGTGATGAAGCCGTCCATGTTAACCATTACAGGGAGGCGCACATCGGGGTGCTCTGCTATGCGCACCGCCTGAATCATGTTGTCGTAAGCTTCCTGGGCGTTCTCGGAAAAGAGCTGTATTACGCCAGAATCCCTGAGTCCCATGGCATCGCTGTGGTCGCAGTGGATGTTTATGGGACCGCTCAACGCGCGGTTTACCACGGGGAACACTATGGGCAGCCTCAAGGAAGCGGCGATATAAACCACCTCGAACATCAGCGCAAGGCCCTGGCTGGAAGTAGCGGTCATGGCCCTGGCTCCGCCGGCTGCCGCACCGATGGCGGCGCTCATGGCGCTGTGTTCGCTTTCAACGGCCACGAACTCGGTGTCAACTTCCCCGTTGGCTACGAAGGATGAAAAGATCTGGACTATTTCGGTCTGGGGAGTAATCGGATACGCAGCCACTACGTCGGGGTTTATTTGTTTCATTGCCTGAGCTACCGCTTCATTTCCGGTAAGCGCCACCTTAGTTTTCATCCTTGTTCGCCTCCTTCACCTTTTCTATTTCATCCTCGGAGACCATATCTATCGCATTGACGGGACACACCTTGGCACAGATGCCGCATCCCTTGCAGTGCTTGTAGTCGAAGGTCTCGAACTTGCCGTCCTTTGCAATGACGGAAGCATCGGGGCAGTATCTCCAGCAGAAAAGGCAGTGTATGCAGCGCTCCTTATTCCATACGGGTCTTATGGATCTCCAGTCGCCGGTCTCGTAAGTATTGGCATTGCCCGGTTCGTATATGTTGCCCGCCCGGGTCAGCTCGTGCCACTTCATATCGGGACGCACCGCTTTCGTCCTGGTGCCCGAACCGAAATTCCTGTTAAAGGGATTGTACGGCGTCATTCTCCCTTCACCTCCTGGTAAGCCCTCTCGATAGCCTTTAAGTTGCCCTCTATCACTTCGGGCTTTGACTTGAACTTCTTTGCCAGCTGTTCTCTCATGCAAGCCATGAACTCATCGAAGGGGATTATGCCCGTGGCCTTGATAAAAGCCCCCATCATGGGAGTGTTGGGAATAGGCCTTCCTATCGTTTCAAGCGATATCTGGTTGGCATCCACGGTGTAGATTTTGCCGCCCTTGACACCCAGCATCTTCCGCACTTCGGCCGGTGTCTTGGTGGTATTGATGATGTAAATGCCGTCTTCAGGCACCCCATCGGTTATGTTGGCCTTGCCTATCAATGTGGGGTCGAGCACCATTACGATATCGGGGTTAACCACGTTGGAGTGGATGTAAATGGGCTCATCACTTATCCTGTTAAAAGCCTGGATAGGAGCCCCCATCCTCTCGGGGCCATACTCGGGAAAGCCCTGGACGTACTTTCCCATTTCGGCTACCGATTCGGCCAGCATGAGAGCCGCCGTCTTTGCACCCTGGCCGCCCCTGGCATGCCAGCGGATCTCCAGCACCTTTGCCATGAAATTTCCTCCCTTCGGATTTTTTTCCTGTTATAAAACAACAATTGCATATATGTACTGTAATAGTACATATATGACTTCTAGTTATAACAGAACCTCAAGACCTTAATTTTGTAGCTCCTCATCAAATGATACAGTAAACTCTATTAAAGTATAACAGAGTGGGAATTTGTAGTCAAGCGAATTTTCTTAACAATTCCAGAATTACCCAAGAAGCCTTCTCTGAATAAAATTGGTGTATATCTCGCCTCTCTGGAAAAAGGCGTTGTCCATTATTTTGAGATGGAACGGGATGTTGGTGGGGATCCCATCGACCTGCATCTCCATAAGAGCCCTTTTCATCCGCGAAATGGCTTCCTGCCGTGTCGGCGCCCACGCTATCACCTTTGCTATCATAGAATCATAGTACGGCGAAACTTCACAGCCCGTATAGATGGCACTGTCAACCCTTATGCCGAATCCACCGGGTGCGTGATAAAATTCGACCTTCCCGGGAGTCGGGACGAAGTTGCGCAAAGGGTCTTCGGCATTTATGCGGCACTCGATGGCATGGCCGCAAAGTTTTATATCTTCCTGTTTGAACTTTAGCTTTTCTCCCGCCGCTATTAGTATTTGCTGTTTTATGAGGTCTATCCCCGTTACCATCTCGGTTACCCCGTGTTCTACCTGAATCCTCGTATTCATCTCTATAAAATAATAGTTACCGTTTCTGTCCAGGAGGAATTCAACGGTGCCGGCACTGTAATAACCCACCTGCCTGGCGGCCTTAACGGCATCGCTTCCCATCCTTTCCCTCAATTCGGGGGAAATGGCCGGCGACGGCGCCTCTTCCAGTATTTTCTGGTGGCGCCTTTGAATGGAGCAATCCCGTTCGTAAAGGTGAATAACATTGCCGTGTACATCGCCCAAAATCTGGATTTCTACGTGCCGGGGCTCCTCGATGTATTTCTCCAGGTAAATCTGTGGATTTCCAAAGGCGGCTTCCGCTTCCTGCCTGGCAAGGGCCACGGATTTCCTGAGTTCTTCAGGATTTTGGGCGAGCCGCATGCCCCTACCCCCTCCCCCAGCAGTAGCTTTTATTATAACCGGATATCCTATTTTGCTTGCCACCGAAAGGGCATGGTCTTCATCCTCAATAACCCCGCCGGAGCCGGGCACCACCGGGATTCCGGCTTTTTCCATTTCCGCTTTGGCGGAGGCTTTGTCACCCATGATTTGTACGGAATGGGACGACGGCCCTATAAAGGTAATGCCGCAGGTGGAACACATCTCGGCAAAATAGGCGTTTTCCGCCAGGAATCCGTACCCCGGATGGATGGCATCGGCCTTTTTGGTCTTGGCAGCCGCTATTATGTTTTGTATGTTGAGGTAGCTCTGGGCAGCGGAAGGAGGCCCAATGCACACGCTTTCATCGGCTAGCTTTACGTGCAGGCTGTCCCTGTCGGCCTCCGAATATACCGCCACCGTTTTTATGCCCAATTCCTTACAGGCCCGTATTATCCTTACGGCTATCTCTCCGCGGTTTGCTATGAGTACCTTTTCGAACATAGACATCTACTCCCTTTCCAGCCTGAAGAGGACCTGACCGTATTCCACCGGGTGGCCGTTTTCGACCAGAATCTCCACTACCCTCCCGGCGACGTCGGAAGTTATCTCGTTCATAAGCTTCATGGCTTCTATGATGCAGAGGGTCTGCCCGGGTTTCACCCTGCTTCCCACCTCCACAAAGGGCGGTGCATCCGGAGCCGGCGCCCGGTAAAAAGTACCTACCATAGGCGATTTTATTTCGACCATTCTGTCGCTTTTTTCAGGCTTTGGCACGGCTTTGGCCTTATCTTCGATGTTTTCCTCTTTTCTTGCACCCCGCTGAAGTGCCCCTCTTTTTATATTGAGTTTTACCCCTTCGCTTTCAATGCTGAGTTCCGTTATGCCGGTCTCTTCGAGAGTTTTGATTAGTTCCGTAATTTTTTTGAGGTCCATACCCTCTTCCTCAACCTCCTTATCTTTTTCTTCTACAGCCTTTTGGCGGCTGCCTCCCGGCACCAGCTTCCCTTCCTTTCTCTTTTCCAGGAACTTTTTTGCAACCTGCGGGAAAAGGGCGTAAGATATAACATCTTCCTCGCTTCGAGCAAGGTCTCCCGCCTCCCTCCTCGCCCTTTCCATAAGAGGTTCAAGATAATCGGCTGGTCTTCGACTAATCGGCTCTTCATCCCCGATTATCTTTCTTTTCACATTTTCATCCATGCCGGCCGGAGGCTTTCCGTAAAAGCCTTTCACGTAATTTTTCACTTCTTCGGGGACTATCCTGTACCTTTCGCCCAGGAGCACGTTTAGTACCGCCTGAATTCCCACTATCTGACTCGTGGGAGTAACCAGCGGAGGATATCCGAGCTCCGCCCTTACCCTAGGTATCTCCTCCAACACCTCTTTCAGGCGGTGTTCGGCCTTTTGTTCCTTAAGCTGGCTTACCAGGTTGGAAATCATCCCTCCGGGAACCTGATGCTCGAAAACCCCCATGTCGGTAAGCCGGGTCACGCCGCGCTCAAAGCCCAGCTTGCGGCGAAGCTCCTCAAAATATTCTGCTATTTCAAACAAGAGGTGCATGTCGAGGCCAGTATCCCACTCGGTCCCCGAAAGGGATCTTACTAAGGTTTCCACCGGGGGCAGCGAGGAGCCAAAGGCAAGAGGCGTGCTTGCGGTATCCACCGCGTCCACACCCGCCCTTACGGCTTCAAGGTAAGCGCCCAAGGCCAGCCCTCCGATATAGTGGCTGTGAAGTTGAATCGGCACATTCAACCTTTCCTTGAAGAGTTTAACGAGCTCGTATGCTTCAAAGGGTGAGAGAAGCCCTGCCATGTCCTTTATGCAGATGGAATCCACACCCATTTTTTCAAGCTCCAGCGCCACATCGAGGTAATGGTCGATTGTGTGCACGGGACTTATGGTGTAGACCACCGTCCCCTGAACGTGAGCTCCTTCCCTTTTTGCGATTTTTATGGGGAATTCCATATTCCTCAGGTCATTTAGCGCATCGAAGATTCGAATGATGTCTATTCCGTTTTCCACGGCCTTTCCTATGAAGGCCTCCACCACATCGTCGGGATAGTGTCTGTATCCCACCAGCGACTGGCCCCTCAGGAGCATCTGAAGGGGGGTATTTTTGACGTACTTTTTAATGGTTCTCAGGCGCTCCCAGGGGTCCTCATCGAGATACCGAAGGCACACATCGAAAGTAGCGCCTCCCCATACTTCCAGGGAGTGATACCCCACGCTGTCTACTTTTTCAAGTATGGGAAGCATGTCACTTAAAGTCATCCTCGTCGCCCACAGGCTCTGATGTCCGTCTCTCAAAGTTACATCGGTAATTTTGACCTTCCCCACAACATTATCCCCCCAAATTTATTGAATCGGAATTTTCTTGAATAATGTATAAAATTATTTTTGTAATTATACATGAATACCGAATGATTGTCAATTATAATGTAAATTTTATTCGGAAAAAATAAAAACCCTTCGAATCAACCGAAGGGTTTTGGCCGGATGTCATGCGGTACTTACAGGAGACTCTTAAGCGCAATCAAAAGCAACACGCCGGGAACCCCTAGAAACCCGACAACCAAAGCATTGACCGGATTTAAAGCTATGTGAAGCCCCACGTAATTCCCTATGAAGTTCAGAAGGACCAGTATTAGCCCGCCCACTACGGCGTTGTAAATGAGCCTTAGCACCAGCCTTATTGGTCCCAGCAACATCCTGCCTATGGCGTAGAGCATCAAGAGCCCAAACGCATAGGCCAGAATCGCTCCTATGTCGATTTGATTCACAACTTTCACCCCTCCGGGCTTTTTTGTACATACTTATTACTGCTTCCCGGAGGTTATGCCCTGTTCACGCGCTTTTTTCAAAAGGTAAATGAACTTTCTCCTTGCCGCCTCCATGGTGTATATGGCATGGTCCACCAGGTCCGGGTCCGTCACGCTCTGGAAGTATTTTTCAGCTGACAAGAGCTCCATGTGGGCTTTTTTAACTTCGTCGCTCAGAGAAAACTCCTGGGGCTTTACGGTGCCATCCTGGTCTTCCAGCAGAAAAGACGAAAGTTCCGAAAAAAACCTGGCTATATCCTCTTTCTTCAAAGCAACCACCTCTTTTGAAATTTTAACCAGTTTTACAGGTTTTATTCCGGTGGTTGCTAAGAAAGAGGGATTATCTCCAGCATCATCGATGACAGTATAATAAATCATTTAAAATTAAAAGATTAAAAGGAAACCGGAAAAATCCGGCGAATATTATATTCTCGATTATTTTTTCAGGAGGTCATTACAATGCCAAATTTCATCGCTTTTCTGTCCTACGCCCTGATCAACACCTTTACTCCGGGGCCGAACAACATCCTATCGATGACTTTCGCGACAAATATGGGATTCAAAAAAACCTTCAGGTTCATTTTGGGAGTAGCCATCGGGTTTACGGTGGTAATGATGCTGTGCAACTACTTTAACCTCTTCCTTTTTTACGCCGTACCTCTTGCGGGGGAAATCATGAAAATTTTCGGCGCAATATACATAATTTATCTTGCGGTGAAGATATTAAAAAGCAATCCGGATGAAAATAATTCCATTATGGAAAAAAGCAGCTCCTTTGCCGCCGGTCTCTTGTTGCAGTTTTTCAATCCGAAAGTCATACTATATGGAATAACCGTAACTTCGAGTTTTATAACGCCCTACTACAAATCGAGCCTGGTGATTATCATGTTTTCCCTGTTCCTTGCCTTTCTGAGCTTCCTTTCGACCTGCTCGTGGGCCCTATTTGGTGCTGCCTTCCAAAGATTTTTAAAAAGATACAAAAACGCCTTCAATGCGTTGATGGCACTCCTTTTGCTATACTCGGCCTTTTCAATTTTGGCTTCCTGAAATTAAAAAACACCGCTTTTAGAAAACCAGGGGAGCGCGAGGGGGCAGTAATCCCCCTCAATTTATTGAGGGTATACACGGACCCCATCGCTCTAACCTTTACAAGTGTTTCGCGGTACGTTATCATAATGGTATGAAGAAAGAAGCTTGGAAATCAACCGGAACAGCAGTTTACAACATCAACTACCATTTTGTATGGTCAACTAAGTACCGCCGAAAGGTATTGTTCCCACCAGTAGACGAAACCCTGAAGGGAGCAATTACTGCTCTCTGCAAGGAACATGGCTACGAGTTGCTGGCCCTGGAGGTCATGCCCGACCACGTACACGCTTTTCTTTCCGCCCCTCCCAAAATAGCTCCGGCAGTAATCGCCAAGGTGCTGAAAGGCTCCACAGCACGGACGCTTTTTGTGAAGCATCCGGAACTCAAGAAGAAACTCGGGGGCGGCCACCTATGGAACCCAAGCTACTATGTGGGCACAGCTGGACAGGTCTCGAGCGAGACCATTAGGCGGTATATCGAAGCCCAAAAAACAGAGGAAGGAGGTGAATAGGTGCCTTTAATCACCCTCAAGGCTCAGGTCCACGCAGATCCTCAGACCGAAGCTGTTCTAAAAGACGCCATGTTCTGCGCCACCAAGATCTACAACGGCCTTCTGTGGCACCTGCGGAAAGAGTACAAAGAAACCGGGAAAGTAAATATTTCTCGAAAGAACCTCAACCGCATCTTGAAAGAGCTACCCAGGGCCAAAGGGTACTACTCGATGTCAATCCAGCTCACCCGTGATGAGGTACGGGAAGCGTATAAGTCTTTCTTTGCTCTTAAGAAGAAGGGTCTCACGCAGCACGAGGCTCCCGGCTTCCGGCGAAAGAACTGTCTTTCCCCGCTCAAGTACGTCCAAAGCGGGTTCATGGTAGATGGAGATAGAGTTACTCTGAGCCTGGGCACCAGCCGGGAAGATGGTGTAAAACAGGTGTCTTTCCGCATATCTCATCGTCCTGATATTGAATACGAACGGGTGCGGGAGCTTTCCATCGCCTACGACAAGGTGTCCGGGCGAATAGAAGCCCGCCTGGTGGTGGAAGTTAAGGCCCGTGAGAACAATGGGACGGGGAAAGCGGCGGTAGATCTCGGGGAGACGGTCCTCATGGCCTGTGCTTTTGACGATGGTGCGGTAATGCTTTGCTCCGGTAGGCTGATCAAAGCCATAAGGCGCTACTGGCAGAAGGTAAGGGCCAATCTTAAACAAAATTCACGCAGGTGGAGAGAGACAGCACACCGGGAGAAGAAGCAGGTTGAACAACTACTGCATGCAGCCACATCTCACCTTATTGCGGAGTGCGTGCAGCGGGGCGTGAAAGAAATAGCTATAGGGAACCTTAACGGAATCCGGGAAAGCATTGCCTATGGAGACCGGCTGAACCAGCGGCTACACGCCTGGCCGTACCGAAAGTTGATTAATATGCTTAAATACAAAGGGGCAATGGCGGGAATTTTGGTACGGGATAACGTAGATGAGAAGAGTACGTCCATTACTTGTCACGCCTGCGGGAATGTTATGGCTTCCAACAGGAGGTATCGGGGTTTGTATATATGTTCCTGCGGCTGGAGGGCGCAGGCGGACGTAAACGGTGCCCTGAACATCTACGAGAGAGTATATCAGGTATCTCCCGTGAAGGGGAGTAGTGGCCGAGTGGCGCGGCCCGCGGTCGTGTCATACCACTTGGGATGGCACGGCGTCGCTGAACCGAAGCGCAGGGATAAAACCCTGTGTGCATCCGCTTGAGGATGCCCCTCAATTTATTGAGGGGAGGACGTCACGCTGTGATCCTAAAAGCGGTGTCTACATCTCCCTGCGGCCCTCCAAGGCCTTCGCCAGGGTTATCTCGTCGGCGTAATCCAGGTCCCCACCCACCGGGATGCCGTGGGCTATGCGCGTAACTTTGAGCCCCAGGGGTTTTAAAAGCCTTGCGATGTAAAGGGCCGTGGCCTCGCCTTCCACGTCGGGATTGGTGGCGATTATGACTTCCTTCACGCCAGAGGAAACTCTAGCAAGAAGCTCCTTTATCCTTATATCATCGGGACCTATACCCTCAAGGGGCGATATGACGCCGTGCAGCACATGATACAGCCCTTTGTAGTCCCTCGTTTTTTCCACCGCTACCACGTCCTTGGGCTCTTCCACCACCATTATGGTGGTTCTATCCCTATGCGGGGCGCTGCATATGCTGCACGGGTCCACGTCGGTAAAGTTCCCGCACACGGAACAGTACACTATGGATTCTTTTGCATCGGCTATAGCCTGGACGAGATTTGTAACCCTCTCTTTCGGCATTTTCAAAATGTAAAAAGTAAGCCGCTGGGCCGTCTTCGGCCCTATGCCTGGCAGGCGCGAAAGTTCATCTATAAGCCGGGCTATGGGCTGTGCGTAATATGCCATATCGATCCTTCCTTAAAAAAGCCCCGGTATGTTGAGGCCTCCGGTGAGTTTCTCCATTTCACTTGCCACCATTTCCTCGGCTTTCTGCAGGGCTTCGTTGACGGCGGCAAGGATGAGGTCTTCCAGCATTTCCACATCCTCGGGGTCCACGGCTTCCGGCTGAATCTTTATTTCCACAAGTTCTTTTTTACCGTTGGCCACTGCCCTTACCGCGCCACCGCCGGCCGTCGCTTCCACCGTCCTTTCTTTTAGTTCTTCCTGGAGTTTTGCCATCTCTTCCTGCATCTTCTGGACCTGCTTCATGAGCTTGTTTATATTCCCCATACCGCCGAAATTTTTCATAAAATCAACCTCCATTCCGGTTATTCATCTTCTATTTCCACCAGGTCCTCGCCGAAAAGTTCAACGGCGCTCCTGATGAATTCCTCATCGGAGACATCTTCGTCCTTCGATGCGGCTACTTCATTTTTTTTTAAGCCTTTTATTACGACTTCCAATCCGGTAACACTTTTAATTCCTTCTTCTATCAATTTTTTCTGCATCTCAATAAGGGTCTTATGCCCCTCGAACCCTTCGAAAGAAAGGAAAAGAGCACCATTTTTCATATCGCAAGGTTCAACTCGGCATTCCTTCATGACGTTGACCAGGGCCATCTTCCCGGATTTTTCAAGTTCTTCCAATACGTCCCGCCATTTTGTTTTAAGTTCCTCGAGAGTCCCATCCTTTTTTCGCTTTCCACCGCCCGGGCTTTGCCGGACTTCCTCCCCCGGCGCACCTTCGGATACTTCCGGTTTGCCTTCGAGCCTTGCAGCCTCTTCGCCTAATTTTTCCGGCTTTTCCGGTCCGTCCTTCATATCCTCCTCTTCTACGCTCTTTTCCTCCACCTCATCCCTCAACGGTTCACCTGCCATATTTCCTTTTTCGCCGCCATTTTCCTTCACTTTCGCCAGGTTTTCATCCTTTTTTGCGCGTTTTTTTTCTTCCTGTACCGAAAGTGCCGGGCTTTCTAGAAGCTCTTTTAACCTTCTTTCCAGCTCTTCAACCCTCTGTTCCAAAACCTTCACTTTCGCAGCTTCGCCTGCATCCCCCGTCCACAGCTCCGGCATGGCAAGCTTTACCATGGCGGCTTCCAGCACGGTCCTGGGTTGGGATGCCCACCGCACATCGCCAGCAGCTTTTTTTAAAAGGTCCAATGAATTTAGAATTTCTTCCGTGGAATAAATCTTCGCCAAAGCCTCCAGCCTGCCGTATTCCTCATCGGTCACGTCGACGAGTTCCCGGTTTGCCCCCACCGATACCATAAGCATATTCCTGTAAAGGACCATAAGGTCGTCGGCAAAGCGCACGAGGTCCTTACCAGTGTTTACCACTTCTTCAATTACATCCAGAATCCTGCCAGGATTTCTGCTCTTTGCGGCTCTCGCTATTTCCATCAAGAGGTCATCGCCCACCGCCCCAAAAAGCGAAAGCGCATCCTCAAAGGTAAGCCTGTTTCCGCCAAAAGAAAGGGCCTTGTCAAGCAGGCTCAAGGCATCGCGCATGGACCCTTGTGAATTCCTCGCAACAAGTAAAAGGGCCCTTTCTTCCGCATCGACCCCGTTTTCTTCGGTTATCCTCTTTAGATGAGGGAGCATTTCCCGGGCCTGAACCCTTTTAAAATCGAACCTCATGCAGCGGGACAAAATCGTGGCCGGAAGCCTGTTTGGCTCAGTGGTGGCGAGAATGAAAACCACGTGGCGCGGCGGTTCTTCGAGGGTCTTCAAAAGGGCATTGAAAGCCTCGGTGGTAAGCATGTGCACCTCGTCGATAATGTACACCCTGTAGCGCCCTTCCGACGGAGGAAAATTCACCCTCTCCCTCAGGGCCCTGATGTCATCGATACCCCTATTGGAAGCTGCATCCATTTCGATAACATCCATCATAGAGCCTTCATTGATAGCAATGCAATTTTTGCACTTGTTGCACGGGGTGTCGGTAGGGCCATGCTCGCAATTTAAAGCTTTTGCCAGAACTCTGGCGGTGCTGGTTTTGCCCGTGCCTCTCATACCGCAAAAAAGGTAGGCATGTCCTATTTTCCCCGATTTAACCTGGTTTTTTAAAGTCCTGACAATGGCTTCCTGGCCCACGATTTCATCGAAATTCCTAGGCCTGTACTTCCTGTAAAGGGCCACGTATGCCATGGGATATCCCCCGCGACAATAATTTTCCAGATACTTCAAAAGCCGCCGAAGCTATCCGGCGGCTTGAAATTTTGGCCGTGCACCCTCCGTCGATTTTTCCCTCCGGGCGATACCGAGACAGTTAACTCCGACTAGGCAACCCCGCGGCACATGGAAGGGCTTCCTTACCGTTGCTTCCTTCCGGACCTGGCGGGGTTCGGAAGTTTCCATTGCGCGGGACCCGGTCTTCTTCGCCACTTATCCCGGCCGGACCCCACAGGGAAGAAACCTCGGGAGGGAATTCGACCCCACTACAGCGGATTGTGGGTGCAGGGCACCGCTACCTCCCCGTCTAGCACGGCCAAATTTTTCTGCAGGTATTCTGCAAAGTTTATTATACTATCTTTATAAAAAAATAGCAAGGCAAATCACTTTTACAACTTTTTGAAAGAAGCTCCAATTCCACCCCAAAGTAAGCTTTGCAGGTAAACTACCTATACTGCAATTTCACCAATTTTAATCCTTCTTGCTAAATCCTTCACCTTTTCTTCGATCGCCCTTGCAGTCCTTTCGAATTCCTCCTCGCCCTTGCCCGTCGGGTCTTCCAACCCCCAGTCCTCCACATGCTTTGCCGGAAGATAAGGACAGTTCACGTTGCAGCCCATTTTTACCACGATATCAATTTTCGGAAGTTCGTTTAATAACTTAGGGTACTGTTTTTTTTCCATGTCCACTCCATAAAGTTTTTTAATGATTTTTACCGCATCCGGATTAATCTGCGATTTAATTTCCGTTCCGGCGGAATAAGCTTCGAAAACATCCGATGCAAAAAGCTTAGCTATAGCTTCCGCCATCTGGGACCTGCACGAATTGTGAACGCAGACAAAGGCTACTTTGGGTTTCATTTCTCCACCCTTTCGTTAATCAGTTTAAACTTTATTTTTCGAAAACATCTTTTAATTCTATAACTAGATCCCCAAAGAGCGATACTTTAATCTTATCTTCCACGCTGTAGACATCCGGCCTGCCGTACCTTTTATTTTCTTGCAACGTAAATACACTTACTATCTTATTTTCAGGTTCGACGATCCAATATTCCTTTACTCCGTGCCTTTCATACAAATTAAATTTCTCCATTTTATCCTTTCGGGCGGTAGAGGGGGAAGTAACCTCCACGATCAAATCGGGCGCTCCCTTGCATCCCTGGTCATCCAGCTTTGCTTTATCGCAAACAATCACTATATCCGGTTCCACTACATTTTTTATGGCTTTATCACTCTGTTCACCTTCCTCGGGTAACCTAACTCCAAAAGGAGCATAATAAACCTCGCAATCCTTGTCTTTCAGATAATTGAAAAACTGAGCATATATAGCACCCGATATTTTTTGATGCAATCTTGACGGTGGGGCCATCATATAAATATGTCCGTCAATTATTTCCATCCTTTCCGTATCAGGCCAGTTTAGATAATCTTCATAAGTGTAGACCTTCTCTTCCTTTCGGGGTAGTGGCATCGCTTAACACTCTCCCCTGCAATTTTAAAGATTAATTTAATTATACACTTCGCTCTTTCCTATTTTCAACTAAATAAGGTAGATGAAATACCATCTGCCTTATTTCCAGAATTGGGGCAAATAGGCTTTATTCACCAATTCTGCCCCCTTTGAAAACTATTTGGTACAAACCTATCATCTCTTCTACTAAGTCTTTCGCCAACATGGCATTCATTAAATGGTCCTGGGCATGTATCAAAAGCAGAGAAATCTCTTGTTTTTCTCCCTGCACTTCTTTTTGTATCAACTCTGTCTGGACGTGATGGGCTTCGATGATTTCTTCTCCCGCTTTACTAATACAATTTTTAGCCTTATCAAAATCTCCGTTTCTTGCATGTTTTAAGGCCTCAAAACAATAACTACGCGCATTGCCCGCATGAGATATTATAGTAAAGACTATCTGTTCAGGGCTCATCTTGCATCCTCCTATTTCCCAGCAAAATATTTTAGGCAGCCGGTCCATTGATTTAACCGGCTGCTTTTTATTTTTCAAAATCACAACTCTTCCCCGTTGATCGCTATGACGTTTTTATACCAGTAAAAACTCTTCTTCTTAATTCTTCTCAAGTCTTTCAAATCGAACTCATCCCTGTTTACATATATAAAGCCATATCTTTTGCTTATCCCCTGATGGGTGCTAACGAGGTCTATAGCCGACCATGGGCAATATCCTATCAGATTTACTCCTTCGGATATGGCAATTTTCGCCTGCTCTATATGCTTGCGCAAGTATTCGATGCGGTAGTCATCGTTCACAACATCGCCTTCTTCGAGTTTGTCGTAAGCCCCCAGCCCGTTTTCAGTCACCAAAAGCGGCAGGTTATACCTATCGTGCAATTCCCTCAAGGTAATTCTAAAACCTAACGGATCAATCTCCCACCCAAATTGCGTCTTCTCAAGATGGGGATTTGCCACTCCTTTATAAAAACCGGGTTCTCCAATAACTATCTGCTGATCTCCGGTGGAATTACTAGAGGAAGTTCCGTCATCCCATGCCACCGTCGCCGTGGAGTAGTAATTGAATGCTATGAAATCCGGTTTCGCTTCTTTTATAATATTCATATCGCCTTCTTCGATATCCGGCACGCAGTTTTCTCTTTCCATATAACTCCATGCTACACTGTTATAGCGCCCGAACACCGGCAGGTCCAAGTAAAGCCAATTCCTGATCGATGAAAAGTTCTGCGCTGCCAGGACATCTTCCGGTTTCGAAGAAGCCGGATAAACGTATGCGATGTTCGGAGCCGGTCCGATTTTTGCTCCCGGACACATTTCATGACACAGCTTTATAGCTTTTGCTTGCGCCAAAAACATGTGGTGGTTCTGCTGGTATAGTTCCTTTTTCGGATTATCAGATTTAGCCTCAATCATCCCCAAAACTGCTCCGTACATCACCACCATATTTTGCTCGTTAATCGTCAACCAATACTTAACCCGGTCGCCGAAATATTTAAAGAGCGTTCTGGCATAATTTTCGTATGCTTCGATAGTTTCGCGGTTTGCCCATCCTCCCTTTTTCTGTAACTCATAGGGCAAATCAAAGTGGTATATCGTCACGATAGGTTCTATATTGTGTGCTTTCAATTCATTTATAAGTTTATCATAAAATTCAATTCCTTTCTCGTTCAACCGTCCAGCACCTTCAGGAAATATTCGAGTCCAGGATATGGAAAAACGGTATGCCTTAAGTCCCATCTCGGCAAATAATGCAACGTCTTCCTTATACCTGTGATAATGATCACTAGCCACTTTAAAGTCGGTAACTCCTTCGGGAGTTTTCCCCACATCTATAACTGACAATCCCTTTCCATCCTCATTCCATGCCCCTTCCACCTGGTATGCCGAAGTGGAAGCACCCCACAAAAAATCTTTGGGAAACGAAATTGTTTTGCGTTCCATTACAGAAGACCTCCTTCTATTCCCGTTCAGATGCCGGCTTCACTTCCTCTTCATAGGCGTTATTGTCAGCTATCTTAAAGAACGGATAATATATAAGGGCCGATACCAATACCAATACCACTTGCAGTGCAGCAATCCTCCAACTTCCTTGGAGTATTCCAGAAACAATAATAGGAGTTCCCAAAGGCATCATGGCACCCATGAGGGGCGGCACTATTCCAATTGCCGTAGCAATATATGCAATTACAGAAATGACAATAGGTGTCAAAATAAAGGGGATTGCCATAAGAGGATTCAATATTATTGGAGTACCGAAGATTATAGGTTCATTTATGCCGCAAATTCCCGCTGCTATTGCGAGCTTTCCTAAGGTCTTAAAGCGCTGACTTTTCGCTTTAAAAAGCATCAGCAAATTCAAGCCTAAGGTAGCACCAGAACCACCTAACAATGTATAGCACATCAGGAAAGCAAATCCCGGAACATTTTGCATTGGAAGCCCTGCATTAAAAGCTTCTAAGTTTTTCAAGTCCAAAGCCATCCAAATCGGCATCATAACTGATATGGCAACCAACATGCCGTGCAGACCAACCAGCCACAAAAGATGTGCCACGAACATGACTAAAATAAAAGCCCATATTGTTCCGCCCAAACCCTGTAGCGGAGTCTGGATAAAGGTATAAATAACCTTATGTATGCTACCGTAAGCAGTGTTATCGAAAATAAGTTTTATAACCAACACCAAAGCACTGATGATAAAACCTGGAATAAGCCCGGCAAACGACTTTGTAATCGTAGGTGGAACCCCTTCGGGCATCTTTATTACAAGACCCTTTTGCACCAAATACGCATAAAGTCTGCCGACAAAAATCCCGAGCAATATAGCAACAAACAGCCCTGTAGCCCCTAACCACTCGAAAGAAATGTAATTCGTAACACTTCCATCTTTTTCTATGGAGGCTAGCGGTGTGAGAATCAAAAAAGAAATTATTCCAAACAGTCCAGCAGCAGGACTATCTACATCAAATTTCTTAGAAATATTCGTAGCAACCAGAAAAACTGCCAGCAGCGAAATTATATCTGTTGTAAAGTTTATCAAAACCGAAAGATAGTTGCTGACTCCTGACGATGTCACAAAAGACTGGTAGTCGCTAATAGGCAAGTTTTTAAGCAGTGTCGCTATAGCTCCAACTAAAATTACTGGCATCAATGATGTAAGGCCTTCCATTATAGAACCCAAATATTTGTTGTTTGAAAAACTAGTGGCAACAGGCATAATCTTTTTTTGCAGTTCCTCTAAATTAAATTTCATTGAAAATTCCTCCCTTCTAATCATAATAAAACCTATTTTTCACCGATTAACTTTAACGCGAAATCTAAAACTTTCTCCCCGTTCATCATTCCATAGTCCATAGGATCGATAACTTCTATAGGGAATTTGTCACCATACTTTTTCTTGAACTCGTCCTTTTTGTAACGTATTTGCGGTCCCAACAATAAAACATCGACGTTTTCTATTTCTTTGTCTATACTCTCCCCAGAAGTAGCAGCTATTTCAACTTCTATACCCCTTTCTTTAGCAGCTTTCTGCATCTTGGTTACCAGCAAACTAGTAGACATCCCCGCACCGCATACAAGTAAGATTCTCTTCATAAACTCTATCTCCCCCTTTTCTTTTTCCAATTTTTTTGAAATAAATACTTCGCAAAATCTATGCCAAAGAGAAAAAATGATTTCTACAGGCAAAAAAAAAGAACTTTTTCAAAACTGTATCTATGTGTATCTTTTATTTTTAAATAAATACTGATATGTGTATCGTTTAAAGCGAGTAAACCAACTTCATTATCATCACACATTCTCCATCGGGGATCTCAATATCAAATTCCTCTTCAAAGAAGGTCACAGCCTTTTTAATCAAATCGAACTCATCAGGATAGTGTTTTATGAAATCATCGAAATTCTTTATCAAGGGTAACTCTCTTCTCCTAAGTATTCGTTCGATAGCACAAGCTATATGAATTATCAATCCTATCGTGATATCCTTGTTTAATTCCACGCCGGCATTCATCAGTGTGACAAAGAACTTTTTGAATGAAAATATATATCTTTCCGAATCTATTCCCAAATTTTCTTTGATAACATCCCGCATATTATCGATTGTTTCTAATTGACTCAGCGCATCTATTTTACCCTGCAACCTATGTATATTTCTTCTATCAAAAATCTCCGAAGTAGATATATATACAAAAGATTCGTCTTCAGGATCTACAGCACTAACAACAGCTAAAACATTTTTCTCCTCTCGAATTCTAGTCAGTTTTCTTCTAAAATCCCTTTTATTTTCAATCTTCAAAGGAATTACATCAATTCCCTTTTCCCTTAGATGAAGTTCTTTTTCCAGGAAATTTTTTAACTTAACCGCAGTGCCCTCGCCGGTTATGCAGGCGGTAACAATTACGTTCTTTTCTAGAGCTCTATCAAAATTCACGTTATCCCTATAAATTCTTCCAACATACGGACTCAAATTAACTACCGCATCGTATACCTCTTCCAGCGAAGCCTTGAGCAAAGCCTTCCGGGCCGCTTCCAAAACCATGGGAGTGGATACCATTTCGACCGTCTTTACAGTTATCCCGGTCCTCTCGTATATCATGTCCCCGAAAAGAGCAAGGGACCCCATGTCAACCAAAAGCAGAACTCCCTTACCTTTGTTGATCCTCCTCACAATATTCGTCAGATTATCGAGCGCCACCTCCGGCTTTTGATCGAGGGGCATATTGTATCCCACAACAATGTCTTCTCCCAAAAGCCTGTTGGAAACATCCGCAATGGAGGTGGCAGCCGCTTCTCCGTGCATTGCTACCACGATGCCCACTCTTTCGTCTTTTTCCATTACCTCTTCTTCAAGACACAAAAACATCGCAACAAAGCCAACTTCGTCTTCGGGAACCTTTATCTTAAATTGATCCTGAATCCTTTTTCTCAAAAAATTTGCTACTTCGAATTCCCTTTCGTACACCTTTTTTATATTTTCCAGCTGGTTATTTACGATATCCTTGCCGCTTTTGATCCTTTCTATGGAGCTCGCCACATGCATGGAAAGGCCTACAGCGTCTTTTCACCGAAAGACCTCCCCAGCTTTTCCCCGGCATAATTTAAAAAATCGCTCACTATATCGACTATCCTTTTATCCACAACCTTATACAATTCCTCCAAATTGTTCTTGTCGAGATTCAGCATGTATTTTTTCAAGTAAGTTTCTATGTCGATGCTCATTATGAGCTTTATATCGCTTTCGCTCAACCCTTTCTGCTCCAGTGCCCTTCTCTTTTCTTCCAGCGCTTCATATAAATTGAATATCTGCCTTTCCTGGTGGACGACGGGCGATAAAGCTGTAGCAGAAAACTTAATAACATCCCCGGTAACAAACCTATCTATATCATCCTTGGCCTCTCTGTACCTCAAAAGTCCTCTTCTCACGTAATCGGGCAAATCCTCGGTGTGGACACACAGCCTCTCGTCCCTTTTCATCATGTAACCTAGGTAAGCCTTTGCTATAGAAAGTTTTATATCGCTCTTCAACTGCCCTATATTGCCGGGACACTCGTAAAGCAGCAGCGCCTTGAGCGCATTCGAAGTAATGCTTATATCCGTCTTAACAACGGCCGCCTCTTCCTTGAAGAAACTCTTGATAAGCTCGAACCTTTCCTCCACCGTCCTTTCTGCCAAGTTCGGTAGTTTTATTATCATCGGAATTCGCCTTATAAAAGTTTTCAAAAGCACTGACTCAATACTTTCCGTCGTGGCGCATATTATCAAAACATCGGCCCTGTGCTGGCTTTCGGTCTCCCCCAACCGCCTGTAAAGTCCCTTGTCCATCAGGTAAAACAGCATCTCCTGACCCTCAGGAGGGAGCCTGTGAACTTCGTCGAGAAAAAGAATGCCTCCGTCCGCTTTTTCCACAAGACCCGCCCTGTCCCTATCAGCACCGGTATAAGCGCCTTTTTTTACCCCGAAAAGGTGTGCCATCAAAAGCTGGGGGTTGTTAGCGTAATCGGCACAGTTAAAAACGACGAAAGGGGCGTTGTTTTTTATCCTGCCAACTTCCTTTGCGAAATTGTACATGACCTCCGCGAACATGGACTTTCCCGTTCCCGTTTCTCCGAGCAATAGCGTATGAAGTCCGGACGGCGGATAAATAATGGCGGCCTTTGCCTGCTGTACGGCATTTTTAAGGCTCAAGTTAGCCCCTATTATTCCGTCGAAGGCATCCTTTTCCGTGACGAATTCTCCGGCAGATGCCAAATCTACCCCCTCTATCTTGTACAGGACCGGCTTTCCCTCAACCTTTTCCACCTTCCCCTCTCTGTAAAGGGCATTCAAATCGCTGGAGGCATTGGTCCGCTGTATACCGAGGGCATGGGCGATTTCCGTTGCTGAAACTCCGATTACCTCTCCCCTTTCGGCAAACTGCCTTTGACAAAGTTCCTTAAGACAGCTATAAACCTTATCAATCCTCTTCACCGTATCCCCCCTCAATGCCATTTTATCACAAGAAACGATGATAATACACATTGATACACAAAAATAAAACGCCGCTTTTTATAAAAATAAAAGCGGCATCATACCACTAATAAGGCTTAATTTTCAAAAAACGTCCGTCAAATCTATTATAAGATCGTCAAAAATCGAAACCTTTACTTTATCTCCCACACTGTACATATCAGGCCTGCCGTATCTTTTATTCTCCTGCAAAGTGACATCCTCCCCCTAATGAATTAGGGGGCATCCTCCCGATTAAACTCGGGGGCATTCTGGCGTGATTTTTGTAAAAGAAATATATTTCTTCGCCTGTTTGATGATCACGATAGCCCTCAACGGCGAATTGCCACCCGTAAGCTGTAGTCGCCCAGTGAGGCTCGTAATACCCTCCTGGTGTAATTTTAACTTTCATTGCTGCAATAGGATTACCGTGTAAGGCGACATAAAATAATCGGATCGCACCCGTAAAAGAATATTTTATTGCGCACTTTATCCTCCTCACAGTTCTACGTGTTTTTAATCTTTTTTCCACTCGATAGTACGCCTAAGGCTCCATTGAAACATCGAAAAGGGTTTTCTTCCAGCACTATCCCGATCATACCATACATGCTTTGCCCGAACAGCTCATCGGCGATTGCTTTCACCAAACATCAAGCCCACTAATTCAGCATTCAATGAGATGCCCCAATAATCCATCAGGCTGGATGTTACTTAAACACTTTCGTTAAAAGAATTTTTCTTATATCATCGTGAAGCGTTTCATACTTTGGGTTGTCCAGGTCCTCTTTGGTAATCCAGGCATACTCGGAATGTTCATCGTTAAGTTTTAAAGAAGAAATATCATCGTTTTTGGGTTTGACAAGGTATGTAAACACAACCCGGTATATATCCTCATCCCCGCTTTTACTTTTTATATTTCTAACCGATAGCTCTTCCAACAATTCCACATCTAAATTGATTTCCTCTTTTGCCTCCCTGTACATGCCCTGAATGGGAATTTCATCGTATTTTATTTTTCCAGCGGGAACGTTCCAGACATTCGGAGCGACCTTGCAATGGGGAGCCCGTTTGGTAAGAAGAACTTTGCCTTCATGAAGTAAAATAATTTCCACGGAAATTCGGTAATTAGGATACATAAAATCTCCTCCAGATTTTATATATTTCATGCACATAACTCATTTCTCCATATCTTAGCAAAATTCCTTTTTGTTTATCATAAACAAAAAAAGCCTATTTTCGGCTTCCTTAATTCCATTCAAATTTTTAATTTTTTCTTAAGCAAAACGAACCCCAATATCAAAAAAATCAGCGCACCGGTAGTCAGTGAATAATAATCCAGGTACAAGACAATCTTTCCCCATGCATTCCCGGCGAGCCTTCCCAGAAAAACCAGCACCGTGTTCCAGATAAACGTGCCTATTACGGTAAAACACAAAAAAATAGTTATTTTCATCTTTGCCATGCCTGCAGGGATTGAGATTATGCTTCTCATGAGAGGTATAAGTCTGCAAATCAAAACAGCTTTGCTGCCGTGTCTATTAAACCATTGCAGGGCTTTTCTTAAATCTTCTTTTTTAAAACGAAACACCTTAAAAAATCCTTTGTTAAAAAAGCTTTCTAGCCTACTCATTGTCAGCTTTCGGCCTATCATGTACAAAAAAAACGCTCCAGCCACCGCACCTAAAGTAGCGGATACAATAACCCCCCATACGCTCAATTTCGTATAAATAGTCATAAAACCACCAAAAAGCAGAATTACTTCAGAAGGTATGGGCGGGAAAATATTTTCTATGGTGATTAGCAAAAAGATGCCGACATAACCATAATTGTTGATAGTATTTATGACAAATTCCTTCATTTATACTTTCCTCCGCTGTTTATCACTTTATTTCGCCTTCTCATACAATCATTCAATCATTCTTCTATCATAAAAACGCACGAGTCTTCACCTTTATTTAAAGACCACATCCCTATCTTACGTAGTAGTAATCTTGGAATGTGGTCATGTGGACAAAAATAAAAATGGCGGAGAGAGCGGGATTCGAACCCGCGAGACGGGCTAAACACCCGTCTACTCGATTTCCAGTCGAGCGCCTTCGACCACTCAGCCATCTCTCCGCACGGTCTACCAATAGTTAAATATTTTATTTTTTTTTTATATGGCGGAGAGAGTGAGATTCGAACTCACGAGGCGGGGTTGCCGCCTACTCGCTTTCGAGGCGAGCGCCTTCGACCACTCGGCCATCTCTCCGCCAGATTATAATCTCTTTTTCCTGAAAAATTCCTTCAGCAAGGAGCTGCATTCCTCAGCCAGCACCCCGGGTACGACTTCAGGATGGTGGTTGAACCTTTCCACTCCAAAGAGGTCCACCACGCTGCCCGCGGCACCAGCTTTCGGGTCCCATGCACCGAAGACCACCCTGTCGAGCCTCGCAAGTATTATCGCTCCGGCGCACATGGGACATGGCTCCAATGTGACGTAAAGGCTGCATCCGATGAGTCTCCATAAACCCACCGCTTCGCAGGCCTGTCTTATCGCCAAAACTTCCGCATGAGCGGTGGCGTCCTGAGTGATTTCCCTCATGTTGTGGGCCCTGGCGATAACGCGGCCATCCTTTACGACAACCGCTCCTATGGGAACTTCGTCCATCTCAAAGGCCCTTTGCGCTTCCTTCAGCGCCTCGCGCATGAAGTATTCATGGCTTACTTCCTGCATTATCCTTCCCTTTAAAAGTACAATGGTGCGCCCGGGAGGACTCGAACCCCCGGCACGCGGTTTAGGAAACCGCTGCTCTTTCCTCCTGAGCTACGGGCGCATATTAGAAAAAATATATGGTGCGCCTGGCAGGAGTCGAACCCACAACCTTCTGATCCGTAGTCAGACGCTCTATCCAGTTGAGCTACAGGCGCACGCATGGCGGAGAGAGCGGGATTCGAACCCGCGATACGGATTTTAGGTCCGTATAGTCGCTTAGCAGGCGACCGCCTTCGACCTTCTCGGCCATCTCTCCCCGGTACTTCTGGCAGAGGGGGAGGGATTCGAACCCCCGGCCCTTTTGGGGCACTGGTTTTCAAGACCAGCTCCTTAAACCACTCGGACACCCCTCCGCTCTTTCGCGGCAATTCAAAGTATAGCACATAAAATGCTCATTGTCAACCGCAACGAATTACAATATATGTTATAATATAGTTCGGGAGGAATTTAAAATGAACCTTTCTTTTTTTTCAGCAGAAGGCCGCAACCTTTTTCTCATTTCCGCGGGCGTTTTTATCGCTCAAATAGTGTTTTCTTCCATAACTCCTTTTCTTCCGTCCCTTTTAATTGAGATGGGACTGAAGTCCAATATACCGCTGTGGTCGAGCCTTATCTTTGCCGCCAATTCATTGACCAGCGGCATCATGGCCCCTATATGGGGTGCTATATCGGACCGCTACGGCAAAAAACCCATGATGGCTCGGGCGGGCCTGGGCATGGGAGTCGTGTACTTATTGACAGCATTTTCCAAAAACCACATTCAACTCCTTCTGCTTCGCGCTTTGAACGGGATATTTGCCGGTTATATACCGGCGGCAATCACCTTCGTAGCTTCCACCAGCAGGCCTGAAAAACTGAGTCAAAACATCGGACTTGTAAATGCCGCATCGGCCGTCGGTGCAATAAGCGGACCTCTAATAGGCGGTCTCCTGGCGAAAATTTTTGGCATCAGGGGAAGTCTAATAGTTACCGCTTTTCTTCTTATCATAGCCGGGATTCTGCCTTACGCTACGGGAGTAAAGGAACCACGCGGCGAGGCGAATCGCGCTCCATTCGGGAGAGTATCGCCGAACCTCTTAAAAACCGGCAGCTTTTTTTGATCTTCATGACAGGCTTTTTGATACAGGCGGCGCTAATGGCAATACTTCCTACATTAAACCTCGTCATTCGAAATCTCTCGCCGGAAAATGCCGAATTTTATACGGGGCTCGTTTTTTCGATTATCGGAATATCCACCGCCATAGCATCGCCTTTTATCGGCAGAATCACGAGTATCCCCCTAACTACATTATACAGGCTGATGATACTCGGCGGTTCTCTGCTCACCGCTCTTCAGGGGTTTGCCAGTTCCGTTATATCGCTATTAACGTTGAGGTTTATCTTTGGATTTTTCAATGCGGGCATGACCATAGTGGGCAACGTGCTTATAGCAAAATCGGGTGATAGCAAAAACCAGGGAAGCTCCTTCGGGGTATACAACGGCATAATCTCCATAGGCCTCGTATTTGGGTCAACATTAGGCGGCGTCATGAGCAATCGCTTCGGACTTGCCTATTCGTTTTTTTCAAGTGCCTTTCTATTACTTGCTTCATTCTTTCTTTCGTTTCTAATAAGAGAACCGGAAAAGGAGAAAAGCGAAATCTGACCGTTATAATTCTTCCTTACCCTCTCTCTTCCACGAAATAACATTTAATTCGACGCCGTCTTCGGTTTCCGAAACTTCCACCACCACCGAAAGGATCTCCTTTGCCCGGCCGGCCAACCCCCGGGAAATTATTTTCAGCCTGCCGGGGCTTAATTTTTGAACAGAAACTTCGAAATACCCGTCTCCCAAACTCTCGCTCCCTGCAGGTTTGTAGTTCGGGTCCTTTTTTAGAGCCGCAAGGGTTTTTTGAACTCCCGCCTCGGCAAGATAATACGATATCGTGGCATCCCTGAAATAAGACGTTTTTTTCAGCTCCGACGACATCATATCAATGACCATTACACCTATTAAAAAAAGCAATGAAGCCGCAAAAATGACGTTAACAAGGGCAAAACCCGGGTATCCATTTTTTGATAAAGCTTTATTCATCCTGTCAACCTCCGCCGCGATTTTGCCCGGCTTCAATCGCCGTTGTGATTTTCCTCGATTTTCTCCGTTTTCATCAATTCCGCCAGGAATATCATTTGGTCCACCGTAACGAACTTGTAACCGCGATTCTTCAATTCATCGATTACAACCGGAAGAGCTTTTACGGTATTGGTTCTGTCGCCCCCTTTGAAACCCACCAAGTCCCCGCTGTCGTGAAACAGGATTATAGAACCGGGCTTTACTTGCTTTACCACATTGGAAACTATGCTAGCAGGCGGCAGCTCCGCCCAGTCCATAGTAGATACATCCCAGAGCACCACAGTATATCGCTCATCCTTCAAAAACTTTCTGGCATAGGCGGTATATAGGCCCCTCGGCGGCCTGAACAGCGTTGTCCTCACACCGGTGGCTTTTTTTATAGCCTCCTCTCCTTTTTTAATCTCCTCCCGCGTTGCTGCGGTGGTAAGCGGAATAAGACTCCGGTGGGAATAGGTGTGATTTCCAATAGAATGTCCTTCCTTCACTATTCTCCTTGCGATTTCAGGGTACTGCTCAGCGTTCTTCCCTATGAGGAAAAAAGTGGCGGGGACGTCCTTTTCCTTTAATATATCCAGTATTTCAGGAGTATAGATCGGGTCCGGCCCATCGTCAAAGGTGATGGCCACGTACTTAAAGTGCTCTGGCCCTCTTCTGATTATATCCCTTTGCACGCCAAAACCCTTGTAAACGTATTTGTTGAAGTAAAAAAGAAGTATTAAAAAGATCAAAAGGGAGGCAAATGCCACTCTGGTTAAACTCTCGGGCTTCAGGCGCTTTTCCAGGGCCGGCGGCCAAAATTGCACGGCAAGAATTCCAAATATAAGGAACGATATTATTATGAACGAGTCGCTCTTAAAGAATTTAAATGAAAGCAAGGGAATTAGAAAAGAAGAAGCAAATACGGCGCTGTCGTAATCGTTGAATAAAAACTTCAAAAGCAGAAAGAAAAAAAACACGAAAAGCCCTAAATATGGCGACATATAGGTGATTACTCCCAGGGCCACGGCTTCGGAAGTATCGCCTTCGCCCTTGTTAAAAAGAGGCTTTGCGTGGCCCACCAGTAATCCGCTCGATGCCAGAAGGTAGGACATTCCCGAATCCAAATATGTACCGGCAAGTTTCATGGCAAAATAACCTTTAGAAAAATCAAGGGTTAAACCTGCCGTGCGGTCTTTAATAACAAAAAAACTGCCAATTAAATACGAAACTATCCCGAAAAGCCAGAGCTGCGCCATTACGAATCACCCCTGTATTTTATATATAACATAAAATTCCCTTTTTGGCGCATGCCCTGCCTTTTTATCTCCTCAGGGCCTCCACCGGCGGAACGGAAGCCGCCGTCCATGCCGGATATACCCCGAAGATCAGGCCGCAGCCCAAAGCCACGAACACCGCAACCCTTACAGCCTCTGCGCTTATCACCGCGTTAAAGCCGTACCGGTTGAAAAGATTCACGCCCCAGATTCCGAGGGCCGTACCTGTCGCCGCACCCATCCCGCTCAGGTAAAAGGCTTCCATCAAAAACTGCAAGAGCAGGTCAAACTTTTTTGCACCGAGGGCCCTCCTCACTCCTATTTCCGCGGTCCTTTCGGTGACCGCCACCAGCATTATGTTCATTATGCCGAGCCCTCCAACCAGGAGGGACACCGCCGCTATTCCTCCTAAGAGCAGGGTCATTACGCGGTTCGCCTTGTCCGCTTCTTCCACAAGTGTGTTTAGATTAGTGATTGTTATTATATCCTTGCCCAGCTCCAGGGCGGGCTTTTCTTCTTTACTTTGGTCTTCCGGCTGCGGAGCCGGCAATGTCTCCACCGGCTTTTCTGCGCCTTCTTTCCCGGGCATTTGCTGCTGTTCACCGTCGCCCGGCTTCGGTGCGGTTGCGTCAAACCCCAATTTCCTCCTGTAGATCCTCCCCAGCTGGGCTATGGCAAGGTCCGCAGCTTTCGCCGATTCGGCCTTGACCCACAATTCGTCTACCGTCTTTTTCCCCGCTATCTTCAAAGCGGTGGTGTAAGGTATCACCACCTTGTCGTCAATGCCCTCCGCTTGGCCGGGACCCTTTTTTTCCAGAACTCCCACAATCCTGTAAGTCTGTCCGTTTAACGTCAATGTCTGGCCCACGGGACTTCTCCCGCCCAAAAGCCCTGCTCCGATATTGTATCCCAATACAGCAACGGGAGAGCGCTGCTCCACGTGCCATTTCGTGAAAAAGCGGCCGGACACCAGCCTGTGGTCGCGAAGCTCGGGAAAATCGCTGGATACTCCGATTATCTCCACCTGGCCCCTTGCCCTGCGCCAGCGCATGACGGCATTTGTCCGAACCACCGGTGAAGCGTACTTCAAACCTGAAACCCTTTCCAAAAGCTCCTCAGCTTCTTCCGGCATAAACTCGGCTTTCGCGTCGTGCGCCTTTATTACGATGACGTTGGAGCCCAGGCTCTCAAACTGCTTTACTACGGCAAGGCGAGCCCCTTCTCCTATGCCCATGAGGCTTACGACCGAAGCAACCCCTATCGCCACTCCTAGAACGGTAAGCCCGGACCGAAGAGGGTTTATGACCACTCCCTGCCACGCCATCTGGGCTGCGAAAAAGAACCTCACCCAGAAGGACCGCCACGATTTAAACAGGCTCACTTTTATTCCCCCTCAGTTCCCTTTGTCGCCGGAGCTTGCGCCGTCACCCTGGCCTTCGCCGCTTCCTTGCTTGTTCGTTCCGGGAAGAATCTCGTTTGATTTAATACGCTGTCCCGGAAGTATATCTGCACTGCTTCCGGTGACCACCAGCTGCCCTTCCTCAAGGCCGCTCTTTATTTGGGCATAACGGTCGTTCATAAGGCCCAGTTCGACGCGGACCACCTTCGTAGTTCCATCGGGCTGCAGAACTTCCACCGAAGGCTGTCCGTCTTCTTCGAATACCGCCTCCACCGGGACGAGCAGCACATCTTTTGCGCTTCCCGCCTCTATGTACGCTCTCGCCTGCATCCCGGGCCGAAGCTCCGGGCTTCCCTTTACGCTAATTAATACCTCAAACCTGGTGATGCCGCTCATGTCCTTGCCCATGGTGGCAACATGCAATACCTTGCCATCGAAAGTCTTTCCCGGCAGGGCGTCTACAGTCACCTTCACCGGCGAGCCCTGTTTTACCAAAAGCACGTCAACGTCGTCCACCTGGGACCAAATCTGCATGTCCTCCACGTTGTACACGCTGCCCAACCATTCGCCCATCTGCACCGTCCTGCCAGGTTGGGCGTTGATATCCGCAACTATACCGTCCATAGGAGCCCTTATCTCCAAAAGTTCCATCTGGCCGTAAAGCCGTCTCAATTTATCCTCAAGCTCCATGACCTTTTCCAGCTCTTCCTCCAGCATGTCCCTTACGTCGGAACCGGCCAGGGATATTATGGCATCGCCTTTTTTCACTTTATTTCTGTCTTTTACGTATACTTTCGTCACCCTGGCTTCGACGGTGCTGGTAATGGTCTCTTCCACGGAATAACCTTCCACCTTGGAAGGGAATCTCAACCAAAGCACTCCGGGGTCATCGGGTTTTGTCACGTTTTCCGGTGCAACGCCTATGTAAACCGACATATCCGGCATCACGAGCCCGGGATTGTCACCCTCGATGGTCATATAGTAGACGTACTGGTAAAGGGGCTCGGCCCCATCGCCCTCACCTGTCCCGGAAACCGGTTCGGGGACCGGCTCTGAGTTTATATCCGTTATCCTGCCTTCTATAACCCCTTCGAACTGGTTGAACCTCAAAAAAGCCTTCGTACAGCCTTTTGCTATCTCGTATTCACCCGGATTAAGCTTCGCGATTACCTTAAACTTCGAATCGTCGACTATCCTCGCAACCACTTCCCCTTGCTTCAATTCAGCCCCTTCTTTGACGGTTAGGCCTATTACCCTTCCGTCCACCGGTGCCTTCAACGTAATGCCCTCCGCCGGATTCATCCGGTAAATCTCTTCGGGCTTAAGCCCCACCTTGTCTGCAAGGGATTCTTTGGCCGCCTTGAGCTGCTGCTCTAAAGACTCTATCTCTGCCTGAATGTTAGGCGCTCTGAGCCTTACGAGGAGCTGTCCCGCCTTTACTTCATCTCCCTCTTTTACCAGCACCTCCTCAATTATATAACTTGCTGGGCCCTGTCCGTCCATGCTGTACGGCACCATTATCCCGCCACCGCGGCTGGGGTTTAGCGGGCCAGAAGTTTCCACTCCTACACTTATGTCTCCCCGTATCACCTTAGCCGTGGCGTAAAGCGGGCCTGTAGTTTTTTCTTCCGGAGGAGGCATAAGGCTCTTGAAAGCGTAAAATCCGCCCGCCGCCACTGCAGCTACGACGATAATCACCGCTAGAATCTTTTTGTACACAAAAATTACCCCCTCTACACTAAAATCATCCTATAAACTCTTCTTCCTTTATCCTGCCGTCGAGGAGCCTGACTATGCGGCGTCCGTAGCGGGCCATATCCCTGTCGTGGGTGACCATTACTACAGTTATGCCCCTTTCCGTATTGAGCTTCTGAAAAAGCTCCATTATGGCCCGGCCCGTCCTGGAATCCAGGGAACCCGTCGGCTCGTCCGCAAGGACCAAAAGCGGCTCCTGTACAAGAGCCCTCGCTATCGCGACCCTCTGCTGCTCACCCCCTGAAAGTTCCGAAGGCCTGTGGTGAATTCTGTCGGAAAGTCCAACGGCATCGAGGGCTTCCTTAGCTCGCCTTTTTCTCTCGGCGGATCCGATGCCCCTATATATCAAGGGAAGTTCCACATTCCCCAAGGCATCAAGCCCTTGAAGCAGGTGAAAATTCTGGAAGACAAACCCTATGTACCTGTTTCTTATTTCGGAGAGCTTATCGTCGGACACTCTGTCGACCTTCATCCCATCTAAAAAGTATTCTCCGGCACTGGGCCTGTCAAGACACCCTATTACGTTTAAGAGCGTGGACTTTCCTGAGCCCGAAGGACCCATTATCGAAACGAATTCGCCCCTTTTTACCGAAAGGTTTATATCGGAGAGGGCTTTTACGGCACCCTTTCCGCTCCTGTATTCTTTGGAAATGCCCTTTAATTCTAAAAGCTCCAACGTCTCACCCCTCCCTTTTAATAAAATAAAATAAAATAAAATAAAAAACCCCCCCGCTTAAAATCCTATCAGATGCGAGAGGTAAAATCAACTAAATTCTGACTTTGATTTATTATCAATCAGTTTCGACGCATCTTTTCGAAATTCCGTTTAGGACCACATCGATTATAACTTTCTTTAACTCATCTGGTTTTTTGCCGTCGCCATCCAAAGCACCGGAAAAGAGCACCAGTCGGCTCGATTCTATAAGCATCATGGCCGGAATCCTCGGA
Organism: Fervidicola ferrireducens; assembly: GCF_001562425.1. Lineage (GTDB taxonomy): Bacteria > Bacillota > Thermosediminibacteria > Thermosediminibacterales > Thermosediminibacteraceae > Fervidicola > Fervidicola ferrireducens. The sequence goes on from NZ_LOED01000017.1 coordinate 42,419, forward strand.
GAAATATCTCTGAGTTTTCCCGATTTCATTCCTTCCCTCAGAATATCCTCTATCACTTTCGAAGCTTCGTTTCTCACTTTAACCATCCACTGGTAGAGCTTCTCATCCATTTCCCAGTGGTCCCTCACCAGGAGTTCGAAAAAACCCGACGACTCGTGAAGGATATTTATCAAAAGCCCCAAGGCGTTTTCCAATTTTTCCTTGTAATCCTTCCCCTTCCGTGCCGCAACTTTGAACTCGTCCAGAAATTTTGAAGTGAAGTACTTTATTACCTCAACAAAAAGATGCTTTTTGCTTTTAAAATATTCGTATACCGTCCCTTTCCCAATTCCGGCCGACCTTGCTATTTCCTCCATCCTCGCCCTGTGAAAGCCCTTCTTAGAAAAAATTTCTCCCGCGGCCTTTATTATTTCCTCATACCTTTCCCTCTTGCGGTCTGAAGCCAGGGCGTCTTTCGACAAAACTTTCACCTCCATCTTGTCACTTGCTTATGCTCATGTATATTACGTTGTCAAGATACAGGGCCGCCAGGTTGTACGCGTATATTGCTCCCGCCTTTTGAAGCCTTACCTGCTTTACGGCTTCTTCCGCCTGGGAAAGGTCCACGCTCCGAATAAGGCCGGCCTCGTAGCTCAGCTTTGCAATGCGGTAGCTTTCCTCTGCCATCTCGAGCGATTTTTCCAAAATGGGAAGGTTCGCCGATACCGCTGTATAATCCAGGTACGCTTTTCTTACCTCCTGTTCTATTTTGCTCTCTACGTCCTGGTAGTTGAGTTCGGCCTGCTTCAAGGCGTATTCTTTTTCCTTGTAATGGAAGGTATTTGAAGGATAAACCTTTTTGGTCATATCAAAATCCAGCCTTGCCAGTTCCAGCTGCTCCCTAGCCTGCACGAGGTCTATTCTATTTTCGCGGGCTTTTGCAAGGAGCTGCTCCAGTTCAACGTTTTTCTCCACGGCCTTGAACTCCGAGCTTTCGGAAAGCTCTATTTGTCTTGCCATATCCAGTTTCAAGAGCTTTTTCAGGTCTATATACGCCTTTTCCATCTCCACCTCGGCCTTTTTGAGTTCCGCCTCCGCCGTCGATACCTTTACCTGAGCATCGAGCAGATCCTTTTTTGTCGCAGAACCGTTTTCGTAAAGGGCTTTGGCTATTCTTTCCATCTCTTTGGCCCTTTCGAGGCTCTCCCTGGCTATTTCCACCTTATCCCGGGCAGAAAGGGCGGCATAATACGCCGCCTCCACCCCGAAGCGGATGTTCCTTTTGGCCGCCTCCACGCCTAGCTGTGCAAGTTTCAATTCCATATCGGCGGCCTTTTTGCCGAGTTCCATGGAGTATTCATATTCAAAGTCGCCCGGCATCGGGATATTCGGATATCCCATTTCTGTAAAACCTTCCGTTGAAGAGTTTCCCGAAATATTTCCTTCTTGTGTAGATCCTTCTGGAGCGGTAATCTGCGTTTCCTGTTCTCTGATTTTCCTCATTAGATCTTTAAATTCCTCCGCTGCCTCTTCAGCTTTCCTTTCCCTATATTCTATCTGCTCCTTTTTCAGGCTCGCCTTTTCCACCGCCAGCTCAGAAAGCCCGATAGCCGGGTTGTTCTTTAGGGCAATCTCCACCGCTTCTTGCAAAGTGAGCTTCAGGGGTTCTTCGGCACTCGTGCCTCCCGCCCCTGAAGATGCGGCCAAGAGGGAAAGGGCGAAGATTGCCGCGACTACCAAGAGCCTTTTCATCTTCTTCAAAACATCCGACCTCCCCGGTTAATTTTTCCTGGATGCCGGTCGCATCCTGCCGAAAATTTTCCCAAAATCCTCAAATACGGTATAGAGCACGGGCACGACTATCAGGGTGAGAGCCGTCGACACCGTAAGTCCTCCCATAATGACGGTCGCAAGCGCCGCCCGCAGCTCACCGCCTTCACCCAGTCCCAGCGAAAGTGGGAAGAGCCCGAGTATCGTGGTCAGAGTCGTCATGAGTATGGGCCTAAGCCTTATCGGTCCCGCCTTCAATATAGCCTCTTCTCTAGAAAGTCCGCGCTCCCTCAACTGGTTTATGAAATCTATGAGCACTATGCCGTTGTTAACCACTATTCCCGCCAGGGTGATTATTCCTATAAAGGATGCTATGTTGAAGCTTCTTCCGGTCAAGACCAGCGAAAACACGACACCTATTATGCCGAGGGGGAGCGTAAACATTATGACGAAGGGCTGGAGCAGTGATTCGAACTGCGATGCCATCACCATGTACACCAGGAGTATCGCCAGAACAAAGGCAAGGGCCAGTCCGCCGAAGGATTCCATCATCTGCTCCTGCTCCCCGCCCATTTCGATGGAGTAACCTTCCGGCAGCTGCAACCCTTTAAGTTTTTGCTGTATTTCTCTGTTAACATCCCCCGAAAACCTGCCGACGACGCTGGCCGTTACCTTTACCGTCCTTGACTGGTCCTCCCTGTTTATCGAAACCGGCCCCTCTTCTTTCTCCACGGTTGCTATGCTGGAAAGGGGCAGCATCATCCCCGACGGCGTCGGAATCGCAAGGCTTTTTAATTTTTCGATGTCATCTACCAGGTCTTCCCTGGCCATAACCTTCACATCTATCTCTTCCCCGCCGGTCCTCAGCCTCGTCGCCACCGTACCCTGCACCGCCGACTTTACGTAATTTGCCACGTAGGCAGAATTAAGCCCGTAAAGCGAGGCCACATCCCGATTTACCCTTATGTTTATCTCTGGCCTCTGCTCGGCGAGGCTGCTCTTTACTTCCCTCGTCCCTTGAACAGATTTTACTATCTCTTCAACCTGTTTCGATATTTCCTTGAGTTTTGCCATATCATCTCCCTTGATCTTTATAGACACCGCCTCCGACGCTTCACCCAGGAACATCATTCCCGCCAGAGACTCTACGCTTATCTTTACCCCGGGAATCTTCGCCGTCCTGTTTCTTATTTCCTCCGTAATTTCCTCGCTATTCCTCTTCCTCTCAGAAAGAGGCTTTAATCTTATCATTACTGATGCTTCGTTGTCCTTTTCTTCTCCCGATTGGGAAAAGCCTGCAATGGTCAGTATGCTTTGTATTTCAGGTATGTCTTTTACTTTAGAGACCAGCTCGTCTACTGTGCCTTCAAGCACCTCTTTCCTCGTGCCGTCAGGCATCTCGACAGTTATCATCACCATGCCCATGTCGAATTTGGGCAAGAACTCGGTTCCAACTAAAGGTGCGAGAGCCAGGCTTAAAACGAAAAATACCGCGGCGATCCCAATTACAGCTTTCCGGTGACTGAGAGCCCATTTTAAAGCTTTCTTGTAAAATTCGAGGAGCTGGCCGAAAGCCCTGTCGAATCTTTCGCCAACCGCTGAAATAAAGTTCACTCTCCTCGATGTGCCTTTCCCTACCATCAATTTAGAGCATAACAGCGGTGTAAGCGTAAGCGACACTGCGAGCGAGGCGAGGAGCGAAAAGGTAACCGTCAGCGCCAGTTCCTTGAAAAGCTGGGCAGCTATACCCTGAACATATACGACCGGCAGGAAAACCACAACCGTAGTAAGGGTGGATGCTATGACAGCCCTAGTGACCTCGTTCGCACCGGAGATAGCTGCTTCTACGTTCCCTTCGCCTTCCTCCCGGTGCCTGAATATATTGTCGAGTACTACTATGGAGTTGTCGACAAGCATGCCCACGCCGAGTGCAAGGCCGCCTAATGATAGGAGGTTCAATGTCAGGTTCCCGAAGTACATCAATATAAATGTCGTTATTATAGATATCGGCATCGATATGCCGATGACGAGAGTAGTCCTCAGGTCGCGGAGAAAAAGATACAGGATAGCTACCGCCAGGATGCCGCCGGTGACGGCGTTGCTCACCACATTTCCGATAGACTTATTTATGAAATTGGCCTGATTAAATACTACGCTGTACTCCGACCCGGAAGGAAGCTCTTTTTTAAGCTCTTCAAGCTCCTTCGTGACTTTGTCTGCCACCTGCACGGTGTTGTAACCACTTTGTTTGTATAGTACAAGGACGACGCTGGGTTTGCCGTTGAGTTTCGATAGAACATCGGTCTCATTGGCATATTCAACCTGTGCTATACTCGAAAGTGGTATGGTGCTTCCCGTCGCCGTAGTTATGGGAAGATTTTTGATAGCCGAGATATCCGCAAATTCCGAGTTTATCCTTACCAGGTACTCCCTCTTTCCATACGAAATACTTCCTCCAGGGAGGTTTAGGTTCTCAAGCTGCAGGGCCTGGACTATGGAATTCATGCTCGTGCCGTATCGCACGAGCTTTTCCGGGTCCACCACCACGTGAATCTCCTTCGTGGTCCCGCCGAAGACCTGGACCATGCCGACCCCTTCGAGCTGCAGGAGCCTGTTTTTTATCTTGTCCTCCGCTATTTTTTTAAGCTCCTCCAGATCACTTCCTCCAGCCACAGCTATCTCCATCAGCGGGATCTGGGATGCATCGTATTTGTATATTTGCGGCGATTTCACTTCCGACGGAAGCATGTCTTTTATGAGGTCTATCTTCTCCCTTACTTCAAGCACTGCAAAGTCCATGTCGGTGCCCCAGTTGAACTCTACAGTTATATTGGATACACCTTCAAGTGAAGAAGATTTTATGCTTTTAACGTTGCTAACTGTGGATATAACCTGTTCTAAAGGCTTGGTCACAAGGTTTTCAACCTCTTGCGGCCCCGCACCCTCGTACTTAGTAATTATCATTATTGTAGGAAAGCTGATGTTTGGCAAAAGGTCGGTGCCGAGCCTGTCGAGAGACACGGCCCCCAGCACCAACACCATAATGATAATCATCACCATCGTGACGGGGTGTTTTATGGAAAGCTTTGCGAGGCTCATTTCGCTTCCTCCTTGCCTACCACTTCAACGGGCGAGCCGTCTTCCAGATATTCCTGCCCTTCTACTACCACCGTTGAACCTTCCTTTAGCCCTTTTTCTATTATCGTATACCCTTCTACCGTGGGGCCCACCACTACCTCATTGGCTTTTGCGGTATTTTGCTCCACCGTGAAAACTATATCTTTATCATCCTTTCTTAAAACGCACTCTTCGGGAACCGCCAGCACCTTGTCGTAGGTCAAAACAGCAATTTTTGCCCGTGCAAACATCCCCGGTTTCAAGTCCGCGGGCGGATTTTCAAGCCTCAATTCCACAGGGTACAGGCCTGTCTTTAGATCCTTATAAGGGCTTGTGCTCGTGACGGTAGCCTTCAAAACAGCATTTATCGAATCCACTGCTACCTCGGCAGTACTGCCTATTTTTACCGAATTTATAACATCTTCTGTCACGTTTATCTTGACGAAAAAGCTTCCTGTATCTCCCACAACCGCGACAATAGCCCCAGGGCTCAAAAGCTGCCCCACCCGCACGTCTACGTTTCCAACCGTACCATCCACGGGGGATGTTATGAGTGTGTTGTCGAGGGCGTTTTGTGCCGCGGAAAGCGCCGCCCTTGCCTGCTCCATCTGAGACTTTGCCGCAGCTAAGGTTTCGGGGATAGTGCTCGTTTTAGTCAGTTCAAGCTGTTCTTTAGCCGACTCGTACTGTTCCTTCGTCACATTGTACTGAAGCTGTATCGCCTCGAAGTCCTTTTTGGAAACCGCCCCCTCTTCGTAGAGCTTCTTCATCCGCTCGTAGTTCTGCGAGACGTTTTTATAGTTTTCCTCGGCCTGCCTTACCGAAGACTCCAGTTTTTTCAGTTCCTGGTCGAGTTGGGCTTTGGTCCTGTTGTAGCCGGCTTCAGCCGCATTGTAAGCGGCCCTTGCCTGCTGGACCTGCGAAATTACATCTTCTTCATCAAGCTTCACCAACACTTGCCCTGCCCTTACCTTTTCGCCGGGCTTTACCAATACTTCTTTTACCCTCCCGGCCATTTTGGCAGTCACGACCACCTGGCCTTTCGCTTCAACGGAGCCAGTGAAGAAGCGGTATTCCGAAAGGTCCCTGGCAGAAAGACTTTCCACTCTTACCGGAACGGCCTTTTTTTCTTCCGCCGATTCACCGGCCTTTCTGCCGCAACCTCCAACCAGCAATACCGCGATGATACAAATAAGGACAAGAAATACTGTAAATTTCTTATTCAGCACCGTACCACCCTCTCCCCAAAATTGACCGACCGGTCGGTCTACATAGGATAATGTTACCACACGTTATGTCCACTTTCAATCACTAATAGCTATGCTTCCAACAAAAATACCGCTTTTAAGTCGAAAAAAAGCCTAGACCTAAAATTCCCTTTCTTTTCTGAGCCATTTGGAAATGGATGCAAGCTCGTCAACTTTATCAGCCACTTCTTTTGGCAGTTTATCCTTATATTCAATTAAAAGGTAACCTACATCATGCTGTTTTGGCGGTTCCACGCCGATCTTCCTTAAAATCCCTTTTAGCGCAAGCTCCACCGCTTCCTGCGCCTCTCTTACAATATCAGAATAAGCTTTTTCTTCAAAAAGGAACTTTATCATTTTCAATCGAACTTTTGCCTTTTCCAAGTAACTTTCCGCAAGTGTTACGTTTGTCATATTTCAAACACCTCTCCGTGCTTGTAATCCGGTTTCAAAACCCAATGCCATCGCTCCCCTGTCACCACTTTTTTTGCTCCCATTTCCTTGAGTTTCGAAGAAAATTCCTGCAAAAACCGGGTAAAAAAGCCTTCCCTGTCAAAAAGTATCAATGCGTCATCTATCATATCGAGGAAAAGGAGACTCCCTGCCATAACTTCTTCAGGCGTCTTAATAACGGGGGAAAGCGATGTGTAAATCCCGATATTCCTCAAGCTATACATCCATGGGTTCAAAAGTTCTTCTACCTCTGCGAAACGCTCCATGCGCCTCAGCCTCCCGGATGGAAGGTTTTCTGCCACGATTAAAATGTCTATGTCCGATTCCGGGCTGGGCGTGCCCCTCGCCACGGAGCCAAATACCGCCAGTGTTACAAGGTCCTCTCCGTAGACTTCAAGACAAGCTTTGAGCACTCTTTCGAGTGTTTTTTAAAACTTTCGATAAGCATATTCCCGCCTTCCTTACGTTCCTGTTTTTATGTTACCACTATTATATCAGCCATAAGCTTGCAAATAAAGGAGTATCGTCAAAAAATTCATTATTGGAAAGTTTGAAAATGGTACATAGGAGGTTTGCAGCAGCTTCAAGAAACCCCACTGTAGTTGACTTTACTTAACTATTTTGCTACCATAAAAGCATGGAACTCTTATCCATTGGAGAAGCAGCGAAGAGATTAGGCGTACACCCGAACAGGCTTCGGGCGTGGGAAAAACAGGGATTGATCAAGCCCGTGCGGCTGCCCAGCGGCCAGCGGAGATACCCGGTGGAGGAAATCAACCGCATTTTAGGAACGGGAGGGATAAAGGCAGAGCCGGACGCGGTTGCCCTCTACGCCAGGGTGTCTACGAAGAAACAGGCTGATGCTGGAAATCTTGAGCGTCAGATGGAGAGGTTGCGGGCATACGCGCAGGAGAAGGGTTACCGTGTGGTGGCGGAGTATTCGGATGTGGCTTCGGGTTTAAACCAGAACCGGCGGGGTCTTGAGCGTATGCTGAAAGCGGCCGAAAGGGGCGAGTTCAAGAAATTGCTCATCGAATACCCCGACAGGCTGGCAAGATTCGGGTATACCTATTTGGAACGCCATCTTAAGTACTGCGGTGTGGAGATAGAAATCACTTCGCAAAAGGAGCCCGAGGATGCACATACGGAATTGGTCCAAGACTTGTTAGCCATAGTGACTTCATTTTCAGCCCGGCTGTATGGCGCAAGAGGTGGCAGAAAAGTCCAGCAGGGCTTTTGGGAGCTGATAAGGGATGCCGAAGAAACACAAGAAGGACAAATTTAGCATGACAGTTTGCGGGGAGTTCTTTCCGGAGATTTACCCAGCCTTCCGCTCACAGAAATGGAGCCGTGGTGAGGAAGATCCTCTTGTGACGGAGATGCGCCTTTTCTGTGCTTGCATGCGTTGGGCCTTCAACCGGCTACTGGAGGGTGCATCCCG
>NZ_LOED01000018.1 GCF_001562425.1 Fervidicola ferrireducens
CAGCTCCATAGTAGCAGAGAATACTACCACTATGGCGTTAAGTTTCCGTATTCATAGAGGCAATCCTAACAAGTTCGCAGTGTAAGGGAATAAGCAAACCTTGACAATACAAATTCTGGTAAGTGCAGTATTTTGCAGTCGGTTCATGGGGTGGAAAATGAGTCACAATCCCAGCCTATGGGCCAGTAACACGAGAATTTCAGCCTGCAAGCGATAGAATTTCCTATCGCAAATGTGGAGTTCCTCAGCCACTTTCCACGGTGGCAGTTCATTGAAGAAGTGCATTTCTACAAGCTTTCGCTTTTCTTCGTCGAGGTATGCTAATAAATCTTCTACCGCTTCAACGTAAAATTTAACCTGTCTCCAGCGTTCTTCAAGCCTGAGTAACCGGAAAGCCTGATTGGCCGTCCTGTCGCCTATTGCCTTTACTCTCACTTCCGCAGGCCATGAAGAAGGTATAGCACCTGCAACCGCCTTGCGTTCTTCTTCAAGGGTGGCAAGTTCCTTCTTCATAAGGGGATATTGCCTTAATACGTCCTTGCAGAAACGCTTAATGTGGGTAGGTATCAATATTCATCACCTCGAAAGGCCCTTTGCAACATCCTAACACCGAATTTGAGAAGTGCTATTGAATACCTTGCGGTCGAGAAAGCGAATTGAAGTAGGTTTCTCATGTTTCCTGCCTCCTTTCAATGCTTATAAGTCTTTCCTCTACCGCAAGCAGGGCCACAAGGGTAAGAAATTCATCTCTCCAACGCCAGCAGGTCGTAAGGTCAATGTGCAGTTCCCCGGCTATTTCCTCAATCTTCTTGCCCTCTATATATCGCAGTTCTGCCAGTCTTTTCTTTGAAGGGTCTTCTTCCTCTACTATACGCAAGGCCCTGTCTATGCACTCCAGCCACTTTTCGGCTTCGCTATACTTCGATTCGTATAAAGTTACTGCCCTTTCGGTAGGGTTGGAAAGATTCTTCCCCGGTGGTCTGTCGGGCCAGTAGCCCTTGAGAGAAAATATGTCTTCCTTCGCTTTTGCGATTTCCTCCTTCAAGGTGGGGTAATTGAAAAGGTAATACTCAATCCGTTTAACAATGGGCCTTAATGTGCGTAGCATTTTCAACCCCCTTCGTGTAGAAGTTCATTTCGGGGTTTTTGGAGGTGGCCCACCCGGTCTCCAGCGTGTCCGTCTTTATAGCACCGGGGGGAGGGGTGAAAAAACAGCGAAAGCAAGCAAATTCAAGGCAGAAGTGGCAAATTCCAAAAAATCAGTGAAACTTGCGGTCGTGGTTTCGTTACCCCGCTCGCCGGTCTCCACTTTGGCGTCGTAGAGATTTGCTATCCCCTCCGGTAGCAAGGGTAGGTTCTTATACGATGGGCAAAGACACGGGTCTTGCGACGCCTGAAATTTTCCTAGCGATAGAGCGAAAAATTTGACTTCCGTTTCCGTTTTTAAGCCTCGTCGGTAATGCCGACAACCCTAACTTTCATAAGGGATTTTTTCACGCAAGCGAGGGCCCGGCGGGTCAGCAGGGTAAAGGGTGAAAATTTCTTACCCTCCCCGTGCTTTTCTCTGGGGCCTTGCCATACTTACCCTTTCCCTGCACCATCCCCACCGCCAAGTAAGAGGAAATAGGCCACAATCATTCGTAAACCGCAAGCAGTATCCGGCTTTCATGCACTCCGGTCTTGCACGGTACAGCCTTACCACCTTGCCACCGCAATCGGTAGTAGGATTCATTAGCCATTCGATGATTTGGGCCTTATTGCGTGCTATGAGTTCCTTCAGCGATGGAGTGAGGACGCCAGCCGGGGCCTCAAGCCGTAGCTTGTCCCCGGCGACGGTGATTTTTACACCCTTTCTCTCCAGTTCCTCGACGATGGCCTCAGGAGTTATCATAATTCCCATACCTCCGGAGTGGAGTTAACATTATTTATTTCTTCTTCCAGCTTATCGAATAAGTCTTTAATTGCCTGTTTATGCGGTGTGACATACTGCCTAATCCAGTCGTCAAAGTCTTGCTTTGTGTTAAATAGGTCGCCTATTTTAGCTTTGAATCCCCAACCTTTTCCCGATTTCCTCAACGTCACTCCAGCTATGCGGAGGGTCTTTAGCGGTTCGTACGCTCCGGGGTGGTTCTCTTTTGCAAGTTTAAGGAGAATATCCCAAAGGTGGTTTTGCATGTCATTAGATTGAATGGGGATTTTATCGTCCGCATTGTCCGCTTTGTTGTATGCATCCATCAATCCCTTGTCTTTCAAGGTTTCCGTTGCGGACAACGAATTTTCGTTTTTTGTCCGCACTTCGTCCGCATTGTCCGCACGTTGTCCGCATATCGTCCGCACCTCAAGCCCAGTATTTTCAAAGCTTTGAAGGTCATTGCGGACGTTGCGGACATTGCGGACAACGTTTTCCCTCTTTAATCTAATTAATCTCCGTCGGTCGTGTCCCTCTCGTAAAAACTCCACTTCAATGCCAGCCTGCCTCAAAAATGTCGCAACCCTACGCAACCTATTCCCTAAATTCCTAGGGTTCTTCGGCCAAGCGACGCTTCTTTTCGTTGTATCGTCAATAAACACTTCTAACGCTTCTAAAAGTTCACTTGCCGTGCCTTCCCATATTTCTCTTTCCTCGAGTAAGTTCTTTACCGCCACCGCCACAATGTCACCCTCAAGGGCCACCTCTATTGCTTCTTCTCGGTTGCCCATATACGCTTCCATAAATCCACCCGAGGGCCAAGGTAATGCTTCCTCACAGGCGGTTATCCATTTCGCAAAGTCAGCCATTCTCGGTAATTTGTCGAGGTGAACACTATCAATATTCCGTAGTCCTGCACTAACAGCGTCGAGAAGTGCCCCAAAAATTTTGGGCCTTGCTTTCTCGAATTCGGCCCAAAATTGGGCCTCGTCCTTTCGATTTTCCTCCGGTATGGGTGGTAAGTGAATGATTATGGCCCTGTCTAAAAGGTCATGCCTTGAGGCTATCTCATCAATGCCGTTGGCGATGATGGGACGGCAGGCCGAGAATATAGTTTCTTCGTCGTTTTCGTAAAGCGTCCTTGTCGAGAATCCTCCACCGGTTGCAAGGCGACAAAGTGCGTCAGACAGCCATACAGGAATACCGCTTAAATTATCAAAGCTAACGGCCCATGAATTCGTTGCCGTTATCATTAAATCCCGTTCGTCCTTTGGGCATGTCCTCAAGGGGGCAGTATTCGGGTCTATTAATGCCCGTAGTGCCTTCGACGTGGTTGACTTTGCACTCCCTTGCTCGCCCTGCAATAACAACACAGGGTAAGGCCCTTTTGGACGCAAGGACGCCAAAAGCCACGCCACCATCAACCGCCAAGAATCCTCATCGGGGATGTTCAGAAACCGTTTTAGTTCTTCTAAACTCCCTCCGCTTTCGGGGTGGGGAAGTGGCAACATGCCTTTAGAACGCCGGAATTTTACCGGGCAGTCGCTTATTACCCTCCAGCCCACCGGTGATATTTCTACCGCTTCCCAAGTGTCATTGGCAAGGTCAATGTATATTTTGCCGTCATGTTCCGCAATCCTCGTGAAAACCGGATATTCGGGGCCATCGAATTGAGCTTTTGCCTCTAACACTCCTATTGCGTCTTGCAGGGCTTGACTTCCGGGGGGCTTGCCGTGTTTCTCGAAGAATATCCTCCTTAGCCAGTTCCGGAAAGGCCCGCTCCCCCTTGAGGATACGGGCCAAGTTTCCTTATGGCCATTAACCGGCACGGTAGCATAAGCGTTGCCGTCGGGGGTATGGAAGAGTTCCACGCCGGAGGATAAGGCAAGGTTAACAAGGCTTTGGGCCTGAGATTCCCTTTCTTTCTCCTTCTTTGGAGGGTCTTCAAAAACTTCCTCCTGCTTCTTCCATCCGAGCCATGCCAGGACTTTGGAGACTACTTCCTCGCCAACGAGTTCACTCAATCGCTTCCAACCGGTTGTTGGTGAGCTCCCTGCTTTTCTCGCAGTGTAAAGCACCGTCCTAACCCTCGACTTGCTTTCCTCGTCTCCAGCTCCTACGGTTACAGCCTCAATGAATCTTTCCGCTTCTTCTTCGTTAAATCCGAGGCGAATCAGGCCACCTGCAAGGGCCAAAGCCGTATCCTGTCTTGTGCCTTGAGAGGGCCAATATTTGGCAAGCAAAACAGCACTTGCAAGCCTTGAACAAGCCTTTTCAAGTTCATCCCTGCTTATTTGGATGGGTCGCCCTTCCTTATACCACGTGATAGTTTCGCCAGAGGGGTGGATTGAAGGCGGAAATACTGTTTGGCAACCGGTAGAACGTAACTCCACAATCATTTCTCCATCAATGCCTTGCCATTTTGTCGTCTTTGCACCAAAGCAGATATACAACCAATGAGAACAAGGCTTTGAATCCCGGCCGAAGACTGCTTCGGTGAATGGCAGGAAGTAAGGGGCCAGTTTTACGGCCAATGGGTCGTCGAGGTCAATGTCCACTAGCCAACCGGAAGGTTCGCCAAGCAATATGCCGATGTTCGAGGGCTTTGAGAATAGTTGCCTGATTTCTTCCTCCGTGAGACGTAGCTTTTGCCATTCTTTCATGAGAGGGGCTTTCTGTTTCAAAGGTATGGGAATTACCTTCATCCCCATATTTGCGTATTCCAAAGCGAAATTAACCAGAGAAGATTCAGTAATAGGCATTTGCTCTCCTCCTACGAGAAATTTCCGTCTAAATAGAACGCCCAAAGAGTTGTTCTCTTGATTGCTTTGTTTTTTTTGTGTTAAAATCGAAATTGATATTTTAGTATTCCGAGTTACTTACACAATCCTTAAAATAAACTCAATTGCCGGTTATTGATGGTTTTCCAGTATTCTTCTCGCAAGAATATTTGCTTTCCATGGCCGAAGTCAAAGGCGAATCCATGGGCCTTTAAAACCTCGAGAGGCACGATTAAAATTTCTCCGGTATCCTGCACCTCAAGGCAAATATGCTTCACTCTCAGCCGTTCAAGGCGAGGGATGGCCTCGGCTTGAATCCCCCATGCTTTGAAACGGCGGTGGAAATGTTTTGAACGTTGGACGTGTTTAATGAGGGTGTTCCCTTTAACTTCGCCAATGCGTTTAATTCCTTGTGGCGTAGCTACCTTGAAGACCATCATATCGCCTCCGTTTACAGCCCTTCTCAGGGCTTTTTTTTATTTGGAGATGTTTTTCCTTACGAGCTTCGGCATTTCCATGTCTACCAAGACAGGCCAGCCGGTAGTAATATCGCAGATTTCGGAGATTGGGACGCCGAAGAAGTCAGCAATTTTTGGTCTCCATTTTGGGGGAATATAGGCTTGCCCCTTTTCAATTCGACATAGCTCGGTTTCCGGTATCCCAAGCATTTTGGAGACTTCCCGAATAGTCAGGCCTTTTCGGGTTCGAAGTAGTCGCAAATTGCTTACCATTGCCGATTTCCACCTCCCCTTCTTGACTTTATCAAAGGTTTGATATAAAATGCAAATGATAGCACTTTCTGGACAATAAAGAAAAGCTAAAAGAATCAATGTCAGAAAGGATTGAAAATTTTATGTCTACTACTTACGTTTCTGGAAAAAAATTTAGTATTTATTTGCCGTTGGAGAAGAAAAGCAGGAAGGCTTTTTTCGTTGTTGAAGATTTGGAAGGGATGGACAGCATAGAAGGCACGGAAATTATTACTACAGGGAGTTCAATTTTGAAATTGCACCTATTAGACCTCACAGCAATGCTCCTGCAAAGTGCAACGCCCCAAGAGTTTGTCAGTGGATTGATTGGTGAGGAAATAGGCCTTGAGGTTTTAGGCCCACCGGTTGAGATTGAAGGAAAAACGGCGGAAGAAAGTTATAAGGCGGAAATCCAAGCTATCCGGAAGGCAATTAAATTGTGGTTACAAGCACCGGTCAATAAGAAAGTCCCTTTTCTCCCTGAAAATGCACCTAAAGAATTACACGAGAAATATTCTAAACTTTCACCGAAAAAGCGTTTCTTGCTATTCGCAAGCAATACCGCCCATGATAGAGGGGACTATATTTTACCCGCTTCGGATATAGACTTTTCGCCTTACCGGATGTTTGTGTCTGATTCAATGGAGTTTTTGAGGTATTGTCTTATGATTCGGCAAAAAGAATTTTCAACCGAGATAGTTCCGTATTCAAAGCCTCCCAAAAAGCCAATAACTAGGCCAATCGAAATAGAAGGCACGCCATACGTTATTAAAGATTTGTTCTTTATCAAAAATTACAGCCGTTCTATCGGATACCGTTATTCAAGCCGCTGGATTCTCCCTCTCGTATGGGCCGATATACTGTATTGCGTGCAAAATGATATTCCGGCCCAGTTCTGTAAAACTTGCGGAAGTCTCTTTGTGGCAGAGTCCCCCACGCAAGACTATAGGCAAGTGTATTGTTCGCCTGAGTGCAGGAAAAAGGCTAAAAAATATGACCCCTCCCAAGAGAAAGAGGCCCAAAGATTGTATAAGGCTTTCCTTCGGGGGAAGATAAGTGCAGAGGAATACGTGAAGTTGGCACGGAAGAAGGGATTACGGGTTATAGGGGAAAAACATGAGGATTCAAAAATAAAGCCGTTTTTAAAAAACTCATCCACTTGAGCAGGAATTTGATAAGAAGTGTCGAATAGAATAAACAAAGGGGTTAATCCGGAAACCCTGAATTTCAGACAAAAAACAACCCTTGAAACCGAGACAGTTCAAGGGTTGAAAGAATGGGATTAGCAAATTTTTCCGTCTGCCCTCTCACGGCGGAAACCGGGGTTCGAGTCCCCGTAGGGCTACCAAAATTTAAAATCACGAACAGTAAAACCCCCTTTAGGTTGGCAAAGGGGGTTTTTATTTTTAGATTACGCTTTTATCGCCCCGCCGGGAATCCACATAAGACATCACAAGATTCCACAACGGCAGCGCATATAAATATACGGCGTAAACAATGCTGCTTTTAGGTGCGCCTATGGTTGTGAGAGGAAAAGCCGCAGCGATGCTCCACGGTATAAGGGCGCTGACCACGATAACCGAATTTTCCAGGAAAACGGCCAGTTTTTCACGGTCTTTGAACATCTTTTCTGTTATCTCGTAGGTAAGCATCGTGGCAAGGGTTTGATTGCAGCTTAAAGCCGCTGTTATAACAGAAACCACTAAAACTGCGGCAAAATTGGTGCTGCGCCGGGCCACCATGAAGCTCCATTGTTTTATTTTGTCCAGTAAATTGGTTTTGCGGAAGATGCCGAAATAAGAAGAAGAAATTGCAATTATAAGCATCGTTTGGAACATTGAAGCAATGCCGCCTCCGTCCATCAATTCGGCAAGTTTTGCATTTCCGGAGCGATACCCTATCAGCATGCATCTTATCAGTTCGTAAACGCTCATCCCCTGGCAAAATATGCTCACCAGGATGCCTGCTATAATGCTACAAAGAATCGTCACTTTTATGTTAAGCCGCAGCAGGGTGAGAAATATTATGACCGCTGCAGGCAGGAGCACCCATGGGGTTAAATTAAAACTTTGCGCGAAAAACGAGAGTTTCTCCCCGGTAACCTGCGGGCTGCTCTCCAAGCGTCCCGTAACGGCATAAAAGGTTACAGCCAGTATAAAAGGTATTATCGATGTCCTCATCATGTTAGTTATGTTCCTGTGAATATTGGTCCTGGTAAGTTCGCTTACCAATAGGGCACTCGATGACATCGGAGAACATCTGTCGCCGAAAAAGATGCCAGATAAGATGGCTCCGCCCAAATAAAAATCCGGAATGCCCAAGGCTTTTCCCGTCATCATGCAGATAATTCCCATGGTGCTGACCGTCCCAAAGGCCGTTCCGGTCAGAAGAGACACCAGCGAACACAAAAGGAAGGAAAATAAAACAAAAAATTTGGGGTCTATCACCGACACGGTATGATAGATGATAAAAGGAATGGTGCCGCCGGCTCGCCAAAGGGCAGTGAGCATTCCGATTAGAGAAAATACGATGAGGATGGTTCGGGCTTCTTTTACGCCGGCAAGCATCATCCGCAAAATTTCTCCAAAGGTAAATTTCCGGTATAGAGCATAAATCGTAAAAAGGACCAATCCTGCAAAAAGTGCAATCAAAACCGATACGTTTTTTACTATACAAAATAAAAGTAAAAGCGAAAAAACGAGAAGTGTAAGCACCTCAGCCATCATATCGCCACTTTCAAATTCTTTTTTTAAAAGTCTTCGCCTTCCTGCGGCATTGAATCAACTTTCTTCTTTTCCGCCATTTGCCTTAGTCGGCAGAAGGAGCAAATTTCCGCTGTGGTCACCTGGCCGCATATCTTGCATTCATTTAATTTAACGGGTTCCGAATATTTCTCAAAGAATTTTTTTCCTTTCTTGTAAAAATTGGTAAGAAAGCGCTGTTTCGTGCCGGGGCTTTCATCTTCCAATTTATTAAGGATTTCTTTATACAATATCGAACTCGCACCTAAAGCATGAGGGCACTCCTCGTGGATGAATTCAATACCGTTGAACAATACGTAGGCGAGATTTTCCCGTTCGGTCAATGTATATAAAGGCTTTACTTTTTTTACCAGCTTGGGATGGGTGCTCGGTAGCACCGGCGACTGCCTGGCCAGGTACCCTTCCTGCCAGCTCAGTACATTTCCGAGAAGAGTTGCCGCCTCATCGTCCAGATTGTGACCGGTTGCCACCGCGTCAAATCCGCCGTCTAACGCCACCTTGTTAAAAAGGTACCTTTTTATCGTCCCGCATAAAGAACAGGTGCTGCGGCGGATTTCCCGGGCTAAGGCCGGGATGCTAAAGCCGTATTCTTTTTCGATGTTTTTTATTATAACCGGCGCGTTGTTTGCTTGAGAATATCGTTCTACAACTTCCTGTGACCTGTCGGAATACCCGCATATACCCAGGTTGATGTACATGCCGGTTACGTTGTATCCCAATTTTAATAATATATGCCATAAAGCCATGCTGTCCTTCCCGCCGGACACCACCACCAGGATTCGGTCATTGGGCTTAAACATTTTTTCCCTCTTAATGTTCCGCTTTACCTGTTCAGAATAGTAGACCTGAAAGCAACTGCTGCAAAAAGCCGTGTTGTGCCTTTTCAAGTATATCTCGGCCTTTTCTCCGCACCGACGACAGCGCACTCAAATCCCTCCTTTTATCCTCCGGATATTGCCGAAAGCACTTCAACCACATCTTCCTCGTTTAGCTTTTCGTCAGGTGTCAGCATTTTGCCATCCCTCAATACCAGATTGGATTCGAGGCTGAAGTTTAATTCTTCGGCCAGCTGCTTCACCGTCTTTATGCCCTTGACTTCTACTTCCCTTCTAAACGGCATCTTAAAAATAACCCGCATGCTCCTGCCTCCTTTCATTGAAGCGACTTATTTTATTATTTCCTTCCTCCGCAATTTTCTAGTTATGCTTAAATATAATTTTTTCGTCGATGTCTATTATACCTTCTTTCCTAAATCTGTTCAAACCTAAATCACCGTACCTATGTCGACCCATTGAATGGACTTTAAAAAGGCAGGCACCATCCATACGGCACCTGCCTTTTGCTTTTCGTTCATACCGCATTTATAAGTTTTTTAAAACGGCCCGTAATTTATAGCCACGGCTATTGCTATGAAGATCATCTGTACAACCAGCATTAAAACGAACAGCGGGGCGTAGTACTTCCACCAGCGGTCCATCGGAACCTTTGCAATGCCGCATATTACGGGCAAAAGAGTGGTAGGCCACAATATGTTGGAAAAACCATCGCCGTACTGGTATGCTAAAACGGCAGTCTGCCGCGTAATATTCAGGACGTCAGCCAACGGCGCCATTATAGGCATGGTAACCGCAGCCATGCCGCTTCCGGAAGGAATCAGGAAACTAATTAAAGTTTGAACAAAGAGCATCCCCTCGGCCGCTATCCACTTGGGCCACGAAAGCAAGGGCTGGGAAAGGGCATGAACGATGGTGTCCGTTATTTTTGCCTGATTCATGACTATTAAAATTCCCCTGCCCAAACCTACCGCAAAAGCCCCGGAAATAACCTCTTTACATCCTTCCACAAAGTACTCGGCTATCTTGCTGGAACTAAAACCTCCTACGAATCCGCAAGCTATACCCATTATCAGAAAAAGTCCCGCAAGTTCGTCAATGTACCAACCTAATTTCAACACCCCGTAGACCAAAACAGCTATCGTAATTCCAACTAACGATAAAATTACCTTCTGGCGGCCGGTAAACTCTTTTTCCGCTTCACCCACGTTGATTTTAAAGCTGGAATAATCCATATCCTTCACAAGACTTGCCGAAGGATTTTTCTTGACCTTGGCGGCGTAACGCAAAGTCCACCAAACGGCGATCGATTCAAAAACGACGAAGTTCAAAACCCTGAATCCCAATCCGGAATAAAGAGGAAGGTCTGCTATACCCTGGGCAACCCCTATGGTAAAGGGGTTTAAGAAAGCCGCAGAAAACCCCGTATTGGTCCCAAGAGAAACCATGCTCATTCCAACAACGGCATCATAACCCAAGGCTATGGCAAAGGACACCATTAAAGGGATGAATCCCAGCGTCTCTTCGGACATTCCGAAGATAGCCCCGCCCAAACCGAAGATAAACATCGTTATGGGGATCACGATCTGTTCCTTTCCCTTGAATCGCTTTATAAGGTAATATATAGCGCTGTCTAGCGCGCCCGTTTTTAGAACTATGTAAATAGACCCATAAACTATGAAGATAAAAAATATTATAGATGCCGCATCTACCATACCCTTTTGAACAGCCACAAATGTATCAAAAAATCCAACAGGCGAGGGTTCAACGTATTTGAAGGAATCGGGAATGACCGTCATTTTTTTAGTGTCAGGGTCTTCCACCCTGTCGTACTGCCCCGCAGGAATAATCCATGTAGCAATTGCGGCAATAACGATCAGGGCAAACAATATGGTAAAAGTATGAGGGATGCTGAATCTTTTTCTTTTACCGCCTTCCATAAAAATACCTCCCCTTGCAAGTTTTATTTTACAGTTTTTTCAAACTCTTCCTTTACTTTTCTCATCAATTCTTCGTCGGTCATCAAATCCAACCCCGTAAGGGCCAGAGCCTTTGCTGAAACCAGTGCGGCCTGCTTGCCTCTTTCGGAGCCAGCGGCTTTCAAAAATTCAACCGAATGGGCCGAAACGTTGCCTTCGGTTATAGCAATATGGGGATGAATCGCCGGAACTACCTGGCTAACATTTCCCATGTCCGTAGAACCTATACCCTCTTCTTCTTCGCTAATATCTTCGCATCCCAGTTTTTGAAGATTTACCTTAAACGCATCGGCCATGGTCCGGTTTGTCACCAGATTGTCGAATCCCAACTCGAAATTTCTATAGGAAAGCTTCGCACCCGTTGCCAACTCTGCTCCCCTTGCGCAGGCTATGACCTTTTCTTTTACTTCCAGCATGTACTTTTTGTCCTTCGCCCTCACGTAAAAGCGGGCAACGGCCCTGTCCGGGATTATGTTGGGGGCCTTCCCCCCTTCCGTAATTATTCCGTGAATTCTAGCGTCCGGTCTCAGCTGCTGCCTTAAAGCATTTATCCCGTTAAAAAGGAGAATAACCGCATCTAAGGCATTTATTCCCAGATGAGGCGCTGCTGCCGCATGGGCCGCCTTTCCTTCATATTCAAACTCCAGCGCCTCCATAGCCAGGGACGTGGAATACACCGTCGTTTTGTTGCCAGGGTGAACCATCATAGCTGCATCGACCTCGTCAAAAACGCCTTTTTCGACCAGTATCACTTTTGCCCCGTTAGTTTCCTCTGCAGGACAACCTATCAATAGCACTTCGCCGGAAAGTTCTTCGCTCATCGCGCCCAATGCTGCAGCAGCCCCAAAGCTTGCAGCGGCTATTAAATTGTGACCGCAGGCATGGCCTATTTCAGGGAGCGCATCGTATTCGGCAAGAAAAGCCACTCTGCAACCGGGTTTACGGCCCTTTTTTCGTGCCACAAAAGCCGTGGGCAATCCTTCTATTTCCTCCACAGAGAAGCCGTACTTACTTATTTTCTCTTTCAAAAGTCTGGATGCTTTAAACTCCTGATTTCCCAGCTCTGGATTATTGTATATTTCGTCGGACACTTCAAAAATTTCGCTTTTTATATCGTCCAGAAATTTAACTATTCTATCTTTTAAATCCATAACTAATACACCTCCTTTACTTTTGATGCATAACTTTTACTTATTTATTTTAATTATACATAAAGGTTGATATTTTTTATTTTACCGCATTGAAGATAATAAATTCAATATATAAAATAAAAAAAGCACCCTGTACGGTGCCTACCTAATAACCTTATCTGTAATACTCCTTTAAGGCTTTCTCCATCTCCCTCTGGGCGTCCCTGCGCTTTATATCTTCCCTCTTGTCGTACAACGTTTTTCCCTTAGCGACCGCCAATTCGACCTTTACAAGACCCCTTTCGTTCAAGTAAACCCTAAGGGGTATCAGCGTCACTCCTTTTTCTTTTACAAGGCCGTAGAGCCTGTCTATCTCTTTGCGGTGCATCAGGAGCTTTCTTGGCCTTAATGGGTCTTTGTTGTGTATGTTTCCCTTCTCGTACGGGCTTATGTGCATGTTGTAGAGGTAAAGCTCCCCCTTTTCCACCCGCGCAAAGCTGTCCTTCAAATTGGCCTTGCCTTCCCTCAAAGATTTTACTTCGGTCCCGGAAAGTGCAATGCCGGCTTCATAAGTTTCTAGAATATGGTAATCGTGTCTTGCCTTCCGGTTGGTCACCAAATCCCGACTTACCCTCTCTCTCAAATCTCTCGCCCCCTTCTAGTCCAGTTTCTCTTCGAAAATAAAGTCTATCTGCCGCTCATTTTTGTTCACCCTGGCGACCCGTACTTTCACACGATCACCTATCTTGAAAACTTTTTTCGTCCTTTCGCCTCTTAAGGTTATTGATTTTTCGTCGAACCGGTAAAAATCGTCTTCCAAAGTGCTTACGTGGACCAGGCCTTCTACGGTGTTTTCCAGCTCCACAAAAAAGCCGAAAGGGGTGACGCTGGATATTATGCCAGGGAAGACTTCGCCTATTTTCCCTGCCATGTACTCCGCCATTTTGAGTTGCACCGTTTCCCTTTCCGCTTCTTCGGCTATCCGTTCCCTTTCGGAAGAATGCTTTGCTATCCGGCCCAACACTTCGTTGAGGTCTTCCTGGCGCTCCTCATTCAGTTTGCCTTCCAGTTGTTCCCTGAGGATGCGGTGAATGACCAAATCGGGATAGCGTCGAATCGGTGATGTAAAGTGAGTGTAATAATGGGACGCCAGCCCGAAATGCCCTAGGTTTTCTTCGCTGTAACGAGCTCTCTTCAATGACCTCAAGAGCACGGTGCTCACAACCCGCTCCTCGGGCTTACCTTTTACCGCCTCCAAAATCTGCTGCAGGGCTTTCGGTTTTATGTTCTTTATGCCTTTTATGGAATATCCGAGATTGTGTAAAAACTCCTGCAGGGCGTACATCTTCTCCATGTTTGGTATCTCGTGCACTCTGTACACAAAGGGGACTTTCAACCAGTACATGTGCTCGGCTATGACCTCATTGGCTGCCAGCATAAACTCTTCAATTATTCTTTCTCCCGTGCGCCTCTCCTCTTTTCTTATCTCCACAGGACGCCCGTTTTCGTCCAGGATTACTTTCGCTTCCTCGAAATTGAAGTCCAGGCTTCCCCTTTCAAACCGCTTCCGGTTCAATTTTGCCGCGAGTTCTTCCATCAACTTGAAGTCTTCTATCAGATACTCGTAACGCTTTATCGTTTCTTCGTCATTTTCCTCCAAAATTTTATTGACCGCAGTATAGGTCATGCGCTCGCAGGTTCTGATGACGCTCGGAGTTATCTGGTAACTTTTTACCCTGGCGCTCTCGTCAAAATCGATGATTACGCTCATCGTAAGGCGTGGGACCTTCGGATTTAGACTGCAGATGCCGTTAGAGAGCTTTGGAGGCAGCATCGGTATCACTCGGTCCACGAGGTACACGCTGCAGCCCCTTTTTCTCGCTTCTTTATCCAAAGGGGTGTCTTCCTTTACGTAATAACTTACATCGGCTATGTGGACTCCCAACCTATAGCCGCCGGGTATTTTTTTTACCGACACCGCGTCATCCAGGTCTTTCGCATCCTCGCCGTCTATGGTCACTATTTTTTCGTTTCTTAAGTCCAGTCTTCCTTTTAGTTCCTCATCGGTTATTTCTTCCGGTATCTGTTCAGCCTGCCTAAGGACTTTCTCCGGGAATTCCAAAGGCAGGTTGTATTTTTTTATAACTGCCAGCACATCAATGCCCGGCTCGTCCTCGTAACCCAATATCTCAGTCACGCGACCTTCGGGGTTTCGCCGTCCTTCGGGCCATCTGGTGATGCTCACAACTACTTTTTGGCCCGATTTTGCCCCCGCCGTGTCGCTTTTGGGCACGAAAACGTCAAAGTAAAATCTCTTGTCGTCCGGAGTTACAAAGGCAAACTGCTTTCTGCACTCGATAGTGCCTACAATCCTCGTGGACGCTCTCTTCAGTATCCGGACGACTTCTCCTTCGAGCCTTCCGCCAGATGGTTTGAAAAGCGGCCTGACTATTACTCTGTCGCCGTGTACAGCGCCGTTCAGGTTTTCCAGCCCGATGTATATATCTTCCATTTCGGGATTGTCCGGAATCAAAAAGGCATATCCTTTGGGGTTGCCTTCCAAGTGCCCTACTACCAGGTTCATTCGCTCGGGAAGACCGTACCTGCCCTTTCTGTTCTTAACCACAAGGCCTTCCTTTTCCATTGACTGGAGGGTCTTAAGTAATAGGTCCGCCTCCTTTATGTCAAGATCCAACGCTACCAGTATTTCCCCTTCGGTCATGGGTCTGTATCCTTCGCTTTTCATTAATTCAAGGATTTTTTCTTTCAGTCTCAGTTTTATATCCACCTCCGATGAATTTTCTGCAAAACTCCCTAAGTAGTTTTCCCAATCTTTTCATTCATTTTACACCTTTGCTCCATTTTTGGCAAGTTTTCGAGGTCTTTTTGCTGAAACCTATATCAAAAGCGCGATTCCGACTGCGGCCAAAATCCCCATAAATCCACCAAAATAAAAGGGCGCCGGTGCTCCAAAGGCATTCCACAGAGCCCCCGCTACGAGAGAAGCGGGCAAAAGGCCTATGCCCACCAGAGTGGCGTGGAGCCCAATCATAGTCCCTCTTACGTTTTCCGGAGCTATATCGGAGATAAAGGCCTTTTCCACCCCTTCGGTAAACGCCATGTAAAGCCCGTAAGCTGCAAAAAGCGCCCATATGGAGGCAGGCGTGCTTGCCAGGGCGAATCCGAAGTATACTAGGCCGTAAACCAGATATCCGGCCACTATCAATGCCTTCCTGCCTATTCGGTCGGAAATGGCTCCCGCAGGATATGAGGCGGCGTTGTACACCAGGTTGTATGTAAGGTAAAGAAGGAGTATGGTTTTTGCATCAAATCCCACATCTTTTGCCCTTAAAAGCAGGAACTGGTTCGAGGAGTTGCCCAAGGTGAATATGAACATCAGGATCAGAAAGGATTTCAACCGGCGGTCCAGGGCGTTCCAGTTCAGGGATGGCCTTTCTTTACTTATTTTGGCAACTCCCTTTTCCCGGACGAAAAATAAAGCCATTACGCCCATAACTGCCGGAATCAGGGAGTAGAGGAATATCTGGCGGAAATCGACATGCTCCCTGGATATGAAGTAATAGGCCAGCAGCACTCCTATCGTCGCCCCAAGGGTATCCATGGTCCTGTGGAGCCCGAAAGCCCTGCCGCGGGCATCTTCGGAAGACGATTCGGCTATGAGGGCGTCCCGGGGAGCGGTTCTTATGCCCTTGCCGAACCTGTCGACGACTCTCCCTGCGAGTACTACCGGCCAGGAAAAAGCTGTGTAAAGGAGAATCTTTCCCAAAGTGGAAGCGCCGTACCCGGCTATGGCAAAGGGCTTGCGGCGTTTTATCCTGTCCGAGAAGTACCCCGAAAAAACTTTCAGCAAACTCGCTAGGCTCTCGGCAATTCCCTCGATGGTCCCGACGATAAGTGGGGTAGCTCCTAGCTTGGTAGTAAGAAAAATGGGCAGCAATGGGTAGACCATTTCCGTGCTTATGTCCGTTAAAAGGCTTGTAATACCGAGTAGGATTATGTTGAACATTACATAGATCCCTCCATCCCGTAAACTTTCTGGGCAAAGTCGGCAAATTCTCTTCTGCACTCTTCCAGAATCTCTTGTGCTCTTGCACTTAAAGGTGCTCCGAAAAAATCCCTCGCTTTTATTTTGTCAAACCATCGAAGGAGCTTCCCCAGCTCCTCCTCGTTTTCCTCAAGTTCTGCAAAGGTGAAATTTCCCCTCTCTGTCTCTTTCTTGAGTTCCGCAAAAAAGTCGCCGCATTTTTCAATGAGCTCTTCATACTCTTTATTCCGCTGGGCGTTGAAGGATTCTATAAGATTTTCGACGTCACCTTTCGATACCGTCTCCACCTCGAATAGATGGGCTTCGCCTCCCGCAGACCTGATCTCCCTGGCAAAATCCAAAAGCTCCTTTTTCAAACTATCCAGCAAGGGGCAGATGGCTGCCGATTGCTGAAGATAAAGGGCCCCTATTTCCTTCATCTTGCGCCAGGCTTTTACTCTGAAGGTCGACGGCTCTACGGGCACCCTGTAGATCAATAGCAGCCACTTCCGGTCACTATCGGTCATTTTCATACCCCTTTCTTGTAACATTTGTTTCTATTATAAATATAACAAATGTTTCATTAAAAAACAACCATTATTTTATTTTTTAGGAAAAAATATTTCAAGCTGAAGGACTGACTTATTACCAGAATTTTAACAATATGTTGTAATAGCCTTGATTTATTCAATAAATCGGTTAAAATTTCTTATGGAGGTGAACGGTTTTGGAATGCATCATAACGAAAAATAAAGCCATCTGCACGTGCACTTACGAGCCATGCCCCCGTAAGGGACGCTGCTGCGAGTGCCTGCATTACCACAGAAGAAATGGAGAGCTGCCCGCATGTTACTTTTCGAAGGAAGCCGAAAAGACTTACAATAGGTCTATAGAATTTTTTATTGAGGATTATAATTCAAGGCGCTAGATCTAAAAAATAAATCCGCTTTTAGGCTTGAACCTAAAAGCGGATTTGTCATTATTCTTCGACAACCTTCTCGTAAAATCCTTTCGGATGATCGCAGGCCGGGCATTTCTCCGGCGGTTCCGTTCCCTCATGTATGTACCCGCAGTTTCGGCAGCGCCATTTGACCGGCTTTTCGCTCTTGAAAAGGGTGCCCTCTTTCAGCTCAGAAAGCAGCTTGCGGTATCTTTCCTCGTGGACCTTCTCAACTTCTGCCACCTTCTCAAAGCGTTCGGCTATTTCATGAAACCCCTCTTCTCTAGCAACTTTTGCAAATTCCTTGTACATGCTGGTCCATTCGTAGTTCTCGCCTGCCGCAGCTTCTTCTAAATTTTTGGCAGTATCGCCGATGAGTCCTAGATATTTTGCCCACACTTTTGCGTGTTCTTTCTCATTTTCCGCCGTTTCCATAAAAATAGCGGCAATTTTCTCGTAACCTTCTTTTTTTGCTATAGAGGCGAAATAAGTATATTTGTTCCTTGCCTGAGATTCGCCGGCAAAAGCTTCCCAAAGATTTTTTTCAGTTCTTGTACCTTTTAATTCCATCAAACATCCCCCCTTAATAGTAATTATTACTATTTGCTCCTATTATACATTAAAATTTTTCAAATTTCAAGAGCCAAAAATTTTTTCTTACCCTTCACTGCCATCCTGCTTCTGCGCAAAAAATTTAAATATTTCCATTGGCAGGGGGAATATTACCGTGGAATTCTTTTCCACCGCAATTTCGCTCAAAGTTTGAAGCTGTCTTAGCTGCAAGGCTCCGGGGTTTTTTGAAATTATGCTCGCCGCCTCCGAAAGCTTTTCTGCCGCCTGAAGTTCGCCTTCTGCTCTTATTATCTTGGCTCTTCTTTCCCTTTCAGCTTCAGCCTGCTTTGCCATGGCCCTTTTCATCTCTTCCGGAAGTTCTATGGATTTAATTTCGGTTGCTGTTACCTTAACGCCCCACGGGTCGGTGGCCCTGTCCAGTTCCTCCCTCAACATTTCATTTAATTCCTGGCGCTTGGCCAATATGTCGTCTAAATCGTACTTTCCCAGTATAGCCCTCAATATGGTCTGCGCAAGAAGGCTTGTGGCGTTGAAGTAATTTTGAACCTTCAAAACGGCAAGTTCCGGTTGGAACACGTTAAAATAAACAACAGCGTCAATCATTACGGGAATATTGTCTTTTGTTATAATTTCCTGGCGCGGCACGTCTATGGTCGCAGTCCTCAGGTCGACGACTAACAAACGGTCTATTCCAAAGGGCATTATGACGTTTATACCTGGACCCACCACGTAAGCGAATTTGCCAAACCTCAAAAGAACCCCCCGCTGGTACTCGTTTACAATTTTAATTGTATTCGCCATCAACGAGATTAGCACCGCAAGGAAAACAAAAGATACAACGGGGTTTCCCATCATAAGCGAAGCAAGGAAGATTACAGCAGATATAGCCGAAGTAAAAGCGATAACGGACGTTCTCTTTGAGTTAACTGCAAAACCTATCCATAGCACTATGAGTAGAATCTCGACAAGCAACACCACGAAGTTCACGGTTCTAAAAAAACTCTCAAATGGATAAAAAATGAAATCCATAAAAAACCTCCTTTTAATCTCTGCCCCTATTTATAATTCTTTCTTTATTTTAACATTTTCTTTCAACATTGTAAGTATAAAATACAGCCTGACAATAAATTTTTTCTTCCTGCCAAGACTATTTTTGGCCCCCTAATCTTTTTGGAGCCTATAACACTGAGACAATGTTTTTTAAACCAAAAGCTTTTTATAA
Organism: Fervidicola ferrireducens; assembly: GCF_001562425.1. Lineage (GTDB taxonomy): Bacteria > Bacillota > Thermosediminibacteria > Thermosediminibacterales > Thermosediminibacteraceae > Fervidicola > Fervidicola ferrireducens. The sequence continues at coordinate 18,923 of NZ_LOED01000018.1, forward strand.
AGACTTACAAGTTTTTCTGCTGTCGATTTTTGCCTGCACCTATCGCAGAGCAGTTCTTTCATATCAATGCCAAGCCTGTTTTTCATGTATTCGTACTGCTCCCGCGTGATAAAGTACCTGCCGCAACTTGTGCATTTTAAAAGTTCGAAGGTCCTGTTCCATATGACCCGCTTGCCTTTACACTCCCGCACCTCGATAGCTCCGGTGGGACAAACATGAGCACATGAAGCGCATCCAATGCAGTCCACCGGAGGCTCTTCGAAAGGAGGCGCTACCTTTTTAGTAGCCCCCCTGTTTACGGTTGAAATCGCCATCGACCCGAGCTTCTCACAGGCCTTTACGCATAAACCGCAAAGAACACATTTTTCTTTCTCATCTACTATGAATCTGGTTTCTTCCGGTATTCCATATTCCTCTTTTAACTTTTTTATATATTCACTTCCAGGAGCCCGGGCAGCAAGAAGCCTTATTATGTTCCGGCGCATTCTATGAATCTTTTCGGAATTGGTATAAACTTTGATTTCTCCTGTGATGGGGTAAAGGCAGGACACCACTACCTTATTCTTTCCTCTCTCGTAAACTTCTACTATGCACAAGCGGCAGCTTCCCTGTCCCGGCACTGTATCCGAATGACATAACGTGGGAATATGAATGCCGTTCCTTCGTGCCACGTCAAGGATGTACTCTCCGTATTCGGCTTCGAATTCTTTGTCATCTATTATAACCTTCATTCCGTCGCCCTCCCCGCCACTTCCACCGCACCGAACCTGCAGACTTCCCTGCAAGTTCCACACACGGTGCAAATGCCCTGGTCTATCTCATATATTTTACCTTGTTTGCCCGAAATTGCTCCTGCAGGGCACCTTTTAGCGCAAAGGCTGCAGCCTCTGCATAAATCTGGATTGATGCGATAAGAAGTGAGCTTTTTGCATACGCCGGCCGGACACCTTTTTTCCTTTATATGGGCGAGATATTCGTCTTTAAAGTATTTTATGGTCGTCAGCACAGGGTTGGGAGCGGTCTTGCCCAAGCCGCAAAGAGAAGCTTCCTTTACGGTTTCTGAAAGCTCAAGGAGCAGCTCTATGTCTTCTTCCCTACCTTCACCTGCACATATATCTTCCAGTACTTCCAGCATCCGCCTTATTCCTTCCCGGCAGGGGGTGCATTTGCCGCAGGATTCCTCGGATAGAAATTTCAAATAATACCTTGCCACTTCCACCATGCACGTTCTGTCGTCCATAACTATCATGCCGCCGGAACCCATCATTGAACCCGCATCCGACAGCGAATCAAAATCAACGGGAAGGTCCAGCAAAGCCTCGGGAATGCAACCGCCCGAAGGTCCGCCGGTCTGAACGGCTTTGAACTTGCCGCTGCCTGCTATACCTCCTCCTATACCGAAAATTATCTCCCTCAAAGTCATCCCCATAGGCACTTCTATGAGGCCAGTGTTTTTCACCTTTCCCACGAGGGAGAAAACTTTCGTGCCCTTGCTTTTTTCCGTTCCAATGGAAGAAAACCATTCGGCTCCCCGGGTTATAATGACAGGCACGTTGGCCCACGTCTCCACGTTGTTGAGAACCGTAGGTTTTCCCCACAAACCCTTTTCGGTTGACCTGATGTACTTCACCCTCGGCTCGCCCACCCTTCCTTCAATGGAAGCCATAAGAGCCGTGGATTCCCCGCAAACGAAAGCTCCGCCGCCCCTTACCACCTCTATATCTAAGCTAAAGCCGCTCCCCATAATGTCCCGGCCGAGATACCCACGAATGTAGGCGTCTTCTATCGCTTTAGACACGTTCCGGACGGCCAGTGAGTATTCGTCCCTTATGTATATAAACCCTTTTTCAGCTCCGACAGCATACGCACCTATGATCATTCCTTCAATTACGCTATGGGGGTCTCCCTCCATTATGCTCCTGTCCATAAAGGCCCCAGGGTCGCCCTCGTCGCCGTTGCAAACCACATACTTTGGAAAGTCGTTTGTCTTACTGCACTGCCTCCACTTGTAACCGGTGGGGAATCCGGCTCCTCCCCGGCCTCTTAAACCCGAACGCTCAATCTCGGATATAACCTGCTCGGGCGACATCTCAAAAAGGGCCTTTTTTAAGGCCTCGTATCCACCCCTTTCGATGTAATCGTCTATACACGCGGGATCAATCTGACCTATGTTCCTGAGAGCTATCTTAAACTGCTTTTTGTAAAACTCGCTCTCTTTAAAGGACCTCACCCGTTTCCCGGAAGAAGCATCCAGGTAAAGGAGCCTTTCTATGACATCGCCTTTTAAAATGGTCCTTTCGAAAATTTCATCGACATCGGATACGCTAACTTTACAGTAAAAGATATCATCCGGCAGCACCTGGATTATAGGCCCTCTCTCGCAAAGGCCGTTGCAGCCCGTGGCCTTCAACACCGGTATGACCGGAAAACCGCTCTCTAACTCCGCAGCCTTGTCTTTTAATTTTTTATAGATTTCCATGCTGTTGTTGGCAAGGCAGCCGGTGCCGCAGCATACCAGCACCGTCCTGCGCGGAACTTGCACCATACCATTCATCGCTCAATCCCCCGTACTTTCCAGGATATCTTTTACCATGGCCGGCTTTAAATTGCCGTAGTATTTGTCGTTTATAACCATCACGGGAGCCAAGGCACAGGAGCCGAGGCAATTTACCGTTTCCAAAGAAAACTTCCCGTCTTTTGTCACCTCACCGGGTGATATGGAAAGTTGTTTTTTTATCTCCTCAACAATGTCCAAAGAACCCCTTATATGGCAGGCTGTGCCGTCACATACTTTAATCACATACCTTCCCTTTGGCTTTAAGCTCAGGGCCTTGTAGAAGGTAGCCATGCTGTAAAGACTGCTCAAAGGTATTCCTAAATAATCGCGGACCTCGTTCAGCGCTTCCCTCGGCAGGTAGTTGTAAGTCTTTTGGATGTCCTGGAGTATGGCAAGCAGGAACCTGCGTTCCTTCGGGTATTTTTCGAGAATGGATTTTACTTTTAGAATACCCTCCTCTGGTTTTTCACGCATATAAACCCACCTTCCACCTTCAAATAAAAACCGTTTTACCGGCCTCCGGCGACGACCGGAAAAAGGCTTACTTCATCATCCTCCTTTAATTCGGTATCAAGCCCCTTAAGGTCCAATATGTTTCTGCCATTTACGAGAACGATTACCCTGCCGCTTAAATTTTCTTTGTCGAAAAGCTCTTTTTCGAATCTTTCTCCGAAGCGCCCGCAAAGCTCTCCGAGAAGCTGCCTTACAGTTTCACACCGGCTGACTTCAACTTCTCTTCCTCCCGCATAATCTCTAAGATAGGCAAACAATTTAACTTTCATGGCATTACCTCGCAAAAAATAATTTCAGACTGCAGGCCCGAAAAAGGAACCTGCAGTCTTTTTTATCTTACTATCTTATTCCAAGCTCCTCGAGCTTGGCGTCGGTGGGTATGCCGTCTTCATTCCAGCCCCTTACCTCATAATATTCTTTGAGCATAACATCCAATTCCACAACTTTGCCTTTACCCGCACCGGTCTTGAGAGGTTCGTTTAACAGCCTTGGCGGCAGAGTGTCATCGGCCTTTGTAAATCCGGCACCTAAATTAAACATCCTCTCTAAGTTCCATATCCTCTCGCCTATTTTCATCACTTCTTCATCAGAATAATCCAAACCGATAGCCGCTTTCAGCATGGCCGAGATTTCCGGAAGGCCTATAGCAAAAGTGGTAAAGAGGCAAATACCTGCGGAATCTACCACCGCCGTTAAATCCTGAAATGTCTTCAGCCACTTTGCTTTATCTTTTGTTACCAGCGGGTCTAATTTTACGGGTATTCCGAGAATCTCTGGAGAGGTCATATAACCTCTTACATGGCAGCCGCCCCGGTTTGAAGTGGCATACTCCAGTCCCATGCCCTGAATTCCCCTGGCATCGTATGCCGGCATTTCCTGCTTTTTAACCGACATGGAAAGCTCGGGATGTCCGTAGGATGATGCTAGCCTGTAGGAACCTTCCGCCAGTTTATCGCCGAATCCTTCCCTCAAACCCGTCATTCTGGTCAGCTCCACGATGGCGTCGGCATTTCCGAAGGGGGCCTCCATGCCGATTTCTTCTTTTGAAATTATACCTTTTTCATACATCTCCATGGTGCAGGCAATCGTTGCCCCCATAGTTATGGGGTCCAGCCCAAGTTCATTACATATGAAGTTGGCCTTGCATATGGCCGCCAGGTCCCTCACGCCGCAGCTTGCTCCCAAAGCCCATCCCGCTTCATACTCCGGGCCTTCGCCAAAACTCTTGTACTTCCCTTCAGGAACCCTGGTAACCCTGCCGCAGCCTATCGAGCAGCCGAAACACCCTTTATTCCGGACCAAATATTTTTCCCGCAATGCTTCTCCGCTGATTTCTTCGGCGTATTCGAAGTATCCGCCGTCTCTCCAGTTTCGAGTCGGAAGAGCTCCCACCTGATTCAGGATGTTAATGAGTATTTCAGTACCATACATCGGAAGGCCCGTACCGGTTACCGGGTGCTCCTTCAGTTTTCTTCGGGCATCGACACAAGCCTTATAGAAGGCTTCGGGATCGGCCACATCGACGGACTTCGTCCCCCGTACGACAACGGCTTTGAGGTTTTTCGAACCCATCACCGCGCCCATTCCTGAACGGCCGGCGGCTCTATGCTTGTCGTTCATCACCGTTGCAAAGAGCACCAATTTTTCGCCAGCAGGCCCGATACACGCAACCCTTGCGTCTTCCGCAGTCTCCTTTAACAATTGGTCGGTAGTCTCGAAAGTATTCTTGCCCCACAGGTGCTCTGCCGACCTCAGCTCTACATGATCGTCGTTTATCCAAAGGTAAACCGGTTTTTCTGCCCTGCCTTCAAAGATAATCCCATCGTAACCTGCGAACTTGAGCTCCGGGCCGAAATGCCCTCCTGAGTTCGCTCCACCGATCGTTCCGGTAAGGGGGGCCTTTGCCACAACCTCGTACCTGCCGGGGCTTGCAGCCATGGTGCCGGTGAGGGGCCCGGTCATGAAAATCAATTTATTCTCAGGGCTTAACGGCTCAATTCCCGGGTCTACTTCATCCGTCAAAATTTTGACTCCAAGGCCTCGTCCCCCTATGTACATATGGGCATCTTTTAAATCCAAACTTTCCTTTTTAATGCTTCCTTCGGTAAGATTTACTCTAAGTATCGTCCCCTTCCACCCGAACATCATTCATTCCCCTCCCCGAAAAGTTCCTTAAATTTTTCGGCAATGGCCTTTTTCCTTTCTATGGCGCTAGGAACAGGTTCTTTAAACTCAATAGCGCCCGAGGGGCAGAATTCCGCACACTTTGGCTCGCCGCCGCAAAGGTCGCACTTTGCTATTTTGCCCTCTACATGGCTGAAAGAAATATTGCCAAGAGGGCATGCGCTTATACACAGCTTGCACCCGATGCATTTTTTCTCATCGAACGCCACCACGCCTTCTTCCGTCCTTGTAATAGCAGAAGTAGGACATACTTTCATGCAGTACGGCTCCTCGCACTGCATGCACATCATGGGCACCGAGATTGCCATCTCTTCGAAAGAAAACACCGATACTCTCGAAATTCTGGGGTTGAAGGCGCGGATTTTAGAAAAAGAGCACACAATCTCACATGTCCTGCAGCCTATGCATTTTTCCGGAGACAGTAAGAGAACCTTGTTCATGACTGTCTGGCCGTCAGGTTTTCCTGAGGCCATCACGCACCTCCTTTTCATGAAATTAATTATATTTTTACTAAACTGTACTTTCTTACTATATATATTCTATTTATTTTCTCAATATCCTGCTAATTTGCATTACTAAAATAAGCGGGCTTGTCTCCCGCTTACCTTAATTTTCTATATTTTTTCGGTTCGATGTCGCATAAATTGTTTCCTTATCCCCTTTTTTCGATAAATATTCTTATGTAAGTTAAAAGTAAGTTAAAAATTCAATTGGTAAAATTATTATTGAAAGGTACATGTCAATTATAATTCGGGAGGTAAACAATGACGGTACTAAATAAAGGAATAAAGCAGGAGCTTTACAAAGAAATCATAAACGACTTTCAAAATTCACCGCTCGTAAAATTGCTGGGCTTCAATATGCTAGAAATAGGAAACGGAATCGTCGTCATTGAATTTCAACCACGTAAGGAGGTATTAAATACTCTTGGAATACTTCACGGCGGCGTATCCGCCACTCTTTGCGACACCGCAATGGGATTTTCCGTAAAATCCCTCGGGAAAATCTCCACCACCGTAGAAATGAAAGTGAACTATTTATACCCGATAAATTTAGGCGAAAGAGTCAGGGCTTGCGGGAAAGTCATTAAAGTTGGCGAGAATATCTGCGTGGCAGAAGGTGAAATTATAAATGAAATTAATAAAGTTGCGGTAAAATCACTCGGAACTTACTTTATCTTGAAAAAGTATGGGAATTAACAGTTTTATGTCTTTATTAAAAGAATTTGCCCTCTGAAGTAATACTCACAATTTACTTCAGAGGGCGATCATTTTCATCGCGCTTTTATTTTTCGCATCATCTCCCGCCTATGGGAACCAAAAATACTTCATCGCCATCCTTCAGCTTTGTATCCTTCCCTTTTTTCGGACCCTTTACCATTTTTTCCGATGCCACTTTCGTGCCATCGGCTAATATCGCGCCGAAACCCTCTCTGCTGTGCTAATGCGGGATACAGCCCGGTGCTTCTTTGAATGCTTCTAACATCTTCGCGTGAACTTCTTTGAAAGCCTCTAATGCATTTGATTAAGGCCTGAACGTACCGTTCCTCATATCCACTTCGATTATCCTCTCCACTTCTTCACCTCGGAAGCCCACCAGATAGCTCGTCATGTTGCAGGCGGCGCACGCATGGTTGGGGATTATCCGTATCTTTTCTCCTACTTCAAGTGAGGTTTTTCCATCCACTTCCAATTTACCCACTTCTTCCGAAAGGCTCACCAAAGTAAGCTCGGGATGGCCGACAACGGTGCCGTACCCCTTTAAAAGAGATATCCCGTGGGCTCCCCGGTCTAGGCCAAGGCATTTGCTTCCCACATCTACTATCAGGTTGCCGGGCCTCGGATTTGAAATTACGGTGCCCATTACAGAAAAGGCGCATCTTTCAAATGGCACGACTCCAAGCGCCACCTGAATCGAATCGTAAAACACGTAATTTCCGGGTCTCAAGACGTTTATTCTTTCGTCCTCTAGAACATGTCGAAAGGTAGGCGTGCTGCCGGTGGCAATAATCTCTAAGTTAAATCCTTCTTTTTCGAGAATTTCGGCGGCTGTTTTTAAGGCATTTATTTCTTCAAACGCTATCTTCTTTACTTCTTCTGGCCTACCAAGCCCGTACACGTGCCCCGGATGGGTGGCTATACCTATAAGCTTCAAACTTTTATAAGCCGCAAGCTCTTTGGCAAGCCTTGCCGCATCCTCCGGCAACACGCCAAACCTCTTAAGTCCGCTGTCCACTATTATCAAATATTCAAGGATAATTCCGTTTTCCTCAAGAGCCACGTTGATTTGCTCTGCCGCTTTTACGCAGTCTATGCTCAGTATTACGCGTGCTTTTTTCGCCAGGTTCACAATTCTCCCTATATTTTCTTTTCCCGCCACCGGATATGCCACCATAACGTTGGTAAAGCCCTTTTCAACTAGCCTTTCCGCCTCAAAAAGGGTCCCGACCAGGAAACCTTCGGCACCGGCCGCCTTCTGCATCGCAGCGATTTCAGTGCTCTTGTGGGTCTTTACCATGGGCCAGAGGCGTTTTCCACTACCGCGTGCAAGCTCTGCCGCTTCTTTTATGTTTTTCTCCAGGATATCCAGGTCCACCAGAAATGCAGGCGTGACAAGGTCGTAAATTTTCATTTTGAAAACCTCCTGAATATACTTTTTGATGAATTTATTTAGAAAGCAATAACTTTACTGACTTCTTCATCTCTTCCACATCATGAATAGAAACCGAACCGGGAAAATACCTTGCCTTCTGGTAAATATAGGTAATTTTCTCCACCAGTTCTCCAGCATCTTCAAAAGCCTTTTTAAGCTGTGGCATGAATTCCATGGGCGTCTCTGAGGAATTTCTGTAATAACCCCTTTTTGCTGCTTCTTTTAAAATTTTAGCATAAATTCTTCTTATTTTCCCGGAAGGTGAATCTCCGTAAGTAATTTTTGCAAAAGAATTTAATACCGTACCTGCTTTCGACATCAGATGAAAAAGACTTTTTTTAATGGCTCCGGGTTTTAATACCGGTTCTTTCTCATCCCCTTCAAAGTCTTTTTTATCCCAAGAAGTGTACTTTTTAAGCACTATCAGTATAAGTACTGCAAATGCCAGTATAATGAGTATAAGACCCGTTATTTTTAAAAAAATTTCCATGCCTTCCGGCGTGATGTATTCTTGATATTCATAATTTGAAATACTTCCTCCCGGTTCTCCCGTTCCCGCAGGGAAATACTGTGTTTTTGTGCGTTTTGAGAGGGCCGAAATAATAAAATCCAGGGCGTAAACCACCGGCAACAGAACGGGAGTTAGTATCTTCATCACAATTTCTATCAGAGCGAAATACGTTTCTGTTAAAAAACCTAATAAAGCTGAAACATATTCAGGGCTGACGAATTCCGCAAAGAGGAGGGTAAAAAAGAATGTAGTAATTGAAACAATAAGAGCCGTCAGCAACCATCTTTCCCTGGAAATACCAGGAGAAACGGTCTCCATGTAATAGACAGATAGCACAACAAGCGAAATTGAAATATAACCCGTAAGCAGTAAAAGCAGTTCACCGGCTTTCCCCTTATAAAAAAGAAGGCTAAACAAGATTAAAAGTGAATACTGCTTTAGCCTTGACATCAGCTCGTAATGACGCATCACCCATAAGCCCTGCCCCGCTCCCAGAATAAAGCAAAAAAAAGCAGCAACAAGCCCATAATAGCCGGAGCCGATTTTCAAGACCGTTATTAAGACCAAAACTGCAATAAAAAGCGGTTTTCTAAATCTTTCAAACCTGTTGTAAGCCGCATTAAAAATAATCCCGGCAAAAAGCCACGATAAGACTTCAAAGACCGGAAAAATCATGCCGGGCGCGTACCGTTCGAATACCGAAAGTATAATGAGAGCGAATATACTGTTTATGATGTAAAAAAGTATTATTTTCAACAATCTATACCAATCGAATGAGGGAAATCTCACGCCATGCTTCCTCCCCGAGAGCGTGATACGTGAGGACACCTTCGGGCCCTTTTAGTTTAGCATTCTTTTTTCCCGCAAGAATTAAAACCACATCCATCCCCATTTTCTGCAGCAATTTAACGACCTTTTCGGTGTTTTTACCCCAGATGCCGGTTATGTATATAACTTTGCTGTCTCTTTTTAACATCCCCAGAGTTCTTGGCAATATTTCTTCAATTTTAAATATGCTGTAATTCGAAAGGCGGGCAAGGCATTCCAGGATATTCCTCAGGTGCATCGAACCCGAACCGTAAGGTATCAATGTTATTAAATCGGTATCCTTATCGGGGGAAACCATCCTTCCGTTGCTGGCAAGCATCACTTCAAAGCCCTGTTCCAAGGCTTTCTTTGCAATTGACGCCGCCAGTATTACAAGGAATTCCGACAGCTCAGGATCGATTCCTTCCCAGGCAATTTCGAATGTGTTTACATCAAGCAGGATGGAAATCCGTTTTGTAAAGCTGGAGTCGTAAACCTTTACCCTGAGCCTGTCAAGTTTGGCTGTGGATTTCCAGTCCACATCTTTCAGCAAATCTCCCGGAACATAGTCTCTTGTGTCGGTAAAGCAAAAAGGATCCGTTAAAAGCGTTTTGCGGCCGATGACACCCGAAAGGGTTATGTCCGGTTTGCCTTCCGTCACAATAACATCGACCAGCCGAGGATACACTATAAGAGCGGCGGTGGAATCGATGGGCTTTTCTTTTTCAAAGAAGCCGAATACGTCTCCTGTACTCAAAATCCCGGGCCCAAAGGTGAAAATCCCGCGGCTTTTACAATAAACTGGGTATTTTCTTCTTATTTTCTGGTACCATAATAGTGAATATAAACCGCTTAAGATTTTCTTATCAGCCCTGTGGTGAGGGACGAGATTCCCCTTTAAAAATTCAACCACCGCCGGCACCTCGGTATCTACTCTTATCCAGGGAAGCGGAAGGATTTTGGCATTTGTTATCTCCTGTATATAATTTACAGTATCGCCGAAAAACACCCGATCTTTTTCAAAGCGGTGACTGAATTCTAGCCCTTTAACACTCAATATACTCCACAAATACGATATCCCGAGAACCGCGGCCACGGCTGCAACAAACACCAATACGTGCATAGTTTTTTTCATCTCCGGTATTTATTCAACAGGAACCGCCGTTTTCTCGAGAATGTCGGTTATTACATCCTCGGGCTTGTAATCTCTAAGCAGGCTCTCATAGCTGAGGAGCAACCTGTGGCTCAGCACCGGCACGGCCAGATGTTTAATATCATCGGGTATCACGTAATCTCTACCTTTTATGGCCGCAAAGGCCTTAGCACATTTATAAAGCAGCAGTGAAGCCCTGGGGCTGGCTCCCAGTTTTACCGCAGGATGGTTTCTCGTCTCCCTAATAACGGTTAGCATATAGTACTCTACGCTTTCATCTACGTTGACGCCTTTTGCCTGCTCCCGCATCGCGAGTATATCTTCGGCATTTAAAACGGGTTTTATTTCTTCTAAAGGATTTCCCGCTCCAAAACGATGAAGTATGGACCTTTCTTCCTCCAACTCTGGATAACCCAGTCTTAACCTCATCAAAAACCTGTCCAGCTGGGCTTCGGGCAGGGGAAAGGTGCCTTCCATTTCCACGGGATTTTGAGTCGCAAGCACCAGAAAAGGCTCTTTCAGCCGCCTGGTGACCCCGTCTACGGTAAACTGCCTTTCCTCCATAGCTTCGAGAAGGCTGGACTGGGTCCTGGGGGTGGCCCTGTTTATTTCGTCGGCGAGGAGAATATTGGTCATTATTGGCCCGGGGTTGAACACAAACTCTCCGGTCTTCTGACTGTAGATATTTACACCCAGCACATCCGCCGGCAAAAGGTCGGGCGTAAACTGAATCCTTCTGAATTCCAGGTTCAATGACCTGGCCAGAGCTTTGGCCATCAGAGTTTTGCCCACTCCCGGCACATCCTCCAGCAGCACATGACCGCCGGCCAGGAGCGCCGTTAGCAACAATTCGATAACCTGAGTTTTGCCTACAACTACTTTTCCAATGTTATCCACGACAGTAAATATCCTGCGGGAAAACTCAATCGCGTCCACTTTACGCAACCCTTTCCAGATGGTTTTTCAATTCCCTTATATTACCTTCAATTTCATTCAGTCTTTGTAAAAGGGCTCCCAGTTTTTCTAACCTGCCCTTTATGCGGTCTTCTCCGGACTTTTTAAGCTCCACAGCCTCTCTTACCGATTCCATTATAACGCCGGCGGTTTCTGCAATTTTACCTTCAAGATAATTATAATACTCCTTGAAGGTTTTTTCCATTCTTTGGGCGATGTCGTACCTCACCCGGCCGCACTGCCTATCAAATTGCTGTTCCAGCCAGTTTTTCAAATTGTTAAGGGCCATTTTTCGGGCAATAAAACCGGGGAGAAACGGAGCGATCGATAACGGCGTAGGCAAAAGATAATTCTTTTCCGGTTCCATATTATAGTAAAAATATCCAGCTTCTTTAAAATTCTCTATTCTCGTAAAGCTCTCAAACTTTATATGAAACATGTTGGCCGTCAATTGCTGAAGTTCCAAAATAATCTTTTCCACCTTTTCCCCAAGCCTTCCCGTTATTCTTGCCGACGCCTCGGCCAGGCGCTTAAGTTCCCCTTCCTTCCATGAATCAAAGCGGCGTTGCTTTTGAAATACTCCTCCAGGGCAGCTTCCAGCTTCCTGTATTAGGAATTCTTGAATTTTTCATACTCAGCGTTGAATTGGGCAAGCAGCTCCCTGCTTTCCCCGTCAAAAACAAGCAGCACATCCTTTTTCTCTTCTTCGATCTCTTTCATTTTCTTTTTTAGGACATCTATATTTTTTTCCAGCTCTTCTACTGGCGTCCTGATGGCACCGGCCTCCAGTTCAATATCAAACCTCAACCTTGATATGAACCTCAGAGCACCGTTACAGCGGGAAAGCAAGAGGGCCCTGCCTTTGTCGCTGGTTATGAATTCATCCAGTTTTGATAAAAACTCAGGCAATCCGGTGAGCCTTAATTTTTCCTCATCGTACGTCTCCCGGGCTTCCAGGGCCATCTTGGCAGAAACGGGGAAAATTTTGATTTCTTCGTATCCCAGCTTCTCCTTCAAAACCCCGGCGGCAAAATCAAGGGCCTCCTTCACATCTTCCTCTTCGGCGTAATCTATCTTGTTCAGCACAAAAAATATCTTGACCGCATGATCCCGAACGTCTTTGAGAAATTCGTATTCATTTTGGGCGACAGGAGAATCGATAGTAAAAAGGAATATGGCCGCATCGAGTTTCGGAAGAAACTCGTAAGTTACGTCAGTGTTATGCCGGTAGACAGACCCGACGCCCGGTGTATCTATCAGCGTTACGCCTTTTTTAAGAAACTCGGATGGATACTCTATGACTATCTCCTTTACATTTTTTTCATTACCCGGATTGCCCCTTTCGGTGGCGTACTTGTCCAGTTCTTTAACAGTTATTTCTTCCTTGGAACCGTCCAAAAAGTACACCGTCACTTTCAACCTCGGACCGTATTTGATAACAGTGACTATGGAAGTAAGTGGCACTACTGCGGTCGGAACTATTTTTTCTCCCAGCACGGCATTAATAAATGTCGATTTCCCGCGTTTGAACTGGCCCACAACCGCCAGGTTGAACCGGTTTTTTAGAAGTTTATCTAGTTCATAGTCTATAGCCTCAATCATTGATTTTTCTTTATCATTTGCTATCTTTTTTACCTCTTCTAAGCATTGAATCAACTGTTCTTTTGTTCTTTCGAAATTAAGCACTCGTCTCTCACCTCTCTGAAAATATAAAAGCTCCTACAATATCCGGTGATATTGTAGGAGCTATTAGCCTGAAAGGCAGTTTCGGTGAGCTCCATCACCTTTTCACTTATGCGATATATATTATATATTTTTTTCACATTTATTGCAACATCGTAGTACAGCAAAACGATCTTTATAGTTCGCATCATAAAGATAGAACTTAGGTCACTATATTTCCTTGTTATTCACGTATTTGAGCACTTCCACATTCTCAATGGTTACTAGTCCTTCTTTTACGGTTTCATTTAGAAATGGAATGAGTTTTTCTATCCTGTCTGCCCTGTCGACTATATCGATTACAATCGGAAGATCGCTGGAAAGCACAAGAATACGGGCTGTATGAATACGACTATTGGCACCGAATCCCTCTATGCCTCTTACTACAGTAACCCCGGCCATTCCCAATTCCCTAGCTTTAAGCACTATAGCATGATAGAGAGGCATGCCATTATATTTATCATTTTCACCTATATAGATCCTAACGCGCATGGCGGGCCCCGTTAAATCCATCTCACACCAACCCTCTCAGCACATTAATCAAATTTGTCACACTGATTCCCAGAAAGACCGCAATCAGACCTCCCAGTATATTCGCCAGCATATTTAAAAAAGCCATAGCGAAACTGCCTTCGTGTATCAACAGAAGTGTTTCCAGCGAAAATGTTGAAAAAGTAGTAAAAGCACCTAAAAAACCTACCATTATCAAAGATCGAAATATCGCTACTGGTACAATAAAATTCATTGAAATTGAATATATTAATCCCACCAAAAATGAACCCAGTAAATTTACAACGAGGGTCCCAATCGGAAACACGGTAGTAATTTTATCATTCAGCCATACTGACATAAAATACCTGAATAGCGCTCCTGCGGCTCCCCCTAGTGCTATAAAAAGGTAGACCAGTTTCTTCTCCATTGACACGACTCCTTTCTAATGTCTGCTTCTTCAATTGAGCGCATACCATAAAGACTCCTGCGAGGAAAATCCCCACAGGAGTCTTTTTCAGTATTATCTCATGAAAAGCGGTGCGAACACTAGAGCTACGATGGTCATAAGTTTTATCAATATGTTCAGAGAAGGTCCAGCGGTATCTTTGAACGGATCTCCCACCGTGTCTCCCACTACGGCTGCTGCGTGGGTGGGTGTGCCCTTTCCGCCGTAATTGCCTTCTTCGATATACTTTTTGGCGTTGTCCCAGGCACCGCCGGAGTTGGCCATCTGAATCGCAATCATAACGCCGGTAACCAGCGCACCCGCGAGGAGCCCTCCAAGGGCCTCCTTGCCGAAGAGGAATCCTACCGCCAAAGGTGCGGCAACAGCCATGAGACCCGGAATTATCATTTCCCTGAGGGCCGCCTGCGTGCTTATGTCCACACACCTTGCGTAGTCGGGTTTGGCCTTTTCTTCCATTATACCCGGGATTTCCCTGAACTGCCGGCGTACCTCTTCTATCATCTGATAGGCCGCTTTACCTACCGCTTCCATGGCCATAGCCGAAAACAGATAGGGCAGCATGCCGCCGATGAAAAGGCCAACTATTACATCGGCCCGAAGGAGGTTTATTCCCTCTTCCAACCCTGCAGCTGTGGTGTACGCTGAAAATAGAGCCAGCGCCGTCAGTGCCGCCGAACCGATAGCAAACCCCTTTCCCATAGCCGCCGTCGTGTTACCGACTGCATCCAATTTGTCGGTTATCTTCCTGACCGACGGGTCGAGCTCGGCCATTTCGGCAATACCGCCGGCGTTATCGGCTATGGGCCCGTAAGCGTCCACCGCCACGGTCATTCCCGTGGTTGACAGCATACCTATGGCCGCCAGGGCTATGCCGTAAAGCCCGGCAAATTTATAGGATATTATAACCGCCAGAGCTATAAATAACACGGGCAGGCCGGTACTTTTCATCCCCACAGCCAGTCCCGTTATTATGTTCGTGGCCGGGCCAGTCTGCGATGCCTTCGCTATTTCCTTCACCGGGTTATAGCTCGAGGAAGTATAGTACTCGGTGAGCATACCTATGATGATGCCCACTAGTATACCCGAAGCAACTGCATAAAAAGCGTTTAACTCGTTCAAGAAGTAAATGCTGAGCAATAAAGTTGCCACAATCACAAGAACGCCGCTGGCGAAGGTGCCGTTTCTCAATGCTTTCTGCGGATCGGCTCCCTCCCCGGTCCTTACGAACAATGTGCCGATTATGGAGCTTATTATACCCGCCGCCGCCACCAGCATCGGGAAAATTATGCCCTTTATGCCGTAAGGTTGTCCCGTAACGGTGCTAACGGCCACGGCACCGATTGCCATACCGGATACTATTGAACCTACGTATGACTCGAAAAGGTCGGCTCCCATACCTGCCACATCGCCCACGTTGTCACCGACGTTGTCCGCTATTACTGCGGGATTTCTCGGGTCATCTTCCGGAATGCCGGCCTCAACCTTTCCTACCAGGTCTGCCCCGACGTCTGCGGCTTTGGTGTAAATTCCTCCTCCGACCCTGGCAAATAGGGCAATAGAACTCGCCCCTAAGGCAAAGCCGTTTATTACGTCGAAGCTCTTCACATTCGACGGGTCTCCGAAAACAAAGTAAAGTATCCCGAGTCCCAATAATCCGAGCCCAACGACCGACATTCCCATAACCGCGCCGCCTGAGAACGCTATGGAAAGGGCCTTATTCATTCCCTCTCGCGCGGCATTTGCGGTTCTCACGTTGGCCCTGGTAGCTACGTTCATGCCTATAAATCCCGCGAGAACCGATGCCACCGAACCTGTTATGTAGCTTACGGCCGTCTGCCAGTTTATAAAAAAGCCTATGATAAGGAACATGACAACTACAAAAAACACCAAAGTCCTGTATTCTCTAAATAAAAAGGCCATGGCGCCTTCATGGATTGCATCGGATATTTCGCGCATTCTTTCGTTTCCGGCAGGACTCTTGATGATCCTCATGGCAAGCAAGTATGCGAATAAAAGCGCGAGCAATCCCGAGAGAGGCGCAAGTACTATTAAATTTTCCATCAGTCTCCCTCCAGAAAGTTTGTTATTTTAAAACTACCATCATTAAGATGGATAATCCCAAGAAGGCCACCGCTAAAATTTCTGTAAACTTTGCCAATTTATCGTCAATACCCTTTTTCTTTCCGAAAAAGACCTCCGCTCCTCCTGAAATGGTACCGGAAAGACCGGCGCTCTTTCCTGATTGCAAAAGGACCGTAGCTATGAGTCCTATGCAAATAAGAACGTAGACCACTGAAAAAACTATGCGAAAAGCCTGCACCCATTGCACCCCCTTTAATCAATTAACGAATGTAATTTTATCACAACATATCCAAAAACTCAATATTATCGGCCGTTTTACAAAAAGCAAATAAAAGAAGACCCTTCTTTTGAAGAAAGGGCTCGGAGAACCTCAATCACGATTCTTTGTCGGTAGATTTGTTGTCGAAGACGATTTCCTCTTTTTCACCGTTTTCTTTCTCTATCTGAATGGTACAGCGGGTCACCAATGCCGCTATCACCCCTATGGCAGCAAGATAAGGAGCCAAAATGGCACCTATGGCACCGACGGTGACGGGAATCTCAAGGAGCACCATGTCACCATGCTTTATTCTCAGCCGGGTTACATTCCCTTTTCGTATCAGCTCCTTTATTTTTTCGAGAAGCTTGTTTCCCTTCGTACCCAGATTGCCAAGCTTTAAAAAGTCTTTTTCCTCTTCCTCCAGAATTATCAATGCCTTTATCACGTCGCCATCCGCCGCTTCCAAAGCTTCTTTCGCTTTGCGGTAACTGCACCCCGTCCTTTCCCTGAGTAAGTCAATTTTTTCGAGGTTTATTTCCATTTTTTTCGACCTCCTTCACATTTATTCTACCTCACAAAACACCGTTTATGCAACGAGGGAGTTGATAAAAAGCTCCCCGTTTTTCAGGGGAGCCTAAAATTATTTTCTTTCTATGTTGTAAAAGGCTGCTATGCCCGGATATTGCGCGGCAGTATCCAGCTCTTCTTCGATGCGCAAGAGCTGGTTGTATTTCACGACTCTGTCGGTGCGCGACGGAGCGCCAGTCTTTATCATGCCGGCGTTCACTCCAACCACCAGATCGGCGATGGTGGTATCCTCAGTTTCACCGGAGCGATGGGAAACTATGGCCGTATACCCGGCTCTTTCTGCCATTTTTATGGCATCCAGAGTTTCGGTGAGGGTCCCTATCTGGTTGAGTTTAATCAAAATGGAGTTGGCAACTCCAAGTTTTATTCCCTTTGACAGGCGCTCTGTATTGGTGACGAAAAGGTCGTCTCCCACCAGCTGTACCTTTTTACCCAAGGCATCGGTCAGGAGCTTCCAACCGTTCCAGTCTTCCTCGGCCATACCATCCTCAATCGATATAATCGGGTATTTTTCGACAAGTTTTACGTAGTACTCAACCATCCCCGCCGAATCAAGTTCTAAACCTTCTCCCTTCAAGCGGTACCTGCCATCCTCGTAAAATTCCGTGGCTGCGGCATCAAGGGCAATAAATATGTCTTTTCCAGGTACATAACCCGCTTTCTCAACAGCTTCCAGAATGTACTTTATTGCATCCTCGTTGGAGTCCAAATTCGGAGCAAAGCCCCCCTCATCTCCAACCGCCGTATTAAGCCCTTTCTCGCTCAATACCTTTTTCAGGCTGTGAAATGTTTCTGCTCCCATCCTCAGCGCATGGGAAAAGTTTTCAGCTCCCACCGGCATTATCATGAATTCTTGGAGGTCCACATTGTTGTCCGCATGTTTCCCGCCGTTTAGTATGTTCATCATAGGTATGGGAAGAACCTTGGCATTAGACCCTCCTATATATCTATAAAGGGGGATGCCCAGGTAATTGGCAGCGGCCTTTGCCGCGGCCAAGGAAACTCCCAGTATGGCGTTGGCGCCAAGCCGGCCTTTGTTTTTGGTACCGTCAAGTTCGATTAACAATTTGTCTATCGCCACCTGGTCGAGGGCATCCATTCCCTCAAGTTCCGGCCCTATTATTTCGTTTACGTTCTCAACGGCTTTCAAAACGCCTTTGCCCTTGAACCTTTTTGGATCGTTGTCTCTGAGCTCCACAGCCTCAAACTGCCCCGTGGAAGCTCCCGAAGGTACAGCAGCCCTTCCGAACGTGCCGTCTTCAAGGATAACTTCGACTTCAACGGTTGGATTTCCCCGGGAGTCCAAAATTTCCCTGGCAAAAACATTGGCAATTATAGACATTAAAATCACCTCTTCGTTTTATAATTTTTCTATTAGAGAGCGTCCAGTCATTTCTACGGGTTTTGCTATTCCTAAAAGTTCCAGCATGGTCGGCGCCACATCAGCCAGTATCCCCGGACGGAGCCTGTAGTTCCTGTCGCTCACCAGGATGAAAGGCACCGGGTCGCTGGTATGAGCCGTATGCGCTTCGCCCGTCTCGTAGTCCACCATTTTTTCCGCGTTGCCGTGGTCCGCGGTAATTATGACCGTGCCGTTCTTTCTGATAACGGCGTCCACCACCCGTCCCATACACTGGTCCACCGCCTCTATAGCTTTAACCGCGGCTTCGTAAACGCCCGTGTGACCTACCATGTCGGGATTCGCGTAGTTCATTATGATTACGTCGTATATGTCCTCGTTTATCTTATTTATGACCGCATCCGTCACTTCATATGCGCTCATTTCCGGCTTTAAGTCGTAGGTGGGAACTTTAGGAGAAGGTATCAGTATCCGTTCCTCGCCGGGAAATGGCCTTTCTATTCCGCCGTTGAAAAAGAACGTTACATGGGCGTACTTTTCGGTCTCCGCTATGCGAAGCTGCCTTAAACCTTCTCTGGATATGACTTCGGCAAAAATGTTTTTCATCGATAAGGGTTCATAAGCAACATGGGCATTTTTAACCTTTGCATCGTACTGGGTCATGCATACGAAATGGACAAAGAAAAATCCCCTTTTTCTTGCGAAACCCTGAAAGTCTTCCTCGCAAAAAGCGTACGTCAGCTGTCGCGCCCTATCTGGCCTGAAGTTGAAAAATATTACGGAATCCCCTTCTTCTACCGTCGCGACGGGTTTACCGCTTTCGTCGACGATAACCGTGGGTATTACAAATTCGTCGGTCTCGCCCCTTTTATACGCTTCCTCCAGGGCTTCCCTCGCGCTTTCAGCTTTAAGGCCTTCTCCCAAAACCATGGCATTGTATGCTTTCTCAGTCCTTTCCCAGCGGCGGTCTCTGTCCATGGCGTAAAACCTTCCGGCGATGGTGGCTATTTTGCCAATACCAATTCTCGACATTTCACCTTCGAGTCTTTCGATGTAAATGGCCGCATTAGCAGGCGGAACGTCCCTCCCGTCGAGGAATGCGTGGATGTAGACCCTCTTCATGTCCTCCTTGCGGCAAAGCTCCAAAAGGGCGATCAAATGGTCTATGTGGCTGTGGACCCCACCGTCGGACAAAAGCCCCATCAGGTGTAAGGCCTTGCCGGCTTCGCGGGCCCGCCTTACGGCATTTACGAGTTTTTCGTTTTCGAAGAATCTGCCGCTTTTTATGTCCTCGCTTATTCGAGTAAACTCCTGATACACTATGCGCCCCGCTCCGAGGTTTAAATGCCCCACTTCCGAGTTGCCCATCTGCCCTTCCGGCAGTCCCACTGCCAGCCCGCTAGACTCCAATATAGTGTTGGGAAAATGCCTCAAAAGGCGGTCGAAATTCGGGGTGCGGGCGTTTAAAATAGCATTTCCCTGTACTTTTTCGTTAATACCCCAACCGTCCAAAATCATGAGCACTAGAGGTTTTTTCGCCACTTCGTTCAACTCCTAACCTCGATTGTATGTAGCTATTTGGTAAAAAGCCTTCGCATCCAGGCTCGCACCGCCCACTAGAGCTCCATCTATATCGGGCTGAGCCATTAGGTCCTTAATATTGTCCGGTTTTACACTTCCGCCGTAAAGTATGCGGATATCCTGTGCAACGTTGCCGTAAAGTTTGCAGAGCTTTTCCCTTATAGCCCCTATGACCTCCTGAGCATCGGAAGGCAGGGCTACCTTCCCCGTGCCTATGGCCCAGATGGGCTCGTAGGCAAAAATCAGGTCGTTTCCACAGCCGATTTGCACTCCGGAAAGGGCCTTTTCTACTTGGGCCAACACGACGGAAAGCGTCATTCCCTTTTCCCTTTGCTCGAGGCTCTCTCCCACGCAGATGACGGGAGTGATTCCGTGCTTTATAGCCGATTTTACCTTCTTGTTTACGGTATCGTCGGTCTCGGCAAAATACTGGCGGCGCTCAGAATGGCCTATTATTACGTAATCGCAGGGTATTTCCTTCAGCATGGGAGGAGAAATTTCACCGGTGAAAGCGCCCCTGTCCTCCCAGTGCATGTTTTGCGCTCCCAATTTTATACCACTTCCTTTTATTTTCTCTGCTGCTGCGTAAAGGCTGGTAAAAGGAGGGAAGATAGCTATTTCTGAGGAGATATCCTTTGCAAGGGGTAGAAAATCGTCCAGAAACTCCAACGTTTCCTTCACATTTTTATGCATTTTCCAGTTGCCTGCAAAAAGCGGCGTCCTCGACATGCCCTTCACCCCTATCGTTTATCGTTTAATACCGCAACGCCAGGCAATTCTTTTCCTTCCAGAAACTCCAGCGAAGCTCCGCCGCCTGTCGATATGTGAGTCATAGCATCGGCAAAGCCCAGCTGCTCTACCGCAGCCGCCGAATCTCCGCCGCCGACGATAGTTACAGCTCCGGATTCCGCCATAGCTTTTGCCACGGCAAGGGTGCCTTTCGCGAAATCCTTTATTTCGAAAACACCCATCGGACCGTTCCACACCACGGTCTTGGCTTCTTTTATGACTTTTGTAAATTTATCGCAGGTTACCTCTCCGATATCGACGCCTATCATATCATCGGGTATTTGGCTTACAGGGACCGTCCTGTATTCAACTCCTTCTTTCACTTCGGGGGCTACCACCACGTCATCCGGCAGCAGAACTTTTACTCCTTTTTCTTCAGCTTCTTTCAGAAGGTCTTTCGCAAGTTCCACCTTGTCCTCCTCAAGGAGGGACCTGCCGATATTATATCCCAACCCTTTCAGGAAAGTAAAGGCCATCCCCCCGCCTATCAATAGGTAATCCACTTTGTTTAAAAGATTTTTTATCACGCCTATCTTGTCGCTAACCTTTGCTCCGCCCAAAATTGCTACAAATGGTCTTTCGGGGGCTTCAAGCGCTTTTCCCATAATTTCTATTTCCTTTTTCATTAAAAATCCTGCGCCTGCGGGCAAAAATTCAGCCACCCCCGCAGTGGAGGCGTGAGCCCTGTGGGCTGTGCCGAAAGCGTCGTTTATGTAAATATCGGCAAGCCTTGCAAGTTTTTCAGCAAATCCCCTGTCGTTGGCCTCTTCTTCCGCATAAAAACGGACGTTCTCAAGAAGCATAACGTCGCCGGGTTTCATAGAAGCTGCGGCTTTTTCCACCTCTTCCCCTATGCAATCCCCGGCCATAACGACATCCTTTCCCAAAAGCTCCGAAAGTCTCCTCGCCACGGGTGCAAGGCTGTACTTGGGGTTTTTCTTGCCCTTGGGCCTCCCCAGATGGGATGCCAGTATAACTTTCGCACCATTTTTAATAAGGTACTGGATGGTGGGCAGCGTTGCTCTTATTCGGGTATCGTCGGTGATGTTGCCCTCTTCGTCCATCGGAACGTTGAAGTCCACCCTCACCAGAACCCTTTTGCCGTTGACGTCAAAATCTTCAACGGTCTTTTTATTCATCTGTACTTCCCCCTTCCAACTCTATAAGTTTTCTCGCAGCTCCCTCGTCGGTAATGAGAGCTGTCGGACAGTGATATTTTAAAAAGGCCCTTATGGCAGGTGCCTTTTTGGCCCCGCCGGCCACGGATATCACCTTTCGGACGTTTTTTAAGTCGTTAACGCTGAGCCCCGCGCTGGTGGTGGTGAATACCACCCTTCCTTCACTATCGAAGTAATAGCCGAAAGCCTCGGCCACGGCACCGTTTTTTAAAATTTTCTTTATGACACTTTCATCAAGACCCCGCCGGCGGGCCATTTCTTCGGCCCTTCCTATGCCGTGAATTACAACGTCAGCTCTTTTAATGAGAGATAAAACTTCTTTTATCCGCGGTTCGCTGGTTATGGACTCCATCGCCTCAGGCCCCAGGTTGTCAGGAACATAAAGCAGCCTGTATCTTGCCCCCAGTCGCTCGGCCAGCTCCGCCGCGATGGTGTTGGCCTGAATTTCCACCTTTTCGCCCAGGCCTCCCCTTGCAGCGACCACTACCACATCCTCGTACCCTTCAAGGCGGGGCATACCTTTGGGCACTTGAGCCATCGTGGTGCCTCCCGTTACAGCAACGATATCGCCGTTTTTCAAAAAAGATCTTAAGTAAGAGGCAGCCTCTTTCCCCATAAGGCTCTTGACGGTCTCATCCACATCCGAATCGCCGGGAGTAATGAGCACGTCTTCGCAGCCAAATTTTTCCTTAATTCTATCGGCGATGAAGTTCAATCCTTTCAGAAAGTACACGAAATTCTCCAGACGATTTATTAGTGCTTCTCCTTCTCTGGAAACCCTCATCCCTTTGGGTTCGATTTCAAGCAGCCCCAGCTCCTCTAGGCGCTTTACCTCCGTCCTGAGGGGTCTTTCGGAAAGGGACATTACCGCGGACAGCGCTCTTCGACCTATCGGCTGATTGTAATAGATATTTTTTAGAATGTCGAATCTTTGCTCGATTATCTGCGCCATCTCCGGAGCAATCTTTTTGAGAAGGCTTGCTATTTCTTCCATTCAAAGTGCGTCTCCTCTTTTAAGCAAAATAGCCCGAAAGGGCTATTTTGCTTTATAGTCCTTTCTCCGCTATATATTTCACTAAATCCATTACACGGCAGGAATATCCCCATTCGTTGTCGTACCAGGCTACCACCTTCACCAAATCGCCTTCCATCACCATGGTGGAAAGTCCGTCCACTATTGAGGAAAGTTCTGACCCTTTGAAGTCCATAGAGACCAAAGGTTCCTCCGTGTAACCAAGGATGCCCTTCATTGGACCTTCAGCCGCTGCTTTTAAGGCCTGGTTCACTTCTTCAACCGTCACGCTCTTTTCCAGCACGGCAGTGAAATCTACTATGGAAACCGTGGGGGTCGGCACCCTCAACGCAAAACCGTTGAGCTTACCTGCAAGTTCGGGTATGACCAGAGCTACCGCCTTTGCAGCACCGGTTGTCGTGGGGATGATGTTCAAAGCCGCAGCACGCGCCCTTCTCAAATCCTTGTGGGGCAGGTCCAGAATTCTCTGGTCGTTGGTGTAGGAGTGGACGGTATTCATGAGTCCTTTTTTGATGCCGAAATTATCCATCAATACCTTCGCTACGGGCGCAAGGCAGTTGGTGGTGCAGGAAGCGTTGGAAATCACATGATGTTCTTTTGGATTATACTTTTCGTGGTTTACTCCCATGACGATGGTGATATCCTCGCCCTTGGCCGGTGCGGATATTATGACCTTTTTGGCCCCTCCGCCTTCGATGTGTTTTATCGCCTTATCCTTCGACGTAAACACACCTGTGGACTCCACAACTATGTCGACGCCCAGGTCCTTCCACGGAATATTGGCGGGGTCTTTTTCGGCAAACACCTTTATTTCCTTGCCGTTTACCACTATCGCATCTTCCTTGGCAGTAACTTCGCCTTCAAACCTGCCGAAAACCGAGTCGTATTTCAAAAGGTGAGCTAAAGTGGCCGCGTCGGTAAGGTCGTTGATGGCCACGATTTCTATGTCCGGATGGTTTTTTAGTGCAGCTTTGAAAGAATTCCTGCCTATCCTTCCAAACCCGTTGATTCCGACTTTAACGCCCATAAAAAATCCTCCTTTGATTACGTTTTTTAATATTTTGCCTCACTTTAATTTAATTTATTTCCAGCTGTCACCTCCCGGGATATTTTTGGTCCCTGTGTTACATTTTTTGTCCCATAGGTTTTAAAAAAAATATTACATTAATCATTATATATAATTCTACAAAAACCATTCAATCCCTTCTTTCAAAAACTAATATCTCTTTCTTTTTGCCGAAGAAGGTATTCCAAGCTGTTCCCTGTATTTTGCCACGGTGCGCCTTGAAATCCTTATACCTTTCTTTTTTAGGTCATCGGCTATCATCTGATCGCTCAAGGGGTTATAAGGGTCTTCATTGGAAATCATCTCTTTTAGCATTTTCTTTATGGTCTCAGCGCACGTCGAAGACCCGTTTTCATTTTCCAAGCCGTTTTGGAAGAAAAATTTTAGTTCAAAAACCCCTCTAGGTGTTTGGACATATTTGCCGCTTATCGCTCTGCTGACGGTAGATTCATGCACCCCCACAACATCTGCTATCTGTTTTAAAGTGAGGGGTTTTAAACCCGATATGCCTTTGTCTAAAAATTCGCGCTGCACTTCCACGATGGCCTTTATAACTTTATAAAGCGTCATCCGCCGTTGTTCCAGGCTTTTTATGAGCCAGAGGGCTGCTTCCAGTTTTCTCGTGAGAAATTTGGAAGTTACGGATTCCTTATCTTCCGACAGAAGTAAAGACCTGTAGTAGGGGTTAATTGAAAGCCTAGGAGTCACCGAATCGTTCATTATCACTACATACTCATCGCCGACTTTTTCTATAACCGCATCGGGAACTACATAGTGGGTTTCGTTCACCGAAGAAAAATTCCTCCCTGGTTTCGGATCCAAACTGAGCACGATATCCTTCAACTCTTGAACCTTCGACAACGGTACGTTTAACTTTTCCGCTATCCTCGTATATCTCGCTTCCGCCAGGTCCTTCAAGTGATGTTCGATTAATTCCTTCAGTTTAGGGTCTTTAATTCCTTTTTGTTCCACTTGAATTAAGAGGCACTCTTGTAAGTTCCTCGCCCCTACACCGGGGGGATCAAGGGTTTGAACAACCTTTAGGGCTTTTTCCACTTCCTCGGCCGGAACTTTTAAAATCCTGGCGGCCTCCTGCACACTCACGGTAAGATACCCATTTTTATCCAGATTTCCTATGAGGAATTCCCCTATTTTGAAGATTTTTTTATCGGCAGCTACTAAGCGAAGCTGCATTAAAAGATGCTCCTGTAAAGTCTGGGTAGCAGAGACGAAATTTTCAAAGCTCGTCTCCTCTTCTTTTCTCTCTCTAGGAAATCTTAGAAAATCCCAATCGAAATAGTCCTGCAGGTATTCTTCCCACTCGATGGTGTCCTCGTTCGTCTTACCTTCATCAACCCTCATTCCGTCTTCTGAAAAGGCCGGATAATCATCCTCCTCTTTGTCCAAAAGCGGATTATTCAAAAGCTCCTGCTCTATATAGTCGCAAAGTTCCAGACTGGATAGCTGCAGTATCGTTATCGCTTGTCTCAACTCCGGAGTCATCAAAAGCTTTTGGGTCTGCGAAAGGGTAAGACTATAATTCATCTGCATAATTTGAGCCCCCTAAGCCCATAAAATCCTAAAAACCAGATTATTATTTATTATATTCGACAAAAACATCAATCTTACCTTTTTTGCAAATTTACATTTATTGAATACTTTTTTGAAATCGCAGCTCAATATTATATAACATCTAGTTTTAATTATACCACAAAATAAAAAATGCGGGGGAAGATTTCACGTTAATCCTTCCCCCGCCGGCCTCTAGTGGGTTTCCACGTCCCTTGCTCCGTTTTGCCTCATTATGTCGGCCGCTTTTTGGACCTTCTGCTCATGGGTGCGAACAGCCGCTAAAATCTTGCCCCTTTTAACTTCCTCTTCGTAATAACGGCCTCTTTCCTCGGGAATGCCCCAGTCTAAAAGGCCGCCGGCAATACCGCCCGTAGCAGCACCTGAGAGCATCCCTGCAATCGGCCCGGCCGCCACTATCGGCCCAAGTCCCGGTATTGCCAAAGCTCCGGCTCCCACCGCAAGTCCTGCCAAACCGCCGAGAATTCCTCCCGTAGTGGTCCCATCCGCCACCGTGTCCATGTTCATCGTTTCGCCATTGTCGTTTCCCTGCTGGCGGCCTTTTGCCACCACAGAGATTTCGTTCGTATCAAATCCAGAATTTCTCATTTCACTTACGGCTTTTTCCGCTTGCTGCCGGCTTTCAAAAACTCCTATGACGGTCTTCGACATTTTAATACCTCCTCCTAGTTTTTCACATTTTTATTGTCTCCTCATTTCCTGTCGCTAATACGCGCATTATTTTAGGTGAAAAGGAAAAAATAAAATAAAAAGATAAGTTCTAGGAGGAGGAAAAATGTTGGAAGACAAAAGCACACCCGACATCGCTCAGAACCAGTTTTTCCAGGACCTCCAGAGCATAGCGGACACGGTTAGAGAGCAGCAAATGTCCACAGAACAGCAGATAAAAAGTTCTCTTTCTCAAGTATCCACCAATATGATGGACTCCCGGCGCCTAGAAAATATACTAAATAGTGCACAGCAGCTGGAGCAACTGGTTAAAATGGGTTTTTCCAACATACAGGCTAACGCCCCACAATTCAGGCAGACATTGGATAACATGGAAAAGCAGTGTCACGAACAGCAGGTGGCCATGGACATGCAGGTAATTCAGGCGATGCAGCAGGCCATATCGGCTCTGGCAAGGGCGCAAAATGCTCTTCTACAAAGTCAAGCCATAAACAAAGTATTCGATACCATAACAAGGTGCGACGATGTCCTTTCCCAGATTGAAAAAACTTCCACCGTGCTTCCCCAATAACTATTTGAATTCTTCCATAATGGCTACGCCCGAACTCGTCCCTATTCTCGTTGCGCCGGCTTCGAGCATCTGCAATGCGGTTTTTAAGTCCCTTATTCCTCCGGAAGCCTTTACTCCCATTTTGCCCTCAACCAACTTCGCTATTAACCGCACGTCTTCTACCGTGGCTCCTGCAGGACCTAAACCGGTGGAAGTCTTGACAAAATCCGCTTTTGCATCCATGCAAAGCTTTACCGCGGTAACTTTTTCATTTTCCGTAAGATAACACGTTTCAATGATAACTTTAACTATAGTTTCAGGATTTGCCTCCTTTGCCGCCTGCACAACTCCTTCAATGTCCTCTTTTACCGCATAATAATCGCCGCTTTTTAAATATCCCAGATTTATAACCATGTCCACCTCAGAAGCTCCGGCTTCAACGGCTTTTTTGGCCTCGAACGCCTTAACTTCGGGAGAACTTGCCCCGAGCGGAAATCCTACGGTTGTTCCCACTTTCACATCGCTTCCTGAAAGTTTTTGGGTGGCGTAGCTCACATAACAGGGGCTCACGCACACTAAGTAAAACCCGTATTTTTTTGCTTCTTCGCAGAGCCTGTCGATATCATCAAACGTGGCCGTGGGCTTTAAAAGAGTATGGTCTATAACTTTTGCCATCTGTTCTTTTGCGATCATCAAAAAAGTCCCCCTTCATATTATTGATTTTCAAAGGAATCAAATGGAATTTGCAAAAATTCGGCAATAACCTTCAAAAAATCTCCATACTTTAATCCGTTAAATATTGAACAAACGCTGGGTTTTGAATAAAATAATGTGCTGTCAACCCATCATCAGATCCTCCTAAAAACCACCGATCGAGGAGGGGATGAAGATGATTCGGGACTGCTTTTTTGCTTTTTTACTCAACGTGTTGTACACGTCGCTTCACACTTTAAAAACCATCATGATAAGCCGCAAGATACTCAAACCGGCTTATTTTATCGTATTCCTTGAAGCCATAATAACAGCCTTAGGTTTTCAGCTGATAGCCCAGAACAAACAAATTTTTCTGCTGCTGGCTTTCTCCCTGGGCAGAGTGACCGGCGTCTGGCTGGGCCATTTGATAGAAAACACCATGGGTATAGGCGTTGTGGAAGTCACCGTATTTGCAAAGAAAGAAAAGGCCAAAAAAATCGCCGACAACTTAAGGGACATGGGTTATTCGGTAACCACCCATAAAGGTTACGGTTACGCCGGAGCCGAGCGGTTTTCCATAAACATAACGATTATAAGAAGGGAACTCCCGTTATTAAAGGAACTGCTAAAAAGATACGGCTACGAGGAAGCCACGATGGTCGTAAGGGAAGTCGAAGCCGTAAGCGGTAAAATCAGCGTAACCAATAAAACAAGGGAAAAGAAGGCTTTAAAGCCCTCTTTCAAAATCTTCCACCAGAGCTCCGCTTAATCTAAAACCCCGCCTTTCTACCTCCATTATATAAATTCTACGACTTTAAAATTACACCTGCTTGTGAATAAAAAAATTTATTTAACAAGAAGGAATTGCTGTCTTTTTGTAGTAATTTTATTAGTAATAAATATTATTTTCATCAAAAGGGGAGGATATAATGGAGTCCTTGAGCCTTAATATTCAAAAGGATGACTGGAAAAAAGAAAAGCATGTCCCTGTTATAGAGTTAAAAGAACCTGCTAAAAAGGGAGAGCCAATCAACATCCACCTTTGCGTGGGAAAAGAAATCCCGCACCCTAACACCCCCGAACACCACATCAGGTGGATAAAACTATTCTTCCAGCCCGATGGCGAGAAATTCACGATTCACCTCGGAACTTACATGTTCGAAGCCCACGCCGAATCGATAGAAGGGCCCAACAAAGGTTCTGCAAAGTGCGAACCTTGTGTGCATACCAGCGTAATTTTGGAAAAGCCAGGCACATTAATCGCCTTGAGCTACTGCAACATCCACGGCCTCTGGGAAAACTCGCTTAGAGTCGATTTTGAAAATTAATACAAGGCCCCGGGTTAAACTTTTTACCCCGGGGCCTTAATTTTCATAACGCTACGCAGCTTATGAAATTTCAGGCACGGCCCTCAAATGCTCCTAACAGCACTCTCGCCTTCATCAAAATAGAGTTAACGAATTTTCCGCAAGTCACAAAATACATACAGGAAGCAGAAAGGATTTATAATTAGGAATGAGGACATCTTATTTATAAAGTATGAGTAGGGAGGATTAAAATGGCGGAAATTTACATCAACCTGGGGCAGGAAATCAACGATTACGACATCAATTCCCTGAGAAGAAGGCTCAGGTCCGTAAAACCCGGAGAAGAAGTTGTCATCCGTATGGAAGCAGCCGATGCCCACCAAGCCGACCTGATAGTGGACGAGTTGAGGAATCAGGGCTTCGATTACCAGCCTCACGGCGGTCATTCGGGAGAATACTTCCTGATAGCCAGGAAAAAAGGTTGAAGTCAGAAATTCAAGGTCTATATGAGGGCGCTCCCCGACAATCGGGGAGTTTTTTCTTCTTTGCAGCGGAACTTAATAAAATGATAGTTAATATAATTATAGTAGACTCGAAGGAAGGAGGTTCAATTTTGATGGGCGAGTATCCGAACTACCCCGACTACAACGGTTGCCCCGATTATCACGACCATCACGAGTATCACGACCACAAACATGATGACCATCAATACGATCACTGCAACTACGACATGATCGAAGCCGAGATGATGTCCATGTACGATCCGCTGTGCCATGAGATAATGCATCACGTGCGGATGGTATGCGACAGGTACGATGACCCATGGAGATGCCCGTGTCCCACCCGGGAAATGGTGGAGCGCTGGTGCGATGAAGTTTTATATTCGTGGTCCCCGTCGTGGTATTCAGCTGAAGCAGAGACCCAGCAGTTTGGCCGAAGACCGCTAAGGTCCTTGGTGCTTGCCCTTTTAATATTTGAATTATTGCGCAGAAGGCGCAGGATATATAGATAAAGAAAAGGAGCTGCTGTTTAGATAATCAGCAGCTCTTTTTTTGAAACCACAACGATATTGTGCTTTTATCTTCAAACCCGAATTTTTCATCGTCAAGGAATGCAGCGTTCGGAGAATATCGAAAGGCCTCATCGTGGATTTCCCTGAAGCTTTCTTTGTTTTGATTCGACAGCATTTCATAAGGATATTTCCGGGGAAATATCGCTTTGTGTCGAGAACTTAAAGGGGAGCGTCTTTTTGCGCTCCCCTTATTTTAGTGCGCCCGGCATGGGCGTTAACTCGGTGGTGAAAGTCCACTGCAGGCGAGGCAGCCCTAGTCTGCTAGCCAAAGGCAAGGGTGTCCACCGTGAGGTGGAATCCGAAGGAAGCCGGAGGCAAAGCCACGGCCCGATGGACAAGAACCCCATACGAGGCTAGACCGCTCGGATGAGCTGGCTAGACACAGCGAAATCCAAGGCTGCCAAGGGGCGGTAGAGTATATGGGGCGGGCGCGGGGTGAAAGTTAACGCTCTTACCCGGGGAGGCCTGTCGGAAACGCCAGGTAAACTGGTAACCCATGCTGAAAGGCATGGCTGAACCGGCAGGAGTCAGCAGAGGGCATAGTACCTTGGAGGTCATGAACTTCGAGGGAAGGCCCGAACATCAAGTAAGAGGTGAGACCGATGAGTTCGAGAGAAGAGCGAAGACAGCAGAAAACCCCGGAAGGGGCCTACCCGCGGGAAGGAGTGGTGAAGCCACAGGGGCCCGCGGGAGGGCCGAGTTCTTCTCCGGCACGAAGCGGAGAGTCACCTCGCGGGGACAACGATAGCGGCCTGATGGAGCGGGTGGTAGAAAGAAACAACA
>NZ_LOED01000019.1 GCF_001562425.1 Fervidicola ferrireducens
TCGACCCCAAGGAGACCTCCAAGACCTGTCCGAAGTGCGGGAATGCTTCCCGGTATAATCGTAAGGCCCAAGGCTGGTTTAAATGCATAAAATGTGGCTACCAATCTGATGCGGATAGGGTGGGGGCAATAAACATAGCCGCAAAAGCGCTCGATGCTCTTGGGGCATGACCCTGGGAGAAAAGGGAGCGTGACACCCCTTAAGGCCAAGGCGATGAACTGGGTAGACCGGTGAGTGCTGGCTAACCTGCGGCGTGTGCCGCCATCCCGCGCTAGGATGCCCCCTAATTCATTAGGGGGAGGATGTCACGTATTGATGTCCTCCGACATCCGCAGGATATGCTGCGGCCTGCGAAAAGGAAAAACTCGTATAGATAATGGCAGCAAGAACGATATAATTAAATTTTTGTTAAGATGATGCTTCAACTCATATCACTCCCCGGAGAAAAAACCGTAGCTTTTACACAATATTTTCTAAAAACCGGCAGCTTTTTTCAAATATCAAAAAAATATCCCCAACCGGAGCGGTTGGGGATATTTTTTTAAAGCCTTATCGTGCTTCCCGGTCCCAAGGGCAGGTCCAGCAGGTACCAAACTGCAAGCTGTAAAATCCATACTATTGCAAAATATATTGAATAAGGCAGGAGGCATGAGATCAGAGTGCCCATTCCAAGTTTTTCGTCATACTTCTTCGCATGAGAGAGGACTATGGGGAAGTATGCAAGTAGTGGCGTAATGGGATTTGTAATCGAATCTCCTATTCTGTACGCGAGCTGCGTCAGCGCCGGGGAATAACCCAGTAGCATCAGCATCGGAACGAAAACCGGCCCCAGGACGGCCCATTTGGCAGAAGCGCTGGCCACCAGAAGGTTTATGGATGTGGAAATGATTATTATGCCTATTAGCAGCGGAAGGCCGGTAAAACCGATGTCTTTTAACAGCTGCGCCCCTTTTATTGCTAAAATGGTCCCTATATTGCTCCAGTTGAAGAACGCCATAAATTGAGCTGCAAGAAACGCCAAAACTATATATGACCCCATGGTGCTCATGGCTTTTGCCATCATTGACGCCAGGTCCTTATCGGACTTGATGGTACCGGCAGCGATGCCGTATCCTATAGCGGGAAACATGAAAAGCCCGGTCATAATCGGAACCAAACTATTCATAAAAGGCGAAATTATAAGGGAGCCATTTTCCGGATTCCTTAAAATCGCGTTCGGCGGCAGGGTCATCAATGCAATGACTGCTACATATGCTAACGCAACCAGCCCTGCAACCCTCAGCGCTCTTTTTTCGGTTTCGTTAAGTGGCTCAAATTTTTCAGCATTTCCACGATAGACTCCCATCCTCGGTTCTACAATCTTAACCGTAACGTAAGTTCCAACAAAAGTTAAGATTATGGTAGAAACAGCCAGAAAATAATAGTTCATCGCAGGATTTGCCACGTATTTGGGGTCTATAATCTGAGCCGCCTTTTCCGTAAAACCGGCCAGCAATACATCAAGCATATTTACGAATAAATTGGCGCTGAAACCCGCGGCCACACCCGCATAAGCCGCCGCAATCCCTACGAGGGGGTGTTTCCCCACACTCGCGAATATCATGGCGGCCAAGGGCGGCATTACTATGAGGGCTGAGTCGCCGGCCGCGTTGCCCAATATTCCGGTGAAAACCACCGCTGGAACTATCACCGATGTGGGAGCGCCGATAAGCAGCCTGCGAAGCAAAGCGCTCATGAGTCCGCTGTATTCCGCCACCCCGACACCCATCATTACAACGAGAACTAGTCCAAGGGGCGGGAAGGACGCAAAATTATTCACCATCTGAGTCATTATCTTTACAACGCCGTCCCTGGTCATAAGGCTTACGGCTTTTACCACTTCATTTGTGGCAGGATTGACTGCTTGCCATCCGGCTACTGCCGCAAGATGGGAAAGCAAAATTATGATTAAGCAGAGCAGAAAAAACAACGTTGCCGGGTCAGGAAGTCTGTTTCCGGCCCGTTCCACGAAGTTCAAAAATCCATCCATCAAACTCTTTCTGCTTTTTACGGTTTCACCCTGCAAACCAATCACCTCTCCCGTTTTTTATATTTTCAATCTCTCATTTTCCATTACGTACCTAACCATGAGCTCCACGCCCACGGCCAGGGCTTCTTCGTCTATATCAAATTCCGGATGATGATGTGGTTTATTTATGCCTTTTTCTTCATTTCTTGCCCCGACAAACGCAAAAGTGCCGGGAACTTTTTGCAGATAATATGCGAAATCTTCACCTCCCATCACAGGCTCGGCATCAATTACGTTCTGACCTCCAACCACTTCCGATGCGATTTGCTTTGCATAATTCGTCACCTTTTCGTCGGTTATAACAGCCGGATAACCCCTCGTGTATTTGATTCGGTAATCGGCGCCGTAAGCCGCCGTAATTCCTTTAACAATCTCTTCGATTCGCGTCTGAATTAGGTTGCGGACTTCCTCGCTATATGTTCTGACGGTTCCGGATATAGTAGCCACATCGGCAATTACGTTGAAGTTGTAACCAGCTTTTAACATTCCTACGCTTACCACAGCCGGTTCTATAGGCTTGACCGAACGGCTGACGATGGTTTGGAGAGCCATTACAACCTGTGATGCAACCACTATTGCATCCACGGCTTCGTGGGGCGCCGAACCATGACCCCCTTTGCCTATAATTTCAATCTCAAACGAATCGGGAGATGCCATCAAGGGGCCACTTTTCAGTCCCACTGTGCCAATAGGATAATTGGTCCAGAGGTGAAGGCCGAAAATATTGTCCACTTTCGGGTCTTCAAGGACCCCTGCTTCAATCATGGGCTTTGCCCCGCCCGGAAGCTGCTCCTCGCACGGCTGGAAGATGAATTTCACCTTTCCGGAGAATTTATCCTTCATTGAGGAAAGAATCATAGCAGCACCCAGAAGTATTGCCGTGTGTCCGTCATGACCGCATGCATGACAGGCTCCTTCCACTTTCGAAGCGTAGGCTACTTTTTTCGCATCCCTCACCGGAAGAGCATCCATATCAGCCCTCAGAGCTACCGTCGGACCCGGCTTGCCGGTATCGAGGAGCCCCACAACTCCGGTCTTTGCTATACCTTTTTGGACTTTTAATCCGAGGCTCTCCAATATTTCGGCAACTATTTTCGAGGTGCGAACCTCCTCAAATCCCAATTCAGGATGGGAATGAAAATCCCTTCGCAATTCCTGGACTTTTGGAAAAATCTCCTTTACCTTTGCCTTTACATCTTCCAACTTCGAACCCCCTTTACTAAAGATTTTTTTGATATTTAGTTGATATTTAGCTGATATTATATAGGATGAAAATAGTTTGTTCAAAGTTTAAAATTACCTTTATCCCTTTAATACGTTAAATTTTTTCTGTATTTTTAATTCATAATACTTGAAAATCATGATTATGGCTTTTTATAAATTAGGTTTTAGTGAGATAAAAATAGCACCAACCGAAAAGGTTGGTGCTCACTTGCTGGAAGGTATCATTTCAAGAAAGAACTTGTGAAAGCTCGGGTCATCCGTTACCTCGGGATGGAAAGCCGTCGCCAATAGGTTATTCTGTCTTGCCGCGACGATCTTCCCATCCAGCTCAAGCAGGACCTCCACGCCGGGCAATGCTTTTTCGGCGTAAGGCGCCCTGATAAATACCAGTTCCAGCGGTTTTGGCGACACAGCCGGTACGGGTTTTCTTACGATGAAGCTGTCCAACTGGCTGCCGTAAGCGTTCCTCCTGACCCATATATCCATCAAGCCAAGGTGCACGTAGTCCTCGTTTACTATCTTTTTTGCCAGGAGGATCATACCTGCACAAGTTCCCCAAATCGGCATGCCGTTTTTGGCTTTCTCTACAATGATTTTCCCGAGACCTGTCTCCCTCAAGAATTTACCTATTACGGTACTTTCTCCACCAGGCAAGATTAAAGCATCCACATCATTGAGTTCTTCTTCTTTTTTTACAGGAACCGGCTGGGCGCCGGCCATTTTGAGCATATTAATGTGTTCCCGCACCGCACCCTGGAAGGCCAATACCCCGACTTTCATATTACCACCCGCGCTCGGCGTAACGGCTCTCCAGGCGCTCCAGTTCCAAACCAGGCATGGGCTCACCCAGGTCCTCCGATACTTCCGCCAGTACCTCCGGATCGTCATAATGGGCGACGGCCTTCACGATAGCCCTGGCCCTCTTTTCGGGGTTTTCCGACTTAAATATACCCGAACCCACAAAAACTCCGTCGCACCCAAGCTGCATCAACAAGGCCGCATCGGCAGGCGTCGCCACACCTCCCGCTGCAAAGTTTACCACCGGAAGCCGGCCGTGCTCGGCCACGTAAAGCACGAGCTCGTAAGGAGCTCCCATTTCCTTAGCTGCTGTGATAAGTTCCTCCCTCGGCATATTCTGTAGCTTTCGAATCTGGGCGTTGATCGTCCTGATGTGCCTCACTGCCTCCACCACGTTGCCCGTACCCGCTTCACCCTTGGTCCTTATCATGGCCGCTCCTTCGGCAATCCTGCGCAGGGCCTCGCCCAAGTCTCGAGCACCGCAAACGAAGGGCACTTTAAATTTCTTCTTGTCTATGTGGCAAAACTCATCGGCTGGCGTCAGAACCTCGCTTTCGTCGATGAAGTCCACCCCTATCGCTTCAAGGATTTGTGCCTCCACGAAGTGGCCTATCCTGCATTTGGCCATTACCGGTATGCTTACCGCCTGCTTTATGGCTTTTATTATTTTCGGGTCCGACATGCGCGCAACGCCGCCATGCTTTCTGATGTCAGCAGGTACCCTCTCCAAGGCCATAACCGCTACTGCACCGGCTTCCTCCGCGATTCTGGCCTGTTCTGGAGTGGTCACGTCCATTATCACTCCGCCCTTCACCATCTCGGCCAGGTTTTTGTTTAGACTGTAGCGGTCGGGATGTGCATTCGTGTCCATCATGCTCTTTCCTTCCATGTCACATTCTCCCCCCATCATCTTAGGTAAAAAAATTTTTGCAATGATTTTTTTAAATAAACTTTTGTGGTATAATTTTGTATCGAAACAATTGTTGTTTTAATAACTGTACGTACATATTATCTTATTTTAGAACATTGTTTGTCAATACATTTTTGCTACAATGCGGTGGTGATATTAAAATGGACCATTTTGTATCGATACATCTGGATCGCGGCTCCGATAAGCCGCTGTACATCCAGTTATATGAAGGCATTGTAAGGCTGATAGAGGAAAAAAAGCTATCCCCCGGGGAAAAGCTTCCTACCATAAGAAAGCTGTCATCCCTGCTCAAAGTCAATACAGTCACCGTAGTAAATGCTTATCGTCTTCTCGAGCGCGAGGGATACGTCGTTTCCCGCGTTGGCAGCGGCACTTACGTAAGGTCGGCGGTAAAATCAATAAACGAAGGAGAGATGAGAGAAGACATTTCCGAAGAAAGATCTTCAGTCCATCAGGTACCTTATGACTTCGCCGGCGCCTTTATTCCTCCTGAATATTTCCCGGTGGAAGATTTTAAAAGAGCTATAAACAAGGTACTTGACCGCGATGGAGGCTATGCCTTTTCCTATAGCGAAAGCCAAGGATATCTACCTTTTAGGCATTCCTTGGGAAAATACCTTGCCAAGGAATATGCCATAGAGGTACCCGTGCACTTAATTCACGTCGTTTCAGGTGCCCAACAAGGGATCGATATTATTTCAAAAGCTCTTTTAGATTTCGGCGACGTAGTGTTTGTCGAATCTCCTACTTACCCT
This sequence comes from Fervidicola ferrireducens, assembly GCF_001562425.1. Taxonomy (GTDB): domain Bacteria; phylum Bacillota; class Thermosediminibacteria; order Thermosediminibacterales; family Thermosediminibacteraceae; genus Fervidicola; species Fervidicola ferrireducens. The sequence continues at coordinate 5,777 of NZ_LOED01000019.1, forward strand.
GGCGCCATCGATGCTTTTAAATCCAGGGGGGCAAGGATTGTGGAAATCCCTCTAACCCAGGACGGCCCGGACATGGATGAGCTGGTTGCAAGGCTCCGCCTCAAACCTCCAAAAATTTTCTACACTATGCCCAACTTTCAGAACCCCACGGGGTATTCTTATTCGGAACAAAAAAAGAAAGAGCTTTTAGCCCTTTCTCGAAAGTACGACTTTTTAATTATAGAAGACGACCACATGAACGACCTTTACTACGAAGAAAGGCCGTTACCTTTAAAGAACCTGGACGCCGAGGGCAGGGTCTTTTACATTAAGGGCTTTTCCAAGCTTTTCATGCCTGGATTGAGGCTGGGCTTCATAGTCGCGCCGGAGCCTTTTTCAAAGAAATTGCAAGAAGTGAAGTATTTTTCCGATATAACATCATCGGAGCTTGCCCAGAGGGCCCTCGATGTCATGCTGAAGGACGGTTCCTTTTACGACCACGCCGATAAAATGCGGGAAATTTTCCGCGAAAGGTGGAATATTGCATTAAAGGCCATGAAAAAGCATTTTCCCGCCGGGGTATATTGGTCAAAGCCCTCAGGAGGGCTTTTCTTTTGGATAACACTCCCCGACGGATGCTATTCCATGAACCTTTACGGCAAGGCCATAAAAAACGGGATTCTGATTACACCGGGAGACTTTTTCTATCCCGACCGCCGTCCGACAACGAGCTTCAGGCTCAGCATTGCACAAATTCCTTCCGAAAAGCTCGAAGAAGGGATAAAACTGCTAGCCGGATGCATTGCAGAACTCCTGGAAGAGTATCGCATAGACCCCTTGAAAGGCGATATGTATAAGCCCTTGTTGTGATAAGTAGTTGGTATTATCCACTGTATAACGATAAAAGCACACCTGCAACTATTGCAGAACCTATGACGCCGGCTACATTAGGCCCCATTGCGTGCATGAGGATGAAGTTGCCGGGCATCTCTTCCTGTGCTACTTTTTGTGATACCCGTGCAGCCATAGGAACAGCTGATACTCCTGCAGACCCTATCAGCGGGTTTACCTTACCTCCGCTCAATACATACATCAGCTTGCCAAATAGCACCCCGCCAGCAGTACCGCCCGCAAATGCAACCATCCCCAATATTAATATTTCTATCGTCTCAATCCTTAAAAAGTTTTCCGCGCTTGCTGTCGCTCCTACAGTTAAACCTATGAATATCGTCACAATATTTATCAGTTCGTTCTGGGCTGTCTTCGACAGCCGATCCACCACACCGCATTCCCTAAAAAGATTCCCAAGCATCAGACATCCGATCAGAGCCGTTGCCGGCGGCACCAAAAAGCTTGCCAGCACTGTTACTATTATCGGAAATATTATCTTTTCTGTCTTCGATACGGGCCTTAGTTGTTCCATTACTACAGTCCGCTCTTTTTTGGTGGTGAGAAGGCGCATTATCGGGGGCTGGATTACAGGTACCAAGGCCATGTATGAATAGGCCGCTACTGCTACCGCACCCAATAGGTGCGGCGCCAGTTTGCTCGTCAGGAAAATCGCGGTAGGACCGTCGGCTCCTCCTATTATGCCTATGGATGCGGCTTCTTTTACGTTAAATCCCAAAAGGGTTGCGCCGAGAAAGGTGATGAATATGCCAAGTTGTGCTGCCGCACCTAGAAGAAGGCTCTTGGGGTATGCTATTAAAGGGCCGAAGTCGGTCATAGCGCCCACCCCCAGGAATATGAGGGGCGGAAATACGCCGAGTTTCACCCCCTGGTATATCCAGTATAGAAATCCTCCGGGTTCCATGAGGCCAGCTACCGGTATGTTGGCCAGCATCATACCGAAGCTTATGGGGACCAAAAGCAGAGGCTCGTATTTTTTTACTATCGCAAGATACATCAGCGTGAAGGCTATGAGCAGCATGACAAGCTGCTGGGGGGTGACGTTGAAGTATCCAGTGCTTTTTAGAAAGTTTATTATACTCTGCACCAATTCCGTTCTCCTCCCCGCATCTTCTTTATTCCATTACCGCAAGAATGTCTCCAGTGTTTACCGAACTGCCTTCCGTCACTTCTATCGATAATATCTTACCGTCCTGCGGCGCGAGGATTTCGTTTTCCATCTTCATGGCTTCAAGGATCATTATTACCTGGCCTTTTTTGACGGCACTACCTGGTTTTGCTTTTATGGAGAGGATCGTTCCGGGCATTGGGGCGTTTATGGTGAGTTTACCCGCTGGCGTTGCTTTTTTGGGTGTGGCTGCAGGTGTGGGAGCAGGCTCTGCTTTAGCCTTTGGTGCTTCAATAGTGGAAACAGAAGGTGTTTCCTTTTTTGGCGCAGGGGCAGGTGCTGTTATTTCTTCCACTTCGACTTCGTAAGTTTTTCCATTTACTGTGATTCTATATTTTTTCATAGGTAAATCTCCTTTCTGTTTTTGATTATTTTATTTTTTATCGGCGGTAGAAATTACTCAATTGGATTACTCCATTGGATTGAATCTTGATTCCATGCCCCAGGCAGAGGTCCTTTCGTGAATCCGCCTGATAAATCCTATTTTTATCTGGTCGGCAGATTTTCCAAGGTATGCCGCAAGGGCTGCAGTTATTACTGCTACCAGTTGTTCTTCGCCTTCTTCTACCGCTTCGGATTCTTCTTTTTCTTCAAGTACAGCTTTTTCTCTTATATCGAAATTGTTCGCTACTTCTTGTTCGTTTTTGCCTACTTTATTTTCTTCTTTTTCTTTCTTGTAGAATATTACCTTCATGAGGTCAAGGAGCAATGATAGAATGTATAGCGATATCAGGGTTATTCCCATGCCCAACAGGCCGGTTTTTAGGGATTCTGCTAGGGCGTTCGTAACGTCGTTCATATTTTATACACCTTCCCTCTTTAGACGGGCATGTTGCCGTGTTTCTTGGCCGGGCGCTTCTCCCTCTTGCTCGCCAGCATCTCAAGGGCGCTTATCAGCCTTATCCTGGTGGTTGAGGGCTCTATTACGTCGTCAACGTATCCTCTCTTGGCCGCCTGATAGGGGTTTGCGAATTTGTCCCGGTATTCTTCTATCTTTTCCTTCCTCGTAGCTATGGGGTCCGCCGATTCTTCTATCTCTTTTTTGAATATTATGTTGGCCGCTCCTTCGGGCCCCATTACGGCTATTTCGGCTGTTGGGAATGCGAATACCTGGTCGGCTCCAAGGTGCCTCGAGCACATAGCTATATACGCCCCGCCGTAAGCCTTTCTAACTATTACTGTTATCTTCGGTACGGTGGCTTCAGAGTAGGCGTATAGTAGTTTTGCGCCGTGCCTTATTATGCCGCCGTGTTCCTGGGCTACTCCGGGCAGATACCCAGGGGTATCGGTGAAGGTTATCAATGGGATGTTGAAGGCGTCGCAGAAGCGCACAAACCTTGCCGCTTTGTCGGAGGCGTTTATGTCTAGGCAGCCCGCTAGAACTTTGGGTTGGTTGGCAAGTATGCCCACACTCCTGCCGTTGAGCCTGGCAAAGCCGGTTATCATGTTTTGCGCATAGTGCGGCTGCACTTCGAAGAAGTCACCGTCATCAACTACTTTTTTTATCAGCTCTTTCATATCGTAGGGTTTGTTAGGGTCAGTCGGTATCAGTGTGTTCAGTTCTTCAATGATCTTGTATGCTTCATCGCTCGGTTCTACGTAGGGCGGGTCCTCCAGGTTGTTGGACGGTATGTAGGATAGAAGCTTTTTTATGCTCTCTATGCATTCTTCTTCGCTTGATGCCAGAAAATGGGCCACTCCGCTTTTTTGGTTGTGAGCAAGGCCGCCTCCTAGTTCTTCAGGGCTCACCTCTTCGCCGGTCACCGCCTTAATTACCTGCGGCCCGGTTATGAACATCTTGCTTATGCCGTCTACCATGAAGATGAAGTCGGTGAGGGCCGGTGAGTATACGGCGCCACCGGCGCATGGGCCCAATATTACCGATATCTGTGGTATGACTCCCGAGGCTAACGTGTTCCTGAAGAATATTTCACCGTAACCTTTTAACGCATCTACGCCTTCCTGAATCCTCGCTCCGCCGGAATCGTTCAGGCCTATTATTGGGGCTCCCATCTTCATGGCCATGTCCATGATCTTGCATATTTTTGCGGCGTGCATTTCGCCTAAGGACCCGCCTATTACTGTGAAGTCCTGAGCAAAGACGAAAACTAATCTGCCGTTTATGGTGCCGTAGCCTGTGACCACGCCTTCGCCTGGTGCTTTTGTGTCTGCCATGTCGAAGTCTATGCAGCGGTGTTCTACAAAGGCGTCGATTTCCACGAAGCTCCCTTCGTCGAGCAGCTTTTCTATCCTTTCCCGGGCTGTGAGCTTTCCGCTTTCGTGCTGCTTTTTTATCCTCTTTTCTCCGCCGCCCAGCCTTACCTCTTCCCTCTTTTGCCTCAGTATTTCAAGCTTTTGTTCCATCGTTTCCATGCCTTTCACCCTTTTATCCTAATATTATGGATCTGAATTGATGTTTATTGGGCAATTCTACTTTCCAATTTTTGTATCAGCCTTTATTAAATTCATGAATTTAGTTAGTTATATAAGTGAGCAACTTTTATGCAGAATAAAAGGCCTCTTAGATACCCAGTTCCTTATATTAGGCGCAAAACTTACTTTATAGGGATTCAATTATAATAAAGCCTGAGCATTATCATAAGCATACTGTATACTTAAAAGTACAGCAAAGAGGGGATAGACCCAACAAAGTTGAGAACAAAGTGAACGTGACATTTGTTTTCACTAATAACATTCTCGGCCCTAGCGTAATTGTTCTATCCCCTCGGTTTTCTAAAGTAAAGCAATTACAAGGATAAAATATTTGCTCAACTTCTCTAATTTCTGTAAGGCTCTATGCCGAAATGCTTGAAAAATTCTATTCCTCTCTTTATGTCTTCTTTAAAGTCTTTAAACACGCTAGCTTCTATGGAGATGATTTCTTTGTAGCAAATTTTCTTGAGAACATTTATGAGGGGGGTGTAGTCATACCCATCATCCAGGCTGGGGACGAATCTTTCTGGGAAGTTCGAAAGGGGATTGTCTACATGAATGTGCTTTATGTATTTTTCGTAGTTTGCTATATCCTCCACATCCCTGTTCATTGCCGGAAGATACCTAAAATCGCACATGGTTTTCAAATTGTACCTTCCAAATTTCTCGATGAACTCCACCGCTTCAGGAATCGTATTTATAAAATTCGTGATGCTATTAGCCAAGGGTTCTAAAAGCACAGTTATGTTGTACTCTGCAGTTATATCGCACAGGATATTCAAAAATGTCATTAGCTTTTCATAGGCCCCTTTGACGTCACCTTCCGTAGGCAGGCTGCGGGATTTTCCATTGCCGAACACGTAATAGCGAGCTCCCATTTCCGCTGTCCTATACGCGCCCTTTTTCAGGTATTCCGTCCAATAATTCATATCAAAATCGGGCGAAGTTATGGATACCGTCAAGGGAATGGGATTATCAAAAACTTCGCACGTAATTCCCGAATCCCTTACCTTTTTCAGTGCTTCTTTGTACTCATCTTCACTTAATTCCATAATTTCTCTAATTTGCAATTCCGCACAATCATAACCAGCCCTAGCTATGTCATCAATATCTTTTATTTTCCCAAAACAAGATAACTTCATTTTCATAAATGACCACCTCTTGTTTCAAATTTAAATCAATCTGCTTTTAGCAAAACCTTTATTTCGCGATTGTTCCCGGATGCGAGCATTTTAAATAATTCAGGGGTCTCCGAAAGAGGATGCACCGATGAAATAATATTATTGACATCCAACTTTTTCTCAACAATGAAATCCATCACTTCATTCATTTCATTAGTAAACATATAACTGCCGTATATTGAAAGTTTCCGCCCTACTATGTCTGTTGGATTAATTTCTACATTTTCTCTTATTAAGGAGACCAGCACTATTCCTCCGCCGTTCCTCCCAAGCTTTATCGAGTCATTTATGACACTTGGAGCGCCTGCCGTAACTATTACCCTGTCAAAACCAACGTTATCTGTCAACTCAAGAGCTTTTTCGAGAGATTCGTTTTTCACATTTATCGTGTAATCAGCCCCGCACTTTTTTGCAGCATCTAGCCTGAAATCAACTACATCTGTCGCCGCAATTTTACCAGAACCCAGTATTTTTAAATACTGTATTATCATCAGTCCTATCGGACCCGTGCCTATAACCAAAACATTTTCTCCTTTTTCAAAATTCCCCTCTTTTGCAGCACAGTAACACACCGCGAGTGGCTCTAGCAGCGCACCTTCCTCATAAGTTACCCCTTCTTTCAGCGGAACTAACGAAAACTCAGGAAGGCAAACGTACTCGGCAAATCCACCGTCACACCTTTTCCTTTCTATCCCTAAAGTCCTTCCAACGCTTCTCCTGTTATTGCATAGATTTATCAATCCCTTTTTGCAGTAATAGCATTTCCCGCAGTACAGTATTGGGTTTACGCTCACCCGCTGTCCGATTCTTTCCTTTGAAACTCCCGGTCCTACTTCAACAACCTCTCCAGAGAACTCGTGGCCGAAGATAAGCGGAGGTCTTGCCCTGTCTGACCCTATCTTATACTCTTCTATATCCGACCCGCATATGGAAGCATACTTAACCTTTATCAAAACCTCTCCTTCCTTAGGAACGGGCTTTGGAACATCTTCATATCTCATATCGCCAGGGCCGTAAAAAACCACGGCCTTCATCATTTCCATTTTTTATCACCTCCAATTTTTTATATAGGGACGCGGGCAAAAATTTCTGCCCTCGTCCCCTTTTTTATTGTGATACTTTCCCCTCTACACTTAACTTACGACGGCCAAGCTATGGTGTAGATGTGCTTTCCTCCCTTGGTTGGGCCTTTCAAGAGGGCTTCTATTTCTTTCGGGTCTCTTTGGGTAATCCTGCTGGCATCAGGCAGTTTGCCCGGCGGGAATATGCTTAATATGTCATTGTGAAGCTTCAACAGATAATCGCAAGCCCTTTCGATACAAGCCCTTGCCTTTTCGGCATTAGCCTTTGTGGCTTTGCCTAGAACGCCCTCGGGAGCGGTTATACATTCTATTCCCACATTGCCCACCTGGCAGTGTCCAGGAATTGGGTACCCGTATATGTCTCCGCCCCTGTCTACGTGTCCCGGAGGCAGGTAACCTTTCACTTCAGTGTCCTCTGCATTTTCCATATCGCAGAATTCTGGGAAAAGTGCCAGGGAAATCGACGTTTCCGCCTCATCAGCATGCTGGAAGGGCGTGTCAAATGGGCCTCCATGCTCTTTGTCCATCAAAGTCTGCCCCATGACTCTCGGCAGATCTACGAAAAGTATCAATGCCGGAACTTGATATTTTTTGGCCCATTCCTGTATTGCAGAAGGAATTATATACTCCTGCCCGTGCATACTTATGAAGATCTGCTTCCTGAACCCTGTATTCCAGTACCCGGAAATTATTGCTCTTATCATCGCCGCGAACACATCATCGGGAAGCGGCACCGTCCCAGGTTGCCCAATGTGGTGGAAGGGATGTGAACCGTACCAAAGCGGAGATGCGATGGTACAACCTGCTTTTGCGGCAACCATTTCTGCAATTCTCGTAACGATAAAAGTATCTTCTCCCATCGGACCCGCATTTCCATGATTTTCTGTTGAGCCCACCGGTATTATGATGATATCGTTGACCTTAAGTCTTTCCTCAACATCCTTTTTTGTCATCGTGTGGTAGTACATTTTGTTTGGCTTTTCAAGGCAGCCTTCGTTAGGAAATTTCCATTCTCCCATTTATAACTCCTCCCCTTTATTTTTGTTTTGTTTATTGCCATTTTTGATGTTTTAATGATATATCAGTTAAGAAGAAAATTTTTACCCTTAGTCGTTGTATAGTATCACTTTTACGTCTTTTGATTTCCTTGATGCAAGTTCTTCAAAAATTCTCGGTCCTTCGCTCATGTGATAGATACCTGTGATTATCTGCTCCACGTTCATCCTGCCTGTTTTAATCATTTCCAGGCCTTCTCGCATCTCCGTAGTGTACATGTAGCTGCTGTAGAAGGTTATTTCCTTACAAACAGCCTTTTTGTAATCAAATTCAACTTTCGCTGCGCCTAGCCCTATCCATACCACCTTTCCACCATTCCTGACGATTTCAACGCTGCCGTTTACAGTATCGGTTACTCCAACGGCATCAAATACCACATCTACGCCTACCCCTTCAGTCACTTCCCGAGCGAACTTAATCATTTCTTCTTTTGAATCAATCACGTCCGTAGCCCCGCATTTTTTAGCCATTTCTAGCCTGTCCTTAATTATGTCCATCGCAATAATCCTTCTTGCCCCGAAAAACTTCACACACTGAATTGTAAGGAGTCCTATCGGCCCCGCGCCGTATACCGCAACTATTTTATCATTCAAGTCACCGGCGTGCTTCGTTGCCCGAAGCGATATGGCAAGGGGTTCGGTAAGAGCAGCTGCGTTAAATGATACGTTGTCCGGTAGAAGCATCACTTTCTCAGCAGGAGCCACCACGTATTCGGCCATAGCGCCGTTGTAAGAACCGGCTTTCATAGTGGTCCCTATTATCTTCCTGTTATCGCAAACATTGCTGAAGCCCGCCTTGCAGTCAGCACAATAGCCGCAATAAAGATTAGTTTCAACTATAACCCTGTCTCCTACCTTAAGGCCTTCTACTTTCTCGCCCAATTTAGCAATTTCCCCAGAAAATTCATGGCCCATGATAAGCGGTGGCACTCGCATTGTGGATTCGCCCTTGTATCCTGTGAGGTCTGAACCGCATATGGATACGGCTTTCACCTTTATCAAAACTTCATTTTCTTTTGGCTCGGGGGTCTCAACGTCCATATACCTAATGTCATACGGACCCATATAAACCAAGGCTTTCATAATTATCCTCCTAACGCCTTATATAATTTATATTTATCAGCATTCTCCAAGTTCGCGGGGCTTGACTTCCTCCTAAAGGAATTTCAAGCCCCGCAATATTCACAGTAAAATTACTTCTTTGCTTCTTCTATTGCTTTATAAAGTTCATCGACAAAATCGCTACCTATATCCTTCTTAACCATCTCGGCTACCTTTTCTGCCGCCTCTTTCATTTTCGCCTTCACGTCTTCAGATAGCTCGACAACCTGCATTCCCTTATTTTTAAGCTCGGACAGCATTTTTTCATTTTGAGCTTTTGACTCATTAAACAGGAACTCACTAACTTCATTCATGCTCTCATCGATTATCTTCTTGTAATCATCGGGCATGCTGTCGTATAGATTCTTGTTCATCACAACGGTGTGAACGAAAGCAATGTGGTGGGTATGATTTATATATTTTTGGACCTCATAGAATTTATTTGCCAGCAAAATGTCGTACGGGTTTTCCTGAGCATCTACAGTCCCCTGTTGCAATGCTACATAAAGCTCGCTGAAGTTAAGCGGCGTGGGATTTGCACCTAAATTCTTCCAGAATTCCATGTGGTACTTGTTTTCCATAGTCCTTATCTTTATTCCCTTAAAATCGTTGATATTGTTTATCGCTTTATTGGCCGTCATTTCACGGTAGCTTATCGGGACCATCAACAGCAGTTTAAATCCAGCTTTTTCGTACTCTTGAGCCAATTTTTCTTTGAACTCTCCGGAAAGAACTTTCTTTGCAATGTCAAGGTTATCAAAAAGCATCGGTATGTCAAACACTGCAAGTTTCGGGACAAAGTTAACCGCAGGAGCTGTGGTCAGGGATACCATCGCGATGTTTCCCGCCTGACAGCTTTCTAATGTCTCCCTATCTCCGCCAAGCTGGCTGTCCAAGTATAGTTCAACCTTAATCTTTCCATTGGACTTTTTCTCGATTAAATCTTTTATCATTGCACTTGCTTTAGCCCTCGGCGTTTCTCCCGTAGATGGATAAGCACCTGCCAGCTGCAAAGTATACTCGGGTTCAGAACTGCTCTGTTGGGATTGTGAAGATGATCCCTTCTTTGCCCCTCCGCAGGCGGTTAGGCTCATCGCCAATATCAATACCACAAGGATTAATGAGATAGTTTTTACTTTTTTCACAGCAACAAACCCCCTTGCCATATTTTTTCAACAGAACGAATTCTATAAATTTTTAATTTTGATTTTATTTTCCCTATCACCTCCTAATTTCAAAATTTTTTGCCAAATATTATTTTTGAAGAAGCACAAGGCTGATCGAAGGAACGTAAGTTATTATGAAAAGCGCAATTATAAAGGAAATTATAAACGGTATTGCCTTCAAGCCTATCTTCATTACCTCTTCTTTTATCATAGGTGCAGCCACAAATAGATTTACTCCAAAAGGCGGTGTAACCATTCCTACTGCAAGATTGCACACCATTATTACACCCAAATGAATCGGATTAATACCCATTGCCACAGCCGACGGCAATAGCATGGGAGCAAGTATTGCTATTGCTGGTCCTACATCCATAAACATACCTAAGATGAGCAATATTATGTTTAATACCAGCAGGAACATTATCCAGTTGTTTCCGAAATTCGCGACGATAAAATCTCTCAGGAGAACCGGAGCCTGTAACAATGCTAAAACTCGGCCGAATACTATAGCTAGAGAGAGTAAAACTACAATTGGTGCATAAGATTTAACAGAATTCCTTAGAATGTTCAAAATATCTCCGAGTTTTAATGTCTTATATATAAACAGGCATACTAAAATCGAGTAAAATACCGAGATTACCGCTGCTTCTGTAGGAGTTACAACACCACTGTATATGCCTCCGAGTATGATCACTGGTGTCAGCAAAGCCCAGAAACTTTCCCTAAAGAGTTTGAAAAAGCCTTTCTGCCTCAATGAATTATACCTATCTAGGATTTTTTCTTTGTCTTCACCATATCTTTTGGCATAAATGTAGGCGTAGACCATTAGAGAAAGTCCTATTAAAATTCCGGGGAAGATTCCTGCAATAAACAAACTACCTATGGAAACTCCCGTCACCACACCATACGTTACGAATGGAATGCTCGGAGGGATTATGACCCCTAAACCTCCAGCAGTTGCAATCATCGCAGCACTGTAAACCTTATCGTAGCCTAACGACACCAAAAACGGTATTGCCATTCCTCCTACCGCCGCAGTCGTAGCCACGCCAGAACCTGAAATCGCCCCGTAAAACAATGCAGTTATAATAGCGGCAATTGGCATTCCCGCAGTTTTATTACCCACGAAATATGCAAAGAAATTGAATAATTTTTCGGAGATTTTCCCCTTCGTCATGATGTCTCCAGAGAGTATAAACATTGGAATAGCAAGTATGGGAGTGCTATCTAACGCACTTACCATATTTCGAATTACAAATTGTATATTTCCGGCAAAATGAGGATTTAAAAGCCCTGGATAAATGGTTGCCAAACCTAGCGATATCGCTATCGGGATACTCAGTAAAAGCCCGATTATCAATATGCCAAACATTTGAATAGCCATTTGCTTTACCTCCATATTTACAATATCAAAAATGAAGCTATTTTTCCGAAAATTCTCTAACTACCTTTATTGCATCTTGGAGCGATCTTATAGCAGCAAGAAGAAACCCCACTACTGTCGCACCGTAAATGGTATACATTGGAACACCCATTGCCGGACTAATCTGTTTGCTTAGCATTATTTTTTCTACAACCGGAATAGAGTTAATAAAGAGAAATACAAAAAATGCTATATTAACGCAAACTACCAATATTCTTGCAATTTTCTTCAATGTTTTCGGCAGTATACCAATGAATGTATCCACTTTTAGAATCGTTTTTTCCTTGATCGTGTACCCTATGCTCAAAAAAGCTGACCATATGAAAGCGTAGCGTGAAAGCTCTTCTGCCCAGGACAACGAGGAATTAAACACATACCTCATTATCACTTGAAGCATCATTACGCAGGCAATAAGGGCAAGTAATATGCTTAATACATATTCCTCAAAATGATCATTCAGCCATTTTATTATTTTCATGTCCCAAAAACCTCCAGCTATTTTCTGTACCGGTGGGTAGTTTCATTATATCTACCCACCGGCTGTTTTCAGTTTATACATTAAAAATTCTATTTCCTGTGGCTTTCCAGCTGCGGCGAATAAATCCAGATAAACTTCAAAGGTTCATCTCCGGTATTGACGATCGAGTGATATTCTCCTGGAGGATTGTAGATGCAAACACCGGGTTCAATAGGGATTTCTCTGTCCTTTGTAATAAATTTACCTCTGCCCTGGAAGAAGTACATGACTTCTTCTTCTTTCTCATGCTTGTGTTCAGGAACCATACTCCCTACATAGGTCTCGTTTATTCCCACTGCAAGATTCTTAGCCCCTACCGTCTTTTCCGAAACTAAAATCCACGACTTTCTTGCAGGTTCCCTGTACTCTCCTTCGACATCCTTAATATTTACCACTTTTACTTCAGCCATCTTTTATTCTCCTTTCTAAAATTTTTTTTGCAAATATATCGATTTTTAATTAAAAGGTTTCCGGATCCATCTCGATTTCCCAAATGCTTTCTAGCTCTTCCTGTGGTATGTCAAACACCTCATTGTTAGGTGGCAACGGTTCCTCTCTCATAAATTCCGGCATCCTCTTAACTTTTTCAGAAACACCCGCGAGCTCGTTAAACTTTCTTTCCGTCTCGAGGACATCAACGCCCATTCGTTTTATCTCTTCAAAACTCATATCCCAACCGTATCTTCCCTTGCAAAGCATGCTCAGCAATTCTTTCTTCTTAATAAATGCAGGTCTTACAAACAGGCACACTCCCAATGAATCTATTAGAGCGGCTCTAATCTGCAGCTGTCTGGATATTTGGACTTGCCCCTCTCTTGCAAGGGGGTTATGTGTCCTTACCGTCTCAAAGGCATTTCCGGCGGTGTGGTCGGCTCCCATTGTTGAAGTGGCGTAAAGCACTCCGTTACCCTTTAGACCTCTCGGGTCGTATGCAGGCATTGCTTGACCCTTGACCACCGGCACCCTCCTTACTCCGAATGCCTGACCGGTAAATGCAGCTCCGTTTCCAATTATCCTTCCCAAATAGGTTCCTTCTCCGATTTGCCGCACTATGTCTTTAGCTCCTTCTGCATCCCCGAACTTCAAGACCCCCGCTTCCATCGCCACGCCTATAGCGGCACCGCACTCGATGGTATCAACTCCTACCTGATTGCACAAATGATTCAATTCAGCAATGTCATCGATATCGCCAATGCCGCAGTTAGGCCCGAGAAGTACTACGCTCTCGTACTGCAATGAAGCCACTATCTTCTTCCCTTCCTTGTCCGGGAATACGTTGCTGCACATAATTGTGCATCCCGGAACACACGGGGTACCCGATTTGCCGCATCCTCCTCTTTCCTTTATAAGTTCCGCCACGCGGGGTCCCGTCATATTTCCTGCAAATTCAAATTGTCCGGAGCTGAAGTTCCTTGTAGGTAACAAACCCAAATTATTGGCCATTTCCAATATATCTAGGGTGCCATACTTGCGGCGGTTTTGGCTTTTCGGATCTTCCTGCAGTATCCTAAATACCTCTTTTACCGCAGTGTTCAATAGTTCCGGATCGTAATAATCAGGTTCTACCTGTTTTGAATCATCTATTACTATCGCCTTTATGCCCTTCGATCCCATCACAGCCCCTAATCCGCCGCGGGCCGCGTACCTTACCTGCTCTCCCCGGTCATCGCTCAAGGCTATTCCTGCAGCATACAACTTCATTTCTCCAGCAGGCCCTATGCAAATTAATCCACTTCTTTCCCCAAACTCTTTTCTCAAAATCTCAAAAGTCTCGTCAACCAGCTTACCTTTCAGATGAGGAGCATCAATAAGCTTTGCCTCATCGGCACTTACAAATAGTATTCTAGTCTTAGGCTCTTGGGGAATATCTTCCAGGATTATTGCCTTTACTCCTATCCTTGCCAATCTTTTTCCCGCATTTCCTCCGACGTTACACTCTTTTACTCCTCCAGTCAGGGGGCTCTTTCCTCCTATTGAAAGTCTGCCCGCTGTGCTCAGGTTGGTATCTGCAAATAACCCAAGAGATATGATGAGCTTATTATATCTGCCCAACGGCTCGCAGGTGGGAGGCACTTCGTTGAGCAGCGTCTTTGCGATAAAGTGCCTGCCGCCCCATCTTAGCTCTTGTTCTGTGGGAGCCTTTTCTGTAATTTCACCAGTCCTAGTGTTTACCCTTATTATTCTTTTCAACCTCTAAACCTCCTTTGCTTAATTTTCATCGATTATTCTCAAATTTGATCCCACTTTTTTAAGGAGTTCATTCAAAGAACCGGCCAGCTTGTCACTAATTTCTACGCCTTCCTTGAGGCTCTTTTTCTCTTTTCTATACTCAATTTCGCCAGGTATGAATATTTCTTCCACACCTTCTGCTTTTTTCAAATTCTTGACCATATTGAAATAATTTTCCATCATTTCTTTAAAAGATTCCACGTCCATAAAATGAGACACATCTATTACGATACAAGAAGCGCCCACCCCGGTAGGTCCTTCTAACACGTGGAAGGATTTTAGTTTATTGCCATATCCTGATCCCGCAAGGACCCCCGAGATTATGTCGACAGCCATAGCTAGCGAAGAACCCTTCGGACCGCCAATCGGCATAAGCGAACCCTCTAAAGCTTTGGCCGGATCGGTGGTAGGTCTACCTTCTGGATCCATCGCCCAATTATCCGGAATGGTCTTGCCATTCCTTAGGGCCTCTCGAATTTTCCCCCTTGCTACGACACTGGTAGCCATGTCCGCTGTGAAATTCACGGTTTTGGCCGGAATGGAAATCGCTATAGGATTTGTGCCAAGGAATTTTTCCGCCGCTCCCCAGGGAGCCATAGCAGGCGCCGCATTAGATGACATTATTGCGATCTTACCATTTTCCGCCGCACGCTGCGTGTAGCATCCAAGACATCCCACGTTATTTGCATTTCTTATCAAAACCATACCCACACCATACTTTTCGGCTTTTTCCATGGCAATTTCCAAAGCCAAATTAGCTGCTACCATTCCTATTCCATCTTTGCCGTCAACTAACGCAACAGCTTCTTTGTCTAAAACGACTTCCGGATGGGTCGGTATATTTATCTGTCCTCCTTCCCGGCGCATAGAAATCACGTTCAATAGGTATGTACCATGCGTCGATATGCCCCTCATATCTGCCCTTACCAGTATTTCGGATACTGTCCTTGCGTTTTCTGGATTTTCCCCAAGCCCCACCAGTATCTCATATGCGGCACTCTTTAGAGTTTCAACTGGAATTTTCATACGCTCCATTTCTCCCTTCAAGAAATAAGATGGCAACTACTCTTCTACTAATCCCAATCTTTCAAAAACTTCGGTCAGCTTGTTGTATTCCACGCTAGATATACCCGTACTCAGAGCTTGTTTTTTGATTTCTTCGTCCTCTACCCTCTTTTTAGATTTTTTCAGCACCTCTTCGCACTCTTCTCTTTTTATTACCACAATACCATCATCGTCGCCCAAAATAAGGTCTCCCGGCTCTACAATAACTCCTCCTAAAACTATCGGATAATTTATCAACCCCAGTGAATTTTTAGAAGTCCCTCTTATGGAAAAGCCCCTGCAGAATACGGGAAATCCCATTTCGATTATTTCGCTAGAATCTCGAATGCATCCGTCTATTACAAGTCCTCCTATTTTCCTCGCCATCGCTGAGACGGTCATGAGACCTCCCCAATAGCCGTATTCGTAAGCACCGTTAGTAACAGCTACAATAACATCACCTTCGGTCGCGATTTCCAGAGCTTTGTGCAGCATAAGATTGTCGCCTGGCATGCACTGGACCGTTAACGCAGGACCGCATACCTTCATTCCCTTGCTTATAGGCTTTATCAGATATGAAACCGCCCCTTTTTTGCCCGAAGCTTCGTGAGCCGTTGCCGAGGAAATATCTTTAAAGGCCTCTATTATTTCACGTTCGGGCTTTTTCACATTTTTTATCACATGAACCAATTTGACAACCCCCTAAAATAAGATTGCAAAGAGAATTATCCGCCAAATGGAACTATATAAAAATGGACTTCATCCTCATCTTTTATTAAATCGTCATCATTTAGCGTTTTGCCGCCTTTTATAAAGACTATATGTTCTTGTAGATTCTCAGGTATATTGAGAAATCTTACTACATTGCTCAACTTTTCTTCCCCAGCAATATGAAGCTCTTTTGAATAGATCTCCAGCATTCCGTGCCCTATGAATTTAGTCATGATTTTGTCCTCCAAGCTAGGGTATATCACTGATATATCACATCGGAGAAAAAATTTATTTAATTCTCATATAACCTGCCTTTATGCGTTCTTTTGAATTTTCTATATGCTTACTTAAAACTTCCAACGCTTTCCCCAAATCTTTCCTTTCAATACAATCCAGCAACTCCATATGTTCAACTATTGCCGCATCACTTATGCCCTCGGCTATATTTTTAGAACATATAAAATACTGTTCCCTCAAATTCTTGTATAACCCTGACAAATACTTATTATTGTATAAGTCTATAAATACCTCGTGAAATTTCTGGTCCGCTTTCACGAAATCGTGGACTCGCTTCTCCTCAAAGCTCCTTCTTTGCTTTTCCAGGCACTCCTTCATCTGCTTTATATGACTCTCATCAATTTGATCAAACACTTTTTGTAAAATGAATATTTCTATACATTCTCTTGCTTCATAAATCTGAAGTATTTCATCTAATCCTATTGCATTAGCAAAAAAACCAACTTTAGGAACAAGCTCCAAAAAACCTTCCTTATGAAGCCTTAAAAAAGCCTCTCTTACAGGGGTGTAACTCATATTAATTTCTTCGGCAACCTTTCGAATGCTAAGATAGCTGCCTTTTTTCATATGAAGAAGCTTTTCCTTTATTATGTGATATGCTTTATCACTTAATGTTTCGATCCTAACTTCTTCTCTAGCGTCATTTGTCCTATTTGCCAATGTATATTTTCCTCCCGACTATTATTAAAAACCCACCTTTTTTTATTACGATGTTTTACTGATATATCATCGTTTTTTATTTTAACTCCCCATTCTTAAAATGTCAATAAGTTTAATTTTTGATACTATTTTTTTATATTGATATTTTTTTAACAAAAAGAAAAGCCCTTTTTAAGGGCTCAGTCAAGCTAAAATATGCCAAGATACTGGTCAAGTTCCCACTGATGGACCTGCATCCTGTAAGTGTCCCACTCTATGAGCTTGGCCTTCACGAAATGCTCGTAGACGTGAGGGCCGAGCGTCTGTTTTATGACCTCATCTTTGGAAAGGTACTCCAATGCCTCTTTCAGGCTACCCGGCAGACTTTCAATGCCTGCCGCCAACCTTTCAGCCGGCGTCATCTCGTAAATGTTGTCGAAGGTCTGGGGGCCCGGGTCTATTTTGTTTTCTATGCCGTCAAGCCCTGCAGCAAGAATTACGGCCAATGCAAGATAGGGATTTGCCGAGGGATCGGGACTTCTTAATTCTATCCTGCTGCCGTTTCCGCGCGAAGAAGGAACCCTTATCAGGGCGCTTCTGTTTTTCGTAGACCACGAAATGTATACAGGCGCCTCATATCCCGGGACCAACCTTTTGTACGAATTTACTGTGGGGTTGGTAATAGCCGTGAAGCCCTTTACATGGTGCAATATGCCGCCAATGAAATATTTGGCTACCTGAGAAAGTCCCGTTTCCTCGTCGTTTTCATCGTAAAATGCATTTACCCCGTCTTTGAAGAGCGACATGTGAAGGTGCATTCCGGAGCCGTTTTCACCGAAGATGGGCTTGGGCATGAAGGTGGCATAAAGTCCGTGCTCCATGGCTATGGCTTTTGTCACAAATTTAAAGGTCACTATGTTGTCGGCGGCTCTGAGGGCGGGAGCGTACTTAAAGTCGATTTCATGCTGTCCCGGCGCCACTTCGTGGTGAGAAGCTTCCACTTCAAAACCCATTTCCTCCAGGGCCAGTACTATATCGCGCCTGGCGTTTTCCCCCAGGTCTACCGGCGAAAGGTCGAAATAGCTACCCTTATCGTTGGTAACTGTAGTGGGTCGTCCGTTTTCATCCAGCTGGAACAGGAAAAACTCCGGTTCTGGACCCACGTAAAACTCGTATCCCATATTCCTGGCCCTTTCGCAAACTTTCTTCAATATAGTCCTGGGACAACCTATAAAAGGCTGGCCGTCGGGCATGTAAACGTCGCACATGAGCCTTGCCTCGGCGCCTTTTCTGGGTTTCCACGGCAGGATGGTAAAGGTGTCGTAATCGGGCATCAGGTACATATCCGACTCTTGAATTCTCGTGAAGCCTTCGATCGACGAACCGTCAAACATGATTTTTCCGTCCAGAGCTTCTTCCAGTTGGTCCACCGTTATGGTGACATTTTTAATTATTCCGAGGATATCGGTGAATTGAAGGCGGATGAACTTAACATCGAGTTCTTCGGCCTTTCTCATGATATCCTCTTTCGTGA
Source organism: Fervidicola ferrireducens (assembly GCF_001562425.1). GTDB lineage: Bacteria > Bacillota > Thermosediminibacteria > Thermosediminibacterales > Thermosediminibacteraceae > Fervidicola > Fervidicola ferrireducens. The sequence continues at coordinate 24,245 of NZ_LOED01000019.1, forward strand.
ACCTGGCCATAAAAAGCCCCTCCTCCGTATTTACTTCTAGCGGGATGATATCATAAATGTAAAGTTACGTCAAATTTATGTAAGGTTTTTTTAATTTCTCCGCAAATATTTAACATTGCATGTTTTTCCCATTATTGACTATACTATTGTTTTTTGTTAGAATAGTATTAAAATAGGGGAGGGATGATACGATGGCATCTGAAGGCAAGGGCCTTTATCCCATAGGTGATGTCGAAAAGAAAACCGGTCTATCTGCGCGGCAAATCAGATATTACGAAAGCATGGGGCTTATAAGTCCGGCTCGTACGAGCGGGGGCCAGAGGCGTTACACGGATGGAGACATTCTAAGACTTATCAGGATAAAACAGATGAAGGACAGCGGTTTTGACCTCAAATCCATAAAGGAGAAGATTCAGATATTCGAGCGGAACCTGCAGGAACTTTCCGTGGACGATATTTCGTCCGAACGCGCCGTACTCTCTTCCCTGTTTCCGGTTTCCAACCGAGCGGTTTTGATGAAATTGCTCGAAAAAAAATAAAATCCTTGCTGCCCTAGCAAGGATTTTCCGTGCTGCGGTACAATTTGTGCCCCTCCAGATACGGATGGAGATTTTTCCTTGCCTTTTCCACGTGCTTTATCATGGCCCTTTCCGCCGCTTCAGGGTCCTTTGCGGCCAAGGCGTTGTATATCTCTTTGTGCTCTTCCAATGAAACCGGCGCCCTTCCGCCGCTTTTGATGGAAACCAACCGGGCCCTCTGAATGAAATGGTGGAAATTGGTGAGCACAGATTCTAAGGGCCTGCTCTTGCATGCCCTGAATATGATATCGTGGAATCGGGTATCCAGTTCCGATACCTTGTCTATTTCCCCTTTTTTCGTGTAGAATTCCATAAGGTCTACCACATCTTTAAGTTCTTTGAGCTGTTCGGGGGTTATCTTCTCCGCAGCCCACCTAGCAGCAAGGCCTTCGATCATTTTTCTTATCGTATAAATATCTTCCACATCCTGTTCCGTGACGCCCTCAACTATTACCCCCTTATTCGGGATACTGGAAACCAATCCCTCTAACTCCAGCTGCCTTATGGCTTCCCTCACCGGAGTGCGGCTCACGCCTAGTTCCCTTGCTATCTTCATCTCTATAAGACTTTCGCCGGGCTTGTATACACCGTTCAGTATAGCGTTCTTCAGATGCTGATATATTTTGTATCTAAGGGAAGACCCGGACTCCTGGGGTGGAGTTAGCATAACCTGCCCTCCTTGTTATTTTCACAGCTTTCACTACTATTTTACTACATGTTTTGCAATTTTGAAAGCCGGGATTTTGATGATATAATATTTACACAAAACTCCCGGCATCATGATCGTATTTTTAAGTACTAAGTACAAAGGAGGATTGGCATGAAATCCTTTATATTTGCCTTTCTCACAGCTTTGTGCTGGGGAGCGGCACCCATACTCGGCAAGATGGGTCTCACAAAGTTGCCGCCTTTTCTTGCGTTGTCGCTCCGTTCTTTCACGATAAGCATCATATTGCTCGCCGCAGGCCTGCTTTCGGGCAGTTTTAAAAACTTCCAAGTAGATGCAAGGTCTTTTATATTTATCGCAGCAGAAGGCATTATGGCTTCACTACTAGGACAGCTGACCTATTATTACGCCCTGAAGTACAGCGAAGCCTCAAAGGTTGTCCCTGTAAGTTCTTCTTTTCCATTGTTTACGCTGATTCTCGCCTTCCTTTTCCTGCACGAGAACATAACGCTTAAGAAAATTTTCGGCACTTTGCTTGTAATTCTTGGAATCATCCTGATAAGGCACTAGGCTTCTTCCTTCATCCTAGCGGCCACTATCTCCCCAAAATAAAGGACATGGTAGTCATCGTTGCCGTAAAATAATCTCTTAGTTTGTTCGTGTAATTGTTCGGGATGCATAGGTGACTTATAAATGATTTTGCATTCCAGATAAAGGTCGCATCCATCAATGACAGGCGTCTCTACCTTTTCAGCAGGCAAAAGGGAAAGACCGCATTCCTCGAATTTGTCTACGTCCCTTCCCGATTTGGTGCCGCAAAAGCTCAAGGCCTCCTTCAGTTGGCCTTTCAAAGGGAGGCTCACGGTAAAACTTGCGGCATTTTCCATGAGTTCAAAGGTGTACCTGGATTGCCTCACCATCGCCATGAACACATACTTTTGCCACATGTAGCCCAGCGTACCCCAGGCAATCGTCATGGTATTCACCCTGTCGCCGCTTTTTACGGTCAGAAAAGCACCTTTTTTCAGCTGCTCCACCAACTTCCCCGCCACATCTTCGATACTTACGTTTTTATACATGGATAGGCCCCCTTTTATCTTTATCTTTTGTGTTCTCTTCTCCTTAATTAAATTTTTTGTCAAATGGGAAATCCTTAGATGACTTTTATTCAGTGCTGTTTCAGATAGTTAATTATCTCTCTCATAAAGGCCGGCAGATCTTGCGGCCGTCTTGAAGTTATCATATTCCCGTCTACCACCACTTCTCGGTCCACATATACGGCTCCGGCGTTAACGATATCATCGATTATAGCCTCAACACAAGTCATCGTATAGCCTTTCACAACACCGGCTGAGATTAGGACCCACGGCCCGTGGCAAATAGTAGCCAGAAGCTTTTTTTGCTCGGCAAACTGCCTGACCAGTTTTTTTACCGCTTCATACCTTCTCAACTTATCCGGCGCCCATCCTCCGGGGACGACTACACCGTCGTAATCATCTGCCGAAACTTCTCCGATGTTTTTATCAACCTTAACCGGGACTCCATGCTTGCCCCTGTACGTATCGCTGCTTCCGGTACCCACTATCGTTACCTCGCAACCTTCCTCCTTTAACCGCAGGACTGGATACCAAAGTTCCAAATCTTCGAAGGCTTCCTCCGCAAGGACCATTATTTTTTTACCTTTTAAATCCATATTGGCTCACTCCTTTTTATCGTTTTTCCTTACTAAAAACTCGGGCTACCGAAGGGGGATGAATTTGCTTTTATTTGTTTTTAAATAAAAGCACCTCCGGCAGCCCGATTTCTGCAATCCTCTCATTTTTATTTTTGTAGAAAAATTATAACATATAATGGTAAAATTTTCAATGGACCATCTTAAGCTTTTATGCCCACCTTAACATCATAAAGGGCCGCACAGCCTCCCATTTCACTAACTCGTGAAAGTATAAGGAAGTTAGGACAAGCGCCGCTTTCCACATTCCATCCCGATTCTAAGCTAACGGTATCCTTCCTCATCATCGGGTCAAAATAAACTCTGGCTTTTATACTCCCCGTATCATTGTAGATTTCCACTTCCTGCCCCTCTTTCAATCCGAGCCTTACTCCTTCTTCAGAATTAATATACACTTTTGGAATGGGATTTAACTTCTTTATATATTCCGTTTTTTGGAACTGAGAGTGTATGCGGTGGCGGGAATGAGGGGTTATTAGATGGTACGGATAGGGGTCTTTTTCACTTTCCGGGGCGACGTAAACTGCCGTTGGCGATTGACCTTCTGAGAGGGCTCTTTGAGAGTAAAACTCGAACCTGCCGGAAGGAGTGCGGAATTTTTTGTCCTGCCAGGCGACATCCGGTATAGAGGGAGTTTTGATGTGTCCTTCTTCCCTCAGGCGTTCAAGATTTACGCCGAATTTTTTAAAAGCTTCTGCCGCAAATTTCAAAAATTCTTCCGGACTTTTCCAGGGGAACCCTTCTAACTTTAGTCTTTTTGCAAGCTCTATGAAAATTTCTTCGTCAGACCTTGCTTCACCTACAGGTTCGATGACCTTAGGACAGTAGTAAATCCACGGGCTCCAAGAACTCACCTTTATGTTTTCCTCTTCGAAAAAGGTGGTACAGGGTAAAATAACATCGGCTTCTTTTGCCGTGTCGGTCATGAAAAGGTCCACCACAACAACAGTTTCTATTTTTTTCAAGGCATTTATAACATTTGCGCTGTCCGGTGCATTGACCACCGGATTTGCGTTGGTAATAAAGGCCATTTTTATCGGCGGGTCTGCCTTCAATATATCCTCACCCAGGCTCCAAACGTTAAAGGTCCTGCCCGCCGAGGAGATGCCCTTTACATGGCTTCCTACTTCCCAGAAGATGTCGCTGCAGTACGACACTCCAGCTCCTGGTTTTCCAATATTTCCCGTCAGGGCTGCAAGGGCATCTATAGCCCTTACGGCGTTGCCGCCGCCTCGGTATCTTTGAAGTCCAAAGCCGAGGAGAGTGGTAACGGGGTTATTTTCAGCATAAAACCGCGCAAGCCTTGCTATATCTTCAACATTGACTCCGGTTATTTGTGAAACTTTTTCTAGAGGATAATCTTTAAGCACTTCTTTGAACCGGTCAAAGCCAAAAGTGTAGCTTTCTATGAAATTTCGGTCCAACATTTCCCTTTCCAGCAGGTATCTGCAAGCCCCTAAGGCAAGAGCAGCATCGGTGCCGGGCTTTGGCCTTACCACCAGGTCGGCCATATCCTCAAGGCCAGTGGAGAGGGGATTTACCACGGCAATTCTGCCTCTCCTTTTTTTACATTCGGCGATAAAGGACATGGCGTGGATATTGGTGGATTTCACATTTCTTCCCCAGAGCACACAGCCTCTGGCGTTGGGCAGGTCCTCGATGCTGTTTTGCGAAAGGCCGCCGAAGTCGTAAATTTGCGCGGCCAGGCCTGCACTGAAGCAAAGGTCGCCTTTTACGGCGGTGATGCCGCCTAATGCATTGAAGAACCTGGTGTCTATGTGTTTGGTCAGCGCTTCCGAGCCGCTATAGTGGTAATGGAGAATGGCTAATGGACCGTATTTTTCGATAACCTCCACCATCCTTTTTGCTACAAAGTCCAGAGCCTCATCCCACGTAACCCTTAAAAATCGCCCGCCTTTTTTCATCATTGGATAGCGGAGACGGTCGGGATGGTATACCAGTTCCACATAAGAATTCCCCTTGGGGCAAAGGTACCCCCGGGTGACAGGGTGTTCTGGGTCTCCCATTACCTTCACGAGCCTTCCCTTTTCATCGACGCAGGCCAGCATGGAGCAGCAGTCCAGGCAATCCCGCGGGCATGCCGTCCGGTAAACTTTCATCCTTCATTCCCCCTTTATTTATGATACGGCTCTCCGCGGATTATTTTGAACCACCGGTAAATTTGCTCCAGGAGTACCAGGCGCATTAGCTGGTGGGGCAAGGTAAAGTCGGAAAAGGAAAGCCTCATGTCGCAGGCTTTTTTAACTTCATCGGAAAGGCCGAGCGACCCGCCTATTACGAAGGTTATATCTGAAATGCCGCGAAGGGCGAGGTCCTTAACTTTCTCGGCCATCCCTTCTGACGAAAATCTCTCTCCTTCAATGCAAAGAGCAATTTTAAAGCCTTGCCGGGGGATTTTACCCAAAATTCGCTCCCCTTCCCTTTTCAGCACCTTCTCCCTTTCCGCCGGTACTAGAGTTTCTGGTGCTCTTTCTTCATCGATTTCTATTATCCGCAAGGTGCAGTAAGCTTTTAGCCTTTTTTCATATTCCTTTATGCCTTCTCTCAAGTAACTTTCTTTAATTTTCCCCACAGCTATTATTGTGATGTTCATACCCTTACCCTTCTTTATTTTTAGCCCTAAAATAAATCTACAAAACACTATACCACAAAAATTGCCGAAAAAAAACATCTCCGCTTTGACGGAGATGTTCAGGAATCAAACCGCTATAACGGAATCGTCGGCATCAATGAATTTTAATAAGGTTTATATTAGTCTTTTTTCTCTTCTTCAGGAACTTCTTTTTCGGTCACCGGTATCAGTTCGTATTCCTTGTTTCCCATACCCAGCTCGAATGCAGCATCGATGTGAAGCTGGGCGTCTTTCCCTGTTACCGCTTTCAATATATTGTCGCCTTTTTTTACGTTTTTATCTGCCGCTTTCGACCCCGGAAGGGGGTCCGCACCATTTATCAAGTCCAGCGACGCCTGGTCTATCGCCACTATGTCGTGGGACACCAGTACGCCCTGGTCCTGTACCAGGGGAGTGTCCGCCATTGGCATGCAGTCGCATTCGGGCTGCACCTCGGTTATGAAGTTTATGTAAAGGATTCTTCCCTTTTCGAAAGTGGAAACGACCGCATACGCCGACTCGGCAAGGCCTTTCTGGAAAGTCACTTCGTCGATGGGCACCACCATTGCCTCTGCGGGGCAGACCCGCGCGCACCTTCCGCACTTCACGCAGATACTCTTGTCTATAACTATGCTGTCATCGACGAGCTGTAAAGCCTTGTGCGGGCATACGCGGACGCACTGACCGCAGCGGGTACACCGGACTTCAACCCATTCAAGGTGCTTTCCTTCGTAAAAGTGTATCCTACCCCTTTCCGCCTTGCCTTGGTGGTCTTTGCAGCTTATGCATCCCATGGCGAGGTTTTTGATAGCTCCCCCGAAGCCGGAGCCTATATGGCCCTTGCAGTGGGATACGACTATCATGGCCGGGGCATAATAAATGGCCGACGCTACTCCTATCTCTCCCAGGATGGGACCTGCTTTGACCTTTATCTGGTCCCGCCCAAAAATCCCATCAGCCAAAACCACGGGTGCTCCCACCGAGAGATGGTTGATGCCTTCCATGTTGGCAACTTCCAGGTATTCCAGCCCCGGTATCCTCACCGTATCGGTGACGAAGGGCATGCCTCCAACTTCTTTAACCCTCTCCACCACTTTTCTCAAAAAAATGGGCCTTACGATGCGGTGGGCGCCGTAAGAACCGAAATGGGTCTTTATCGCCACGTAATCGCCTTTTTCTATAAAAGAGCCGAAATCCACTATCTTTAAAATCTGCTCAAATTTGGCAACCAAGCTGTATTTGTAGTCGTAGCTTTTTACCCTTGCATCAGCGAAAAATATTTTGCTTTTCACGAGCTTCCTCCTCCTTATCGATTATTGCCCGTTGTAGGGAGTAGTTCGATAAGATCGAGTTTTTCCAGGATTTTGGCATATTTTAACAGGAATTCCAGTGATTCCTCGCCCGTCTCCCAGTAGATTTTCCGAGCTATTTCGTATAAAGTTGATTTTCCGTCGGCATAGTAGAAAAGGTATTCGGTGTTTTTTCTCTCGTTTTTCTTAAAAAGTTCGAAGTATTCTTTCCGCGTCTCCTCATCCATCTGCTCCAGGTACTGGACAAGTTCCACCGGCCCCGGAAAGACCCGCCGGGGCACCAGGGCCTGGGCTTCTTTCACCAATTTTATATATTCGTCCGACGCCCTTCTTTTATTATCTCCGCAACCCGCCCAGCCGTATACTTCTCGGGCCTTTGACAGGCGGCCGCACAGCACCCTCGATATTTCGTCCAGGGCTTTTTCCGCTTCGCCGATGGCCTCCCTCAGGCGGGGCGTGTCCACAAAGCACGTTACGGAGCTAAATGCGGCCTTTTTCATCTCCGTCAAAAACTTAAGCCTGGCCTTCGTATCATCATAGCACAAGTTTCTTTCAGCCGAACGGAGTACACCTTGGTAGCAGTCTACAAGTTCTTTTTTAGCTTCACACAATGCCATATCTAAAATCCAAAGCGCTTCCTTTTCACCCATGGTCGCGAGGAAATACACGTATGTGGCAGCGATGACTGCGGCCCTTTTTAACATAGTTTTATCCACTTTGTCGGGCGTGTCATAGTCCGTGTGATAGAATTTGTCGGGCCACTGATTTATCATTGGCGTGGGGATTCCCACGGAAGGGTCGGATAGTATGTAATGGTCGCTGCCTCCCGAATATGGAAAAACACCCCATCTCAAGCCAGGGAAGCCCTTCTGCTCACCCGTCATGCCGGCGTCGTTTGCGCAAAATGCAGTGATTTCTTTTAAAAGTGTACCAACAAAGGAGCAAGCCGCAAGTGGCGGATATTCTACCTTCATCGTGCTTCCGCACAACATCTGATTTTCTCCCACCATATCGAGGTTTATCCCGGCCAAAGCTCTGGCCTTTTCGGGTTCCGATGCAAGATAAGCGAAGGTTCCACCCATCTCCGGCACGAGAAGGAGTCTTATCCCCAGGCGGGGAGTGGGGAGCTTGCCGCGTTTTATCAATTCGTTTAAAACCGCCACTGCCTCCATGGCCGCCGCTGCACCCGAAGCGTTGTCGTTGGCGGAAGGTTTTGGATGGCAGATATGGGCGACTATGAGTACTTCTTCCCGTACATGCCCCGGTATTAAGGCGGTTACAACCGGGACCCGTGGATTTTCAAAGCGGGATTCCACCTTGGCTTTCACCTTCACCGGGCCGCGGGCAAGCATTCCCCTTATCATTTCTCCCTGCCTGGGCGTCAGCACAAATCCGAATAATTTTTCACACGCGTAAGCCGGGAAGGCCGTATACTGCCTGGCATCGGGCAGGTCCCACCTGGTCCTCACGGGCCAGTATTCGTTGAGGTCATCGGCAACGATACCGATAGCGCCGTACTTTACCGCAAAATAGGATGCTATGCCGACCTTGCCGCGAACCAGCACCATCTTTCCCCGTAAATCTTTCGACGCAAAACTTTCCTCGCTCTCCGGGTCTTCAATTTCAATGAGCTCCGTTTCTATTCCCATTTCCGGGGTAGGGCAGCTCCTCTGGATTACAGAAAAGGCGCTTTCTTCAAAATCCGAAAGTTTTACATATTCCTTTTTGCTCTCGTCCCACATCCATAGCTTTGCCTCTCGACACTCCCAACCCGGCGAGGGCCGGTAGCCGAAAAATCCCCCGCCATTTTCCGGTGTGTATATTTTTACTTCGGCCTCCAGGCTTCTATCCTTCAGCACCCCGGCGCAATACATGGCTGCTTCTTCTATCCCCGGACCGAGCTGCAGCCTGTGAAAGCGGACTATTCCGTTCAAAATGTCGAAACACCTTTCACCCGAGGCTTCCTGCGCTATAGTCCTATAAATATCGAAAAACAACTTTATCCCCCTTTTCAGATCATCTACAAAATATTATTTCCCGGGAAATAATTCGCCGTCATCCGACAGGAAAAGCACGCTTGAAGAGGCCTCCGGCACCACATAGGCCCTGAACTCATGACCTAGAATTTCCCTTACTTTTCCCAAGGCTTGCCCCGCATCTTCCGCCGGTATCATCCCCAGCTCCAAAACATCTTTTGAGTCGAAATTCGACACCAGTATCACCCGGTGTTTTTCGCATATCAGAGTGAGCATGTAGCCCACGGCCTTTGCAATGGTGAATTCCCTCCAGAGCTCCTCTTCCCTCTCCCTGCGGGCCCTGAACTCATGGATTATCCTGTAAAAATCACCGTGGCCCACTCCCTCCGGACATTCGGCAAAAAGCACCACCGCTCCGCCTTCTTTAAGCACTCCGATGCTGTTTTCCACGGCCTTGGTGGCCTGATAAAGGTCGATGTCCTTGGGGAATCCGCCGCAGGAAAGAAAAAGGACATCGGCTTTTTCCTTGACTTTCAAGCTAAAAAACTTTTCCACAACCCGGCAGCCTTCTTCGAAGGCTTTCCTGTAATCCCCTGCTACAACCTTCGCAATCTTCCCTTCGTCGTTCAAAATCACATTCACCATAAAGGAGGGATTCACCATGGCGGCTATTTCATCCATGTCCTCCGCCATGGGATTGTCCTTTAACTTTCCGCATCCTACCGTTTCTTTCAACCCTCCACCTTCTTCCGGAGGATTCAACATCAGCTTGTGGTTGTGCTGAATGGTATCAAACCCCGAAACACCAGGGCAAATAGCCTTTCTTCCCCCGCCAAATCCGGCCATCGAATGATACACAATACCGCCGGTTATTATCACCTTGTCGGCCTCGGCCACTAAGCGGTTTATCCATACCGGCGTACCCCTGGAAGTGGTCCCGATATACACGAGGTCGTCCTTATTCTTGCTGTCGTGATCTACTATGCGGACGCGCTTCGTTACTTCGGGACCAAAAAGATATTCCAGCTCCTGAAAGGTATGCCCGCGATGCGTCCCCGTCGCTACCACGATGGTTATATCCTCGTACGGTACGTGCGCCTCCCTTAACTCATCGATAATCGCCGGGATTACCACCTGATTTCGAACGTTCCTCGTTATGTCGCTGGCTATAATGACCACCCTGTCGCCCTCTTTTACGATTTCGGAAAGGGGCGGCGAACCGATGGGGGCTTTCAGGGCTTTTATTACGGCCTGTCTTTCATCGGAGACTGCCGGGATGTTTCCTGCCTTCAGAACCGCCAATAAGTTATTTTTTGAAATTTCCAGATTTATCACTTTGCGCCCGTATTTTAATTCAACGGCTGTCACTTCCATTATTAATCCTGCTCCTTTTTAGCGTTGTTTTATTATATTTTACTTTTTATTCTGGATTCTGACAATGCATATAATTATCTTTCTAATTCGCCGGTATAGGCATTAACATAATAAACTTCTCCGTTATTTAATTCTACCTTCCAGACGGGTGCTGCCAACCACCGCTCTGCATTGTAAAATTGCGAGTAAAATCCCTGTTCAACCTTTTTTACCACCATTGGCGCCCCGCTCTTTCTTTCGGCGTCCACCTTCAAAACCGCCGTCAACGGGGGTATTACCTGTCGCCTTTTTCCTTTAAATGCGATGGGTTTTAAAAAGTTTCTCTGAAAATTCACAACGCCGTGAGGGGTTACCGAAAGTCTTATGTAGCTGTTGGCCACGAAGAACCCCTTGTAATTCCCCATGTACTCTACGATATATCCGCCAATTTCAGGGTCGTACTTAACGTAATTTAAGCTGGCATATTCGGGCAGGCCTCCGTGCTCTTTTATAAATCTTTCGGCTATTTCAACGGCTTTTTTTTCGTCCAGCTCGCCGAAAGTTTCCGTTTTTTCGCCGTCTTCGAAGATAATGGAGCCGCTTTCCGTCAAAATTAGTTGTTGTCGGCCAGAAATATATTTTTCCCCGCCCTGTATTTCCTCGACTTCTGCTATCCCTCCGGGGAAGAACATTTTTATGAGTTCTTCCCGTTTGAATGATTCTCTGCCTACTTCTAGAAAAGACACGGGAACCCCCCTGGGAGGCAGTTGAGTCTCCAACTTTATTCCTCTGCTTTCGAGATGGATTTTTATCGCCTGTTGCTGGTCTTCTTCCAACTTAAAACCCTGTCCCGGCATGGTTTTTATATAAAGATTTGCTATAAGCACAATGTTGAGCACAAAAAAAGATACGGCAAGAATCCATATGGCCTTTCTCCAATCCATCTTTCTCCCTCTTTGGTTAAAAATTGATGGCCATGCCGTTTTTGGCGTTTATAAAAATTCTGCCGGACCGGGTTTCTACGGTCCAAACCGGAATCAGCGCATCTTCAAAAATGAGATAAGAGAGTTCCAGCGATGTTATCTCTTTCAAATTGAAAGTGGCGATTGCCGCATCCAGAGCCTGTATGGGAGATATGGGCTGAATTTCATAAAGCACCTTGTTTTCTTTTACAATGTTTCTGAAATACCTGGATACCTGATTTTCTTCCACGGTAACCGTAAGGTATTCGCTTTGACTTAAAAGCGGCAATCCTTTGATTCTTATGCCGAAATTAAAGGTATATGCGGTCCTTTGATTTTGAGCCACCTTGTAGCCTGAAAGGTATACGTCCTGGGGCCATCCGCCGTGGGTATTGATAAAATTAGCAGCTATTTTCAAGGCTTCGTAAAAATCCGAGCCCGTTTTGAGTCCTCCGGTGAGTGGCCTGCTGTACTCAAGGGCACCGGTGGGGTATATGCGAAGCCCCCGGTTTCCATCGGTATAAACCACCGCGCCGTCTTTTTCTTCGATTTTACGCGTCGCAGAAAAATCGGGGAAAAATTGGGCTATGGTGCTTTGGGGCGGCATTTTTTCGTGTTTAAGAGAAAGCACGGGCAGGTCATTTTGTTCTGTCGACACAGGCACGTAGATGCCTTCCTCGAATTTGACGTTTATCTTGGCAGGCGGGAGGTACGTATATACTGGCGGATTTTCCAGTCTTACCCGCTCCAAAAGCTCTTTCAGTTCAAAGCTGCTTTCTCTGTTTTTTAAGCCGTAAAATTCGCCGCTACTTCCCTTAAAAAACACGGAAAGGCCATCATCCTCAATTATCATCATCGAATTTACCAATCTTTCCTGAGGGATGGCCTGCTGAGTTATGTTCATATTGAAAACCTTTGTTAAAAATTCAACGGGTAAAGGCACGGGGAAAAAGAGTTCCATCCCCACTTTTTGCCGTAAGTTTTCATCGTCCAACTTCGCGTTTTTAACCTCGACAAGCTCCTTTCCGTGGAGTACCTTTCTTGCAAAATCCCAGCTTTCCCTGTAAAAAGGTGCATTCGGATAAAGAACGCTGTGCATATCCTGTCCGAAATGCAACACAACTCTATCGGGGGTAATCACATCGGCTAGGTCTACAACGCTCAAGGCGGAATTTTCGGCCTGAATATCACCGTATTCGCCGTAAAGGCGCCACCACGTTATGCCGGAGAGAAAAAGGCTGGTGCCGACCAGCAGAGCGAGCAACAAACCGAGAAAGAAATCCCTATTTTTCACGGCTGCACCGCCTTTTATTGCAATATGAGAAGTTTTAATGCCTGGATTATGGAGCTCAAGCTTTTCAAATTCATATCCTTGTCAAGCCTGTATACGTTTCGCGATACGATTTCTTCTTCGCCCGAGGGGAACACTGCCTTTACAGTTATGACGTTTTTCCCGAGCCTGATATCGGCCTGGGTTACGAAAAGTCCCGAAGCTCCTACCTTGATGGTCTCCTTCTTTTCTCCGTTCACAAAAACGGCGACCGAAGTATCGGCAACGGTCTCGCCCGAAACGACCACGTAGCTTTGAGTTGTCACATAGTCTTCCTTGGGGCGGTTTAGCACGAATGCTTCCTTGGCATCAGCTATGATGAAAAGCAAAAAAACTATAAAAAGGGACAATGCTGTTATCCCGATGAGCCTTTTCATGATACTTTGCTCCTCTTTTAAATAAAATACCTCTCTTTACAGTTTAACCCAAAATTATTACAGGAGTATTACATTGAAATTACGTTTGATTTACACAAGTGCCGGAAGTTTGATTATTACCTCCGTACCTTTACCCTGTTCGCTAAAAATGTTTATCTCGCCATCGTGCGCCAGCACTATTTCGCGGGCTATCGAAAGTCCGAGCCCCGTTCCGCCCAGTTCGCGGCTCCTAGTCTTATCAACCCGGTAAAAACGCTCGAAAATCCTCGGCAGGTCTTCCTTCGGAATTCCTATCCCCGTGTCTTTAACCGAGATGCAAACTTGATTGCCAATATTTTTGGCTTTTACGAAAATCCCGCCTCCCTCGGGGGTATACTTTATGGCGTTGGAAAACACATTTTGAAACACCTGCTCCATTTTGTCCCTGTCGGCGAACACTTCGAGTTTTTCCTCTATCTCGCATTCCACCGAAAGCCTTTTTTTCCTCGCACTCATCATCATTTTGGATATTACCTCACGAAGAAGCAAGTCAATTCTAACCGGCCTTTTATTCCATTTAATTTCTTTATTGTCCAACCTGGAAAGCTCCAAAAGGTCGTTGACGAGCCTTGTCATTCTATCCGCTTCATCGTTTATAACACTTATAAACTGGCGGGCTACCGAAGAATCGTCCATGGCCCCGTCAAGCAGAGTTTCCGCATAGCTCTTTATTGTCGTAAGGGGAGTTCTAAGTTCATGGGAAACGTTGGCGACGAATTCCTTCCTCATTTCTTCGAGCCGCTGCTGCTTGGTTACATCCTGCAAAAGCAGGATGTAACCCGCCTCCTTCGTTTCTCCCGCTAAAGGGGCAAAAATGGCCTTCAGCGTGCCGTCTTTTACCTTAACTAAAACTTCGAGCGGAGTTTTTTCCGCTTTTTGGAAATCCTCAGGGTGGATTTTTAAAATATCCTTTAATTTTTCCGCAAAATCTCCTTCGAGCCGTTCTCTTTCAAGGCCCAGCATGCGCATCGCTGCCGGATTAATGTGGATTACCTCGCCCCTGCCGTTCAAGGCTATGACCCCGTCCGCCATGTTTGTAAGGATGGCTTCCATTTTTTCCTTTTCCTCTGAGATTTCTTCCAGAGTGGCCTTCAAGCGACCGGCAAGGAAATTGAACATGTCAGTGAGCTTTCCTATTTCGTCGTCGGATTTCACCTCTATCTTCTGGTCGAAGTTGCCTTCCGCCAGGAGTGCGGCCCGTTTCGTAACTTCACGAATGGGCCCCGTTATGGTATTGGACAAAGCGTAACCCAGAAATCCCGTGATCAAAAGTGCAAGGAACGTCGCCGTAAGCAGGATCAACCTTATATTGTTCAGGGTCTCGTAGATATCCTCCAAAGAAGCCACCAGGTAAAGTATTCCCACCACTTCACCGTCGTTTTTTATCGGATAAGCAAGGTACTTATATCTTTTTTTGGTATTGGGGTCTTGCCTTATGTCCTCGGCTTGCTTGCCAAAGGTGGCTTGCATCACTTCCGGCGACAAAATCCTGGAGCCTCTGCTAAACCTCGTTTCGTCCGTCGAAGCCACCACCGTCGCTTTTTCGTCCATCACCGCTATATATTTTATACTGCTAGGTGCCACCTGTTTTATGTATTCTTGGATGGTGGAATCGTTAACTGACAATTTTCTTTCAGGAGGCAAATACCTTACCAGCAAAAAATCCGAGATAAGCTGGGCATTTATTATCAGGCTTTCGGTGAGCTTCCTGTCGTGATATCTTTCAAGAGACTGCATCAAGTAAAAGCCCACCACTTCCATGGCAAGAAGGATAAGGAGTATGTAAATCGTCACCAGTTTGGCCTGTATGCTCTTAAACAATTAAAATCACCCTAGTTTTTGGAAAAGTAGTAGCCTACTCCCCGCTTGGTCAATATGTACGTTGGATTCGAAGGGTCGTCCTCTATCTTTTCTCTAAGCCTTCTCACCGTTACGTCCACGGTGCGGATATCCCCATAATACTCGTAACCCCAAACTTCTTCCAGCAGTTTTTCCCTCGAAAAAACCTGTCCTGCCTGGACGGCCAGAAATTTTAAAAGTTCGAACTCCCTCAGGGTGAGCTCCAGCACCCTGCCGTTTTTCTTCACCTGGAAGCTCGACAAGTCTATCTCCAGGTCCTTTACCTTGATTACCTTTTGCTCTTCGGCGGGATTCGAAAGCGTAAGCCTGCGCAAGTTCGCCTTTATCCTGGCCATCAGCTCCCTCATGCTGAAGGGCTTTGTGACGTAATCATCGGCTCCTAGTTCTAAGCCCAGCACCTTGTCCACTTCCTCGCCCTTTGCCGTCAGCATTATTATCGGACATACGAGCTTTTCCCTTAGCTTTTTGCACACGGAAAATCCATCCTGTCTCGGCAGCATTATGTCGAGCAATACCAGGTCCGGATTTTGCGAGAAAGCAACTTCTATGGCCTCTTCTCCGTCGTAAGCGGCAAGCACTTCATATCCTTCTTTTACGAGGTTATATTTCAAAATATCGACTATGGGCTTTTCGTCGTCCACTACTAATATCTTCTGGCCCATAAAACTCACCTCTTCTTTTTCTAAATCTTAATATTCGATATATCGAAGCGTTTTCCTTCAAATATCCATCATTGAATCTTCTCCTCTTTTAATTATACAAAAAAAATCGCGCGGTGGCATAAGATGGCAAATCGTCACCGCAAAACGGCGTCGGCCCATGTTAAATTCATAATTTTATCCCTTTCCAAAATTCGGCTCAGCTTTCTGTAAAATTCCCTGTAGGCTAGATCGTCGTACTCTCTGGGCCTTGTCAGGGGATTTAAAAGGGTATGCCTTAAAGTGCCTTTTGTGAACACCAGAATCCTGTCGGAAAGCCGGATGCACTCATCTATATCATGGGTTACCAGGATTATTGTGGTTCCCGTTTTGCCCCAGAGCTGGAGGAGCAAGTCCTGCATGGCCTTTCTCCCTAAGGCGTCAAGGCTACCAAAGGGTTCGTCCAAAAGCAACACCCTGGGGTTAACCGAAAGCGCCCGGGCAAGGAAAGCCCTCTGCTTCATCCCACCCGATAATTGATAGGGGTAGTAGTCGCCCCATTCGGAAAGCCCCACCAATTCGAGATAGTATTCAGCCTTTCGCTGAAGTTCTTTAATGGCCACCCTTTTGTTTACCGTTTTCATGGCAAACACGATATTTCCCTTAAGCGAAAGCCAGGGAAATAGCTGGTCGAGGCCCTGGGATATCATGAACCTGTCGGGCCCCGGACGGGATACGCTTTTCCCGTCCAAAAGGATTTTCCCGCCATCCGGACTTTCAAATCCTGCGATGCACCTGAGCAAGGTCGTTTTCCCGCACCCCGAACGCCCTATAACCCCTAAAAACTCTCCTTCGTTAACTTCAAAACTCACTTCCTTTATCCCCGCAAAAGCTTCATTTGTGCGGCCGTATATTTTCGTCAGGTTTTCCACTCTGACAAACGGTGCCACCGTCTCATCCCCCTTCAGTCAATCACTTGCTTTAATTTTTTCACCGTCAGGTTTTCCAGTATTGAAAAGACAAAGTATTCCACAAGCAAGCCTATGGCAATTATCACGATCATCCCGGCGAAAACCCCCGGCGTTTCCATCATAAACCTTTTCTTGTAAAGGTACCAGCCAAGTCCCCCGTGACCCCCGGCAGCACCAAAGACCAGCTCCGCCGCCACCGACGCCTGCCACGCCCTGGCCCATCCTGTGCGGAGCCCTCCCAAAATGTGGGGAAGCGACGCCGGAAGCATAACGTAAACAGCAAGTTTTACTCCCGAGAGCCCCAGATTCCTTCCAACCTCCAGCTGATTTTTCGGTATGGACCGAAAACCCGTGTAAAAGTGGTTGAGAAGTGGCCAAACAGCCGAAAACACTATTACAAAAATCACTGATTTAACGCCAATGCCAAACCAAAGAATGGCCACTGGAAGGATGGCAATGCCAGGAAGCGGATGCATTACTGCCATCACGTCGGTAATTAGTCCCTGAAAGGCCCTGCTTGCCATGCATAAAATCGCAAGTATCATCGCAAGCACAAATGCCACGGCAAGGCCGAACCCGATAAGTTTTAAGGAAAACGCCGTATTTTTCAAAAGTTCGATTTTTTCCATCCACAAGGAACGGGCGACGCCCGAAACGCCGGGCAAAAGCAGCTCAGAATAGCCGCCAATAATTCTTGCACTTTCCCACAGCAAAGCCGATGTAAATATCAAGGTCAACTTGGAAAAAATTCTCTTCATTTCCTTATACCCCTACCTTATGCCCTGCATCCTTTCAAAGGTACTAGGGTTCCCCTCGCTTTTACCTACAAGGGCTAGCACGTTTTCCCATGCTATTTCAGAAAGGTCGCCGGGGACTTTGGAAATGTATCCGGCCTCTTTCATGAATTCCGAAAATCCCAGAAGGCCGTAAGGTGCCGTTGTGAAGTTTATGCCCTGAGCGGTAAGCTGACGGTACAGTTCTTCCTCGGGTATGTTGAATTCGGGGGCTAAAAGTTCGGCTGTTTCCTTTTTATGCTGGTTCACCCAATTCACAGCTTCGTTGAGCCCCATGACGAAAGCTGCATACCCCACGGGATGGTGGTCATGATAGTTTTTAGTTACCAAAAGCACGTTGAAATTAAACTCCCCTCCGTACGCCTCAAAACCGTCCAGCACCACGTGATATCCAGGCTGCTTCAATTCTTCGTTTAGGTACGGCGGTGTTGTGAAATGGGCCGTAACATCCTTCTTCGCCAGCATAGCCTGCATCCCGTCGGGATGAGGTAGGGCTACCAGGTTGTCGTCCAGGGCTGTTCCGTCCCCCAGCTGCTTTTTTAAGCCCATCGCGAGCAGTATGTGCTGGACGCTTCCCGGTGAAGGCAGTGCTATTTTATGTTCGGGTTTAAAATCCGCCAGGCTTTTTATGCCGGGGTCATATGTCACAAGTTTTATCGGGCACACGGTGTAGCCTGCGGCAATCTTGGCATCGAGGCCTTTATCCCATCCTATCAGGAAAGGTGGAATTCCCATAAAAGCCGCATCGATTTTGCCAGATGCCATAGCTTCTCTTACCGCTCCGCCCGAGCCTAAGGTGACCCATTCCACTTTCAGACCGTATTTTGAAAAGAAATCAATTTTTTCGGCCACCATAAGCGGTGCGTAGACAAGGCCAAACTGTTTGGCCACCCTTATAACCTCGCCGCGAGAATGAGACGAAATTCCCGCTGAAGCATTTGCACTGCGCGATGCCCCGCAGCCAGAAAGCGAAAGAGCTGCGATGCAGAATAAAAAGCTCACCAAAAGAAAAACGGCAACCTTTCTTCCTCTCATGACCCACTACCCCCCCAAGAAAAATATCTATACTCATATTATTTTTTCACCGCCAATTCGGTGAATTAATTGGGCTAAATGAAAATATAATTTAGTGAAGATCCCGACGGGGGTGCCCTTCTTGAAATCTTCATCCATTATTTTTTTAATCCTGGCCCTCGGATATCTCGGAAAAAACCACCTCATAATGATTTCTTCGGCGGCGCTCATGATATTAAAAATTTTGGGAATCCTGCCGCAATCTTCTTATCAGAACGTAATTCTGGACCTCGGAATAGTGCTTCTCGTCATCGGAGTTCTTCTACCTTTGTGCACCGGCGAATTTGATACAAAGCAGGTTTACAGGAGCATTTTTAACATAGAGGTGATTGTAATTTTTCTAGTCGGAATCGCCTCGGCGGTGATGGCCCGGGATGGAGTCAGGCTTTTAAAAGAAAATCCCGGAACCATGATATGCCTCCTCATGGGTTCGATAGCCGGGTCCACATTTTTTAAGGGCCTTCCCACAGGCCCTCTGGTGGCAGCCGGTATCGCGGCATTACTATTAAATCTGGTAAAGAAGTTTCAAAACATGTAGACAAAAAAAAGCTGCGTTTTCGCAGCCTTTTACATAACCGCCGCGGGAAGGCTCTACCCTTTCAAGGGTATGGATGAAAGCGGCGGCCAGTTGTGCTAAAATAGAAGCATGAGGCGAACAAATATTGTCCGGGTTTTGCCCAGCAAGCAACAAAAGCAAATACTCGAAACAATCGGGGATCGCTGTGCTGCTCTCTGGAATGCCATTCAGTACAGGTGCAGGCAGGCCTTCTTCAAGAGTGAACCCGTGCCTTCCTACGAAACCCTGTGTGCCGAGTTCAAGGAGCATCCGGCGTATCGTGCCCTGCCCGCCCACATAGGGCAGGAGGTCATCAAAAAGGCAAGGAAGGCGTGGGACTCCTTCTTTGCCTGCCTGCGGCTGTACCGGAAAGGCAAACTGGAGGAGCCGCCACGCA
>NZ_LOED01000020.1 GCF_001562425.1 Fervidicola ferrireducens
GGGAGGGCCGAGTTCTTCTCCGGCACGAAGCGGAGAGTCACCTCGCGGGGACAACGATAGCGGCCTGATGGAGCGGGTGGTAGAAAGAAACAACATGTTAGCAGCCCTAAAGCGAGTAGAACAAAACGGAGGCGCGCCAGGCATAGACGGCATCCCGACCGAACGGCTTCGGGATCAACTCCGTGCCGAATGGCCGCGCATCCGGGAAGAACTACTTGCGGGGACCTACAAGCCCAAGCCCGTGCGCCGGGTCGAAATCCCGAAACCCGGAGGAGGCAAGAGGCTTTTAGGAATCCCCACTGTAATGGACCGCCTCATCCAACAGGCTCTCCTGCAAGTATTGACACCAATATTTGACGCGGGATTTTCGGAGCACAGTTACGGATTTCGGCCCGGGAAAAGGGCCCACGATGCGGTGAGGGAAGCAAGACGATACGTACAAGAAGGATATGAATGGGCAGTCGACCTGGATATAGAGAAATTCTTTGACCGAGTAAATCACGACATACTCATGGCAAAAGTAGCTCGAAAAGTGAAAGATAAGAGGGTATTGACCCTCATTCGCCGATACCTACAAGCAGGCGTCATGATAAACGGAGTAGTAATGGAGACAACAGAAGGCACACCCCAGGGAGGCCCACTAAGTCCACTTCTAGCCAACATACTACTGGACGAGCTGGATAAAGAACTTGAAAAGAGGGGCCACAAATTCGTCCGCTACGCTGACGACTGCAATATTTATGTCAAGAGCAAACGAGCCGGAGAAAGAGTTATGGAAAGCGTAAAGAGATACTTGCAGGAGCGGTTGAAGCTCAAGATAAACGAACAAAAGAGTGCTGTGGACCGACCGTGGAAGCTGAAATTTCTAGGATTCAGCATGCATAAAGCGAAGAATGGGCAAATCCTCATCCGCCTAGCGCCTCAGACCATTGAACGAGTAAAGACGAAAATACGGCAGATAACAGCCCGGAACAAACCAGTAAGCATAGCCGAACGCATAGGACGCCTCAACACCTACCTTGGGGGGTGGATGGGATACTTTGCCTTGGCCGAAACACCCAGCGTATTTGAAGAACTGGATGGTTGGATACGCAGGAGGCTACGCTTATGCCTTTGGAAGCAGTGGAAGCGAGTACGCACGAGATACCGAGAACTAAGGGCGTTGGGACTGCCCGAGCAAGTAGTGCATGAATTTGCCAATGCGCGGAAGGGTCCATGGCGGATGGCCCACGGGCCAATGAATAGAGCCCTGGGCAACGCCTACTGGCAATCCCAGGGCCTAACGAGCCTGACCGAACGCTATCAGAGGCTTCGTAAAGCTTGATGAACCGCCGGATGCGGACCCGCATGTCCGGTGGTGTGAGGGGACGGGGGTTAGTCGCCCCCTCCTACTCGATTTCCTGATTTTTTTATAAAAGTCCAAGTTCGCTCAAAACTTTTCTCAAAATTTCCCTCGTCTTTTCATCGGCGGCCAGAAGAGGCGGCCGAAGCCCTCCGACTTTAATCCCGATCATGTTGAGAGCTTCCTTTACCGGTATTGGATTTGCGACGACAAATAGGGCCTTAAAAAGCTCAAAGAGTTCAAGGTGGATTTTGCGGGCTTTATCCACTTCGCCCTTTTCGAAGGCCTGTATCATTTCCTTTATCCTTTTTCCCACAAGGTGGGAGGCCACGCTTACCACGCCTTTGGCCCCAATGGCCAACATGGGCAGGGTGAGGCTGTCGTCCCCGCTGTAGACCTGAAGCTGCGGCGCAAGCGCCACGGTCTTGCTGGTCTTATCCAAATTGCCGCCCGCGTCCTTTACGGCCACTACGTTCTTTACCTCGGAAAGCCTCATCAGGGTTTCGGGCTCAATGGTAACGGCGGTCCGTCCCGGAACGTCGTAAAGCATCACAGGAATGTCGACCGATTCGGCTATCATTTTGAAATGCTGGTAAAGCCCTTCCTGGGTGGGCTTGTTGTAATAGGGGCTCACCAGGAGAAGTCCATCGACGCCTATTTCCTGAGCTTTAAGGGAAAGTTCGATGCTGTGGCGGGTGTCGTATGAACCGGTGCCGGCTATTATGGCGGCCCTATTATTTGCAACTTCCTTTGCTAGTCTGTAAAGGGTGAGCTTTTCTTCATCTGTAAGGGTCGGCGACTCTCCTGTGGTCCCGGTCACCACCAGGGCGTCGCTTCCGTTTTCTATCAGGTAGTCCACCAGGTTTTCGAAAGCTTTGTAATCCACCTTTAAGTCTTCATCAAAAGGCGTCACCATCGCGGTAATAACGCGGCCGAAATCCATAAGTCAAACTCCCCCTTTAAAAACTCCTTTAGAACAATTATATTTACACAAGCACAAACGGGCCACACGATTAAAAAAATAAGGGGGTAAAACCCCTACCTGTCGTCCCTGTTGTAAATGCCGAACAATGCGAGTAACCTCAAAAGCTGAAGTATGGCCATAAGGGTGGCAGCCACGTAGGTGAGGGCTGCGGCGTTTAAGACTCTTTTAACCGGCTCGACTTCATCGTAGGAAATAAATCCCGCGCTTTCCAACGCCGCCACCGCCCTGCTGCTGGCGTTGTATTCTACCGGTAATGTGACGAACTGAAAGAGCACGGCGGCGCTGAAAAACAGTATACCCATCGTCGCCAGGAAATCGGAACTCAAAAGAAGCCCTATGAAAAACAGCGGAAAGGCCATCTGCGAACCTATTCCGGCCAGCGGCACTATGGTATTCCGCAAGTTGAGCGGCGCATACCCTACATTGTGCTGTATTGCATGACCGCATTCGTGGGCCGCAACGCCGAGGGCGGCAAGGGACCTGCCGCCGTACACTTCCGGCGAAAGCCTCAGCACCTTGCTGCGGGGGTCGTAGTAGTCGGTTAGCCTTCCACGCGTCATTTCCACCGTAACATCGTATATGCCGTTGGCCCTCAATATTTCCCTCGCCACTTCCGCCCCTGTGAGGCCTATCCTGGCTGGTACCCGAAGATATCTTTCAAATGTCGTGGATACTTTCGCCTGGGCGTAGAAGGCGAGGATGAGGGCTGGCAAAACGATAATCCACGTGGGGTCGTAATAATACCATCCAAACGGGAACATTAATCCCACCTCCTCAAAGCAGCATCCTTAAAACTATAATAACCCGCAAAGCAAAACCTTTCAATCCCCTTTAAGCTCCACTTCTTCCATGGAAAAGTCCTTCTCTTTCCCGCTGTCCGCCAGTTTTACCGTCACTATTCCCTTTTCTTTGTCTAGAGAAGCAACCGTTCCTTCACCCACGGGAGTTATTACCTTTGAGTCTACCTTCAGTATTTCCTCCGCTTCCTTACATTCATCGCAGCATTTCGTTTCCCCGCAGTAATTTTCGTATTCGAACCTGAGGCAGCACATTAGCCTGCCGCACAGTCCAGAGATTTTTCCGGGGTTCAGCGAAAGGTTCTGCTGTTTCGCCATCTTTATAGACACGGGGTCGAATTCTCCTAAAAAAGTGTGGCAGCACACGATCCTGCCGCATGGGCCAAGACCTCCTATCATCTTTGCCTCGTCCCTTACTCCTATCTGCCTAAGCTCAATGCGGGTGCGGAAAATCGACGCCAAGTCCTTTACAAGTTCCCTGAAATCCACCCGGCCATCAGCCGTAAAATAAAAGATGAGCTTCGACCTGTCGAAGGTGTACTCCACATCCACCAGTTTCATCTCGAGGCCGTGTTCTTCAATCTTCTTTTCCGCGATTCGGGCGGCTTCTTTCGCCTTTGTCCGGTTTTCTTCCACCACCCTCTCGTCTTCCTCGTTAGCTTTCCGTATTACGTCCTTCAGGGGTGATATTACATCTTCCTCCCTGACTTCCTTGGGGCCTATCACCACTTCTCCGAACTCCACGCCTCTCGAGGTTTCGACGATCACCTTGTCTCCCACCGAAAGCTCCAGATCTCTGGGGTTGAAATAATATATCTTGCCTGCCTTTTTGAATCTCACGCCTATGACCTTGACCATGCTACATCACCTCCTGCTCCTTCAGCCCCACGAGTAAATTATACCACGCAAGGGTTTCATTTCCTTTTGCCTTTACCACCTCTATTTGCGAATACAGGGTATCTATAGCCCTTACCAATGCCCGGGGTGATAAATCTTGTGCTCTTTTTTTTAATTTATCCGACAAATCCCAATTCTTTAAGCCGGCCCTACTTTTAGTCTTAATCACCAAAATATCTCTATACACCGAAGCCATAAATTCCATCAGTACATCGGATTCCACTTCAGCATCAGCGAATTTTTGAACATAAAAGTTAATTTTCGAAAAATCAAGGCCAGCTAGGATTACTTCGAGCAGAATTTCTTTTACATCCCGGGGGATATCCTTACCTTCATCCGTTTTTGAGTAATCCAAAATCTGGCATCTGGAAACAACTGTGGGAAGCAAAGCCTTAAGATTCCGGGCCAGGAGCAGGAAAAGCAGGGACGTAGGGGGGTCTTCTAAAGTCTTCAAAAGGGCATTTTGAGCCTCATGGGTCATTTTATCCGCTTCGTGAAATACGTAGACCTTCCTTCTCGCCTCTATCGGCGGCTGATGGGAGCCCATTACCACATCCCTTATTTTTTCCACCTTTATGGAAGACCCATCGGGAAGTACGTGAAAAAGGTCAGGATGGCTTCCCGCCTCCATTCGGCGGCAACAATCACAGTCATCGCAGAAAGACGGAGTTTCGCTGCAGTTAGCAGCTTTTGCGAGCTCTATCGCCTTTTTTATCGTCTCCTCTTCAGGTCCAAGGAGAATGTAAGCGTGAAAAATTTTACGCATAAAGGTCCAGGAGCAGCCCTCGGATTTCATCCACCAACGCCAACACCCTAAATGCATCGGCATTCTTGGAAAGCAAAAGCTCTGTAAGCTCGATGAGCTTTTCATCCACAATTCTCACGGTGGTCAGAACCTTTTGCCTCCCCTGACCGGAAAAAAGCCTTTCCTCTTTCAGTTCCAAACCCAGTTCAAGACAGTATTTAACGAGGCGCCCGACCATTTCTTTGTATTTTTTAAGGTCGGCAAGGCTCATGGTTTTAACGAGTCTCTTCCCCTGCTCTTCTATAGAAGAGAGCATCAAAGAAAGCTGCTCCTTTGAATACACCTCCTGAGCGTTTTTCAAAAAGTCCCGAAAGCCGCCGACCACGGAAGACGGCTTTGGGGGGTGAAAACTTATCCCGGATAAATCACCCTTTGAAGACAGGCCCCGGACCTTTACGGTATTCATATTTTCTCAAACCTTTCCACGTTCATTACGAAAACTGTAGCTCCCCCCACCGTCACCTCTATCGGATAAGGAGCCATGGTTTCTCCGGGAGAGGCCGGGAAGGGTGCTATTACGTGCTTCCTGGGACGGCAAATTTTCTCAATTATTTTTAAAACTTCGTCCAGCCTTTCTTCTTCCACGCCCATCAGCAGGGTCGTGTTACCCCGCTGCAGGAATCCTCCGGTGCTTGAAAGTTTCGTGACGCCGATATTGTTCCGGGTTAGTTCCGCTACCAGTTTAGGTGAATCGATATCCTGCACCACAGCCATTATGAGTTTCACGGGCAACCCCCCTTTCATTCGAGTATACCCGCTTTTTCCAGCTCGGCCACGAGTCTCTCGAAAACTTCTTTAACCGGCAGCGACGCATCGATTACTTTTATCCTTTCGGGGAACATTTCCCTGACCTTCATATAGCCTTCCCTCACCTTCTGGTGGAATTCCAAAGCCTCACTTTCGAGCCTGTCCTTTCCACCTGTCAACCGCTTTAAGGATTCGGCCGGGTCTATGTCCAGCAATATAGTGACGTCGGGCCAATAGGGTCCAATTACCCACTTGTTGAGCTGCAGTATGCGGTTTATTCCTATTCCCCTGGCGTATCCCTGGTACGCCAGGCTTGAGTCCACAAATCTGTCGCAGACCACTATGAACCCTTCTTTAAGGGCCGGAATAACCATCTTCTCAAGAAGCTGAGCCCTGCACGCCGCGTATATCAGGGCTTCGGCACTGGAAACTGGGCTACCCTCCGGGTCCAAAAGTATCTTCCTGAGTTGTTCCCCCAATGCGGTACCCCCGGGCTCCCTCGTCGCGATCACCCTTTTCCCCTTGCTTTTGAGGTATTCCACCAGTTTTTCGGCCTGAGTTGTCTTTCCCGCCCCATCGGGGCCTTCGATGGTTATGAATTTTCCTTTTCTTGCGCTCCTACCCATTTTTCACCACCGCTACAAAACCATTTTTTATTCCAAGGCAAGTTCCACCCGCTTTTAATATTTCACCGATAATCTCTATATGCTGTTTTTGTATAACTTCGCCGGGACATAAGATGGGAACTCCCGGCGGATATGTAATTATTGCGTCCTTTGCTATTCGTCCCACGGCATTTTCAAGCTTTACCTTTTCCGCCGAAGAAAAGTAGGCTTCCTGCGGACTCATAGCGCTTTCCGGTACATCAGGAGTGAAGACAACCGGCCTTAACTTTTTTTTGCGAGCGCCAAACCGCTTTAAAGACGAGATCAACCTCGCCACATCGGCTAAAGTGTTTCCTCCGGTCAAAATGAAGTACACGTTGCAATAATCGGCATACTCGGCGTATATTTTGAACCTGGTCCTCAAAATCCTTTCCACTAAAAAACCCGTATAGCCGGCGATGGAAACGTTAACCATGAGTCGAGAAAGGTCCACATCGTAAATACCGCCCTGCCCCTTTAGTTCACTGCCCACGCAGTAGAATGGAGTTTCCTCGTTTATCATCTTCCTAGCCCTTTCCGCAAGGTACAGCCCCTTTTCCACCCACCTTTTACCCACATCTTCCATCAGAGCTCTTGTTAAATCCAGGGATGCCATCAGGATGTACGAAGGGCTGGTGGTGGTGAGCAGCGAAAGGTAAGACCGGAGCTCGTCCGCTTCCAGATTTTCACCCTTCAGGTGGAGCCATGCACTCTGGGTTAGCGAGCACAGCGTTTTATGGGGGCTCTGCACCCACGCGTCTACCTCGTGCGTTCCTGCAGAGGCAGGCAGCTTGTCGCTGAAGGCAAGGTGTGCCCCGTGCGCTTCATCCACCAGAACTTTCATTCCCAGGAGTCTTGCTTTTTTAATTATCTTTGAAAGGTCGGGACAGAAACCCTGGTAATTTGGATTGGTCAAAAAGACCGCCTTTGCATCGGGATTAAGCGTGAATTTTTCTTTCCACTCAAAATCGGGCACTCCAACGGCTACGCCGAGCTCTTCGTTCACCTGCGGTTTCAAGTAGACGGGCTTTGCCCCCGAAAGAATCACGCCCATCAATGCCGATTTATGGCTGTCGCGGGGCAAGAGGATTTTATCTCCCTTTTTTAAAGCCGCCCCCAGCATGGCCATGATTCCCGATGTAGCGCCGTTCACCAGGAAAAAGGATTTTTCGGCCCCGTACAGCCTTGAAAGAAGCTTCTGGGCCCTTTCTATCGCCCCCGCAGGCTCGTGATAGTTGTCCATTCCCGGAATTTCCGTCACATCCCAGCGAAACAGGTTCTCCTTCATCAAATTCTCAAAATGACGGATCAAGCCCATGCCACCCTTGTGGCCGGGCACGTGGAATCTCACGGCGTCTTTTTCGGAATAAGCAATCAATTTTTCCAAAAGAGGCACCGAAAATTTTTTTCTCATGGCTCCCCTTTTCTATATTTCTTTTTTTTAGAATATAATACCATAAATTTTCGAATCTGTAACCGGAAACAATATAAAGGGTGAGTGCAAATGGAATTGGAATATAACTGCCCTTTGTGCAACGGCCTTATCACAATCCGGGAAAAATGCCCGGAATGCGGCGGCCCAATGGAAGACTGGGGAAGGGTCCAGGATTACGTAGACCCCTATCAACCCTACCTAGATATGAATATCACGGCCTCCGAAAAGCATGATGAGGGGAGGTGCGTTCACCTCTTTCTGTGCCCCCGGTGCGGCCGTGACATCAGGATTACAGTAAATCAAATACCGGGCCCTTAGTCTTTCTCGCTTTCCCTTATGACCGCCACCGCTGATACCGTATCGTTATTTTCCAGTTTCATCAGGGTGACTCCGCGGGCATTGCGGCTCATCCTGGAAATCCCCGAAACTTCCAGCCTTATCATCATGCCGGAAGCGGTGCATAAGATTACCTCATCTTTTTCCGAAACCACCCTGAGCCCTACGAGCTTTCCTGTAGTATCGCTTATCTTCTGAGTGATAATCCCCTTTCCTCCCCGGGACTGCAGCCTGTACTCTTCAATCGGGGTTCTCTTTCCGTACCCCTTTTCCGTTATTACCAAGACTTCATCGCCCAAAGACGTCACATCCATCGAGGCTACTTCGTCGCCTTCTTCCAGGGTTATGGCTTTTACTCCGCGAGCCGTCCGACCCGTGGGGCTCACATCGCTCACCGGAAACCTTATGCTCATTCCGAGAGCAGTGCCCAGGACCAGTTCGTCTTTTTCGCCCACCAGCTTAACTCCAATCAACTCGTCTCCGGGATTCAGCGTAATGGCTATTATGCCGGATTTCCGGGTATTTTCGTATTCCGAAAGGAGGGTCTTTTTTACCATTCCCTCGCGGGTGACCATGATTAGATACCCATCCTGGGAGAAATCTTTTATGGGAATTACCGCATTTACTTTTTCCTGACTTTTTAACGGCAAAAGGTTCACAATGGCGGAGCCCTTGGCCGTGCGCCCGGCTTCGGG
The DNA here is from genome assembly GCF_001562425.1 of Fervidicola ferrireducens. GTDB lineage: Bacteria > Bacillota > Thermosediminibacteria > Thermosediminibacterales > Thermosediminibacteraceae > Fervidicola > Fervidicola ferrireducens. Next base: position 8,684 of record NZ_LOED01000020.1, read on the forward strand.
TATTTCGTGGGCTTTCAGCCTGTATACGTTGCCCTGGTTGGTGAAAAACAGAACCACATGGTGGGTGGTAGCGACGAAGATCCTGTCTACGAAGTCCTCCTCCCTGGTGGTGATTCCGTTCACACCCTTGCCGCCACGCCTCTGGCTCTTATACGACGAAAGAGGCATTCTTTTTATATACCCCAAGTGGGTCATCGTAATAACTATGTCCTCTTCGGGTATCAAATCTTCCTCATCAAAATCCTTTGATTCCGCAACGATCCTGGTTCTCCTCTCATCGCCGAAGCGCTCCTTTATTTTTAAAAGCTCCTCCTTGATTATGCCGTAGACCATCTTCTCATCGCCCAAGACTTTCCTGTAATATTCGATTTTGCCCAAAAGTTCGCTGTACTCTTCCTCAATCTTTTGCCGCTCTAAGGCGGTAAGCCTCTGGAGCCTCATATCCAAAATGACCTGGGCCTGCTTTTCGGTAAGGCCGAATTTTTTCATCAGCCCTTCCTTCGCCGCCGGCACATCCTTTGACTTTCTGATGAGCGCTATCACTTCATCCAGGTGACTGAGGGCTATCTTGAGCCCTTCCAAAATGTGTACTCTTTCCTCCGTCCGGGCAAGTTCATATTTCGTCCTCCTTATCACCACATCCTTTTGATGTTCCAGGTAGTGGTATATCAAATCCCTCAAAGTGAGCACCTGAGGTTTGTTGTCCACCAGAGCCAGCATTATCGCGCCGAAGGTGACCTGCATCTGGGTATGCTTGAAAAGCTGGTTTAGTATGACGCGGGCGTTGGCATCCCTTTTTAATTCTATAACTATCCTTATGCCGTTCCTGTCGCTTTCGTCCCGAAGGTCCGTAATTCCTTCCAGATGTTTTTCCCTGACGAGTTCCGCGATTTTCTCTATCAGGCGGGCTTTGTTCACCATGTAGGGAATTTCGGTCACCACTATCCTTTGCTTTCCGCCTTCCATCGGCTCTATGACCGCCTTTGCTCTAATCACTATGGAGCCGCGCCCCGTTGAATACATTTCCTTTATGCCGTCTTTGCCCAGGATGATGCCTCCCGTTGGGAAATCGGGCCCCTTTATGGCGGCCATAAGCTCCAGCGACGTGACGTCAGGGTTTTCTATCATCATGATGACCCCGTCTATTACCTCTGAAAGGTTGTGGGGAGGTATGTTGGTGGCCATACCCACCGCTATACCCGAAGAACCGTTCACCAAAAGGTTTGGAAAGCGGGAGGGCAGCACCGCCGGTTCTTTCAGTGTGTCGTCGAAGTTCGGTACAAAGTCCACCGTATCTTTGTCGAGGTCCGCCAGCATCTCCAAAGCTATCCTCGAGAGTCTGGCTTCGGTGTACCTCATGGCCGCCGGTGGGTCCCCGTCTATGGAACCGAAGTTTCCATGCCCGTCGACGAGCGGGTACCGGATGGAAAAATCCTGGGCCAATCTCACCATCGCCTCGTATATAGCCGCATCGCCGTGAGGATGGTATTTGCCCATTACATCGCCCACGATGGTGGCCGATTTTCGGTGGGGCTTATCCGGGGTGAGATTGAGCTCGCCCATGGCGTAAAGAATCCTGCGATGGATGGGTTTCAAACCGTCCCTCACGTCGGGCAGAGCCCTCCCCACTATAACGCTCATGGCGTAGTCAATGTATGACTTTTTCATTTCATCCTCTATAGCAACAGGTACCACCTTATTTGCCAATTCAGACATCTACAAAACCTCCGTTAAACATCGAGATTTCTTACTTCCGCTGCGTGTTCAAAGATAAATTGTCTCCTGGGTTCTACCTTTTCTCCCATGAGTATCGTAAAGATTTCATCGGCCTCTATGGCATCCTCTAAAGTTACCTTCAAAATTGTCCTGGTCTTGGGATTCATTGTGGTCTCCCAAAGCTGGTCGGGATTCATCTCTCCAAGACCCTTGAATCTCTTGACATCGGCCTTTTCCCTGTCATTGCCCAATTTTTCTAATATCGCTTTTAACTCTTCATCGCTGTAAGCGTAATAGACCTCTTTCCCTTTTTTCACCTGGTAAAGAGGAGGTTGGGCTATATATACCATTCCTGCTTCTATCAAAGGTTTCATGTAGCGGTAAAGGAAAGTAAGCAGCAAGGTCCTTATGTGCGCACCGTCCACATCGGCATCAGCCATGATAATCACCTTGTGATACCTAAGCTTTCCGATATCGAAGTCCTCCCCTATTCCGGTGCCAAGGGCGGTTATCATGGCCCTTATCTCTTCATTGCTCAGTATCTTGTCTAGTCTTGCTTTTTCCACGTTCAATATCTTGCCCCTCAGGGGAAGGATAGCCTGAAACCTTGGGTCTCTGCCCTGTTTCGCCGAACCTCCAGCCGAATCCCCTTCCACCAGGTAAAGTTCGCAAAGCCTGGGGTCTTTTTCCCTGCAGTCGGCGAGTTTTCCGGGGAGGGAATTCTTATCGAGAGCATTTTTTCTCCTAACCAGTTCCCTGGCCTTTCGGGCTGCTTCCCTGGCCCTCGCCGCGCTGATGGCCTTTTCAACAATGCTGCGCGCTACAGCCGGATTTTCCTCCAAAAAGCGGTCCAGTGCTTCCCCTACCACCGATTCCACTATGCCGCGCATTTCGCTGTTTCCGAGCTTCGTCTTTGTCTGCCCTTCAAACTGCGGATTGACCAATTTTACGCTGATGACCGCCGTCAGACCTTCCCTCACATCTTCTCCGGAGAGATTGGCATCCTGTTCTTTCAAAAGGTTCATCTTACGCGCGTAATCGTTGATGGCTCGAGTCAGCGCCGACTTGAAACCTATGAGGTGCGTTCCGCCTTCCTGGGTATTTATGTTGTTGGCAAAACTGAGCACGTTCTCCACGTACGAATCGTTGTACTGCAGTGCAACCTCGACCTGCCACTCGTCTTTTTTCGAAGCTTCGATATAAATGGGCTCATCGTGCAGCACGTCCTTATTTCTGTTCAAATACTTCACGAAAGAAACGATGCCGCCTTCGTAGTGGAAAACCTGATGCTTACCCGTCCTCAGATCATGCAGCTCTATTTTCAGCCCTTTGTTTAAAAAGGCCTGCTCCCGCAATCTCTGGGCTAAAACGTCGTAGTTAAAAGTAGTATCCTCGAATATCTCGTCATCGGGCATAAACGTAACTTTCGTGCCCGTATCCTCGGCTTTTCCCAAAACTTTGACATCCGTCACCGGCTTTCCCCGTTCGTATCGCTGGTAGTACCTAAAGCCTTCCCTTTTTACCTCCACCTCGAGCCATTTAGAAAGGGCGTTTACAACAGAAACGCCCACCCCGTGAAGACCTCCGGAGACTTTATATCCTCCCGTTCCAAATTTGCCTCCGGCGTGAAGCATTGTCAGAGCCACTTCTAGGGCGGGTTTCCCCACTTTCGGGTGGATTTTTACGGGAATGCCGCGCCCGTCGTCTTCCACCGTCACCGAACCGTCCTTGTTAATCGTTACCAATATGTTCTTGCAAAATCCGGCGAGCGCCTCATCGATGCTGTTGTCCACCACCTCGTAAACCAGATGGTGCAGGCCCCTGCTGTCGGTGGAACCGATGTACATTCCAGGCCTTAACCTTACGTGCTCCAATCCTTCGAGGACTTCTATTTTTGTTTCATCGTAAACCGTGTTCTTCTCCAATCTTACTACCTCCAACTTAGAAGCTTTCTTCGCTTATATTTTTAAGAAAATAGGACCTTTTAAAAAGAGTGGTGGAAGAAATAGGCGAGAAGTATATCTTCTTGTCCGTAACCACCAACGATTTTCCCTCTTCCTCACCGGGTACAACAAATCCCTCTTCTCTCGCGACCTGCAGAAAATCCCGGGTATCCCGGGAATGGGTGCACTCCCTGTCTAGAATCATAATGATGTCCTTAGTTCGCACCACGGTATTCTTGCCTATGTGGATGAACACTAGTTTCACCTCTTTTCATTTTAAATTCGAAGTCTTTTATGCAAAGTTCTATAAATTTGTTCCGCAGCTTCTCATCCTGTATGCCCGCTGCAATATTATAAAACATTTGCTTTTTTTTGTCAGGAATCTCGATTTTAACGTCCTCAGCAGGATTTTTTTCGCTCTCGCTCTTAGACTTCCTTTCATCGAGGGTGATTATCTGAAATCTTATATCCCTTATCAAAGGAGTTGCTAAAAAAGAATTTATCTTTTCCATAATTTCGGTTTTAAAAAACAAAAGCTGATGGGCCCAAACGGAATTCTTTACGCCTATAAAGAGGGTGTCTCCTCGAAAAAAAATCGGTTTTGAAACCCTCGCTATTTTTTCGCCCACTATATCGTCATACCTCACGAATATCATGGCTTCTTTCAGTTTCCGATCCATGTTGCCCTTTTTTAATACGTTCCACAGGACGTTTTTTATCTTTTCCACGCTAAGACCACCATCCCAAAACGCCCGCCTTAATTCTGAAGACCGATGCCTTTTTTAAGACATCCTCTGGAATCGCAGAAAGGTCGGAAGTGGTGACGAACACCTGCCAAACTTCTTCCTCTTCCAAAATCCACTTTCTCCGATTTATGTCCAGTTCCGAAAGCGCATCGTCCAAAAGGAGTATGGGGGAGATGCCGGTGACCTCGAAAAACATTCGCCTTTCGGCAAATTTTATGCTAAGACACAGAGTCCTTTGTTCTCCCTGCGAACCGAAATATCTCAAATCTCTTCCACCCAGTAAAAACTGCAAATCATCCCTGTGGGGACCGACCTGGGTAAAACCGCTTTTCAAGTCCTGGGGCAACGATTTTCTTAAAGCCAAGGAAAATGCTTCGCGGAAGGAATCCGGCAGCACATCCGCCGAAAAAGAACTGTTTTCGTATTTTACTTCGAGCTGTCGTTCATCCCGGGAAAAATAAAGATAATATTTTTTAACCCACGGATAGAGTTTTTCCAAAAAAGCCATTCTGGCCCTCAATATCGCAGCGCCCAGTTCGGAAAGTTGCTCATCCCAGACCTCCAAGGCCGAAACGAGCGTCCTGTCGTGCCTCAACTGCTTTAAAAGGATATTTCTTTGGAAAAGCGCACGGTTATATTCCGCAAGGTACCGCCCGTACTGGGGTTTTAAACGGCTTATTACAAGGTCGAGAAACCTCCTTCTTTCGGCGGGCTTTCCCTTTACCAGGCTGAGGTCGTCGGGAGAAAAAAATACGGCGTGGATTTGCCAAAAGAGTTCCGAAAAACGCTTTTTTTCAACGCCGCATTCGCGGACTTTTTTCTTCTCGCCGGTGTTCAACCATATTTCCCTGTCTATCGGACCGGAAGAAGTGGAGAAAACTCCTTTTAAGTATGCCTTTGTTTCGTCAAAGAAAATGAGGTGCTGTTCTTTGCTGGTCCTCATCGGCCTCAAATTGCAAAGAAAATATATGGCTTCTAAAAGGTTGGTCTTCCCCTGCGCATTATCTCCGAAAAACACGTTTAAACCTTTTGAAAAGTCCGCTTCGAGCTCTTTAAAATTTCGAAAGTTTACAAGCCGTATTTTTTCAAGGTGCAAATTATTCACTCCTGCCTTTCACTAGAAAGGTCTGCCCTTGAAATTCCACCACATCTCCCGGAAAAAGCTTTCTGGACCTCCTTGTCTCCACCTGTCCGTTTACTTTAACAAGGCCCTGCTTTATCATCAGCTTAGCCTGCCCACCTGTCAAAACGACACCCGACCATTTTAAAAACTGGTCAAGGTTTATAGTTTCCGTTTTTATGAAAACCTCCTTCACTAACCATCACTCCTTAACCTGACGGGCAGGATGAAATTTACGTGATTTTCCACCCCCAGAGGCCTTATAACACAGGGCCCCACTTCTCCGGCGAACTTCATCTCTACTTCGGGTTTTTCAACAGACTTTAGAGCCTCGATAAAGAAGCGGGCGTTAAAGGCTACAAGAAGTTCCTCGCCGGCTGTATCGCAGTCCACTTTTTCGTAAACGCTGCCTATGTCCGACTCGGTGCTTATCTTTATGCAATTGCTTTCTATATTAAATTTAATCAGATTATTTTTGCTGCCTTCCCTTGCAACAACGAACGCCCGTTCTATACTGGAAAGCAGCAAATCGGTGTTTGCCACTGCTGTGACCTTTGGCTCTATTTCTACCACCTGTTCATAATCGATAAATTTTCCCTCCAGCAGCCGGCTAGATATGGTCGTATTTTCCGTGCGGAATACCACCCTGTTGCCTCCGGTATGTATCTCGAGAAAATCTTCTCCGTCTGAAATTGCCCTGGTCAGCTCCAAAAGGGCCTTTCCCGGAACCACTACGCTGAAGTCGGACCCTTCCAATTCCTCCCACCGCCAAGCTATCCTGAAACCGTCCAGAGCCACTACGTGGAATTTGCCCTCTTTTAACTCCAAGAGCTCACCGGTTAGCACCGGTCTTGCTATGGAGTCCTCCGCTCTTGCAAAAATCGTCTGCTTTACCATATTTTTAAAAACTTCTTTCGGAAGTTTAATCAAGGGGCTGGTCTGCTGAGGAACCGCTTCGGGAAAATCATCGCTTTCTAAGGCCGGCATGGTAAGGTGAAAATCTCCAGACTCGACGTATACCCGTCCTCCCTCACACTTAAATAGGACCTGTCCTTTAGGCAATTTCCTCAATATTTCGGAGAGTGCCTTGGTAGATATTACTATATCGCCCTCTTCCATAATTTGCGCAGGCAGTCTGCATTCTATACCCATCTCCAGGTCGGTAGCGGAAAGCTCAAGCGTGCTGCCATAAGCCGAAAATTTAACACCGGATAGAATGGGCATTGTGGTCTTTCCGGCGATAAACCTTTCCGCAAGAGAGATACCCGAGAGCAATTCGTCTTTGTCGATGACAAATTCCATATTTAAGACCTCCATATAGAATAATCTGCAAGGGCTCGATATTCAAAATTAGCAGTAGTAGTAGTACAGCCTGTGGATATGTGGATAAATTATGTGAATAATTCTACTTGTAGTTTTTTTGATGTGGATAACCTGTGGGAAAAGGAGGTTATTTTGTCCACTTAGTGCACATAATAAAATTGTGCTTAGTAATTTGTCCACACATTTCCACATGTTATCAATATAATATCAATAAGTTTTTCCACATCAGCCGCTTAGAATTTTCTTTTTAAGGTTTTCTATAAGCGATGCAAACTGAGGGTCTTTCTGTATGTCCCTGGATATTTTTTCACAGGCGTGTATTACCGTGGTATGGTCGCGTCCGCCGAATTCTTCTCCTATCTTGGGGAGCGAAAAATCGGTCAATTCCCGGCACAAATACATAGCGACCTGTCTTGCATAAGCGATTTCCTTAGTCCTCTTTTTTGACTTAAAGTCCTCGATTTTAACGGAAAAGTAGTTCCCCACAACCTGAAGTATATCCATTACCGAAACCGATTTAGGCTTGCTGTTGGGCAAAATGTCTTTTAACACGTGTTCGGCCAGTGCGAGGTCTATGGGTTTGTTGGTAAGAGAAGAAAAGGCCACTATGCGAATCAATGCGCCTTCTAATTCCCTGATGTTGGTTTCGATTTTGGTGGCAATGAAATTGATCACTTCGTCGGGTACAGTGAGTTTTTCCATCATGGCTTTTTTCCTAAGAATTGCGATTCTGGTTTCGAAATCCGGCGGCTGTATGTCGGTTATGAGCCCCCACTCGAAACGGGAACGCAGTCGTTCTTCCAAAGTTGGAATCTCTTTAGGAGGCCGGTCGCTCGATATTATTATCTGCTTGTTCGCCTCGTAGAGGGCGTTGAATGTGTGGAAAAATTCCTCTTGAGTCCTTTCTTTGCCGGCTATAAATTGAATATCGTCTATTAAAAGCACGTCGATATTCCTGTATTTGTTTCTGAATTCCACATTTTTGTCGTCGCGGATGGAGTTTATCAATTCATTAGTAAATTTTTCCGAAGAGACGTACATGACTTTACTTGAAGGATTGTGCTCCAAAATGTAATGGCCTATGGCGTGCATAAGGTGGGTCTTACCGAGCCCCACCCCTCCGTATATAAAAAGGGGATTATATGCTTTGGCTGGTGCTTGAGCTACGGCCAAAGAAGCGGCGTGGGCAAAACGGTTGCTGTTTCCAACGACGAAAGTGTCGAAAGTGTATTTGGAATTCAGGTTGCACTGAATTTCTTCGTTGTAATTCTTGGTATCCTTTTCGATCGCATCTACGGTGGAGGCCTGCTCGGAGCCGGAGGAACTATCGATTTTAAAGAAAATACTGACATTACGGTTCAAGATTGAACTCAATATGTCCTTCAGGAGGTTTGAGTATCTTTTCTCCAGAACTTCCTTCAAAAAATCGTTAGGGACCTCTACTATGGCGATGTCATCTTCTATTCCAAGGAGTTTTGTGGGTTTCAAGAAGGTGTTGAAGGAGACGTCGTTGTTAAGTTCGCTGCTCAGAACCTTGAGTACCTGCTGCCAAAGGTCGGGAAGGTTGTGGGTCATAAAAAAACCTCCTCAAAAGAAAAAAGAACTAGAAGCTAATAAAATGATAACAAAATACGACATTACATTCAATAAGAAACATATTTTCTTGACAATTATTAATATTATCGGCTATAATCTACTTAGTTTTCAGCCTGAGGGGGTGAAGTGATGAAACAGACGTACCAGCCAAATAAAAGACACAGGAAAAAGGTTCACGGTTTTAGAAAGAGAATGAGCACGAAAAGTGGAAGGAACGTAATCAGAAGAAGAAGGTTAAAGGGAAGGAAGAGGTTAACAGCTTAAGGGCCGCAAAGAAGAAAAAGCGGCCTTATTCCAGATTTTCGGAGGAAAAGGAAATTTGAACAAGCGCTTAAGATTAACTAAAAATTTCGAATTTATGTCAGTCTACAAAAAGGGAAGGCGTGCGGGATGCCCTCTTTTTACCATGTACGCAAAAGAAAATGATTTGGGGTATACGAGATTAGGAGTTTCCGTTAGCAAGAAGATTGGAAAAAGCGTAGCGAGAAACAAGGTAAAAAGAAGGATAAAGGAAGCTTTCAGGACGAGTTACGATGAAGTAAAAAGAGGTTTCGATGTGGTGATATCGGTCAAGGAAGAGGTTAAAAACGCAGATTACCACGAAATAAAAAGGCAGATGATCAATTTATTAAAAAAATTAAACCTCTGGGCTGGGAACGAAAGTGATTAAAAAAATTATCATTTCCTCAATTGTATTTTATCAAAAAGTGATATCGCCTTTGAAGCCAAAAAGCTGTAGATTTTATCCTTCCTGTTCTGAATACGCGAAACTTTCTATTGAAAAATACGGAGTGCTGGTGGGAGGAATAAAGGCTTTTAAACGTATAATTAAATGCCACCCCTTCCATCCCGGCGGTTACGATCCTGTTTAATCAGTCATAAATTTAAAAGGGGGAGCGCATGAATGGCTTTTTTGCAGAACATAATGAAACAGATGCTGGATTTTATATTCATTTATACGAAGAACTACGGCGTCGCCATAATAGTGCTTACGGCTTTAATAAAGTTGATATTACTGCCCTTCAGCTTTCAGCAATTTAACTCGATTAAAAAAATGCAAGAAATAGCTCCGTTGCAGAAGAAGATTCAGGAAAAATATAAAAACGATAAAGAAAAACTGAATAAAGAACTAATGAAACTTTATCAGGAACATAAAGTAAATCCCATGGGCGGATGCCTGCCTCTTCTTATACAATTTCCGTTCATTATTGCACTATTTCAGCTGTTGCAGAGTTACAATTTCGGGAATACCGGTTTCCTCTGGATAAAAGATCTGGGTGCGCCGGATACCACCTTCATTTTGCCGATTCTGGCGGCAGTTACGACCTACGTTTCTTCAAGAATAGGGATGCCACAGGGAGCTGACAGCCAGCAAAGCACTATGAATATAGTGATGTCGGCTTTTATAGGTTGGATGGCGACGAAGTTTCCGTCGGGCCTTGCGCTGTACTGGGTTGTGAGCAACCTTTTGCAGATATTGCAGCAGGTTTTGATAATGCGCTCCCCAGCCTCTGCGAAGGAGGAGGCAAAATGATATGAAAACCGTGGAAAAACTGGGCAAGACGGTGGAAGAAGCGGTTGAGCTGGCGTTAAAAGAACTGAAAGCAAAAAGGGAAGAAGTGGAAGTAGAGGTTCTGGACGAAGGAAGCAGGGGACTTTTCGGTTTGCTTTCGAGGATGGCTAAAGTAAGGGTTACTCTGAAGAAAAAGCCGGAGGAAAAGGCATTAGAATTTTTGAGAGGACTTTTTAATATTTTAAAAATCGCACCGGATATTAATATGGTATACGAAGAGGACGGCCTGTGCAAAATAGAGATGAAAGGGAAAGATCTGGGAATTATCATTGGCAAGCGGGGGGCTACTTTAAATGCTCTGCAGTTTTTGACATCGCTGGTGGCAAACAAAGAAAGCGGGGAATACCAGAGGATAGTGCTGGATGTTGAAGGTTACAGGAAAAAGAGGGAAAAGGTATTAAGGGAATTGGCCTTAAAGGTAGCGAAAAAAGTTAAGGAAACGAAAAAGAGCATAGCCTTAGAACCGATGCCCCCATCGGAGAGAAAAATTATCCACAGCACGCTTCAAAACGACAGTCGAGTAAAGACTCACAGCGAGGGAGAAGAACCTTATCGGAGAGTCATAGTTTCGCTAAAGTATCCTCCTGTCAGATGACAGGAGGATATGTTGTAGTCGGGGGAGATAATTAATGGATTATGAAAAGGATACCATCGCCGCTATTTCCACCCCTTTGGGAGAGGGCGGAATAGGGATAATAAGGATAAGTGGGGACGATGCTTTCCGCATAGCGGACAAAATATTCGTTCCGAGAAAGATAAAGCCAGGTGAGATGAAGCCCAGGACTCTGTACCTGGGAGACATTATCGACCCGGAAACCAAAGATACGATTGACGAGGTACTTGTTGTAAAATACAAAGCTCCGCATACCTACACAAGGGAAGATATGGTGGAAATAAACAGCCACGGAGGGTTTACCGTACAAAGCAGAATTCTGGAAGTGGTTTTGTCTTGCGGGGCTAGAATGGCACAGCCCGGTGAATTTACGAAAAGGGCCTTTTTAAACGGAAGGATAGACCTTTCCCAAGCTGAAGCGGTAATTGACGTGATTCGCGCTAAAACCGAAAGAGCTTTAAAAGTAGCTATGGACCAGCTAAGAGGGGGTTTATCAAACCGGATAGGTGAATTGCGGCAGGATTTAATAAAAGTACTTGCTCATATAGAGGCCAGTATAGATTTTCCCGAAGATGATATACCTGGTTTGGATTCAGCAACGATTGCAATGGAAGTAAAGGATTTGAGAGAGAAACTGGAAGAAATTTTAAGAAAATCGAAAGCCGGGAAGATAGTGAGGGAAGGATTATCAACGGTGATTTTGGGGAGGCCTAATGTGGGCAAATCTTCGCTTTTGAATTCTCTTTTGCGGGAAAAAAGAGCGATAGTTACGGACATTCCCGGCACGACGAGAGACATTATCGAAGAGTATATAAACATAAAAGGAATTCCGGTAAAAATCATCGATACTGCAGGAATAAGAGAGACCCTGGATGAGGTTGAAAAAATAGGAGTAAAAAAAGCTCTGGAATACCTTGAAAAAGCAGAACTTGTGCTCCTGATGTTTGATGCATCCGAGGAGTTAAAAAAAGAAGATCTGGATATTGTCGAACTTGTCAAGGATAAATTTGTAATATTGGTGGTTAACAAGGTGGACCTGCCGGAAAAGATAGACATGGAGAAATTGGAAAAAACTTTTCCGGAGAGGAAGATAATAAGGATATCTGCCCTTAAGGAAGAAGGGATTGAGGAGTTAAAAGAAGCCATATTCCAGGCGGTGACAAAAGAGATAGGTTCTTTGGATGAAGGGGTTATGGTTACCAGGGCAAGACACAGCCAGGCCATACAAAAAGCCGTGGATGCTCTGAAAAGGGCTGAAGGGGCTTTAAAGGAATCAATTCCCATGGAAGTAGTTGCTATGGAAGTGAGGGAAGCCTTAGAGTTTTTGGGAGAAATAACAGGAGACAACGTAGGTGAAGATGTGATTAAGGCTATATTTGAAAATTTCTGCATCGGAAAATGAGGGTGGTGAGCATGGAGTACACTGCGGGCTATTACGATGTTGCCGTTGTCGGAGCTGGCCACGCCGGATGCGAAGCTGCACTGGCCGCTGCCAGGTTAGGATTGAAAACTGTCGTGTTTTCGTTAAACCTGGACAGCATAGCCATGATGCCTTGCAACCCTTCTATAGGAGGGCCTGCTAAAGGTCACCTGGTGAGAGAAATAGATGCCTTGGGCGGGGAGATGGCCAAAAACATCGATAAAACGCTGATTCAGATGAGGCTGCTGAACACGAAAAAGGGGCCTGCGGTGAGGGCTTTAAGGGCGCAGGCTGATAAGAAAGCTTATCAATTTTCCATGAAGCACACTTTAGAAAGACAAAAGAACCTCGATATAGTTCAGGCTGAAGTGACAAAAATCCTGGTTGAAGGCACCAGGGTTAAGGGCGTGGTTACGAAGACGGGCGGTATATTTTACGCAAAGGCCGTTATATTGACAACAGGTGTGTATTTGAGGGGAAGGATTGTGATCGGGGATGTGAGCTACAGCGGTGGACCTAACGGACTTTTCCCGGCGAACGAACTTTCGAAATGTTTGGAGGACCTCGGATTCGAATTGGGGAGGTTTAAGACTGGGACACCCCCTAGGATTCACAGAGATTCCGTTGATTTTTCAAAAATGATTGAACAGCCGGGCGATGAAGTTATAATACCTTTTTCGTATGAGACGGAACGGATTGAAAGGCCTCAGGTTTCATGCTGGCTCACTTATACCAACGAAAAAACGCACGAAATAATCAGAAAGAACTTACACAGAGCGCCGCTTTACACAGGACAGATAACCGGTGTGGGTCCCCGTTATTGTCCGAGTATTGAAGTGAAAATAGTAAATTTCCCCGAAAAAGAATCCCATCAGGTTTTCGTAGAGCCGGAAGGGCTGAACACTTGTGAGATGTACCTGCAGGGAGTTTCAACCAGCCTCCCCGAAGATGTTCAGCTAGAAATTTTGAAGACGATAAAGGGACTTGAGAATGTTAAAATGATGCGCCCGGGATACGCCATAGAATACGATTACGTTGTGCCAACGCAGTTAAAGCTCACTCTGGAGACAAAGGAAATCGAAGGGCTATACATGGCAGGGCAGATAAACGGGACTTCCGGTTATGAAGAGGCGGCGGCCCAAGGATTGGTGGCGGGTATCAATGCGGCATTGAAAATAAAAGAAAAAGAGCCGCTCATATTGAAGAGGTCCGATGCATATATAGGAGTGTTGATAGATGACCTCGTGACTAAAGGGACTGATGAACCTTACAGGATGCTGACATCGCGAGCCGAATACAGGCTTTTGTTGAGGCACGATAATGCCGATATGAGATTGACGGATATAGGTTACAAAGTGGGTTTGATAAGCGACGAGAGATATCAAAAGTTCCTTATAAAAAAGAGAATGATTGAAGAGGAGATCGAAAGATTGAGATCCACCAAAGTAACGCCGACTTTTGAAGTGAATTCGGCGTTGGAAGAAATAGGTTCGTCACCTCTGACGACACCAGCGACTCTGGAAGACCTTTTGAAGCGCCCGGAGATAAATTATGAGTTATTAAAAGTGTTAGACAGAGAAAGACCCGAACTACCTGAAGAAGTGATAGAACAGGTTGAGATAATGATAGCCTATGATGGATATATAAAGAGGCAATTGAAGCAGGTGGAGAACTTTAAAAAGATGGAAAACAAAAAAATACCGGACGACATAGATTACGATAAGATATACGGTCTCAGAACTGAAGCAAAGGAAAAATTGAAAAAGATAAGACCTGAATCTATCGGACAGGCGTCAAGGATTTCGGGAGTCAATCCTGCGGATATTACCATTTTGTTGATATATCTGGAAACCGAACGAAAGAGGCGGAAGGATGAAAAATAACTTTGAAGAAAAATTGATAGAACTGGCTAAGAAAATTGATATTGAAATTGAAGAACATGATGCTGTTTTATACGGACTTTATAAAAAAGAAATTGAAAAATGGAGCAAAAAGGTCAACCTGACTTCTATAAGAGAAGACGAGGAATTTATAGTAAAGCACATTATAGATTCGTTAATGTTATTAAAAAAAATAGAAATTCCGTTTGGAGCGAGGATTATCGACGTCGGGACGGGTGCAGGATTTCCCGGAATTCCGATAAAGATTTTGAGAAAAGACATAAATGTATATTTAATGGATTCCAACAAAAAAAAGGCGGATTTTCTGGAAAATGCGATAAAAAACCTGGGATTAAAGGAAACATACGTTCTATATGGTCGGGCCGAGAATTTCGGGAAAAACCCGGAATACAGGGAGAGTTTCGATTTTGCCGTGGCAAGGGCTGTATCGGCTTTAAATGTAATTTTGGAGTTGTGCTTACCTTTTGTGAGAATTGGAGGTTTTTTTGTGGCATTAAAAGGTAAAGAACCGGAAAAAGAAATCGAGCAGGCACGAGGTGCGGTTGAAATTTTGGGTGGAAAGATTAAAGATGTAATTTATTACGAACTGCCGGGAGAAATTCAAAGAAGTATGGTAATTGTGGAAAAGATGAGAAAAACACCGGAGAAATACCCGAGACGGGAAGGGATACCCGAAAAAAAACCTCTTTCATGAAATAATTTCCAAAGAAAGAAGGAGTTTGAAAAAGTTGTATAGAATATTACACTAAAAAACCATGAGGCGGTGGTTACCTGTGTGGGGGGGAAAGAAAAGCGAAATTATTAACATCCCTGTCGATGCCATAAAGCCGAATCCGTATCAGCCGAGAAAAAATTTCGACGATGAATCTTTAAAGGAACTTACGGATTCGATAAGGATTTACGGAGTGCTGCAGCCCATAGTGGTAAGAAGAATGGGGAAAAACGAGTACGAATTGATCGCCGGTGAGAGAAGGTGGAGGGCATGCCAGCAAGCGGGGTTAAAAGAAATCCCCGCCATCGTGCGGGATGTCAGAGAAACCGAATCAGCTATAATGGCATTGATTGAAAATTTGCAGCGGGAAAACTTGAATTTTATAGAAGAGGCGGAAGGTTATCGGCAACTGATGGACGAGCACGGACTTACGCAGGAGCAGCTGGCGGAAAGGTTGGGCAAAAGCCAGTCAACCATAGCCAATAAGATAAGGATTTTAAAGATGCCGGAGGATATTTTAAAAATTATTTCCCAGGAAAATTTGACCGAAAGGCACGCGCGGGCCTTGCTGAAGCTGCCGGAAGAAAGCCTTCAAAGAGAAGTGCTGAAAAAAGTGGTAGAAAAAAGATTAAACGTAAGACAGACCGAAGAACTGGTGGAAAAAACTCTACAGAGACTGGAAGCCCGAGAGGATAGCTCACGGCGAAAGCGGACATTGAAGGTTGCCATAAAAGATATAAGAATTTTTATTAACTCTGTTAAAAAACTGGTGAGCAATATAAAAGAAACTGGATATAAAGCCGAATATAAGGAGTATGACAGGGGTGATTACATAGAAGTGGTGGTTCAGATCCCTAAGAGGTGATGAACCATTTTTTTATACCAAAAAGAAGGAAAAAGAGGCGGAAAAAAGAAATGTTTAAATAAGGTGAACTTGCTTTGGAAATCATCAGAGAAGTATACGGATAAAAATTTGCGGGAGTGATATGATGGCAAAGATAATCGCTATTGCCAATCAAAAAGGCGGTGTAGGAAAAACAACCACTGCTGTAAACCTGGCAGCATGCATTGCGTCTTTCGGAAAAAAAGTTCTGCTTGTGGATATAGATCCCCAGGGAAATGCCACTAGCGGAATCGGAGTTGACAAAAACACTACGGAAAAATCAATTTACAACGTCCTTATTGACGAAGAGAGTATAAATAATAACATAATAAAGACAAAATACGAAAACCTTTTCCTCCTTCCTTCCAATATTCAGCTGGCCGGCGCAGAGATCGAACTGGTGATGGTGATATCGAGAGAATACAAGCTGAAAAATGCCCTTGATGAAGTAAAAGAAGAATTCGATTATATTTTTATCGATTGTCCTCCTTCGCTAGGACTACTCACGTTAAACGCATTGACAGCGGCGGATACGGTTTTGGTTCCCATACAGTGTGAGTATTACGCTTTAGAAGGTTTAGGGCAGCTGATGAATACGATAGGATTGGTAAAAAAACACCTGAATAAAGCACTGGAAGTCGAAGGAGTACTGCTCACTATGTTCGATGCAAGGACAAACCTTTCCATCCAGGTAGTTGAAGAAGTAAAAAAATATTTTAAGGATAAAGTTTACAGAACAATAATTCCGAGAAATGTGAGATTGAGCGAGGCTCCGAGCCACGGAAAGCCCATAATAGTTTACGATTCAAAGTCAAAAGGAGCGGAAGTTTATATGGAACTTGCCAAGGAGGTGCTGGGAATTGACTAAAAAAGGTCTCGGAAAAGGTTTGGGAGCTCTAATTCCGATGATAGAAGAAAAAGATGAAAAAAACATACAGGAAATTGACATAGATGAAATTAAACCGAACGAAAGGCAGCCACGAAAAGCATTTGATGAAGAAAAGATAAAAGAGCTGGCTTCATCAATAAAAGAACACGGCGTTCTTCAGCCAGTAATTCTGCGAAAGATAAAAAGCGGATACGAACTGGTTGCTGGAGAGAGGCGCTGGAGAGCTGCCAAGCTGGCGGGAGTTAAAAAAATTCCGGCGGTGGTAAAGAACCTGACGGATGCAGAAGTAATGCAAATTGCATTAATAGAAAACTTGCAAAGAGAAGACCTAACGCCGTTGGAAGAAGCGATGGCATATAAAAGGTTGATGGAAGAATTCGGAATGACTCAGGAGGAACTGGCATCTAGAATCGGGAAAAGCCGCTCACAGATTGCCAATACGGTGAGGCTTTTAAATCTTGAAGCCGAAATCCAGGAGATGATAAACCAGGGGAAAATAACGGCAGGCCACGCCCGGGCACTTTTATCGGTGGAAGACCCTAAAGAAAGGATAAAAATAGCAAAAAAGATTGCTGAAGAAAACATTTCGGTAAGGGAGACGGAAGAGTTAACAAAAACATTATCATTAAAATCCGGGAAGAGAGCGAAAAAAAATCAGGAAGAGGAAATAAATCCAGCGCTAATACATGTAACAGAGCAACTCCAGAGAGCTTTGGGCACTAAGGTGAGAATTAAGGGCAGCGAAAGAAGGGGAAAAATAGAAATTGATTTTTATTCTGAAGATGACCTAGAAAGGATATTAGAAGTAATAGTAGGTTGTTAGATTTTTAAAAGTGAGTGTTTCACGTGAAACATTCTATTCCGTTTTTGGAGGGGAAATTTTTATGATAAGCGTAGGAATCGTGGGAGCGGGTAAAGGGGGTACGGCTATTTGCGGTCCAAACCAATCTCCTCGGCCTGAACGCGGCTATAGAGGCTGCGAGGGCCGGCGACTATGGAAGGGGATTTTCCGTGGTGGCGGGAGAAGTCAGAAAGATGTCCACCGATAGCGCAAAAGCAGCCGAACAGATAGGGGAGATTTTAAGCAACATAGAAAAATCTGTAGGTCAACTACCACCCGTCTGTAGAGGCGGTGGCTTGCAAAAGCCATAGTTGACCAGCCTAAGGAACTGACTCGAAGGACAAGGGGATGATGTTCCTACGTTATCCCTGTCAGGGCACTCTGGGGTGCGTCCCAAGCTCCAGACACTGCCGTGCAGGCTTAAACAGTCCTGAGTGGTAGGGACAGTGGCCTGCACACAACAAGCAGGGATAACATTGGCGATGGGAGATGCAGACATAGTCCAGTCTGCACGTCACCCAGTAGGGTTTTAACCCGCTGGAGAAAGGAGGAAAACTTCAAAAATGGTGTTTGTACTGAACAAAGACAAAACTCTTCTGGCACCATGTCACGAAGCTGTAGCAAGAAGATTGCTTAAACAAGGAAAAGCAGTAGTTTCTAAAATCTATCCTTTCACTATAAGACTTAAAGAACAGAAAGATACATCAACGTTCAGACCAAATTACAGACTCAAAATAGACTATGGGAGCAGACACACAGGAATTGTTATATTGAAGAACGATTGCGAAGTGGTTTTTATGATGCAGATACATCACAGAACAGATGTGAAAGAAAACATGGACAGGAGACGTGCATTTCGACGCAGCAGAAGAAATAGAAAAACAAGATACAGAAAGCCAAGGTTTTTGAATAGGAAGAAAAATGAAAGCTGGCTGCCACCTATATTACAAAGTAGAGTAGAAAATATCAAAACATGGGTAAGAAGACTTTGTGAGTTATGTCCTATTACTGCAATTTCCTATGAAAATACTAAATTTGATACACAAAAGCTGAGAAATCCAGAAATTTCAGGCATAGAATATCAGCAGGGGACCCTGCAAGGATACGAAGTAAGAGAATATCTTCTTGAAAAATTCGGCAGGAAATGTGTTTATTGTGGTGCTACAAACGTTCCACTTGAAATTGAACACGTTATTCCAAAGTCAAGGGGTGGAACAGACAGGATAGATAATCTTGTTATAGCTTGCCATGAGTGCAATCAGAAGAAAGGGAATAAAACAGCAGAAGAATTTGGATACCCTGAAATCCAGAAGCTTGTCAAAGAATCGCTAAAGGACTGTGCGATAGTTAACGCTACCAGATGGAGAATATACGAGGTTTTGATAGAAACCGGTCTGCCAGTAGAATGTGGAAGTGGTGCGTTGACAAAAATGAACAGAATGAAGTTAGGATTACCTAAGGACCACCATTTTGATGCTGTATGTGTAGGGCATTCAACTCCCGATAGGATTTGGTTTAGAACTAGAACGATATTGCACGTAATAGCAAAAGGTAGAGGGACAAGACAAATTGCTAATGTAGATAAAAATGGTTTTTCACGTGGGTATAGAGCAAGACAGAAACTATTCTATGGTTTTCAGACAGGCGATATGGTAAAGGCAGTTGTTCCAAAAGGCAAGTATAAAGGAACATGGATAGGAACAATAGCGTGCAGGAAGAATGGATATTTTGATATAAAGGACAAGACTGGGGAAAGAATTGCTCAGGGTATATCTCATAAATACTGCAAAATAATTCGGCGGTTTGATGGGTATTGCTATGAATTAGAGCAAACAAAAATTAACGGCACATTTCCTCTCCAACCTGCAGAGGTTGGAGAGGAAATGTGCCAGTAGCGCGATAAACGGGATACTGGAGACCAGCTAGGTTGCTGGCAGATTGGCCGCGCTGAAATGATTCAAATTCTTATTGATTTTTCAAGTCAAAAATAATATAATTTTTTGCTGAAAAGAATGTAATATACCGTAAGCAGCCCTGACGCAAGGGGAGTCCTGAGCGAAGGGGGGAAGGCGCAAAAAGGGAGTGCTTATTTTTCGCTGCTTTTCCTCCGGGAAAAGCTTTTTTATTTTCCTATTTCCACCGAGAAATTTACGGTTACGGTGGAATTTTTAAAAGATAAAACTCGTGATGATTTTCACTAAAAGGGAGAGGATATTATGTATATCAACAAAAATGGGAATTTAGAAGACCTTAAAGCCAATTTTATTGACGACGAAGCCATCCGTCTTGCTTTGGAAGCTGGAAAAAAAGCTTCGAAAGAGGACGTAAGGGAAATCCTTCAAAAGGCCAGAGAAGCAAAAGGCCTCGATATCGAGGACGTTGCAAAGCTATTATTTTGCGAGGACGAAGAACTCCTGGAAGAAATGTATGCTGTGGCGAAAGAATTGAAAGAGAAGATTTACGGAAAAAGGATAGTGATATTTGCCCCCCTTTACTATAGCGATTACTGCGTAAACAACTGCCGCTACTGCGGCTACCGAAGGGACAACAAGATTTCTCGTCGGAGGCTGACGATGGAAGAAGTAAGGCGGGAAGTGGAGATTTTGGAGGAAATGGGACATAAAAGGCTGGCCCTCGAAGCCGGCGAGGACCCCGTCAACTGTCCCATCGAGTACACGCTCGAAGTGATAAAGACCGTATACGACACGCGGTTGAAAAACGGGAGCATCCGCAGGGTAAACATAAACATTGCCGCGACGACGGTAGAAAACTATAGAAAATTAAAGGATGCCGGAATAGGCACCTACGTCCTTTTCCAGGAGACTTACCATCGGCCCACGTATAAATTTATGCATCCTTCAGGTCCGAAGAGCGATTACGATTATCACACGACGGCCATGGACCGGGCTATGGCGGGAGGTATCGACGATGTCGGGCTTGGGGTTTTGTTCGGCCTTTATGACTACAAATACGAGGTGCTCGCCCTGCTTCAACATGCAAAACACCTGGATGAGACCTATGGAGTAGGTCCCCATACCATATCCTTCCCCAGGATTAAGCCGGCGTTCGGCGTTGACGTAAAAGAATTTCCACACCTTGTGTCCGACGGTGAATTCAAGAAAATAGTTGCAATAATGCGCCTTGCGGTCCCGTATACCGGCATGATACTTTCCACCAGGGAACGCCCGGAATTCAGGGAGGAAGTTATTTCCGTGGGGATATCACAGATAAGCGCGGGGTCGTGTACAGGTGTTGGCGGATACTATGAAGAAATAGCGAGAAAGGAGAGGAAAACCTGCACTCAATTTCAGGTTGAGGATCACCGCACCCCCAATGAAGTCCTGCTTTCCCTCTGCGAAAGGGGTTATCTTCCCAGTTACTGCACGGCCTGCTACCGCAGGGGGCGCACCGGCGACAGGTTCATGGAGCTTGCAAAATCGGGAAACATACAGAACTTTTGCCAGCCAAATGCCATACTCACATTCAAAGAATTCATCATGGACTACGCTGACCCGAAACTTAAAGAGATAGGAGAAAAGGTAATAGAAAAAAGCCTTGATGACATTCCCAACCCGACTATAAGGGAAAGAACGGTGGAAAGGCTAAAGAGAATAGAAAAAGGAGAAAGGGACCTTTTCTTTTAAAGGGAGGCAGCTATGTCGAAACATTTGAACGATAATGATGTCAAAGAGGACTTTGCCAACATCATAAAGAAAGTCGAATTAGGACAGGACCTCACTATAAAAGAAGTGGAGCGCCGCGAACAATAGTTTGCAAAGATACCGCATGACGCCGAAAGAATCACAACCGCAATGGCCACCGTATCCCCAGACGGACAAAGAAGGGGCTTGCTTTCTGGAGCATAGAAAAAAGCGGTTTAAATTTTTAAAAGGATATCTGCGAAAGTGCTTTTCGCAGATTCTTTTTTATGATAAAGTAATTATTGATTTTAAAAAAGAGGTGCTGCCGATGGCGTATTTCGATAATGCAGCTACTTCATGGCCGAAGCCTGAAGAAGTTTATAAGACGGTGGAAAACGTGATGAGAAATTTCGGGGGGAATCCGGGCAGGAGCGGCCACAAAAAGGCCTTGGAAGCGGCAAGACTCATATATGAGGCAAGAGAAGTAATCGCAGAATTCTTGAATGCCGAAAGCCCCACCAACATCGTGTTTACGATGAACGCCACCGACGCCCTGAATATCGCTATAAAAGGGGTCCTTCGCCCCGGAGACCACGTTATAACCAGTTCCATGGAGCACAACTCGGTGGCAAGACCCATATACGCCCTGACTAAATGCGGGGTAGAATGGGACATAGTAAAATGCGCGAGTGATGGAACATTGGACCCCGAAGACGTTTTAAAGGCTATAAAGCCCAACACCCGCCTCATCGCCATGACCCATGCCTCTAATGTGACGGGAACCGTGATGCCCGTCGAGGAAATCGGTAAGATTGCTCGAGAAAGGGAGATCGTATTTCTGGTCGATGCGGCTCAGTCCATAGGTGTTCTTGATATAGACGTGAAAAAACTCAATATAGACCTCCTGGCCTTTCCGGGGCACAAAGGCCTTTACGGCCCCCAGGGCACCGGTGGGCTGTACGTCAGGGAAGGGATTAAGCTGACGCCGTTAAAGCAGGGGGGTACGGGTAGTTTTTCGGAAGAACTCATGCAGCCCGATATACTTCCCGACTTGCTGGAGGCCGGAACTCTTAACACTCCCGGGATTGCTGGGCTTGCAGAGGGGGTAAGGTTTTTGAAAAAGATGGGGCTTTCCCGCATCCGCACTCACGAGGAAATGCTTGCCCGGAGGTTTTTGGAAGGCCTCGAGAAAATCGAGGGCATAACCGTTTACGGCTGCCCGAAACAAAGAAGCGAAGTAGCGGTGATTTCCCTGAACTTAAAAAATCTGGATTCATCCGAGCTTGCCTTCTTGCTGGACAGCAGATACGACATTCAGGTGAGGCCGGGACTCCACTGCAGCCCGCTGGCGCACAAGACCATTGGCACCATCGAAAGGGGGACCGTAAGGTTCAGTTTTTCGATATTCAACACGATTGAGGAGGTTGAAAAGGCTCTTTCTGCGCTGGAAGAGATTTCTAGTGAAATCGGGTAAGTTTTAATCCGCGAAAGGAGGATAACGCAATTTGTTTGGCACGATAGTAAACTCGGTAGCCATCATAGCAGGTGCCCTGATGGGGAATCTCCTAAAAGGCCGCTTTTCCGAAAACATCAGCACCACTCTCATGCAGGGCCTAAGCCTTGTGGTGATGCTGATAGGACTATCGATGGCTTTAAAAACGGAAAATCTCCTCATCGTGACCCTCAGCATCGTTAGCGGCGCGATTCTGGGCGAGATTATGAGAATTGAGGAAAGGTTGAACCGGCTTGGAGAAACGCTCGAAAAACGCTTCGGCAGCGGCGACGGAGATTTTACCAAAGCTTTTGTATCTGCCAGCCTGATTTACTGCGTCGGGGCCATGGCCATTATGGGGGCCATCGAAAGCGGTCTTACGGGGAATCACAGCATATTGCTGGTGAAGTCTATATTGGACGGCGTGTCCGCAGTGGTTTTTTCGTCCACTTTGGGTATAGGGGTGGCTTTTTCGGCGGTGACGGTCTTCCTTTATCAGGGTAGCATAGCTTTGGCGGCTGGGTTTATAAAGTCATACCTTACCGATGCCATAATTGCGGAAATGACGGCAGCCGGCGGGCTTTTAATTTTTGGAATAGGAATCAATATGCTGGAGGGGAAATCCCGGGTAAAGGTCGGCAATCTGCTGCCTGCCGTTTTTACCGCCATTGTCTTTACGATGCTGTTTTCAAAGTTTCCGAAGTTGTAAAAGTTGGAGGAATCTTATATGGCGCTAAATTTTACCAATTTATTGCATGGCTTTTTTGAGGCAAACCTGGACAAGGTTTTAATGTTGCTGACTGTAATCTCGCTTTTAAGTCTTATTGTCTTCATAGCCATAAATGTCAAGCTGAACAGAATTGCGAAAAATTATGCCGCCCTTATGAAAGGAGCCGAAGGCAAAAATTTGGAAGAAATGCTGATCGAATATTTCCAAAGCGTAAAACAGGCGATGTCAGAGGTGGCGGCCGTCAAGGAACGGGTTAATATTCTGGAAAAGGACATGCTTTTTGCGGTCCAGAAGGTACATATAAAAAAATACAATGCCTTTGCAGATATGGGCGGCAATCTGAGTTTTTCGATGGCCCTGCTGAACGGTGAAAACAGCGGGGTCATTATCACGGGTATTTACGGCAGGGAAGAGAGCCGTGTGTATTTGAAACCGGTCGTAAATGGAGACTCAACCTGTGTGCTGAGCCCGGAAGAAAAAGAAGTTCTCGAAAAAGCGAAGACAAAAGCAGGATTTTGGGACTCAAAGAGCGAATTTTAAGTTTTCGAAAACCCTGGCAGCAACCTGAAAGGGGGGCGGGAAATAGGTGAGAAGCGGCAAGAAAAAGCTTGTCACATTTATGATAATACCTCATTCTGAGAAATCAATTTATTCCATTTCGCTTTCCTATTCATTTTTAAAGGCTTTAAAGTACATAGCCGCCGCATCTGCCTTTTCACTGGTGGCAGCGGGCATTTATTTTTTCGCATCTTACAGCGAACTTAAGGCAAAAAATGAGGAATTGTCGTCAAAGGTGCAAAGGTACGCGGAAGTACAGGCGAGACTAAATTATTACGAAGAAAAAACAAAAAGCATGGAACAAAAGGTAAAGGAAATGGAAATGCTGGATGCCAGCTTGAGGCAACTTTTGAAGGACGACCCCTTTTTGAAGGACAAGCTCAACAAGACGAGTTCGAGAAGTTTGCCGTCTGAACTTGCCAGCAGAAGCGGTGTGGATAGAGAAGCGGCGTTAGAAAGGCTGGAGGACCTGGAACTAAAGCTCGAAGAACGAGAAAGGAGCATGAAGGAACTGATTTCGGCCATAGAACAGAGAATTTTAAGACTTGCTGCGACGCCTTCGATATGGCCTGTACAAGGGAGTATTACTTCACATTTTGGCTACAGGCGCTCTCCTTTTGGGAAAAGCATGGAGTTTCATGATGGGATAGACATTGCGGCTCCTTACGGCAGCGAGGTTAGAGCCGCGGCGGATGGACGGGTTATCTTTTCCGGGTACAAATCGGGCTACGGTTACATGGTGGAAATTAATCACGGCTACGGGCATGTAACGGCTTACGGCCACCTTTCAAAAATATTGGTGAGGGAAGGGCAGTACGTTAAGAAAGGTCAGACAATAGGAAGGGTGGGAAGTAGCGGCAGAAGTACAGGTCCCCATGTTCATTATATGGTAAAGGTGAACGGCTCTCTTGTAGACCCGGATGAATATTTAGACTAATGAGGAGGTTAGCATGTTTGGACGAAAAAATGAAGAGATAAAGATAAACCCTGAGGCGGTAGATACCCTTATAGGTAAAGGGACGGAAATCAAGGGCACAATCAGAGCTACCGGAGTTCTTCGAATAGAAGGCAGGATAGAAGGGGAACTGGAAAGTACCGGCGATATAATTATCGCCGAGACCGGTGTGGTAAACGCCCAGCTGAAAGCAAGAAATGCTGTAATTGCAGGGGAAGTCAATGGAAATGTTTTTCTTTCGGGGAAACTGGAGATTAAATCTTCCGGCAGGGTATTGGGGGATTTAAAGGTAGAAGGCTTAACCGTTGAAGACGGCGCCTTTTTCGAAGGCAGGTGTGAAATGAATAGGACCAAGGAGGTTGAGAGTTGAAAGCTTTTTTTGTAGTAAATCCGACTGCCGGAAAGAAAAGGGCTTTGACAATTTGGAACCGCTTGAAAACATTAATAGACATTCCCTATGAATTTGCACTGACCAAAAGTCCCGGGCAGGCTACCGAGATTGCAAGAGAAGCGGTAAAAGCGGGTTACGGCAAAATTGTCGCTGTGGGCGGTGACGGCACCGTTCGGGAAGTTGTCCAGGCCCTTTCGCATAGCGAGGCCTGTTTGGGAGTAATTCCCGCAGGTACAGGCAACGATTTTATACGATCAGTGGGAATACCATCAGAACCCAAAAGAGCGCTGGAAATAATAAAAAACGGTAACGTTCGACGCATAGATTTATTGAGGGCGGGTGACAATTTTTTCGTAAACGTGGTGGGAGCCGGTTTGGATGCCGAAGTAGCCGATGCAGTCAATAAAAGTGTGAGGTTTTTTAATGGAACCCTAACTTACTTGGTACAGCTGATGAAAGTTTTAACGGTATATACTACCAGGGATGTAACCATAGAAATAGACGGCAAGACGGTAAAGCGAAGGGCATGGCTGGTTTCCGTGGGCAACGCCAGGTATTACGGCGGCGGCATGATGATATGTCCGGATGCTCTCGTAGACGACGGTTTTCTCGTTGTCTGCATAGTCAACGAGATAAGTAAAGCAGAACTTTTGAGGTTTTTACCCTGCGTGTTTTCGGGAAAACACAAAAATCACCCGGCTTACGAGGTCCTGAAAGGGAAAAAGGTAAAAATAAAATTTGCTCCTCCCGCCAAGGTTCACGCCGACGGAGATGTTATAGGCGTTACTCCTGTGGAGTTTTCGGTCGAGCCTGGAGCTTTGAAGGTATTGACGTGGAAAGCATAATTCTGCCAGCTTCCGAGAAAAATAGAATCGGAGGTGGCAGGATGACCCGGGTAATAGCAGTGGAAGATGGTCTTGAGGATCTGAGCGAATATTTAACAGCGCGGGGGTTTATAGCCATGCCGTGGAGCAAGGTGAACGGCCCCGTGGATGCCGTAATTTACAGAGGGAAAAAACTGAAAGAAATAACCGCCATGCCTTTCGCCGCTTTGACGGAGCAAACGGCGGAAGAACTCTATTCCAGAAACTCTTTCGGAGTATTGCTCGTAAATGCCGAAGGCAGGACGCGGGAAGAAATATACGAGATAATAAAAAACAGGATTTATGATCATTTTATCTAAAAAAAAGCTGCCAGAAGGCAGCTTTTTAAGTGAAAAACTGCTTCATTCCCAGAGCTATTCCTTCGGAAATTACCTTTGCCATCTTCATTACCAAAAACAAGCGGGTATTTTGCAAAACAAAGAATTCCATAAATCCTCCTACGTTGACGACCCCGGTGATGTGGAGTTGACCTACCTCAGGCAAATTCTTGTTGACTCCCGCTCCCGGTTTAATAGGTCCTCTTCCAATCTTTACCGTTCCCACATTTTCAGAGCGGCCCAAAGACGCGTCCACGGCGACTATGTAAGGTTCTTTGAAACTATAAAGTTCCTGAAGTATATTCTCGAGATTGCCGGCGTGGACCGGTTCGGCGAGACAACCCTTCACCTGGGCGTGGAGAAAGTTTTTTTCCTTGAGCATGTTTCCTACCAAAGGGCCGAGGGAATCTCCGGTAGAGCGGTCGGTGCCTATGCAGAGAAACACTATCGGCGAAGGGGGACAATAAGTTTCGGATAGAAGGGTGGCAAATCCGTGAGCGATAGCTTCTACAGCATTGGGATTGTCTATATGAACCCTTATGCCGTAGGGTCTCAATGCCTGGGGGTCTAAAAGCATATTTTTCCTCCTGAAAACCTTTTTTAACATTATATGTAATTTTTTTGGGTAGTATGCATCGACAACTTGAAATAAAATTAAAGA
Source organism: Fervidicola ferrireducens (assembly GCF_001562425.1). GTDB lineage: Bacteria > Bacillota > Thermosediminibacteria > Thermosediminibacterales > Thermosediminibacteraceae > Fervidicola > Fervidicola ferrireducens. The sequence continues at coordinate 35,589 of NZ_LOED01000020.1, forward strand.
GAGGTCTTTTATTTTCTGAAAGAAAGGGGGAATCAGGTATGAATTGGCTGGACATACTGCTACTTCTCATTTTCTTAAAAAGCGCGATAGAAGGTTTCACCAGGGGGTTTGTTCTTTCGGCATTCAGAATACTGGGCGTTTTAACGGCTCTTTATGTGGGCCTTTTTTACAGGGATACGGCGGCGAACTTTATAAAAGGCAATGTAAACGTCAACGAAGCACTCAAGCCAGTGCTTAACATGACAGGTTCCCGAGCAAATCCGGGAGCCCTTCCTGCGGGGCCGGCCATCGATTCGCTCGTCCAAATGGCATTGTCAGCGATAAGCTTTCTCATAATTTTTCTTGCAGTCCAGCTTCTTTTTGCCGTGCTGGGATTTTTCGTAAATGGGATGTTCAGATTTTCCGGGCTTTCCTTACCGAATCGCATATTGGGGTTTTTGCTGGGACTTTTATCCACTTCCTTGTGGGTTGTGCTGATAAATTCCGTTATCACTCCTTTCGTAATGGCGTGGCCGGGAAGCGTTCTTGAAAGAGGTATATCCGGTTCGTATATCCTTCAAAAATTGAAGTTTCTGGATTTTATAACTCCTGTTGTGATAAAATTGATATAGAGGAGGGAGAAAAATGGCAATAGAGGTGGACTGCAGAGGGAAAAAATGTCCCGAGCCGATTATCATGACGAAAAAAGCCTTAGATTCAATTGAATGTGGAAAAGTCATGGCTGTTGTAGACAACGAAGTTGCCCGGGACAACATCATTAAATTGGCGAAGCACAATGGATACAATTACTTTTATGAAGAAAAAGAAGGGGAGTACCGCATATACATTGAGAAGAATCCCGGGGAGAAAAAAACGGATGAAAAGGAAAAGGAAAAGGTTGAAAAAAGAGCCTACTCATACGTGATTCTAATTACCGGCGATACTCTAGGTAGAGGTTCAGAAGAGCTAGGAAAACTTCTCATGAGAAACTATATTTATACTTTGAAGGATATCGAGCATTTGCCGGAGTGCATAATGTTTTTAAATAAAGGAGTGTACCTCACCACCAAAGGATCGGAAGTTCTGGAAACCTTAAAGCAACTGGAATCTAAGGGAGTGGAGGTGCTTTCCTGCGGCACCTGCCTTGACTACTACGGATTGAAGGAAGAGCTGGCCGTAGGGAGCATCACCAATATGTACGCGATAGCGGAAAAGCTCTCCGAATTCAGAGCTGTCGTACTGTAATTAGGGGGATACTTCCGCTATGAATTTCCAGAACGTAATGGACGTAATTTCCGAGTTTCCGGAAGTTTATAGGTACATTGTCAAAGTCCTTTTTATTCTGATTTCGGCGACACTAGTCATAAAAGTAGGTGCCGGGGTCATAGACCGTGTTTTTGCGGTGCGATTCAAAAGGATGCCTGTAGACGAAAGCAGGATGAGAACCCTGGCGGGACTTTTAAAAAGCATCCTAAGATACACCGTTTATTTTATAGCCATAGTGGTAATGCTGGAGACTTTTGGCGTTAAAACATCGTCCATCATAGCCGCTGCGGGTATAGGGGGCCTTGCCATTGGATTTGGCGCTCAGAGCCTTGTCAAAGACGTTATTTCCGGCTTTTTCATAATCTTTGAAGATTATTTTCAAATAGGCGACTACGTGGAGACGGCAGGGGTCTCCGGCATAGTGGAGGAGATGGGGCTTCGGACGACAAAGCTTCGGGACTTTGGCGGTCAGCTCCATATAATACCCAACGGAGAAATCACCCGGGTTACCAACCATTCGAGAGGCAACCTCCGAGCTATGGTGAACGTGAGAGTATCCTATGAAGAGGACCTGGATAGGGTAATAAAAGTCCTCGAGGAAGTGGCCGAAGAAATACGCCAAAAAAGGGACGACATAGTGGAAGGCCCCACCGTTCTCGGCGTCAGCGACTTTGGTCCCAGCGAAGCTGTTATTACTATATGGGCCAGGACTTTGCCCATGCAGCAATGGAGCGTTGAAAGGGAATTGAGAAAAGCGATAAAGGAAAGGTTCGACAGGGAGGGAATAGAGATTCCCTATCCCAGGATGGTCGTTGTCGATAAAAAAAGTAAGGAGGCGAAAGATTGAAGTTCCATATCGGCGACGTGGTAGAAATGAAGAAAAAACATCCTTGCGGCAGCTTTGAATGGGAAATCTGGAGGATGGGAGCCGATTTCGGGATAAAATGCCTAGGCTGCGGGCGTAAAGTCATGATACCAAGGTCCAAGTTCGAAAAGAGCGTGAAAAAGATAGTAAAATGCATACAGCCGGAAGACCTTGAAAAACCCGCTGATAAATGATATAATACGCAAGAAGCATCTCTGCTCTAGATAAAAATCTAGGGCCATAAGTCCGAGGAGGTGAAAAGATGAGGGAATACGAAACCATGTACATCCTCGACCCCGGGCTTGACGAGGAGGCCATTAACGGCCTGGTGGACAAGTTCAAGGCTCTCGTCGAGGAAAGAGGGGGAGAGGTGAAGGAAATCGACCGGTGGGGGAAAAGAAAACTGGCTTATCCCATCAAACACCAGAAAGAAGGCTACTACGTGGTGATGAATTTCGCGACCGATGCGGAAACGGCAAGAGAGATGGAGAGGGTTTTCAGGATAACCCCCGCTGTGCTCAGGCATATCGTCATCCGCAAGGATAAATAAAGGGGTGAAAACCTTGAATAAAGTTATTTTGATTGGGAGATTGACAAAGGATCCCGAATTGCGGTTCACCCCTGCCAACGGAGTTGCGGTGACAACTTTTACCCTCGCCGTTGATAGGCCTTTCTTGAACCAGAAGGGAGAAAGGGAGACGGACTTTATCCCGGTGGTAGTATGGAGGAAACTGGCAGAAACCTGCGCCAACAACCTCAAGAAAGGCCGCCTGGTGGGTGTGTCGGGCAGGCTTCAGGTGAGGTCCTACGACACTCCCGGAGGGCAGCGGCGATACGTCACCGAAGTGGTCGCCGATGAGGTGCAGTTTCTGGACAGGCCGAAAGCGATGGAACAGGATCCCGGTTTGGGTGATAACAACGAGGGAATCGGAGATATAGATTTCGATTTCAATTTTGACGATGAAAGTCTGAACGAAGGGGACGACGTACCTTTTTAGGGAAAGGGAGGGAAAAAGTTGAAATCCAAGAAGAACAAGAAGAAAAAGGTCTGCAGCTTTTGTGTGGATAAGATAGACTACGTCGACTACAAGGATGTGGCAAGGCTCAAGAAATTTATAACCGAGCGGGCCAAAATCCTGCCCCGGCGCATAACCGGCAATTGCGCAAGACACCAAAGACAACTTACGGTTGCCATAAAGAGAGCTCGCAACATGGCACTTTTGCCTTTTACGACCGAATAGGGAGGGGTAAACCCTCTCTTTTTTGTAGAAGTGAGGAGGAAAAGATGCACCGCTTTAGTACGAAGGCCATTGTTGAAGGGGCACTGCTTTCGGCTATAACCGTAATACTGAGCTTCTTTTCAATGTACGTGCCGGGGGTGGGCCTTTTAGCGGACCTGGTGCTGCCCGTGCCGGTGATAATCCTCGGAATGAAGCACGGACTTAAAATTAGTTTGCTTTCGGTGGTGGTTTCGGGAGCGGTGATTGCCGCGTTTTCCGGACCCATCAGGGCCGTAACCGGAGTTTTAAGTTTCGGCCTGGTAGGAATGGGTATGGGCTGGGCCTTAAAAAGGAAATACTCGCCCTTTAAAGTTTTCGCCGTAGGAGCCGCAGCTTCATTGGTATCGAACATAGCCCTTTTCCTGCTTTCGCTGGCGATAATGGGCATTAACCCCTTTTTGCAGGAGATAGAAATATACAGGGAAAGCCTTAACTCCGCAGCGGAGATATACAGCCGCATGGGCGTTAACCCCGAAACCGTAAAACCAGCCCTGGAGATGTACGGGAAAATATTGGACTTGATGCCGCTTCTGATACCGGCAATGTTGGTCCTGGCTTCGGTAAGCAGTTCATTTTTGAGCTTTCATATTTCAAAAATGATTCTGAGGCGTTTGGGCTACGGCATGGAGGATTTTCCCCCGTTTTGGCAGTGGAGGATGCCTTCCTATACTCTGTTTTTGTTCCTGCTGGGGCAAATATCCACCCTAATGGAAGCTTACTGGCCGGCGGGAATTTTAAAACAGGTCGGGCTTAACCTTCAGATGCTTTTTACCTTCGCATTTTTTATCCAGGGGCTTGCCGTTCTGGCTTTCTTCCTTGGAAAGTACAACGTTTCAAAAGTTTTGAGGGTTTTCATAGTTTTGTTTTTGTTCTCCAATCCCCTTATGGCCCAGTTGGTATTCCTGCTCGGAATGATAGATACGGTATTTAATTTCCGCAGATTGTGATGGCGGGGAAAGAGTTATGCAGACCCTATCCGACTTTATTAAAAAAAACAGCCTTCTTTTGGGAATCATAATCTTCCAGCTTCTTACAACAGCTGTAATAAGCCCCAAAACCGCTTTATGGCTTGGAGTCATTATTCTTTTGGTTTTAGCCGGCGCATACTTTTTCCATAAAAAGACATTGGAGCAGGAGATAGAAAAAGGCGAGGAGGCAAATAGGCAGCCTTTTGAATTCCCGGCAAAATCCGAACTGGCCATCATGTACATTCAGATAGATAATTACGACGAAGTTTTGGCAGCCACGCCGGAAGAAAACCGGCCGGAACTTCTGGCGAGAATAGACAAGGCCATAACCCAGTGGGTTCAAAGCTACGAAGGATTTATAAAAAAGTTTGACGATGACAAGTTTTTATCCGCGGTAACCGCAGAAAAATTCCGCCAGATAGAGGAAAATAAATTCAACATCCTCGAGAAAATAAAGGAGATAAAAACCTCCAATGCGCTGCCCGTAACTTTAAGCATAGGAGCGTCTTACGGAAAAGGCAGCCTTCTGGAACTGAACAGGACGGCACAAAACGCGCTGGAACTCTGTCTGGGCAGGGGAGGAGACCAGGCGGTAGTAAAGGCCGAAGGCAAAACGTATTTTTACGGCGGCAGGACGAAAGAGATGGAAAAATACACCCGCGTAAGGGCAAGGGTCATAGCCCATGCCCTTCGCGATTTGATAGAGGAAGCGGATAAGGTGCTGGTGCTGGGACATATATTCCTCGACATGGATGCCCTCGGCGCCGGTATCGGCATGGTAAAAGCTGCAAGGAGCCTGAAAAAAGAAGGGTATTTTGTCCTATCTCCGAATCAGGGCCACTCGGTAGAGACGCTTTTAAAGCTTTTGCAGGAAGACGATGAAACGCAAAGGTATTTTTTAGCCGAGAAAGATGCCTTAAAGGTCCAAACCAGAGATACTCTGGTGATCATCGTGGACACTCACAAGCCCTCCTTTTGTTATTCCCAGAAAATCTTACAGCTGGCTGAAAAGGTAGTTTTGATCGATCATCACCGGCGGGGAGAAGAGTTTATCGAAAAGGCCATGCTGGTTTATCTTGAGCCGTACGCGTCTTCTACCAGCGAGATGGTGACCGAAATGATCCAATATATGGGGGAAGAAATAAAGTTAAATCCGCGGGAAGCAACGGCCCTTTTGGCCGGTATATGTGTGGACACCAGAAACTTTGCGTTTAAAACCGGAGTCAGGACCTTTGATGCCGCTTCTTATTTGAGGAGGCACGGTGCGGATCCCACGCTTGTATTCAAACTGTTTCAGGAAGACATAGGAGAATTTCAAAACAGGGCGGAAGTGGTAGCGCGAATGCAGATTCTCCCCGGTCATATTGCCCTGTCTTATTACGATAAAAAATGCGAAAACCCCCGCCTGACCGCAGCCCATGCCGCTAACTCGCTCCTTGAGATAAAGGGTGTTTACGCCGCTTTTGTTCTGGTGCCCTTCGAGGATGGTGTGGCCATAAGCGGCAGGTCCCTGGGGGATATAAACGTCCAGAGAATTTTGGAAAAACTAGGTGGGGGAGGGCATTTGACCGTGGCCGGAGCACAGATTCCCAATGTAACGGTGGAAGAAGCGATGAAGCGATTAAAGGAGGCCATAGATGAATTTTTGAAAGCATTCCTGTAATAAATTGAAATAGCCTTTGCAAACTAAAAACCCTCCTGGTAAAAAAGTAATTGAAGACACCAATCAACCAGGAGGGTGAAAGACATGAACAAAATTGAAAAACTCCTTTTAGTCCATGGTTCAGATTTAATTTTTATCGGTATTGATGTAGCTAAGAAGAGCCACTACGCAAGAATCATAGACCACATCGGCCTCGAACCGGTAAAACCTTTCAAGTTTAATAATAGCAAAGATGGGTACTTTCGTCTAGTCTCAAAAATACTCGAAGCCAAAGAAAAATCGAAAGCGACAAGGGTAATAATAGGCCTTGAACCCAGCGGCCATTACTGGAAGCCCCTAACTTGGTTTCTAAAAGAACAGGGATATCAGGTAGTCCTGGTAAACCCATATCACGTAAAGAAAAGGAAAGAAGAGGAAGACAACAGCCCCACCAAAAACGACCGAAAGGACGCACTAATAATTGCAAAACTCGTAAAAGAGGGTAAGTTTCTAAACTGCCTCTTACCCGAAGGGATTTACGCAGACTTAAGGAACCTTTCGGTAGCAAGAAAGCAGCTAATAAACAAGCTCAACAGCGCAAAAAACAAGCTAATTTCTATCTTAGACGAATACTTCCCCGAATTCGAAGAAGTATTCAAGA
>NZ_LOED01000021.1 GCF_001562425.1 Fervidicola ferrireducens
CTTCTCCAGTTTGCCTTTGTTTGGGGATAGGAGTTTTACCTTGAGGGTTACTGTCTGCATTTAGCATCTCCTCCGGTTCGCTTAAATTTTAGCATAAGCGGAGAAAGATAGCACGCCGCCATCATCCTTTATCATTATTTTATCACGAAAGGCGGTGATGATTTCGAAGATTTTTCAATCGACGAGATGGACCACTGAGGCTGGTTTTCCGAAGCTCTAGCCGAAGGAGGAGAGTTTATGAAAAAATGGGTTTGTACGGTATGTGGATACGTATACGACCCCGATAAGGGCGATCCCGACAATGGCATAGAACCCGGTACCTCTTTTGATGATCTGCCCGATGATTGGACATGCCCCGTCTGCGGTGCAGGAAAAGACATGTTCGAAGAGGAATGAAACCTCTGGCAAAAAGGCTTTTATTTTTCCAACTTGAGGAGTCTGAAAGAAAAATGCCGTTGGACCACATCGAGGGATATAAGCTAGCCATCGAAATGGAAAAAAGAGGATACGAGATGTACAAAAAATTTTACAGCGAAGCCGAATCCGAGGGTGAAAAGAAGTTTTTCGAAGCCCTCATGAAAGAAGAACTGGAGCATCTGAATTCGTTAGACAACGTGTACCGATTCCTTACCGGCACCGAGATTTGGTATTCCGAAGAGGAAAGCAAGGTGTGGAACTGGATGAATACTTAAAAGGAGGCCTTAAAAGCCTCCTTTTTTACATCGATTCCGTGTAGATCTTCACTATGTCGTCAAAAGCCGGATTTCCGGGGGTCGCCGAGAGGTTATGCACCATGTAATTTTTGACGTTTAGGGCTAGCTTTTGTATATCCTCCCTCTTCACCCCGAAGCTCGAAATGCTATCGGGCAGACCAAGGTCTTTTATCATCCCGACGATGGCATCTATCGCCTTTTCCGCCGCTTGCTCCTTTGAAAGGTTAGCCGTATCGATTTTCATGACTTCGGCCACCTTTGAAAGCTTTTGGCAGGCATGGGGCTTTACGAAGTTCAAAAAAGCTTTCGCAAGGGGTGCCAAACCTTCACCGTGGTGGACGTCAAAAAAGCTGCTCAAAGGATGTTCCATGGCATGGAGCGCGCAAACTCCCGCCTGACCCAAGGATATGCCGGCCATGGTGCTTGCAATGGCCATTTTATCGCGGCTTTCCCTATCGGGTTCATAAACCGCCTTTTTTATATTCTCGCTGATCAGCTCCATGGCTTTCAAAGATATGCTCTCCGTCAGAGGATTGCTTCTCAAACTTATATAGGACTCCAGTGCGTGGAAAAACGCATCTATTCCAGTCGACGCAGTGATTTTAGGGGGTAGGGAATCCATGAGCTCCGGGTCCACAATGGAAACCTTCGCAAAAATCGACGGATTCCTGAAGCCCTTTTTTGCCATCGTAGAAGGATTTGTCATGACGGCTATGTTGTTGGCTTCGCTCCCCGTGCCAGCAGTGGTGGGTATGAGGATTATGGGCAGAGCCTTTTCGCCGGATTTGCTTTCCATGTAATCCGCGATGGGCCCATCGTTGAGTACAGCAAAAGCTACTCCTTTTGCGGTATCCATTGCGGTTCCACCGCCAAGGCCTATTACCAGGTCCACCTCGTTTTCCCTCGCAAAAGCTCCTCCTTCATCGATGTCAGTGGTAAGGGGATTGTACTTAACCCTATCGAATAAGACCCACCCTATGCCATGCTCCTCAAGGCTTTTTGTAAGCCTCTCGAGGCTGCCAGTCTTTTTGGCGCTGGACTTGCCCGTAACTATTAGGGCTTTTTTGCCCAATTCTTTTGCATGAAGTCCCACTTCTTTTATTTTCCCTCTGCCGAACAATATCCTGGTAGGCAAATAAAAACTAAAATCCATATCCCCTACTCTCCTTCAGCTAAAACTTACAGTTAAACCCAACCCTTATAAAAAATTTCTCTAAAAAATTATACCATAAATTCCCTCTAATTGATTTTGAATATTTTATCGAAAAAATAAGTTTTATGACCTATATATTAGCTTCACAATTTGTTATAATTTTTTTTGATCCTTTTAATTTTACCATGGCACATGAATAAAATATTACTAAAGCGTTTATCTTGGCATACTGCAAGCGCAAAAGGGAGTGTTTTTATGGAAAAATTGAAGGTGGGCGTGGTTTTCGGCGGGCAATCGGGCGAGCACGAAGTATCGCTTATGTCGGCATATTCAATAATAAACGTCATGGACAAAACGAAATACGAAATTATCCCTATCGGAATAACCAAGGACGGCCGCTGGCACGTGTATTTCGGAGACATCTCGAAAATTAGGGATGGAAGTTGGATAGACGAAGCAATACCGATTTTTCTGCCCCCAGACGCGGGATCCAAGTGCGCAATCGCCCTCAATAACGGTGTCGAAACCAGGTATTATATCGATGTCATATTTCCAGTACTTCACGGCCCCCGCGGTGAGGATGGAACCGTCCAGGGCCTTTTCGAGCTTATGAACATCCCTTATGTGAGCTGCGGTGTCGGTTCTTCAGCCGTATGCATGGATAAGGTTTTCACAAAAAAGCTTTTAAAACAGGAAGGCCTGCCGGTGGTGGACTTCAAGGTCTTTTACAAAAAGGACCTGCCCGATGGACTTTCGGACATGGTAATGGAAGTTGAACAATCCTTCGGATACCCGTGCTTTGTAAAACCCGCAAATTTAGGCTCCAGCGTGGGAGTAAGCAAAGCCCATGACCGTGAAGAACTAAAAAAGGCAATAATGCTTGCCGCAGAATTCGACAGGAAGCTGCTCGTCGAAAGATTTATCCCCGCAAGGGAAATCGAATGCTCGGTCCTGGGAAACGATGACCCTGCGGCGTCCCTGCCTGGTGAAATCATACCCAGCGAGGAGTTCTACAGTTACACCGCCAAATACTTTGACGGCGGAAAGTCGAAGCTTTTAATCCCCGCACCGCTTTCCGCCGAAGAAACGGAAAGAATTCGAGACCTCGCGGTAAAGGCCTTTAAGGCTCTGGACTGTTCGGGTATGGCGAGGGTGGACTTTTTGCTGAGCAAGGTAACAGGGGTAGCTTATATTAACGAAGTAAATACAATTCCTGGATTCACAAACATAAGCATGTACCCAAAGATGTGGGAAGCTTCGGGGCTTTCTTATGGCGAGCTCATAGACCGTCTGATAGAACTGGCTATAGAAAGGCATCGGAAAAAGCAGGAACTAAAGCTTACGTTATGATTTTTATGTTTCACATGTATCTATAAAAAAAAGCTTTCCCGTCGAAAACAAAAAATTGCCCGGGAAATATAGAAAATTTTATCGAATCCAACAAAAAGGTCCCTAATGCCACCGTTCACCAAGTTTTTCTAAACTTCTGATAAAGTTCGGGGAAGCTAGTTAGTACCCAGAAATTACTTATAGGTGCTTCAGAGGCAGAATATACCTACTTATGAAAAATCTTGTTGCATTTCTTGAACCTGACTTTCATTAAAGCTCTCAAAATAACGGATGTACAGCAAAAAACCAGGCCTTTACGGCCCGGTTTCGTTTTATTAAGCCAAATTATCAATAAATATTATGCTTTCAAAATTCTAATTTCTATTTTTACTCCTCTTTTATGGCTTCGCTGGGGCAATTTTCCAGAGCTTCTCTTGCTTCGTTTTCAACATCGGCCGGAACTTCCGAATCGATAGCCTGAGCTTTTCCATCGTCGTTCCAGCTGAACACATCGGGGCAGGTGTCGATGCAAAGCCCGCAGCTTATGCAGAGGTCCTGATCAACGTAAACTTTCAAGGAAAATACCTCCTCCATTAGATTTCTCTGTATATTTTACCACATCGACCTGGTGTTATGCAAAGGTTTTTTTAAATTTTTTGTCCCTGAAGTTGTTGCCCCGCCGCTTCCTGCCTCGTCTTTAAAAGGAAATATCCTAAAGCACCAATCGCCGCAGCGATTCCCACGGGGTAGGAAATTGCAGTAGGAAGTCTCAAACCCTCGGGCGCCTGGAGTATATAGGTTACGCTAACCGCTGTCATAAAAGCAGCGGGCAAAGTGGCTATCCAGTGGAAGCGGCCTTCTTTCACAAGATAAACCGCCCCAACCCACAGCATTATCATGGCAAGGGTCTGATTGGACCAGGCAAAGTACCTCCATACTATCTGGAAGTCTATCTGCGAAAGGACGGCTCCCACCGCAAACAGCGGAACGGCTATCTTGTATCTATTAAGGGCGCTCTTTTGACTCAAGTTTATCATTTCGGCTATTGTGAGCCTTGCTGCCCTGAAAGCCGTGTCTCCAGAAGTTATGGGAAGCACCACCACCCCAAGGATGGCAAGGACTCCGCCGAAAGTCCCCATCATGGCAAAGGCCGTTTCTTTCACGACCGCCGAAGGCCCGGCTGGAGTCGCCAGCACCTCCCCTAGCTTTGCAGTGCCGCCGTAAAAGCTCATGGCCGCCGCGGCCCAGATGAGCGCTATTATGGATTCGCATATCATCATTCCGTAAAAAATAAGCCTTCCTTCTCTTTCATTTTTAACGCATCTTGCCACTATCGGCGATTGAGTGCAATGGAATCCGCTTATGGCACCGCAAGCTATGGTTATAAATAGCAGCGGCCAAATCGGCGCTCCCTTAGGATGAAGATTTTGCAGCGTAAGTTCGGGAATCTCATAACCCTGAAATATCAGGGAACCGCCAATGCCCAATGCCATTATTATGAGTATGGCACCGAAAATCGGATATATCCTGCCTATTATCTTATCTACGGGCAATACCGTCGCCAGGAAGTAGTATGCAAAAATTATCCATACCCATACGTTTTTTGTTAAAACTTCAGGGGTTAGAATTGCCAGCAATCCGGCGGGTCCGTTTACGAAAACCACGCCCACCAGTACCAGCAGCACCACAGCGAATATGTTGACGATAAGCTTAGCCTTACCTCCCAGATATTTCCCCACGAGTTCAGGTACGTTAGCTCCGTCGTTCCTGAGCGAGAGCATACCGGAAAGATAATCGTGCACCGCACCGGCAAATATACCGCCGAATACGATCCAGAGGAAAGCTACTGGTCCCCATAGAGCTCCAGAAATTGCACCGTAGATGGGGCCCAAACCTGCAATGTTCAAAAGCTGAATTAGGCTGTTGCGGTATTTGTCCATCGGCACGTAATCCACACCGTCAGCTTTGGTATAGCACGGCGTCTTTCTCTTCTCATCAGCTCCGAATATTTTTTCCACGATAGCACCGTAAACGACATAGCCCAGAATCAGAATAACAATGGATGCAAAAAAAGTTACCAACTTTGCCCCCTCCTTCATATTTTGACAGAATATCAGTCCTTTTTCAATTTTAGAGTAAAATTTCGACTTATGGGGGATTTTTCGGCCAAAAAGCAAAAATTAATCCCCCTCCGGTTGTTCCGAGGGGGTAAAAGGTGCTTTCGACTAAATATCGAACAATTTCCGCAGTTCCTTAGCCTGACGGCGGCTTACGGGAACCTCATCCTTTTCATACCCCTGAATTGAAAGGATGAATGTTCCGTTGAACCAAGGTATTATCTCCTTGACCTTATCTAGATTCACAAGATAGCTCTTGTGAACCCTGAAAAAATTAGGGCTGTTTATTTTCTCTTCCAATTCTGTAAGAGTATAGGTCGTGTTAAATTCCCCGAGTTTCGTTTTTACCACGCTTCCCTTTTCATCGGCAACGCAGTAGCAAATATCTTCCGGACATACAAGGTAGATCCTATCTTTTTTCCAAAAGGAAAGCTTATTGCACGAAGGCCTTTCGTTTGCTTTTATATACTCGGCTATTTTTAGTACTTCCTCTTTTTTCTTTTCATTCTTGAATAGGGTTAAAACCCTTTCAACGGCCTTTTCCAGCCTCTCCTGCGAGAATGGCTTGAGGATGTAATCGACCGCGTTAATCTCAAAAGCCTTCACGGCATATTCGTCATAGGCGGTTGCGAAAATAATCAAGGGCGACCTGCCTTCTTCAAAAATCCGCCGGGCAACCTCAAATCCGTCCATATCCCAGAGCTTAATATCGAGGAAAACCACATCGGGGTTAAGTTCAACGGCTTTATCGACGGCCTCCTGTCCGGACGATGCTTCCCCGATCACCCTTATTTCGGGATATGCTTCGAGGAGATAGCGAAGCTCGTCCCGCGCGGGGTTTTCGTCATCTACCAGCAGTGCTGTAAGCTCCATCGACCTCACCCCACTTACTTACGGCCGTCGGTATAAAAAATCTAACAGCAGTTCCTAGCATAGGTTTTGATGTTATCTTCAACCGGCTTTGCGGGCCGTAAAGGTTTTCCAGCCGCCGGTTTACGTTAAAGAGTCCTATTCTGTCTGTGGGCCCTTCTTTATACAGGATTTCCTCTATCGTTGCCTCATCGAAGCCCACTCCATCGTCGGCTACAGTGAGCTCTACACCGCCATCCACCCTTTTGGCCCGGATAATCACAGTACCGCCTTCCCTTTTAGGGAAAATCCCATGTTTTACCGCGTTTTCTACCAGAGGTTGAAGTATAAGCGGTGGCACCATGACGCCGCCAATCGACTCTAAATCAAAAACCACTTTGAGCCTGTCGCCGAACCTTGCCTGCTCAATGGCAAGGTATGCCTTTACGTGCTCTATTTCCTGTTCGAGGGGCACCGTTTCTCTTCCCGTGCTCAAGTTTTTTCTAAAAAACTCACCCAGGTGCACGAGCAGAGTCCTTGCCTTCTCCGGGTCCCTGCGGCAAATGGAAATTATGGTGTTCAGAGCATTAAAAAGGAAATGGGGATTTATCTGGGATTGCAACGCCCTGAGTTCGGCCTTTGCCAAGAGCCTCGCCTGATGTTCCATCCTGGAAAGTTCAAGCTGCGTGGAAAAAAGCTGTGCAAGCCCCTGGGCCAGCCTGATGTCCACACTAGTTATACTGTTTCCTCTGGTTCTGTAAAGCTTAAGACACCCTATCACCCGGTCCTTTTCCATAAGCGGCACTATTACCGCCGACTTCAGGTCGCATTTCTCATGATAACACTCAATATCTTCTTTACAAGATGCCACCTGAAATTCTCCGGTGGCTAGCACTTTCCTCGTAGCCTGGGTCTGGATACTAAGTCCTGCTTTATGATGGTCTTCTCCGGCACCAATGTGAGCCAGAATCTTCTTGTCATCGGTGATGGCGACAGCATCGTAATTTGCCTTTTCGTAAATGATCTTCGCCGTTTTATACGCCGAAAATTCGCTCAAACCCTGTCTCAAATAGGGAAGAGTTTCCGACGCTATATCCAAAGCCAGCTGGGCCTGGTAAGCTCCCGCTTTTTCCTGCTCCCTGAAGATATTTTCTACCAGCGCTATGAATATAGCGATGCCAATGGCGTTGACCGTGGTCATTGGAAACCATATAACCCTTACGAGTTCCAGTGCCGCCCAAAAGGGCTTTGCCACTAAAAGTATTATGACCATTTGCAGAAGTTCAAGAGCCATACCGACGGCCAAAGCAACCTTCCAGTTAATCCTGCCTTTGTTCAGCCTTACGTGCAATATTCCCGCTATGGTCCCTTCGGTGAAAGTGGAAAGGCCGCAGGCAAAAGCCGTAAAACCGCCTATATCTATTGCCCAGCGGTGAAATCCGGCTATGAAGCCCGACAAAAAACCTACGAAAGGACCACCTAAAAGCCCCCCTATTATTACTCCCACAGCTCTGGAGTTTGCAAGAGCACCGTATACAGGGATGCCCATATAAGTTCCCAGGATGCCAAAAGCCCCGAATATTGCCGACAAGAGGATCTTATCAAGCACCGATACTTCTTGCTTCAATATAAGGTTTTTGAAAGCCTTGTTTCTCGAAAGAAGGTAGGCTATAACAATAAAAAGCCCCAACCTGTTGGCAAGTCCAATAAGAATCGAATATATCACGGTTTTCAGCTCCCCGACATTTTCTACGTAGTATATTGTTTCCTAATTTTAATAATACCATTAATGCCCCCTTTTTTAAAGTTGGAGCTTTAGCAGCTTTTCCAAATTCCTACCTCTTTTGCTCAAAATTACATTGCCATTTTTTAAATCCACCGCAGCAAGATTGATGCGACACCATCCTCTCAACGAAAATAAATAGCTTTTTTCATAAGAATAAAAGCGGACATATTTTTCGAGTTCGTCCGATATGCCGTCTTTGATAACAAAAACGCCGTTTATTATGCTGCACATGTGTCCGTCTTTGGGTTGAACAAAAATCCTCATAATTTCTTGTTTCAAAAATGAGTCGAATAAAGTTATGTCCTCTCCAGTCAACCTTTCAAAAACCTTCACCACAAAATATTCGTTGGTCTCGTAGGAATCTATCACATCACCAGGGGTCAAAAACGTTCTCACATGCTTTATATGGCACCTGGCAAATAGATCCACAATATTTCCGGAAATTACTTTTTTCCTTTCTATATCAAAATGAGATCTCAACCTGTCGCAGAGCATTTCCAGGTACCTTTGCGCATCCATCAAACCGCTCTCCTTTTTCAAAAGCCGAAGGAGGTGGAGTAAATCCACCCCTTCGGTTTTCAGTTAATCCATTTTTGCAGAAGTGGTTTTTTCAGTCTTACCCGCCGCTTTCAAGGTATTGTAGGTCACAAGCATAAGGATTATAGCCAGCACGAACAGCGCAATCGATAGCAATACGAGGATGTAGTTTCCGGCCCTGTAAAAGTTCTTCATCAAAAGCAAAGTGGCAGAAAGCGTCACGGCAAACATCCAAAGCATGGGGAGAAAGGTCATAAGCGGATTTTTGCCCGTTCTTACGAACCAGGCAGTAAGCGCAAGCAGCGCCAGTGCGGAAAGGAGCTGGTTGGCAGATCCGAAAATCGGCCAAATTTTCTGATATCCGTAGGCCAAAAGAATGTACGCGCCGAAAATTGTGATGAGAGTCGCAACGTACTTGTCGGATAGCGGATTTTTTTCGGTTCCCTTCGTCTCAAAGTATTCCTGAAATATATATCTCCCCAACCTTGTGGCCGTATCGAGACTGGTAAGGGCAAACGCAGTAAAGGCCAATGTCACGAATACTTTGCCGAAATCTTCAGGAATACCGAAAGAAGTCATGAATTTTGCAATGCCTTTGGCAAAAATTTCAGCAGGGCTTCCTTCAGCTTTTGTGACGTAAGCCACCGAAATTAAAGCAACTATAGCCAGAAACCCTTCTATGAGCATGGCGCCGTAACCTACAAAACGTGCATCGCTCTCAGATGAAAGTTGTTTGGCGGTCGTGCCGGAACCTACGAGCGAGTGAAATCCGGAACAGGCACCGCACGCAACGGTGACAAATACCATCGGGAAAAGGTATTGGACACCGGAGCCGGTCGTCAAGGAAAAACCTTTATACGCTTCAAGCTGCAAAACTGGGTGCATCAGGATAATCCCTAGCGTACCTCCTATAAGCATGGCATATAAAAGGAAGGAATTCAGGTAATCCCGAGGTTGCAGCAAAAGCCAAACGGGAAGTACCGACGCAAAGAAGATGTATACGAGCAATATGTACTGCCACGTGGTTTTGTCGAATTTCATAAACGGATATTTATATCCTAACCACACGGACAAAAATATAAGTGCTACACCTACTACGGTAGAAACAGCAAGGCTTGCATTCCTCCGATAAACAAATTCCCCAAAGAGTATCGCTATAAATATGAAAAGCACAGAAGCGGTCCCGGCTGCCGGCGTTGCAGCGAAAGCCTCAGCCGTGATGCTGGTAAATGCGGCCACAACCAGGACAAGGGTAAGCCATGCAAATATATTGAAGAGCTTTTTCCCGCTCGTTCCGATATTGGCTTCAATTATTTCACCGATGGATTTGCCCCTATGCCTTATCGATGCCAGCAGCGAACCAAAATCGTGGACCCCTCCTACAAATATAGTGCCGAGCACAATCCACAGATATACCGGAAGCCATCCGAATATCGCAGCCTGTATGGGCCCCGCTATCGGCCCTGCCCCTGCAATGGAAGCAAAGTGATGTCCCAAAAGGACGTATCGGTTTGTAGGCACGTAATCCACTCCATCGTACATCTCGTGGGCTGGTGTCTTTCTCGAAGGGTCTATTCCCCACTTTTTGGCCAGGTATGCCCCGTAGCTGGCGTAAGCAAGGAGGAATAAAATAGCCCCAACAACTAGCAGTACAAGGGAATTCATAAGTCCGCCTCCTTATGCAATTGGTATTAATTTTTAAATCTGCGGTTTTGCATTACTTAAATCCCTCACCCCCTCACACCAAATCAATTTCTTTTTTTAAATATTATTATAGTTGAAATTATCTTTTTAATGTCATAATTTCCCTTATTCGGCCAAAATTTAACCCTATTCGGTCGTATTTGGGGGTATACGGTATAGTAGTTGACTTCGTGATTTCTTTATATAATCAACTCAATTCTATGTTATAATTTTTCTGTGAAAATTTTTCTATGAAATTAAATTAAGCGGAGGGAAAAACCTTGGCTTTACAAACTGGCCCCATCACTTTAGATACTCTAAAGCGCGGGCTGAAATCGGGCATCGACGTTACCTGGCAGCTGGCAAAGGTGATGATTCCCATTTATTTCATCGTCACTTTATTGAAGCATACTCCCATCCTCGGTGCAATAGCCCAAGTCTTCGCACCGCTCATGGGGTTTTTTGGTCTACCGGGAGAAGCCGCTCTGGTGCTGGTCCTCGGCAATCTGGTCAACTTATACGCAGCGATAGGCGCAATAGTATCCCTTTCCCTTTCCCTAAAAGAAATAGCTATTCTGGCGATAATGCTTTCATTCTGTCACAGCCTGCCGGTTGAAACCGCATTGGCAAAAAAAATAGGCCTCTCGGCCATAAGCGTAATAGCTGTAAGGATGGCACTTGCCGTCCTATCCGGACTGGCATTCAACATTTTACTTTAAAAGGGGTGTTCGCCTTGCTTGAAGCTTTAAAAGAGGCTGCAGTTGGTTCAATACAATCCATAAAGCAGATTGCCATCATCGTAATACCGATAATGCTCGTCATGGAAATTCTAAAGGACATGGGACTCCTAGACCGCATCGCCGACTGGTTCTCGCCGGTAGTCCGGATATTCGGCATGAGGAAAGAGTCGGCGTTTCCGCTGGTGATAGGAATAATTATAGGGCTTTCTTACGGGGCGGGGATAATATTCAAAGCCGCCAAGGAAAACAAGTTGTCCAAAAAGGACCTTTACCTTATAACTTACTTTCTGGTGGCGGCTCACGCGGTCTTCGAAGATACGGCGATTTTCGCCGCCCTCGGCGTAAGCGCCGTATTGCTTCTCGCGACGCGCCTTGCCGTCGCGGCAATGTTTACTTTTCTTGCATCAAAGGTCATAAAAGAAACTGAAAAAGAGGTGAACTTATGAACCCACAAAACAAGAACAATTTTAAGGTAATAAGCCTGCCGAAACTCAACGGACTTACGCCTACCCTGGAATCTACAGCGCTGAAGCTCATGGAAGAAGCCGGCGAACTTGCCCAGGCCATCGGTAAATTCCGGGCAAAAAGCGGAGAAAACATAAAGATGGACGAAAAAGAAGTTGTGGACAGAATGGCAAGGGAGCTTTTAGATGTGGCGCAGGTAGCGGTGTCCATGATGTTTGTTTTGGAGGAAAATTACAACATAGACCTGGAGGAAAAGTTAAAGCAGCATATAGAAAAGCTCAAGGCTAAAGGGTATTTGAAATGACTTTTAAGTGAGGTGCAGTTCGTTAATCATGGAAGCCAGGTTTTCTAAAAATTCCCTGTTGCTGCGGGTTTTCTTCAACCTGTTTATGAGGGTGCTGGCTGCTTCAACAGTATCCATTGGAGCTAGGGCCTTCCTCAACACCCAAACGGCTTCCAGCTCTTCTTTCGAAAGCAGCAATTCCTCCCGGCGGGTGCCCGACTTTTTTATATCTATGGCTGGGTAAATTCTGCGCTCAGCTAATTTTCTGTCCAGGTGAATTTCCATGTTGCCGGTGCCCTTGAATTCCTCGTAAATGACGTCGTCCATACGGCTTCCCGTTTCCACCAGGGCGGTGGCGATTATGGTCAAGCTTCCGCCCTCTTCTATATTGCGCGCAGCTCCAAAAAACCGCTTGGGCTTATGTAGGGCGCTGGGGTCTAACCCACCGGACAGCGTCCTCCCCGTCGGCGGCACCACCAGATTGTTGGCTCTGGCAAGGCGTGTTATGCTGTCGAGCAAAATTACCACGTCTTTCCTGCTTTCCACAAGTCTCTGCGCGCGCTCGAGCACCATGTCGGCAACCCGCAGGTGATTTTCCGGCGGTTCGTCGAAAGTCGAACTCACTACATCACCGTTTACTGAACGCCTCATATCGGTTACTTCTTCGGGCCTTTCGTCTATCAACAGCACTATAAGTTCCAAGTCCGGGTGATTTTTCGAAAGAGCGTTGGCAATATTTTTCAGCATCATGGTTTTACCCGCTTTGGGTGGGGAAACTATAAGAGCCCTCTGTCCCTTTCCTATGGGAGAAATTATATCGATTATCCTGGTGGAAAGGTCTTCGGGGTCGTGCTCCAGTGTGAGCCTGGGTTGCGGAAAAATAGGAGTTAACGAATCGAAGTGAAACCTGCTTACGGCGTGTTCCGGATCAAGGCCGTTTACCTCGTGGACCTGCAGCAGGGCTCTGTATTTTTCGCCCTCTTTCGGAGGTCTAATTCTTCCCCTGACCAGGTCCCCCGTGCGCAGGTGGAATCGTCGGATTTGAGAAGGCGAGACATATATGTCTTCATCTGAGGGGAGATAATTTTCTATCCTCAAAAAACCGTATCCGTCCGGCATCACCTCGAGAACTCCTTCGGCTATGCTCTCTCCCGACTCGGCCGCCATAGCTTCTATTATTTTTACTATAAGCTCCTTCTTCCTGTACTTGTAGTATCCTGGAATCTTCTTTTCCCTGGCTATTTCGTGAAGCTGGGCGATAGTCTTCTTTTCCAGTTCCTGTGCTAGCAATCTCTCACCTCCTTTTGCCACTTTATAAATAAAAAAATATTTCTCCGTTTGAATTATACAGCGGAGAACACAAAATTATTCGGACAGGTTTACATTATACCAAAGATTTAGTCGGTCATCAACGGTCGTCTCCCTCATGGGAAACTCAACGATAAAGATAGTACCCTTTCCTTCATCCGAACTGAAATAAATTTTCCCCTCGTGGTTTTCCACAATCCTCTTGGAAATGAATAGACCCAGACCCGTCCCGTTCTTTTTAGTGGTGAAAAAAGGAGTGAAAATTTTATCCCTTACCTCGGGGCTTATTCCTCTCCCGCTATCTTTAACTTCAATCATGACTTTCTCTTCCTTTTTTGAAACTATAACATCGATACTTCCGCCTTCTTCTACAGCTTCCAGAGCATTCTGAAGCAAGTTTATAAAGACCTGCTCCAGCTGATCCTTATTGGCCCATAAAAATACCGACTCATCCTTCGCCTGCAGTCTGAATTGGATTTTTTTCTTTTCAAAGCTGTTTTTGTAAAGCTCTACAACTTCCCTTACAAGTTCACAAACCCACACCAATTCTTTAGAATCGTTCTGGGTTTTTGCCAGCATCAGAAAATCTTTAACCAGGCTTTCGAGCCTGTCCACTTCGGAAATCATTATCTTTACGTATTCCTTGCGCTTGTCGCTTTCCGAAAGCGTGTTGTCCAGTATCTGTAAAAAACCGCGAATGGAAAAAAGCGGATTTTTTATTTCATGAACAGCGCTGGCTGCTAGCTCACCTATGACCGATAGACTTTCAGAGGCACCTTTGTTATCTTCAGACTTGCCTTCATCTTCACAATATACAATGACCCCCGAAACACCTTGTTTATTTCGGACCACCGTCGTATTCACGTTAAAAGTTTGGCACCCTCTTTTCTCATCCTGCCACTTGTTTTCCAAAACTACAGTATGAGCACCTTCCTTTACAAAGACGGCAGGGTCTTCCGAGATCTTGTAACTTCGGTTCGTAAACAAGTCCTCGAAAACGTTTGAATCACCGAAGCTCATTCGTATTCTCCTCTCGATGCAAATCTCAAGATGTCAATGCTCTCCTTATCAGGTTTTCAAGGCTCGATATGTCAAAGGGCTTGACTAGATATGCGAAAGCCCCTCCCTCCAAAGCTTTTTTAACAGATTTTTTTTCGCCGTCGCCGGAAATCATAATTCCCCGCAAATTTAAATTTATTTCTCTTAGCTTTGATAGAAGGGTGAGGCCATCCATGCCGGGTATGGCCATATCTATAACCGCCAAATCCGGCTTCATTTCGGCGGCAAGTCGCAGTGCTTCAAAACCGGAGGATGCCCCAAAAACCTCGTATCCCTGAAATTGAAGGGCTTCAAGGAGCATCCTCCTTACCCATATCTGGTCATCCACCACGAGGATTCTGTTTTTTCGCTCCATATACTACCCCCTCAACTGCTGCACGGTCGATCCTAAAATGTCACAAGATCGATTACCACATCCGCATAGAAAATTCCCCGTTCGTACCTGCCCGCTGCAATAATCTCGTCCCCTTCTTCTATATAGTCGGCGATATTTTTTACACTTACCTCCCTATTGCCCTTCAAAAAGACGGTATCGCCACTATAATGAATCTCTGCGGTAGTCATTCTTCCTTGCTCGGTTTCGAATTCAACCACAATGACTTCGGCATCTTCATGCACGTATCTTGCAGTCCCCCGCACCACATTGAGAACCTGCCTCGCCGTCACTTCCATTTTCAATATTTCGTCACCTTCCGCCTCGACCTCTACGTAAAAGTTGGGTTTGACATCGAAAATCGTTATGGTCTTTCTATCCTGCGTGATTTTCGAATCCTGGGTTACCGTAAAGGTGTGCTCCGCTCCCTCATCGTCGGTAACAGTAATTTTCGAAACATCGGAAATCGAAATTTCCTTGACCACTCCGCTTACACTTCGCTTAGTGCTTTTAGCCTCTATTTTCGTAACTTTACGGTATTCGACATATAGGGTGACTTCGTCCTGGTTTTTTATGCTCTTTAATTCCGCACTCTTGCCGTCTCTTTTGACTTCCACGTCCTCTTTCACTTCGAAATCTTCAACACTGCCATCTTCAAGCTCCAGCGTTATTACAGGATTTTTTGCAAGAAAACTTACACTTTTTACAGACCCCTTTACCTTTTTTTCCGCACTTTCGGCCTCGATATTGAATACCTTTCCGCCGTAAAGCATTAAAGTCACCATATCTCCCGGTATAAGCTGCAAAATCGAAGACGCCTTTTCGTCCTTCGTCACCCTTACCGACGCATCCAGGGGGTAAGTTTCGCTATCTCCTGTTTCCTCGTTTTCCACAACTACATACCCGGTAAGTACGGACCTTAATATGCCTGCTATGGTTTTAAAAGTTGTCGACTGTGCATCATCCGAAAAGGCTTCTATGTACCGCGCGCTGTTGCCATCCGCTATTATCCTCAATTTTGTCCCCGGCACTAAATCCTTCAGCGTAATTTCGTTTAGCGTGCCCTGCTGGTCTTTTTCGTATATCCCGCACTCGCTTCCGACAAAATAGGTCTTGAGCGTACCATCCGCCAGCCTCACATCTATGTAATTTAAGAAATCCGTCTTTACGCTTTCAACTCTGCCGGTTACCATTCTGTCGGAGATATCTACATACTCGGCAATTTGGTTTAAAACCTTGGTAGACTGAGCGCGGGTTATATTTTCTTTCGGCCTGAAGCTTCCATCCTCAAAACCGGAGAGTATTTTCTTTTCCACAGCCAGCTGAACGTATTTTCTTGCGCCCAGCGGTATTTCATAAGTGTCTTTGAACGCAAGGTTTATGTTTTTTATCGACTGAGCCTCATTTTCAAGGCCCAAAGCCCTTACCGCAAAAACTGCCGCTTCGAACCTTTTTGTAGCATCTTCGGGTCTAAAATAGGCGTAATCATCACCCGATATTATCCCCTTTTCCAGCGCCACAGCCACATAACCCCGGGCCCACAGCGGAATCGAATGAGCATTCGGAAAATCGGAGGGAAGGGCCTTGTTTTTTGCTTCATCTTCCAACCCCATAAGCCTCACTATCATGGCGATAAACTCCACGCGCTTAACCGGGTCATCCGGCGCGAAAGCATCCGGACTTTTCCCGGTGATCACGCCCAAGAGGGCCATTTTTTCCACGTAAGGCCGTGCCCATTCGTATCTCTCATGGACCATGTCGGCAAAATTCAGCACAGATGCAAAGACTCGATTTATGTCAGAAAAACTCATTAAGGCCAAAAAAATCGAAAGGAAGACCGCGCAAAACTTTCGGGCCCGGTTAGATGGTTTCACGGATTCCATCTCCTTTCATTTTTTTCCTTTTGTCTATATATTCTACAAAAACCAAGTAATTCCTTCTTTTGAAGAAAAAAGGGCGATAAGATCGCCCTTTCTCCCGCTTACCCCGTTTTTATGCTTTATTTTATCACTTTAATACTGATGGCCTCGTTTTTTTGAGCCGCAAGTTCGACATACGACCCTTCTTCCAGTTCCGAAAGCTCCACCCGTTTTCCTCCAATCTCTATATAAGTTTCGCCGGTAACTTCAAAGGTTAAGGTATTCTTATCGGTAACTACAAACCAATCATCAACCTCCAAAAGCGGACCTCTCATATATATGGAAGCACCCTGTTTTACTTCGCCCAAAACCACTATTTTTTCGCCGACATAATCCTCGAGGCGGTCCGTATCTCCCACCAGCACGAACCTATCGTATTCAGTCTCTAGTTCCAAGTGCCGCCCCTCTATATCGCTTTCCTTTAACACACCGACGTAACCTTTTTCTACTTTATCGTAGGTTAATAGACTTACGGTTTGTTTCCTTTCCTCTACATCCACCACTATTCCCTTCGCCGTGGTGGTAATCTTCTTGCTTATAACCTGGATGAACACCACCTTGCCTTCTTCATTAAAGATAAGTTCCACTTCGTCGCCGGAGCTTATCTTTTCAATGTCGCCGTATTTGCCGTTAATATAAACCGGGATGTCTTCTTCCAAATCATAAGTGGTTGTTCTTCCCTCTTTGCTTACTGTAATTGTCATGTCATCCCGGTCCACCAAAACGACCACGAAGACGGATTCTTTCTCCCCATCTTCCTTCAGGAGCTCGTCCAGGCTGTTTATTATTACCGCCATTTCAGCTCTGCTTATGGCCTTGTTGGGTTGGAAAACGTGTCCAGGATACCCCTTCATCAACCCTAACTCTACCATCACGTAAACGTACCCAACAGCATCATCAGGTATGGCTTTGGCATCTTTGAAGGAGAGCTTTTCGTTCATGTGCTGCTTTGCCTCGTCTTCTCTTCCAATGGCCCGGACGACATATTTTGCAACTTCGTATCTTTTTGCGGGCTCATTGGGGCGAAAGTTTTTAAGTTCCTCCGGCTTTACTATCCCCTTTTCCACCGCCAGGTTCAGGTAATAGTAAGCATCTTTCCACGGCAATTTTAACTTGGTTATATATTCGGGCAATTTGGCGTTGCGGTCTATTTCTCCTTCCCATCCCATAATCCTTAAGGCCATTATTATTGCTTCAAGATGGGTAACTGAATTTCTCGGTTTGAACCAACCTCCCGGGTACCCCTTTATTATGCCCTTGGCATACATCTTTTCAATGGAAAACCGGGCCCAGTCCCATTCTTTTCCCACATCCTTAAAACCGCGATTTTGTTTGGCTTCCGCCACCGGGGCCGTCAATGATACCACCAACATCATTATAAGTAGCCCCGCAATGAATCTTTTCATATTTCAATGCCCCCTTCCCGTGCATTTGTATTTTACTTTCCGTTATATAGATACGTAAAAGGCATTTTCCTTTTCGGGTTAAATTTATTGTGTAACAATAATGTAACAGTATTTTAAAGCAAATGTAACATTTTAGCTTTAGATCTTTCCCATGCCTGGATAAATCTTTTAAGTTCATCGGTTAGGGGGTTTTCTACCAATTCTAGCGGGGTACCTTCCTGCACCACCTTCCCCCCCATGAGTACCATGACTCGATTTGCAAATAGCAAAACCTCCTCCAGGTCGTGGGTTATAAAAAGTGTGGTGATTCCCGTTGTCTTCAGCGCTTCAAAAAAGTCAGCTATCAGTGACTCCCTTATAAATACATCCAGGTTTGAAAAAGGTTCATCCAAAAATAACACCTCCGGCTCTAATGCAAAAGCTCTAGCAAGGCTAACCCGTTGAGCTTCGCCGCCCGAAAGGGACCTAGCCCATCTATTGCTTAGCTTTTCAGCTTTAAACCTTTCCAGCCAGTATTCGGCCTTTTCCATGGCTACACGCTGATTTACACCGCGTATTTTTAATCCCAAAGTTATATTCTCCAAAACCGTAGCATTGAGAAACAGCGGCTCCTGAAAAACAACAGCCATTTTTCGCCTAATCCTTACCCTGTCTTTACGAGCTACTTTTTCTCCCTTAAAATAGATCTCTCCCCGCTGTGGCACCTGAAGGAGAGCCATGACCCTAAGCAGAGTGCTTTTCCCCGCCCCGTTAGGACCTATCACCGCAAAAATTTCTCCCTTATTCAATCCTATCCTTTTTACGTCCAGCAAGACTCTTTCCCTACTCTTTACATTGATGTCCTTTCCTTCAATTACCGTATTCATCTTTATGCCTCCGCTGCTGTAAATAAGTTAATGCCAGGGTGCCCAAGTATGCCATAAGCAGCAAAATAAAACTGAGCGCAAGAGCATCCTCGAAATTGCCCTTGCTGGTCTCAAGGACTATAGCGGTGGTAAGCACCCTGGTGTACCCGGCAATGTTTCCGCCTACCATCATGGAAGCGCCCACCTCTGAAATAACGGCTCCAAAACCTGCTATGACCGCCGCCAATATGGAGTACCTCGCCTCCCTTACCATTAAAAAAAGCATCTGCAAGGGAGTGGCTCCCAGTGCCATTATATGCCATCTCAACTTCTTATCTACCTGCTGTAGTGCGGCGGTAACCAATGCCATTATCACGGGCGTGGCTATCACTGTCTGCGCGATGACAATTGCAGTCGGCGTATATATGAGGCGTAGGCGCCCTAAGGGGCCGCTGCGCCACAGCAAAAGGCACACCCAGAGCCCTACCACGGTAGGAGGAAGTCCCATCCCGAGATTGGCAAGACTGATTAAAATTTTTTTTCCCGGAAAATCCTTCAGTGCTATGAAAAACGCAACCGGCAATGAAATAGCAAGACTTATTAGTGTCGCAATTCCCGACACTTTCAAAGTAAAAAGGGTTATCCGGTATATATCCGCATCCAGCGTAACGAGCATCAGTACCGCTTTTTTCACACCCTCAACGATTGTATCCATCAAAACCGCCTCGCTTTTTCTGCGTTGTGCTTATTTTTACATAATGCTTTTCTATAATAATTCTATAAAAAATATGGGATATCCTTTTTTCGAAACCAAAAAAACGGAAAAAACGCATAAATTTGAGGGTATGCTATCATAAAAAAGCATTTGCTTTTGTTTTCGGCTCAAAAGTGTAAAAGTTACGGGGTTTTTGTTCTGTAATTCACTTCCTTTTAAGTCTTTTAAAGTATATAATGTATTTTGGTGTTTCTTCGAGAAAATCAATCTGCGACTATAACAGGGGGGATAAAATGGGACTCCCAGAAAAAATATACCTCTTTACAGTGGGGCTGTATATTTTCTTCTTTTTTCTTTTCCTGCGCTATTTTCTTTGGGAAAACTATGCAAGAAAGCATTACTGGTGCAAAAGGCGGACCATAACGCTGTTCGAATTGAAAAAATTAGCAAGGGAAAAGAAAAAAAAGCTTCCAATGTTTTCTATCCTTGTACCCGCGCGGGAAGAGGCAGAAGTAATCGGTCAAACGATTGAACATTTATCCAAGTTAAATTACCCACCCAATTTACTTGAGATAATAATTATAACCGATGAAAAGGAACTGCAAAAGGGCGCTTCCGTAACGACCCAGCAGGTGGTGGAGGCAAAAATTCAGGAATTTAAAAAAAGAAAAAACGTCCCCGTTTTAAAACATGTAATCGTGCCTTACGATTTTGACGGTTATTACGGTGGAACTTTGACCGGAAAAGTCGTTCCTTCTACCAAAGGAAGGGCGTTGAATTACGGACTCGCCTTCATAGACAAAAATTCCGATATCTGCGGATTTTATGACGCCGAAAGTCATCCAGAACTAGACGTATTGCTTTACATAGCTTACCGGTGGCTGATTTCCGACAAGAAGAACCTCATATGGCAGGGGCCGGTTTTCCAAGTTAGAAATTTCTTTTTCCTGAGCCCTATTACAAAAATCGCATCCCTTTACCAGGCTTTGGCCCATGAATGGTATTTACCGGTGCTCATGAGACAACTTCCCTTTGTAGGCGGAACGAACCTTTTCATAGAGTCGAGGCTTCTACGCGAAATAGGAGGATTTGATTATAACGCTCTTACGGAAGACCTGGAAATAGGCGTGAGGGCCTTTTTAGAAAGGGATGCTTGGCCGGAGTATTTTCCGTACGTCAGCACCGAACAGACGCCTCAAACCTATAAAGCCTTTTTCCGCCAGCGTTTGAGGTGGGCTTCCGGCCATATTCAGGTTGTCGAGAAATTTAAAAACACTTTCACCTACGATCTTCATAAAAAGAACCGCATTCTAAAAACCCTGCTTTTAAAGGGAGAAATAGAGTGGATTTTGTACCAGCTTGCGGTGCTGGTACCGCCGGCAATATTTTTGCTGAGTTTGAAAGGATGGGTCAAACCTGTTGCAATTCCCGGATACATAAATTACCTGCTGAAATCCTTTGTGTTCATTTACGTGGGATTCACATATTACATCTATTTCCGCTACTTGCGGTACATGAAAGACAGGGGGCCGTTAAGAAAGCTGCTGGCCATAGTGGAACTTCTCGCACTGCCGCTTGCCGCCTTTTTGCTGCCGCTACCCTACTCTTACGCTTTGGTATTGCGTGCACTCAACCGCCAGCCGAAGACATGGTGCAAAACCCCGCGCACGCGTGAAATACCCGACGTCACCCTTACAATGTATAAATAAATGTATAAATAAAGGCTAAGGAAAAACCACCTGCGCAATCAAAAAAGCAGGTGGTTTTTAGTTTAAAGAGCCTCAATCAAATCCCCTTCTTCTCAGTTCATCAATTATTCTCTGCAGTACATTTGGAGTATCGGAAGCGGCATTGTGCATTAGTATAATCGCGCCATTTACAACATTTGACACCACCCTGTTTACTATAGCATCTGGACCCGGATTTTGCCAATCCAGAGAATCTACAGTCCACATTATCGTCCGATAACCTAAGCCTGCAGCGACATTTAAGAGGGTCTGATTGTATTCACCGAAAGGTGGTCGAAATAGATTAGTTTTTATGCCAATTACTCTCTCAATCGCCTTTTCCGCTTCGCCTAAGGATTTCAAGAATTCTCTGGTTTGATTGTCACCGTAGGTCGAATCGAAAGTAAAGGCGACCATTCTTTTGGTGCTGTTTTCCCTGAATACTGGTGTTGTAAGTCCCGCCGTCGGAACCAAAATCTGCTGTCCCATCCTTAAGTTGTTCGGATCTATACCCGGATTAGCACCAACTAGAGCCCCAACTGTGGTCCCGTACCTTCTTGCAATCGAATACAAAGTACTCCTCCCCTAATAGTGTAACGGAAGAAACCAGAAGGAACGTCAGGCAGCTTAGCCTCCGGCGGCAGCAGTAATCACTGCCTATGGAAAATCTGATTCGGATTCTCGATGTCGTTCAACCTCACAATTTGCTCCACCGTTACCCCGGTACGCTGAGCAATCGAATACAGCGTATCGCTGGGCTATACCACATATGTTTTAACCCCCGCTGGAGGAGGTTCAGGTTCTGTTCCTTCTACCTCAATTAATAATTTTTGTCCTGGTACTATGAGATTTGGGTTCGTAAGATTATTCATTTCAATAATTGATTGCGGTGTCACTCATAACGCCTTGCAATTCCGCAAATTGTACCCCTCGGTTGAACCGTGTACTCGATGATGGGCATTTCCCAGCCCTCCTAAATTTTATAAGTTAACTTCATCCTATAAGCAGCATACGTTAAACCGCTCAAAGATGTGTTTATAATCCGCAAATTATCTTCCCTGTCTGATATGCCTCCGATAGGACTCCAACAATATTTTCATTGCCGTTTAAGCTTCGACATATCGGCAAGCAGGCAGAAAATAAATAAAGAGGGTATGTGCCGCAAAGTCCGGCACTTCCCTCTTTATATCCTAGCAATGCAATTATCGGGAAGTATTTTATTTTAACCGCCTCCACGCAAGCCGCTTTTGAAAGCGGGAGTAGTCGTAAAGATAATTTCGGAAAGGCTCGGACACAGCAGCGTAAGGATAACCTATGATTTATACTCACACCTTATGCCCGGTATGCAGAGGACAGCCGTCGAGAAACTGGAACAGCTGCTCAAATAATCCCGGATTCCCGGGTTTTTTTATTTTGGGCGTGAAACTGGGCGGAAACTAATCAAAAAAGCTTCCTGGAAAAATCCCGGAAGCCTTATGTTCACTGGAGCTGATGGTGGGATTCGAACCCACGACCTGCGCATTACGAGTGCGCTGCTCTGCCACTGAGCTACATCAGCCCACGCAATATATTTTACATCCTTTGCGATATCTAGTCAATAATTTATTTCATACTAATAAAATCCAGTATACTTCCGCATATATTTATAGTATAATAGTTATTCAAAAATAGCTATAAAAAATTTTTTTTTGACAAGAAGGAAGTATGAGTAATTTGTCGAATTTAATAATAAAAAGTTTTTGCTCATCTTTGATGAGGAGGTGGTTAACTCAGCAAGTTCTTGCTGTTAACAAAATAATAATTCCTTAAAATCCAAACCTGTGAAAAATAGTAAAGAGGAGGATTCGGATGACGTTAGCTCATTGGATTTACGCCTTGGGCACATTAGCGGTAGTTATCACAATGATTTTTAGGCGAAACGTCTTAATCCCGTGCATAATTTCGACATTCTTGATTGGACTGTTATTTACGGGTTCTTTTGTTGAAGCAGTAGTTGTGGTTTTCAAGGCAAACCTAACGGCCCTCTTCGAACTCGGAAGCATATTCCTCATAATCGCTTTAATGATGGCGATGTTAAAGTCGCTGAGCGTAACCGGAGCCGACGAGCTTTTGGTATCACCTTTGAAAAAAATGATGGTATCTCCTTTCGTAAGTTACGTTGTGCTGATTTTGTCAACTTATGTAATATCACTTTTCTTCTGGCCTACACCGGCGGTTCCATTGATAGGTACTCTTCTGGTGCCGGCGGCTATAGAAGCCGGTCTTCCCCCAATGGTTGCCGCAATGGCTCTGGCTCTTGCAGGACAGGGAATGGCTCTGTCGGGAGACTTCATTATTCAGGGTGCTCCGGGCCTTTCGGCAAAAGCTGCTGGAATACCCGTTTCAATGGTTACGAGCGACGGTGCAATTCTTTCATTGATTACCGGTATAACCGCAATCATTATAGGTTATATAATGGTGAGAAAAGACATTGAGTCGTTCAGAGTAAAAGGCGCTAAGCAATCTTCGTCCGCCGAGCCGAATCCAGCTGTCCAAGTTCATACAGGTGAAAAGAAAGGCCAAAACTATGCCGCCCTTTTGGTCGCACTTTTAGTTGTATCCATGGCTGCGGTAGTTTTTGCCATGTTCCGCTTCAACATTAGAGGTGGAGATGCTTCAGCCCTTTTAGGCGGAACCGCCGTGTTGATAATGACCGTTGCCACACTGCTTGTAGAAGGTATTGGAGGCTTTGATAAGATAGCGGACCACCTGACCGACGGGCTTGTATTCGCCTTCAAAGTAATGGGCCAGATACTTCCCATTGCAGGATTCTTCTTCCTCGGGAATCCGGAAGCAGTTGTAAAAATTTTAGGTGAAGGGGCTCCGGGATATCTATTCGATATTGGAAAGATATTGGCCAGCTATATACCAGCCAAAGGATTCCTGGCCGCTTTCGGTATGCTGATACTGGGAATAATCACCGGACTTGACGGGTCCGGCTTTTCGGGGTTGCCAATGACCGGAACGCTAGCGGGGGCCATGGCTGCCGGCAATCAATCGGTGGCATCCGCACTGGCGGCCGTAGGCCAGATGGGTGCAATATGGTCCGGCGGCGGTACAATCATTGCATGGAGCTCGCTGGTAGCCGTAGCTGGAATAGTCGGAGTACCTGTACTGGATTTGGCGCGGAAAAATTTCATTCCCGTAGTCATCGGCATGACGGTGTCGACTATAGCAGCCGTTCTGTTCCTGATGTAACAATCTAAAAATATTAGCGGGGTTTTATCCCCGCTTTTTAT
Source organism: Fervidicola ferrireducens (assembly GCF_001562425.1). GTDB lineage: Bacteria > Bacillota > Thermosediminibacteria > Thermosediminibacterales > Thermosediminibacteraceae > Fervidicola > Fervidicola ferrireducens. The sequence continues at coordinate 24,286 of NZ_LOED01000021.1, forward strand.
TTTTTTTATAATTTAAACCAAAAATTTTGTTAGCAAAACAACTATTTTTGATGCGGGTAGAAAAATGAACTGGCTCAGCAAAGTTCCGAGAATTTTTCCCGCCACTAAAAGCACCACCATTGTATTTGCTTCCTGTCTTTCTCGCATGCCCTGCAGGGTCTGGTCCGTAATCATGGCGGCCTGAGGGTCCACCACCACTGCCAGCAGGATGGTAGCAGCGCCGTTTATAATCCCCGAAAGCTGGCTGGCAGTGATGCGGTAATCGGGAAGAAGGGCTCCCGCATAAATTGCCGATAAAACTCCGATGGTAGATACGGATGTAATTATCAAGTTAAGGATTAAGAAAGTCGGAGGAATCCTGTCAAAGCGAAGACGTTTCAATACGCCGATTCCCGGTTTTTTAAAGCTTCTCTTTATTTTCTTAAAAGAACCCTGATACACCGCACTAGATATTAGGACCGGCACGGACCCTGCCCGCTCCAGCGCCATTATACCCTTTGAAAAAATCTCGACAAAGCTGGGTATCAGCGCCGCCCCCACAATACTACCCACCGTAGCTGAGAATATTATCATCCTGAAGTCCTTGAGCAGCAAACTCACCTGGCCGTGAGCTATGGCCCTGTCCACCATGCTACCCAGCAAGGGCGCCTGTATCATGTTGGCCGTCCTGGCCACCAGCACTATTATATTAAAAAGCGACAAAGCCATGGCCAGTCTTTTCGTTTTTATTCCGGCGAGTCTCACGGAATAAGAGAGGGTATCTATTATGTGTATGGTTGCTGTAAAAAGTATCACGGCAATGAGCCTATCCATATTCTCTTCCATATTTTAATTCTCCCGGCCATCTTTTATCACCCTGTATCCCTTCCAGCATATTATATAACTAGAAAAGAAGCAAATCAAGAAGGCTTGTGTTTCCAAACCGGCCCTTAATCCCGAAGGGCTTTATTAGTTTCAGAGAGGGGGTTTTATATTGAATGATTCTAATTGCAAATATCGCGAAAATAATTGGTATTACATTTCTACAAGCCAGGCTCTCAAGGCTTTGGAAATTCACGCCTATGAAATCGACTTTCTCATTCCCTTTTGGTACGGCATAACCGAAAAAGGTACGTTAGTAGACCAATCCCAATTAGAAGCTTTATTAATTGCCCGTAGGAGCAAACTCCCCATTCTGCCGATAGTGCACAATTTTTCGGACCCTCAGATGGCCGGCCTCATCCACGAGGTTTTGACTACTCCCAATATCAGGCAAAACCTCATATTTTCGATCGAAAACCTTTTGATAACCCAAAATTATGCAGGGGTTAACATAGATTTTGAATTCGTGCCGCCTGAAGATAGGTCTTACGTTAACACTTTTATGGAAGAGCTGTACCGCCGGCTTTCGCCTAGATTCAGGGTCACGATCTCCGTCCCGGCCCAGCTGGAAGACAATCCCCGGCATCCCTTTTCGGGAGCCTTCGATTACGGAACCCTTTCGCGGTTTGCCGACCAGCTAAACATCCTGGCGTACGACGAACACTTCAGCACTCCAGGGCCGGTGGCATCCATAGGATTTGTAAGAAGGGTTCTAGATTATGCCATAACGAAAATCCCCAGGCACAAAATAAAACTTGGAATGGCTGTTTACGGCTACGACTGGGTGGAAACGGGCGGTATGCCGCGCACCCTGTCCTATCAGTCAGCGGTGAATCTCGCCCGGCAGTACGGTGCCACCATAATCTACGATGAAGATGCTCAGGAATCCACTTTTACCTATACTGCCTATGGCGTAAGGCACATCGTCTGGTTCGAAGATTCAAGAAGCTTTTCGGCAAAACTGGACCTGGTAATCCGCTATAACCTGGGCGGTATTGGAGTTTGGCGTCTCGGACTGGAAGACCCCCGGGTGTGGGAGGTTATACGAAAAAAATTCCCCGTATAACCAAACGTCAAATAAGAAAAATTATAATTGAGAAATATGAAAAGGAGGTATCCCGATGGCCAGAATTCACTGCAGCGTTTCCAACTGCCATTATTGGAAAAGTGGAAACATCTGCGACGCCTCGGAAATCATGATCACTTCCGACAAGGTAGGGGACGAGATGCCCGACAGTTTCGACGCCATGCAGGCCTCGAACGCCCCGCAGACCCCCGTTTCATCCTGCATGGAGACCTGCTGCAAAACCTTTGTGGCGGCGGGAAGTGCGGCCAGGAACGTAGACGGGATATACAGGAAATAGCGCACCTTATGGTGCGCTATTTCCTAATTTATATCAACCCACATCAATTCCTTTATCAAGCCGGCGTAAATTTCGGCCATATCTTTCTGGCAGAAATATACTTTTTCGGACTCGGCAAATTTCCTCAAGAAATCCACGATATCCTCACAATATAGCAAGCCATTCTCAACCATATTTTCACTCCATTCCAAGTTTAGTCAATCATGATATAATCATAATATGCAAAAAACGGCTGCAGTACTACCACAGCCGTTAGGGGTCAAATAACACTACCCTCCCTTCCCCCGGCGTGTGATAGCGCTCCACCTGAAGCCCGGGCAGCTTCAGGTGACAGTACTGCATCTGTTCGATGCAGTCCCAGCCCAGCAGCCCGCCAGCTGCAGGACTTCGGCGGTGACCCCTTTCGCCCGCTTCACCGGCCGCCGCCTCCACGGGTTACTCTTGATACACCGCGCCTCTACCGCACCCCTTGACGAGATGAGGTATTAATTTTTAATTTATTGATTTTATTTTATATTGATGAGCAGCAAAAGTCAAGAAAAAATGCGCCTTCCGGCGCATTTTCATTTTGCAGTTATAACCTCCATTCCGCCCATGTAAGGCCTCAGCACCTCGGGTATTACTACCGAGCCGTCGGGCTGCTGGAAGTTTTCAAGTATAGCCGCGGTCGTCCTGCCCACCGCGAGTCCCGAACCGTTGAGGGTATGGACGTACTGGGGTTTTGCTCCCTTTTCGGGCCTGTATCGGATGTTGGCTCTCCGGGCCTGGTAATCTTTGAAGTTGCTGCACGATGAAATTTCCACGTAACGGTTGTAGCTCGGCATCCAGACTTCAATATCGTACGTCTTTGCCGATGCGAAGCCCAAATCTCCGGTGCATAAAGCCACTACCCTGTAAGGCAATCCCAAAAGCTGCAGCACTTCTTCCGCATCTTTCGTCAATTTTTCTAGCTCTTCCATGGACTTATCTGGTTCTGTGAATTTCACCAGTTCCACTTTGTTGAACTGGTGCTGCCTTATAATTCCCCGCGTATCCCTGCCGGCGGACCCGGCTTCAGCTCTGAAACATCCGCTGTAAGCTACGTAGTATATGGGAAGGTCGTCTTTCTCCAGTATTTCGTTCATGTGAAGATTGGTTACCGGCACCTCCGCAGTAGGAATGAGGAAATAGTCGGTGTTGTTGTAAAGTTTAAACGCTTCCTCCTCAAATTTCGGCAGCTGCCCGGTCCCGGTCATGCTGGCCCTATTTACAATAAAGGGCGGAAATATTTCCCTATAACCGTGCTTTTCTATGTGAAGGTCCAGCATGAAGTTGATTAAAGCCCTCTCCAGCCTCGCTCCTGCCCCTTTATACACCACAAACCTGGAACCCGTTATTTTCGCAGCCCGCTCAAAATCCAATATGTCCAGTGCCTCTCCCAATTCCCAGTGGGGCTTGGGCTCGAAATCAAACTTCCGGGGCTCACCCCAGCGCCTTATCTCTACGTTGTCCGCATCGCTTTCGCCCACGGGCACCGACTCGTCGGGAATGTTCGGAATCATCAAGAGGAGCTGCTGGAGCTTTTCTTCTATTTCCTTAACGCGGTCATCCATCTCTTTTATCTTTCCCGAAACTTCCCTCATCTTTTCTATGAGGTCATCGGCCGGCTCGCCCTGTTTTTTCCTGCGGGCTATCTCCTCGGATTCCCTGTTGCGCAAGCTTTTGAGCTGCTCGACCTCTACCAGGAGAGTTCTCCTTTCTTCGTCGAGTTTCAAAAATTCTTCGAGGTTTGTCTGAGTCCCTCTTTTTTCTAGGGCTATTTTTACTTCTTCGGGATTGGAGCGTATCAATTTAATATCCAGCATTCTCCTACCTCCTTTTCGTATGGTTGAAAATAAAAAAATCCTCTACCCTTAGGGGCGAGAGGATTATCCCGCGGTGCCACCCTTGTTGGCGCTCGATTTTTATAACGGCCTTTGCCGTCACCTTCTACCAGCCAGAGTCGGCCTTCAAAGGCGCTGCTTCGGGGCGGAACTCCGACTACTTCCCTGCCGGCTCGCACCGGCCGCCGGCTCTCTGAAAGGGACCGTAGCACGGCTTTCCCCTGCATCGCATTTTTACGATGTCCACTTTTGTTAATTATTATTATATCAAACATTGCAGAAAAATCAACTTTTACAGTTTTTAAGCCGAACTTCCGTATCACCCACACGTCTAAGTTATATTTCAGATATTTTATCTTTTTAACCTATTTTCTATTGGAACAAGCTTAGTTTCATATTCTTTAATTTTAAGATTTAACCTTTCCAGTGCCTTCTTCATCTCTTCAATACGGGAGAGGAGTTTCTCCCGTTGCTCGATAAGGATTTGTTTTCTAGCCTCTATGGTTTCGTCGCCTTGCTGGAGTAGCGTAACGTATTCGACCAACGTTTCAACTTGAACACCTGCGCTGCGCATACATTTAACGAATTCAATCCACTTACAGTCTTCCTCAGTATAATCCCGGATACCGCTCTCGTTGCGATTTACCCTGGGGATCAGTCCTATACGCTCATAGTAGCGGAGTGTATCCGGTGAAAGACCAAATTTTTTGCTTACTTCCCCAATCGTCATGTAGTTCCACCTCCAATGTTCAATATTATTTAATACTTTGAGTTAGCTCAAAACCAAGTATTCTTAATTAAGAGCAAAACCCTCTTTTGCTCAATTCGATCGCATGAGGAAAACCTTTTAATACCGAATTTGGTAGCGATGACTACCTTTCCCTTGTATGGAGCAAGCGCTTCACCTACTAACTCCTCATTCACATATGGTCCATAAACTTCAGCAGTGTCAAAGAAAGTAACACCACGGTCAATCGCCGCATGAATAAGCTTAATCATTTCTTTCTTGTCTGCCGCCGGGCCATAACCATAACTCATTCCCATGCATCCTAAACCAATAGCAGAAACCTCAAGGCCGCTGTTTCCTAATTTACGTTTTTCCAATTCTATTTCCCCTTTCGTCTATGGTATCAAATCAAGTCTTTTAAGCCAGTCTGCAATATCTTTGTCTGCCCTGTGAACATTGCTACCTCGAATGGCTATACCGGGCAGTACCTTGGCATTCGGGCAAAGTTTTTTGATGTCGTGCTCACTGCTTCCCATTCCACTGCCTTCATGGGTGCAAAACGGAGCAATGGTCCTTCCCGCGAAATCGTAAGACTCTAAAAATGTAAACACCGCCATCGGCATTGTTCCCCACCAATTGGGATAGCCGAGGAAAATTACATCATAAGAACTTATGTCGTCCAGCTTATTTGCAAGCTCTGGCCTGGCATTCTGCCTTTTTTCTTCCTTTGCTACTTCTGTTGTTTCGTAGTAATCTTCCGGATATTGCTTTACTGTTTTTATTTCAAATATGTCACCACCAGTAAGTTCATGTATTTTCTTTGCTACTATTTCTGTATTTCCAATCGGCAGATTTATAATTCTACCATTGACATAATTATTCCCTTTACGAGAAAAATAAGCGATGAGAATTTTCGAATTTGGCATTTTCTATCCCTCCTATGATTTTTGCCAATGTTATTTTTTCATATGTTTTTCCCAAAACTTAATAGCATCATTTATCCATCCCTCTGCGATAGTTCCTTCCCCAAGTCCAAATCCATGTGGGAGTCCAGGAAAGATTTTTATTTCCGCATCAATTCCATAGTTCTTAATCCTATTGATTCTTTCTTCCATTGTTTTGTAAGATGCAATCCAATCATTTGTACCCACACATGCAAATGTTGGAGGTTCCCTTCCCGTCACTTCCGTCAAACCAGTATACTGCATAATGACAACTGCAGGACGTGGATATCTCTTCTCACCAAAGCTCTCTGTACCATAGCTTCCAAGCCATGCTGCCACACGTGCTCCAGCAGAGCCTCCCCACAGCGAATAGTCTTCCATATCTATTCCGAGTTTGTCGGCATTCTCATGTAGGAAAGCAATTGCCCTTGCAAGATCCTCACAAGCAGTCTGTGCACCAGGACGATAAATTAAAGCAAATGCGTTATACCCTTTTTTACTTAGTTCAAGAGCATGTGGAAAACTATCTTGCATTGCACCCACATATACAAACCCTCCACCTGCCACGATAATCGCTGTTTTTGCACCTTTTTTGCCGCGGAAAAAGAATAATCCTGTATTTTTTTTGTCAGGATCCTGTAATTTTTCTTCATCGGAATAAATATCATAGAAAATAGTGTCTCCCGATTCAGCCCGTTCTTGCAGATAATTCACAATTTCTACTGTTTTATTTGGATTGATGTTGTTATACCACATAAGTGAGAGTTCCCCAAGAGTATCACCACTGTAATAATTTTTATCAGTTGGAAAAAGAAGTCTACCAAAATTTTTGAAAGCTGGATATTTAATTACGTCTTCGATTTTTGTATTTGCAGTGAAAACTTTATAATGATGGTCTTTCCCCAAGTTCGAGCGAACCTCCTGCTGTTCCTCTTTTGTTTTATCTTGAGCGTCCCAGAATGCTTTTAACCCATTATAGATATATTCCATTGCAGCCCTCATATCATGAGAATAGCCCTGTTTGATGCGAAACGCAAAATTACCGTCAGCTCTATCATCGACGACGATAAAATAAGGGGATGCTCTCATAAGATCTGTTCTTGCTTTATCGTAGCTATATGCAAAATCATTAGTTCCTGTCATCACAAGAACGAAATAATCGTGAGGATTATGCCGGTCAGCTGCAGAAAAGATCTCTTCATCATCAAGAGTTGTCCCACAGCTTATCGGCAGGAAATAGCGAAAGTAATCAAGTCCATATTGAAATGTCCGCCAGGTTGCGACTACGCCCATTGAAAACCCACCAAATCCACGGTGATCACGTGATGCCATAAGATCTTTTTTAGATGTACTTGCAGCATAGGTGCTGTATGTTCCTTCTATCGCGGGGATTAGATCATTTAATAACTCGTTATGGTAATTTTTTGTCAGCTGCATAGCTAAAGAAAAATTACTGGAATCCAATCCGTTTTCATTTGTATTGTTATAGGTCGGACATACTATGATCAGCGGTTTGATCTCGCCTGCAGCAATTGCATTATCAATAACGTTCTTAAGTGGGGATGGACTGTTCGGGGTTCCGAGCATCGAAGTCTCATCTCCCCATCCACCATGCATCAAATAAAATACGTCATATTTCTGATTTTCGTTATAACCATATGGAAGATATACAATCGCATGTCTTTTAAGAGGTTTTGATTTTTTAAAGTAAGAAAAAGACTCATAGGTATCGTAATACAAATCTACCAATGTTCCAGGTTGTTTTGACACTTTAAAATATTCGTCTGGAATTTCTCTTAGTACTTGTGGAATTTTTATATTTTCTGTCCTCATCTCATTCGAAGACTCTGCTACATTGTCACAGGCAACAAGCAATAACCCTATGAGAAAAATCAGGTCTGTAGTTATGATTTTTCTCATTTTTTCCCTCCCTTTAAATATACATCTTAAAGTCCTTTCAGCTGTAATATCTTATCTTTTTAATGAACAAATCCATTTGACAACTTCAGGGTCTCTATGTGAAAAGAATGCACTTTTCTTTTTGTCCAGTATCGTAATTTTCTCCATATCATCTTGACTCAATTTGAAGTCAAACACATTGATGTTTTCTAACATTCTCTCTTTTCGAATGGTCTTTGGAATTGCGACAATGCCTCTCTGAATTAGCCATCTGAGAATCACCTGTGCAACGGTTTTATTATATTTCTCTGCAATGGATTTGAGTACCTCATTTTGGAAGATATTATTTTTCCCTTCTGCAAAAGGAGCCCAAGCCTCAGGTTGTATGTTGTACCTCTTCATGAATTCAATATCTTCATGCCTCTGGTAGAAAGGATGTATTTCAATTTGATTTATAGCGGGGACTACCTCATGATGAACTATCAAATCCATCAAACGATCTGGTTGAAAGTTACTTACACCTATTGCTCTAATAAATCCTTCACGGTATAGTTCCTCCATAGCACGCCAAGCACAATGTACATCTCCAAAGGGTTGGTGAATTAGATAAAGGTCAATGTAATCGAGCTGGAGCTTTTTTAGCGATTTTTCAAATGCTTTCTTTGCAGAATCGTATCCTGCGTCTTGTACCCACAGTTTTGTGGTGATGAAGAGTTCTTCTCTTTTCACTATTCCCTCTTCGATAGCTCTCTTCACAGCCTTGCCAACCGCCTCTTCATTCATATATGAAGCTGCAGTATCAAACAAGCGATAACCCACCTTGATTGCCTCATATACAACCTGTTCACATTGTTCAAAATCCGTAATCTGAAAAACTCCAAAACCCAATATAGGCATTTCAACACCGTTACTTAAAATGACCTTTTCCATTATTTGAAACCTCCTCACTAAATTAATTACATTGCCATACGTAGTATTTCTACAATTTCTTCTTTTCTAAGAGGTGGACGACCAGGGAGTTTCCCTTCTTCATCACAAATAACTTCCAAAGTCTTATCAGCCCAGTAGGAAAGCATTTCTTCAGTAATTTCTCCAATTCCTAATTCAGACAAGCGTGTAGGACAACCTATTGAACGTAAAAACTCCTCAAACCTATCAATACCCTCCATAGCAAGGCTCAAATCATCTTTTCCCATTGCCGAAATGCCAAATATGCGCTGAGCAAACTGTGCAAATCGTTCTGGGCGAAATCTTGCTGCAAAGCGCATCCATGCTGGGTTTACTACTGCCAGCCCTGCTCCATGGGGAACATCGTATAGTGCAGAAAGTGTGTGCTCAATCATGTGTACCGGTGCTGAATAATTTGTTCCAACCTGTACCCACCCATTTAGAGCAACTATTGATGCCCACTGCACTTGAATACGTGCCTCTATATTACTTCCATCGCTAACTGCTTTAGGTCCCCATTCCATGACTGTAATAATAACCCCTTCAGCAAATCTATCTTGAATAGGAGTTCCATCTATACCATTAAAATAACCTTCTGTTACATGCGTTATTATGTCACAAACACCATAAGCAGTTTGTATTTTTGGAACTGTTATAGTAAGTTCAGGATCTACAACAGCTACTTTTGGATACAGAACTTCAGTTTTAATAAATGTCTTTAGTTTTTCTTCTTCATCATCAATTGTTATTACAGCACCACAGTTCATTTCAGAGCCAGTTGCTGCAAGCGTTGGAACTGTTATAATTGGAAGAGCTTTCTCTGGAAGCCTTTGTACTTTTCCTGCACGCATAAGCATATCTCTTGGATGACCTTTATAAAAAACTGTAGCTGCAATAACCTTTGAGGCATCCATGACACTACCGCCACCCATGCCTATAACTACATCACATTCTTCTTTTTTTGCCAGTTCTGTAGCGCGCATCACAGTTGACAGACGTGGGTTTGGCTCAACACCAGAGAACTCTACTACAGATACACTTGCTGCTTTGAGACTTCCTACTGCTCGATCAAACGCTCCGCTTTTCTTTACACTTCCACCACCAGTGACAAGCAGGGCCTTTTTACCATATTGACTAACTACTTTACCTAACTGTTCTAATGAACCTGCTCCAAAGATAAGCCGGGTTGGATTATAAAACTCAAATTTCATCATGGGCAATGCCTCCTTTTTCAGTCCCTCAAACCATTTGTATATTACTCTCCCACCTTCCCAATCTCCAAACACAACGGTTTCATTATACAGTTTGAAATTTTCGGGAATATCAACACTGCTTAGAGATTTTAAAGGATTTATCGATATGTCATTCTTTCTGCCTCCTCCGGATATCGCCCACCCTGGATAGAAATTTTTGAAAGTGCTTCATTTATCTCTCTTAATTCTTCTTCAGTAAATGTTATAGATACAGAACCTATATTTTCTTTGAGTCGTTCAAGTTTTGTTGTATCAGGAATTGGAACAATCCAAGGTTTTTGAGCTAAAAGCCAAGCTAAAGCTATTTGTGCAGGAGTTGCTTGCTTTCTGCGGGCAATTTCCTTTATAAAGTCAACAAGAGCAAGGTTTGCCCGTATTGCTTCAGGTTGAAAACGAGGAATACTGCTACGTATATCTGTTGAATCAAATTGAGTTTTCTCATATAGTTCCTGTAAGAAATCCCTTCCCAAGTGGACTGTAAGGAACAAAACCAATACCCAATTCCTCACATGTTGGCAGTACTTCTTCCTCAGGCTTCCTCCACCATAGAGAATACTCACTTTGAACAGCGGCAACTGGACAAATAGCATGAGCTCGGCGAATAGTTTCTGCACTTGCCTCCGACAATCCAAAGTATCTTACTTTCCCTTCCTGGATTAGGTCTTTTACTGCTCCAGCTACCTCTTCAATGGGCACATTCGGGTCAACAGGGTGTTGGTAGTAAAGATCAATTACCTCTACTTTAAGACGCTTTAAAGATCCTTCTACAGCTTTTTTGATGTGTTCGGGGCGGCTGTTAAGTCCTCTCCAGCCCGGTCTTCCATCAGGATATAAGTCATATCCAAACTATGTGGCAATCACAACCTCACCTTTAAACGGCTCTAAAGCTTCTCCTACAAGTTCTTCATTAGTATATGGTCCATAAACCTCAGTAGTATCAAAAAAGGTAACACCCAATTCTACTGCCTTGCGTATAAGCGCAATCATCTCCTTCCTGTCGGGAAGAGGATTCTGGCCAAAACTCATTCGCATACATCCTAATCCAATTGCAGAAACTTCAAGACCAGATTTACCAAGTTTTCGCTTTACCATAGGTAAACCCTCCTGTGCTTTTATCTACAATTTAGAGTATACTTGCTGGAGTAAACTCCAAGTCAATACTTGATAAAGAAATCAAAGGATAATTCAGATCGTAGTCTAAATCGCATATATTAATATTCGCCAATTTAAATGGGTAAAACTTCAGTTTCATCCTTTTTTATAGTATAATAACAGATAATAGAAGCAATTTTTTGCGGAGGAGTACATATGAACAAATCCATAAAAATGCTGGCATTTATGGGACTTTTCATGGCATTGCTGGTAGTAGCAACAGTAGTAGTGAGCTTCCCCGTCCCAACTTTTAATCTGTATTTCAATTTGGGAGAATCAGTAATATATCTCGTGGCATTAGTTTACGGCGCAATACCTGCTGCCGTAATCGGAAGCGTAGGCTCGGCCTTATCCGATATACTCAAAGGCTATCCAATGTGGGCTCCCATTACGTTTTTTATAAAAGGGACAGAAGGTTTCATAGCCGGATATTTCGCACGCAGGTTCAACCCGTTTGCCGGTGTAGTTATGGGTGCGGTTTTCATGATGGCGGGCTATGCCATGGCGGCCTGGAAGCTTTACGGTCCGGGTGCTGTGCCCGTAGAACTTGCGGGCGACTTTTTCCAGGTGTCGGTTGGAGCAATCATAGCTTTGCTCCTCTACAAAAGGATGAAGAACTTTCTTATCAAAGACAATTAAGATATTATGATATGCAGGAGTTGTGCAATATGAAAACCGGCAAAATACCCCCGGAAATTCTTAAAAAAACCGTATATCCCTTCCTTGGAGAAAAAAGAAGTGAAGTACTGGTTCACTCCGGTTTCGGTGAAGATTGCTGTGTCATTGATTTTGGAGACTACGTTGCGGTAGCCTCTTCCGACCCCATAACCGGCGCGGATACGGAAGGAGGTTACTTTTCCGTTTTCGTCGCGTGCAATGACGTAGCGGCATGCGGAGCAAAGCCCGTAGGAATTCTTATAACGCTGCTTCTCCCCGAAGGAAGCAGCGAAAGTATGCTCCTTAAAATCATGGAGAGCATCGACAGGGCATGTAGAGAAATAGGAATAGAAGTTTTAGGAGGCCACACGGAAGTTACTCCGGCTGTAACGAAGCCAGTAATTTCCGCCACGGCTATCGGAATGGCAAGGAAGGACGGTTTCGTTACATCAGCCGGCGCAAAACCGGGCGACGATATCATTGTAACTAAATACATAGGTCTTGAAGGCACCGCCATTCTGGCTTTAGACTTCGAAAAATTCCTGAGAGAAAAGCTCCCGGAAGAAACTGTTAAAAAAGCTCAAAGCCTGGTAAAAAATATAAGTGTAATAGAAGATGGACTTACCGCCAGCGCCATAGGAGTTTCCGCAATGCACGACATAACCGAAGGGGGACTTTTAGGAGCTATCTGGGAAATAACCGAAGCTTCAGGGGTAGGCGCTGAAATATACGCCGACAGAATCCCAATTCTCCCGGAAACCCAGGCTATCTGCCAGGTCTTCGAGATTGACCCGCTAGCTCTCATATCAAGCGGTTCGATGTTAATATGTACCAGTAAAGGCCAGGAAGTGGTGAAGGCCCTTAAGGAAAAATCCATCCCGGCCACCATAATAGGCAGTGTCACTTCAAACGGCCGGTATATATTAAAGTCGGGGCAAAAATTTCCCATAACGCCTCCCGAAAGGGACGAACTTTACAGAGCCATTGAAAAAATAAAGACATCGATGCAAAAAAAATAGTGCCGTCAAAGGCACTATTTTTTTACGACAATGATGCTCCTTGCAATTGCCTCATCGGCCGCTATACGGGTGTTCCCTACCTTTATAACGTAAGAGGGAAACTTCTGCAAAAGAACCACTTTCATTCCCGGAAGCACTCCCAGAGCCATGAGTTTTTTCAGGATTTTATCATCGGCGGAATCTATCCGGGCTATCGTTGCATCGTCACCAACTTTGAGCTCGGTCAGATTTCTTTCACCGTTCATTATTATTTTGCCTCCTTTTCCTCAACCACCTGAAAAGACCGCTGGGCTTTACCATTTCGTAACCGCACCTTGGGCATTTAACCTTCCCGCAGTGCCCGGCCATGGGACATCCCACGCAGCCCTTGGTCCCTTCTTGTTCTTCATTAAATTCATAACCGCAAAAATCGCACCTCACTTACCAGGCCACCCCCGCTGCTTTCAGAATAAGGTTGAGGATGTACCCCGCGAAAAATGCAAAGGGGAATATGAAAGCCACGATTGCCAAAGTAGTCTTTAACCCCCGTTCTTTCAGCATCACCGAAAACTGCGCTATGCATGGCACGAAGAGCGTCAGGGTGACCGATGCCACGGTCATTTGAACTCCGTTCAGGACGCCGTTTTTTTGCAGATCGTATAATCCAGCAGCACCGTAGTCTCTCCTGAAGAATCCGAAAAGGAAGGCCTCTGCCGTTTCAGGCGGCAACCCAAGAGCCATCATTAGCGGTTCCGACCACCGGATTATTGCGTCGAAGACTCCTGTCATCCTGCCTATCCATATTAAAACGCTTGCGATTATAAAGACTGGCACTATCTCGAGAAAATACCACTGCATGCGCGATACGGTCTTTTCGATGATGTTTCCTATCCTTGGCCACCTTAGAGGAGGTATCTCCATGTAGAATACCGGTTTTTCACCGGGAAGGACCTGGGCGGCAAGGTAGCCCACCAGCACAAAAACCATCGCTATAAATAAGGCCCATACGGCTAAAGCTGCGGGCTTGCCCGAAAGCATGCCCATTATAACTCCGAGCTGCGCGGAACACGGGATGGCCAAGGCCAGGAGCAACGTGGCTATTACCCTCTCGCGGCGGGTTTCCAGCGTCCTGCTTACCAGTGTGGCCATGGTATCGCAGCCGAATCCCAGAGTCATCGGAATTACTGCCCTTCCGTTCAAACCGATGGACTTAAACAATCTATCTACCAGCAAAGCCAGCCTCGGCAGATATCCCGAATCTTCAATTATTGAAAACATCAGGAAAAATGTTCCGACAATAGGCAATATGATGGCCAACGCGTATCTCAAGCCAAGGGTGATTATGCCGTATTCCATAGCCAAAAGTTCGCGAATTGCCTCGTTAGAAATGTATACCGTTACAAGGGAATTCACCCATGGATTTATATAGTTTTCAAATATGTTACCCTCTATAAAGTCCACGAGTGTGCCAGCCCCGAACTCGCCGACGAACTTATAAAGTCCAAAATACAGGACCAAAAGAAGTATGGGAATCCCCGTCAGAGGCTGGACCGTTATCCTGTCCAGCCAGTTAGAAATGAGCTTTTTAGAATCGCGTCTAGTGACTACCACTTTCGACACTATTTCATCCACTTTTTTCTGCCTCTGGACAGTTATAACGTAATACAGCGGCTCAGAAAAAAGCATTTTCGTCCTTTTTATTATTTCGCTTATTTCAGGAAAACTGCTTTCCCTGGATTTTACGATTTCCTTTATTTCCTCGTCTTCCTGGAGCAATAAAAGCGCAACCGAGCGCTTGGAGATGTTATAGTTCGATTTTAAATTCTTTTCTATTTCCCTTATAGCCTTTTCTATACGGTCATCGTATTTAAATGCGTTGCAGTTTTCAAGCAGCTCGTTTTTTGACATATTGCGCCACCTTCTTTCTCAGCAAATCCATTCCTCTATTCAACGCCGCCGATGTCCCCACAACGGGAATCCCTATGAGTGCTTCTAGTTTTTCGATATCTATTTCTCTTCCAATCTGCTGCGCTTCGTCCATCATATTGACGACAAGCATCACCGGAAGTCCCGCCTCTTTCAGTTGCAGGGTCATCGAAAGCATTCTCTCCAAATTTTTAGCGTCGACGACGTGAAGGACGATGTCCGGTTTTTCGTTCAAAAGCAGGGTCCTGGTTACCCTTTCCTCTTCCGTTATCGGCATAAGCGAGTACATGCCGGGTGTATCCACCACCTCGAACAATTCTCCTCCTATGCGGCATGTTCCCTTAAATACCTCCACGGTGGTTCCAGGATAATTAGAAACTGTAGCGTAAGCTCCGGTTAGCCTGTTAAATATAACGCTTTTACCTACATTGGGAGTACCCACCAGCACCATTTTCCTCTTGAAAATTTGCTTTTCAGATATTTTTGAGTCACCGTGACTTCTTCCTAATATCTTCCCGAGTAGGCTTTTCTTGCTTCCCTGATTGCAACAATTCACGAAACCTCTCCCCCTTGATAATCATTCTCATTTGGCGGGCAAAAAAAATTATTCATCTTTAATAAATTTATTCAGCCTCAGCCACCGGTATAACTATTGAGAATCATTTTCATCAATCCCAATTTAAATTATAAACTAGCTTTCACGATATGTCAAGCATGAATTTATACTAAATCAGTAGAGATTCTTCTACCTCTAGGATAAACATAAAAAGCGGCCCAACTAAAGAGGCCGCTCTTAAAACAAAAATAAAAGATTTCGGCAGCGTCCTACTCTCCCGGGGAATACTCCCCAGTACCATCGGCGCTGGAGGGCTTAACCTGTGTGTTCGAAATGGGAACCGGTGTTCCCCCTCCGCTATGGCCACCGAAATCTTCTTCCCTCTATTCACTTCTCACTGCACTCTCAAAATCACACAGTGGGTATGTCATCCTTGGTCAAGCCCTCGACTGATTAGTACCGGTCGGCTCAAGGCCTTACAGCCCTTACACCCCCGGCCTATCTACCTGGTCGTCTCCCAGGTGTCTTACCCCCTTCTCAGGGTGGGATACCTTATCTTGGGGTGGGCTTCGCACTTAGATGCCTTCAGTGCTTATCCCCTCCGG
>NZ_LOED01000022.1 GCF_001562425.1 Fervidicola ferrireducens
ATGGGTATTGTTATGATTTGGAGCAGATAGAAATTAAAGGCATATTTCCTCTCCAACCTGTAGAGGTTGGAGCCTCCATGTGCCGATAAGAAAAGGTAAAATCACATTTTTTTGAAGAGATGATATCCAGGATATCTCAAGTAATCGATCCTTCAAAAATCGATTACATTATTTGCAATCACCTGGAAATAGATCATTCGGGAAGTCTTCCAAAATTGATGAATTTAGCCAAAAACGCAAAAGTAATAACTTCCTTAAATGGGGAAAAACTTTTGAAGGCCCATTTTGATGTGAATGAGGCTTGGGATATTAAAGCTGTAAAATCAGGGGAAACCCTGCTCAACAATAACATGTTGCCTACGGTAGCTGCCTTCCTGCAATACATGAAGGGACTTTCGCCCAAAAACCGTAAGGCTTTAGCTTTCGGTTCATACGGCTGGGGCGGGCAGAGCGTGACTCAGGTGGAGGAAGTACTGAAAGGCTGCGGCTTTGAAGTTTTGGAAAATATACGCGTGCAGTTTGTTCCTACCGAATCGAAGCTGACGGAAATTACAGAAAAGGTTTATCAAAGTTTGGGAAAGGAAAATGAAGGCTAAACGAAAGGCAAGGCGAATTTTAAAACCGTCTTGCCTTTAGAATTTCCAAAAAATCTTCAGCCGCCGAAAACAGGCGGGAGAAAGACTACGGTATCGCCTTCGTAAAGCGGTGTATTCAGTCCTCCGGTTAGTTCGTATTCCCGGCCGTTTACCAAAATCCTGAGGCCCTTTATTGAATTTATCTGGGCCTCGAAATTGTCGTATTCTTCATTGAGACGTGAAATAAGGTGCGATAAATCGGCGCTGTCTTCCAGGGAAATCGTCCTTTCTCGCGTTCCGGTAAACGTCCTCAGCTGTCCGAAGAAAATCACCTTTACGTTTGTCATTTAATTTCCCCCGGAGTATTTTATGGCAAATTCAAGGCCGAGCTCTTTTAACTTTTCGGGAGTAGGCACACCCGTATTAAGGTCCCAGCCGCGGACTTTATAGTAATCGGCAAGCAAAGCTTCCTCTTCGAAAATCTGGCCTGCCGCGGGTCCTGCAGGGAGGGGTTCCGTTTTTAGCCTCTCCGGGAAGGAGTCGGCCTTTTTATCGAATCCTTCCCTTACGTTAAACATTCTTTCCAGGTTGTAGATACGTTCTCCCACCAGCCACATATAGTCCGGGTCGGCGAAGTCTTCAATGCCGGTAAGCGTTGAAATAAGCTTGCTGTAAACTTCGGCGTTTATCATTCCCATAGAGGGTGGGAAGGCGCAGAGGATACCGGTTTCCACGAATGCCGTGAGGTCCTGGTTGAATTTCGTAATCTCGCCCTTTCCTTCTACGGCAAATCTATCTACCTTTTTGGGAATGGGTACGCCGAATATCTCCTGGGAGGAATATCCGGTGTTGTGGTCTGCCCCAATGTTCGATGTCAAGAGGTTAAGCCCGTGGGCTTTCGCGCCCCTGGGGTCGTACGCCGGAAGTTCCAGACCCTTTACCTGGATAGCGTATTTTTCCGCATCTTTTCCTATTCGGCGGGCAGCTTCGAGAGTGCCGTCGGCCAAAATGGCACCGAAACCTTCCCGGTAAGCAATCTGCCTGATGAGTTCCAGTACCGGTTCTTGATTTCCGTAAACGAGTTCGAGTCCTCCTGTGTCCGACTTTGTGATTATCCCTTTTTCGTATAGTTCGTATGCAAAACCTATGGCGCTTCCGGTGGAAATAGTATCCAGTCCCAAATCGTCACACAATTTATCGGCTGCTACGGTAAGTCCGATATCCGGTAAGTTTATCGAGCCGGTAAAAGCCCATATGGTTTCGTATTCCGGGCCTTCACTCCATGCCCCTTTATATCTTCCAAAGTTCACCTTTGTTATGCTTCCGCAATGTAACATGCAGCTGTAACAGGCCGTTTTTCTGACCCTTAGTTTTGTGTATTCCGAGCTTTCGATTTTTTCCCAGTTCGGAAGGACTCCTTCGCGGAAGTTTCTCGTGGGGAAAATGCCGAGGAGATTGGTAAATTCGGCAATTTGCGTTCCGGTTTCGGAAAATGATTCGGCGGCCGGATTTCCCTTGTACAAAGCTATCTGTTCTTTGACTGCGGCCGCAAATCCTTCGGGGTCTGCTATGTCTATCTTTTGCCTTCCACGGACGGCGATGGCTTTCAAATTTTTAGCTCCCATGACGGCGCCGCCTCCACCTCTTCCGGCGGCCCGGCGGTCGCTGAAAATTCCGGCAAATTTCACCCCGTTTTCGCCGGCAGGCCCGATACAAGCTATGCGGATGTTGGGGTCGTGGAGCTCTTCCCGGATTAAGGTATGGGTATCATCGCAATCCAATCCCCAAAGGTATGTAGCATCCCTCAGTTCGTATTTTCCGTCGTTTATCCAAAGATATACCGGTTTTTCGGATTTACCCTCAATGATTACCGCGTCAAATCCCGCAAATTTCAGTTCTGAAGCGAAATGCCCGCCCCCGGAGGATTTAAAATAAGTGCCGGTCAGCGGGGATTTGAAAAATACCTTCCATCTTCCGAAAGATTGGGCGTTTGTACCGGCTAAGGGACCTGCGATGAATACCAGCTTGTTTTCCTCTCCCAAGGGGTCGATTCCAGGCTTTAATTCGTCGTAAAGGAGCTTAATGCCAAAACCTCGCCCGCCTATGTAGTCGTGGATTAGGTCGTAAGGCAATTCTTCTTCAGAAAATGTGCGGTTAGTTAGATTGACCCTCAGGATTTTGTTTTTGTAACCTCCCAGTTTCATTGCCGTACTTTTCCCTCCCATCTAATCCCTTCCCTTTTAAAGTTGCCCCGCCCCAGCAAGCGGTTACTGGGACAACCCAGAATAATTTTTATATAATAGAATAATATCAGATAATTGCATATAAGTCAATATAATTCTGAAAATAACATTCCCGCAATTTTAAGTACCACGCAACATAAAAAGAACAGTAAAGAAAATATAATAAAAAAGCGGGGTTTCCCCCGCCTTTAACATCATATAAAAAGCGTCATGTTTGACTTTTCCGCGGAATTGAGGAAGGTAGCCACTCCTCCTATTTCCACGCCGTCTATCAATTCTTCCCGCTTTATTCCCATCACGTCCATGGACATGTTGCAGGCGACCATCCTCACGCCCAAACGACGGGCTTGTTCAATTAGTTCTTCCAGGGACGAAATGTTTTTCTTTCTCATGACCATCCTAATCATGCGGGGGCCGATTCCCAGCATGTTCATCTTGGAAAGCGGAAGATTTTTGCTTCCCCTCGGCATCATCATTCCGAACATGCGCTCCAAAAGCCCTTTTTTAACGGGAACATACTGGTCCTTTCTGAGAATATTTAGCCCCCAGAATGTGAAAAACATGGTGACGGGTTTTCCAGTAGATGCAGCACCGTTAGCTATGATGAAGGCGGCTATGGCTTTGTCTAAATCCCCGCTGAAGACAACCATTGTCTTTTCGTCGGCACTTCTTGCGGGGAGTTCTGGAGCACAGCATGAAGAAAAGGAATTGTCGATTACTTCGCTTTTCGCTCCCTTTCTTATATATGCGATATACGCATCGGCTCTTTTTTCGGTTTTCAAAAGTTCGTTGCCGGTAGTTTCACACCAGGACCGGATATCGTTTAAAAATCCGGGGTCTGTGGCAGCCACTTCGATGACAGTGCCTTCCTTCAGGGTCTTCATGGTCTGAAAAACCTGAACTATGGGGCCAGGACACTGAAGACCTCGGGCATCGATTTTTACAATATTGCCATTAACCATAATATCTGTTTTATCTTTAGAATCTGAAGTGTGATTTTCATGTTCCATTGTGCTTTCTTTTTCCGGGTCATTTATCTTTTTTTTTTCGTCCATGGCGGCTTTGTAAGTTTTCCAACCGCCGCTTAAGTTTTTCACTTTATATCCGTTTTGCATCAAGATGCGGGTTGCAATATAGGCCCTCAGGCCCACCTGGCAGTATACAACTATCTCTTTGTCCCTTGGAATTTCGCTGAGGCGCGTTCTCAATTCGTCCACCGGAATGTTTACGGAACCTTCAATGTGTCCCAACTCGTACTCGGCTTTTGTCCTCACGTCGAGGATTACGGTGTTTTGCCTGTCGAGGTTTTCAATTTCGTGCCACTGGATTACAGGCATATCGCCGGTTATTATGTTGCCCGCTACGTAGCCCGCCATGTTTACCGGGTCCTTTGCCGACGAGAAAGGTGGTGCGTAGGCCAGTTCCAGCTCCTGAAGGTCGAACACCGTATCCCCTCTACGAATTGCCGAGGCTATGACATCTATTCTCTTATCCACTCCCTCCTTGCCCACTATCTGGGCACCCAATACCTTGCCGGTTTCTGGGTCAAAGATGAGCTTAATGGACATTGCAGTGGAACCCGGGTAATATCCGGCATGGGAACCGGGATGGGTGAAGGAAACGGCATGAGGTATTCCCAATCTTTTCAGAGTTTTTTCGTTGGCACCGGTGGATGCAGCCACGCAGTCGAATATCTTAACTATGGCCGTGCCCTGAGTGCCTTCGTATTTGGCATCCCTTCCGGCTATGATGTCGGCGACTATGCGGCCCTGCTTGTTGGCCGGGCCTGCTAAGGGAATCAGTGTATACTGGCCCGTCACGAAGTCCTTTACTTCGATGGCATCGCCTATAGCGAAGATATACGGATCGGAGGTCTGGAGTTTTTCGTTTACCCTTATTCCGCCGCGCTCGCCTATTTCGAGGCCGGCTTCCTTTGCTAGTTTAACTTCCGGTTTTACGCCGATGGCAAGGACGACCAGGTCTGCTGGAATACGCCTTCCACTTTGGAGCTCAACTTCTTTGGTGAGGTTGTTCTCGTTGATGAAAGCCTTGACGCCGTCCTTGAGCACAAGGTCCACTCCGGCTGCCCGGATGTGGCCGTGGACTATGGCGGCCATTTCAAAATCGAGGGGGGCCAGTACCTGGTCCAGCATCTCCACTATGGTTGTCTTTATGCCCCTGGCGTGGAGGTTTTCCGCCATCTCGAGGCCTATAAAACCGCCTCCGACGACGACGGCCCGCTTGGGCTTTGCCTTTTCGATGAAATCCTTAATCCTGTCCACATCGGGGATGGTGCGCACGGTGAAGATATTTTCAGCCTCAATGCCGGGAATTGGGGGACGAACCGGAGAAGCGCCGGGGGACAGAATCAGGTAATCGTAAGTTTCGATGTAGGTGCGGCCGTCTTTTTCCCTTACCTCTACCTGCTTTTTGTCGGGGAAAATCCTCGTGACCTCGCTGTTTACCCTCACATCGATGTTGAAGCGGGCTTTGAAGTTTTCAGGAGTCTGAACTAGAAGTTTTTTCCGTTCGGCTATTACCTCCCCGACGTAATAGGGCAGGCCGCAGTTGGCAAAGGACACGTATTCGCCTCTCTCGAACATGATGATTTCGGCGCTCTCGTCCAGCCTGCGAAGCCTTGCTGCGGCGCTGGCTCCACCGGCAACCCCTCCCACTATGAGAACTTTTTTGCCCATTACCTCTCCCTCCTAATATCCATATATACAAATTAATTAATATTTGTGGGTAAAAATTATTTAGCATCAAGAAAACAACACTTCAATTAACCGCTTTACTTTTTCATCGACTACCGAATAGTGGATTTCTGTGCCTTCTCGCCGGCCTTCGATGATTCCGGCGGTTCTCAGCTTTGCAAGGTGCTGCGAAATGGTGGATTGCGGCGCGTTAAGGCAGTTTTGAATCTGGGTGACGTTGGCTGATTTTCGTTCCATCAGGTTTTTTACTATGCAAAGTCTCACGGGATGCCCCAGTACTTTCAAAAGTTCGGCTTTTTCTTCGAAGATTTTCGGGTCGGTCTGGTACGTTGCCATTTGAAACTGATTCACCGTCCTTTCCGCGCTGGAGGCCCCTGCCTTCAGACAGGGGGAGGAAGGCGCTTTCTCTTTCAGGTGAATTGTGGTATCATAGAACTATGAAACGATGCAATGTTGTCCGCGTGCTTTCCTCAAAAGAGCAAGTCAAAGTCCTCGAAACACTCGGGGACCGCTGCGCCGCACTCTGGAACGCTGCCAATTTCCGCTGCCGCCAGGCGTTCATGAATGGGGAACCCGTGCCTTCCTATGCCACCCTGTGCGCGGAGTTCCAAGGCGACCCCGCGTACAAAGCCCTGCCGTCAGACATCGCGCAGGAGATTTTGAAAAAGCTCAGGAAAGCGTGGAATTCCTTCTTCGCTTGCTTGCGGCTTTGGAAGAAGGGCGAACTGGAAAAGCGACCGGGTCTCCCGAGGTACTGGAAAGACCGCCGCACGGGAAAGAGGCTGGTCAGGCTAATCCCGGTCAAGTCCCCGCGGTCCTACTCCATGGACGCCAGGACACTTTCCTTAACTTTGCCTGCAGACCTGCGGGACGGCAACGGCCGTCTGGTCCTCCGCACGAAGGGCGTCCTGCGCTTCTCCGGCACCCCAAAGACCTTGGAACTCAGGTACGACCGGGTGAAGAAGCGCTGGTACGCCCACCAGGTCGTGGAAGTGCCGGAACCAGCAAGGAAAGCCCGGCCCGAAAAGCGTGCTGCCCTGGATCTCGGAGCCAGGACGCTTGCTGCGTTGGCCATCGAAAGCCTTGAACGCCAAATTATCTTCTCCGGCCGTGAAGTTTGGAAAGACTTCCTTTACTGGAATAAACGCATAGCCGGGGAGCAGTCCAAACTGAACCAGGCCGGGCGTAAAACTTCCCGGCAGCTCCGGAGGCTCTACCGGGTTCGCACCCGCAGGCTCAAACACGCTTATCTGGCCCTGGCCGCAGAAATCGCCCGCATCCTTAAGCGTCACCAAGTGACCACGCTGTTCCTAGAAGATCTGACAGGCATTCGGGTGGACATGGAGTTCGGGCCGGGCAACCTTCTGGTACATAACTTCTGGGCCTTCAGGATGCTCAGGAACCTTATCGAAGCCGCCTGCGCGCGGGCTGGAGTAAAGGTTGTCTTTGTGGAACCGAACGGCACATCGTCGAAGTGTGCCGTCTGCAGCTCTCCCGTCAAGCGTCCCGTTCGGCACAAGGCGGTGTGTGAAAACTGCGGCTACGTCTGGCACGCTGACGCTAACGCGGCCTTAAACATACTACTTTTGGGCTCCTCGAAGGGGCACGGGGCGGAGGCTACGCCCCTGAAGCCGCTTGCCCTCCGGTGGAACCGCCACCGGTGGGTGAGCCGCTTCGAATCTACCGCCGGTACACCTTAAAAGGTGACGAGCGGTAGCTGGATGGCGGCATGAGCCGCCTGAAGGAATCCCCGGGCTTTAGCCCTGGGGAGGAAGTCAACACCTGAGCTTGAAAAAACTTTCTTTAATTCAAATATTACAATATATAGATATATGGAGTCAAGAAAAATTTCTATATAAATAATATGGAAATATCGCAAAGATAAATGATATAATCTATATTGACTAATTTTGAGATTATTTGGCAGAATTACCCGCAACGAAAGAAGGGGTCTATGTGGACATAAGACGCCGGCTGGGAGACCTGCTCGTTGAGTCGGGCATGATAACCCCCGAACAGCTGGAAAAGGCGCTGAACGAACAGAGGCGAACCGGTGAACGGCTGGGCAAGATTCTTACCCGACTGGGATACGTGAGGGAGAAGGACATACTGGAAGTTCTGGAGTTTCAGCTGGGGATACCCAAGGTGGTGCTCGAGGACTACCAGCTGGACCCCGAAGTGGTGCGGGCTATACCGGAAGCCCTGGCGCGCCGGTATATGGCGGTACCCATACGAAAGGATGGGAACCGGTTGCTGGTGGCCATGGCGGACCCGTTGAACCTCAATGCCATAGATGACCTGCGATTGGCTTCGGGGATGGAGATAGTACCGGCCATCGCTTCGGAAAAGGAAATTGAATCTGCCCTGGAGCGATTTTTCGAGCCCCGAATAGATGAGGATGCAATTTCAGCTTTAGAGGAGATAAAGGTCGATGCCGCGGCTTCCTGGGACACTTACGACCTGGATGAACCTGCTGCTGGGGGAATCGACCGGGCACCGGCAGTTCAGCTGGTTAACCAGCTTATAACGAAGGCGGTAAGGTCCAAGGCCAGCGACATTCACATAGAACCTCAGGAAAGCCATATTGCAATCCGCTACCGGATAGACGGGCTTTTGCGGGAAGTCCTCAGGCTTCCTCCGGGAGTTTTAAACAGCCTGGTTTCCCGAATAAAGATCATGGCGGGTATGGACATCGCGGAAAAGCGCCTCCCGCAGGACGGTCGTTTCCAGATAACCCTGGAAAGGCGAAGCGTAGACCTCAGGGTTTCTACCATGCCCACAGTTTACGGCGAAAAAATAGTGCTGCGCATCCTCGACAAGGCCAACATGCTTTTAGATCTCGACAAGCTGGGTTTTCTGCCGGAAACGCTGGAACAGTACGAAAGCTTGATAAGAAGTTCCTACGGAATGATACTCATCACGGGACCAACGGGTAGCGGTAAAACCACCACCCTTTACGCCACTTTAAACGCCTTAAATACTCCCGAAAAGAACATAATTACCATAGAAGACCCGGTGGAATACCTCTTGCCGGGAATCAATCAGGTAAGGGTAAACCCCAAAGCCGGTCTTGACTTTGCCCGCGGACTGAGGGCGATACTGCGGCAGGACCCGGATATAATAATGGTGGGGGAAATTCGAGACCGCGAAACCGCGGATATAGCTGTGAGAGCCGCCACTACCGGACATCTGGTTTTCAGCACCTTGCACACCAACGATGCGGCGGGAGCTGTCACGAGGCTTTTGGATATGGGAATCGAACCTTTTCTCGTCAATTCCTCGCTGCTCGGCGTGGTGGCTCAACGCCTCGTAAGGCTCGTATGCCCGCAGTGCCGCGAGCCTTATGAGCCAAAGCCGGGAGACATCGAATATGAATTTACCGATGAAGAAAGGAAGATCTTTTACCGGGGTAAGGGCTGCAGGCAATGCAATTATACAGGATACCAGGGAAGGACGGCAATCCACGAAATCCTCGTGATGACCGACGACATAAGACACCTGGTATCCCAAAAGGTGCATGTTTCGAAGATAAGGGAAGCCGCCATAGCCGGAGGGATGGTCACCTTGCGCGATGATGGGCTCTCGAAGGCGGCAAAAGGGCTCACGACGGTTCAGGAAGTTTTGAGGGTGACTATAAGCGGATTTTAGCGAAGGTACGGTGGTTGGGTTTGAGCCTTCAATTGAAAGATATTTTAGAAGAAGCGGCAAAAATTAAAGCTTCGGATATCCACCTGACCGTGGGCTTGCCTCCGGTTCTCCGGTGCGACGGAGTACTGCAGCCCCAGCTTAAATGGCCGGTGCTTGGTGCATCGGACACGGAAAGGCTGGCCAGGGAAATATTGGATGGGCGCTGGGACGAATTTACGCAAAAAAAGGAACTGGACCTTGCTTATTCCGTGCCGGGCCTGGGCCGCTTCAGGGTGAATGCATTTTTCCAGCGGGGAAGCGTGGGCCTTGCCATAAGGCTGGTGGGAGATGTAATTCGAAGTATCGAGGAACTGGGGCTTCCTCCTGTTATAGGCGAGCTTGCCGACAAAAATCACGGTCTTGTTTTAGTTACCGGCCCCACCGGAAGCGGCAAAACCACGACTCTGGCGGCCATGATAGACAGAATAAACGAAACGCGCAGCTGCCATATCGTCACGCTGGAAGACCCGATAGAATACCTGCACCGGCATAAAAAGAGCATTGTAAACCAGCGGGAAATCGGCAGCGACTCTCCTTCCTTTGCCAGCGCCTTGAGAGCCGCACTGAGGCAGGATCCGGACGTGATACTGGTTGGCGAGATGCGCGACCTGGAAACCATCGCTACGGCCATCACAGCGGCGGAAACGGGTCATCTGGTGCTGGCGACCTTGCATACCGGCAGTGCCGTTCAGAGCATAGACAGGATAATCGACATGTTCCCTCCTCACCAGCAAAACCAGGTAAGGTCTCAGCTGGCGGATGTATTGATAGGGGTTGTGACTCAAAGGCTATTGCCCCGCGCCGACGGCAGAGGGCGGGTAGCGGCCGTCGAGATTTTGATAGCAACTCCGGCGGTCAGAAATCTCATAAGGGAGGGCAAGACCTACCAGATAGTATCGCTGATGCAGACCGGAAGCCGCTTTGGAATGCAGACAATGGAGATGGCCCTCCACCAGCTGTGCGAAAGAGGGATAATTGACCCGAAAATTTGCAGTCCGAACAGGGAAAAGGATAGTTTATCCTGAAAAAGGCAAACCCGGTGAAAGCCGGGGGCGCAAAGCCGCGGGCCTAAGGGCTTATGCCTATGGCAGCCGGGCTGCCGGGAAACGAAACATTTAAGTTCCCGGCATATTTTTTATAAAGTTCGGGTGAAAGCATGGCGACGTACAGGTATCGCGCCCGGGGAAATTCGGGCGAATTGATAACCGGGCAAGTTGAGGCGGAAAACGAGGCGGAGGCCTTGCAGGTACTCGAGGGAAGAGGTCTTTTCGTGGTGGACTTCCGTGCTGGAAGAGCTCTTCAAATTACGTCTTTGGCCGAAGCTTTTTTTAACAGAGTGAAAAAGCAGGACCTTTCGGTTTTTTGCAGGCAGCTTGCCACCATGATAGGGGCCGGAATCCCCATAGTGCGGGCTTTGGAGCTCCTGGCCGAACAATCGGAAAAAAGAGCGATGCGCCAAAGTATAGAGCGGATTTTAGAAAGTTTAAGGGAAGGCTCTACTTTTCACGAAGCATTGGAAAGGCAGCACGGTATTTTCCCGCCTATAATGGTTCATTCAGTGGAAGCGGCCGAAATCAGTGGGTCTCTGGAAAACACTCTGGAAGAACTATCGGAGCATCTTGCGAGGGACCACGAGCTCGAGGAGAAAATAAAATCGACTTTGGCGTATCCAGCTATAATTATTTCTTTGACCGCAGCAGTCCTGATGGTGCTCCTTGTTTTCGTAATACCGGCTTTTCAAAACGTCATGAATTCTTTAGGGGTGCCCCTGCCCCTTCCCACAAGAATAGTTTTACACACGGGGATGGCGCTTCGCCGCGGATGGTATCTTATCATTATCTTGATCTCTGGCCTTGCTTTTTTCACGGTTCGCTCCTTGAAATCGGAAAGTGTAAGGCGCAGAATGGACGAATTGCTCTTGAAGATGCCCGTTTTTGGGAACCTGCACAAAAAAGCGGTGATATCCCGCTTCAGCCGGACTCTGGGGACCTTGCTCAAAAGCGGAGTGCCCATAATGGAAGCTCTTGAAGTGGTCGCCCGCAACGTTGGAAACAGGGTGGTGGGGGATGTTATTCTTCAGGCCAGGGAAAACGTAAGGGAAGGCAAAAGTGTGGCGGACACCTTGGAGGCTAGCGGCCTTTTCCCGCCTATGGTAATAGCCATGATAGCTGTGGGTGAGGAGACCGGCGCTTTGGATTCCCTTCTTGCCAAGGTCAACGCCTTCTATGAACGTGAGCTGGAGGAGGCGGCCCGGCGCCTTTCATCCATGTTGGAACCGGCGATGATAGTCGTGCTGGGTGCGGCGGTGGGGTTCATTGTGATATCCATTCTGCTGCCGTACTTTCAAATAATAGGGAATATGGGTTGATGTGGGAAGGGGGGTGGGCTGGGGAAAAACAAAAAAGGGTAATCTTTAGAACTTTAAGGGTAAAAATTCTAAAGAATTTGAGGGGGGTCATTAGACATGACTAAAAGATTTTCTCGGAGAAATAAAAACCAGGCCGGTTTTACTCTGGTGGAACTGCTCGTGGTAATAGCCATCATCGGCGTCCTTGCGGCCATAATACTTCCCAGTGCGTACAACGCTATCGAGAAGAGCAAAGTCGCTGCTGCGGAAGCGGATTATAAGGCGATTAAGGCAGCGGTGTTGAATTTCTATGCGGATACGGGAAAATGGCCGCCAAGCAGCGGTGATGGTCAAGGTTCGAACCCACCCGATGATGCTTATCTTGTTACGGATCCCGAAGATAATAACAATTATCCCGGCTGGAACGGCCCCTATTTGGACCGCTGGCCGGCGAAAAACCCGTGGGGTGGAACTTATACTTTCAAAAATGAAAGTTCAGGAAGATATCTCGAACTTGATTCAGTCCCCTCAAGTGCCGCAGATAGAATGAAAGCCGACCTTGGCGATGATGTAGTTGAAATTTCAGGCTCTGGCAGTACACGCACCGTTAAAATTACAATCTCGAAAGACTAAATATTAACAAATAATGGTAAACTAGTAAGAAAAATGGCCGAGAATAAATATTTTGGTAATATTTTCGAGCAGAGGTAGTGAATCTGCAAAAGAGATTATCGAGCGGTCGGAGTAGCCTGCCTGCGGTGCTCATGCGCCGGAAGTAGGCTATCCGGCTCTACCTTAATCCACCCTACCCCTTTTCCGGGGGAGGGTGGGTGATAGGCAGATATCCATTTTTTCAGGGAAGGATGTGAGTTGGTGAGGTTTGCTTTATCAAACCTCCGCTACAACCAGCGCGGCTTCACCCTTGTGGAACTTCTGGTGGTCATAGCCATCATCGGGATCCTGGCGGCCATAATTCTGCCCAACGCCTTCAAAGCAGTGGAAAAGGCGAAGATATCGCAGGTGGTCGCCGATGTGCGGGCCATAAAGGCGGCCGGTTACGCCTATTACGCCGATACCGGTGACTGGCCCAAGGCAGGGCAGGATTTCTACGACCCTGGCTTCGGAGACGAGTACGGCTTTCTGTACTTCATGAAATCAGACGGTAGCAGCGGCTGGAACGGGCCGTACCTGGAGAAGCCACCCGGCACCACGCCCTGGGGTGGTTACTACCGCTACTGGAAGAGTAGAATAACTGGAACCGTCTATGACGCCGCGGGCAATCCGATTGCGGTTAAAGACACTAAATGTGCCGTGGTTACCATCGGTGGCTTTCCCGACCAGGGCATCCGAGATATAGTGGACCAGCGCATCCGGGAAAATATTGGTTACTCCTATGTAGGAGAGGAAAACGGCACGTACTACATTTCGGTGATCATCTGGATGGAAGGGTTATAATGACGGAGTGATTGTCGTTTGGTTACCCAGCGCATAGCGTGTGGTTGCGCTTGTCAAAAGATGGTGGTATGAATTGGAAAAATTTCTGATAGTTATCGCCATTATCGGGCTTCAAGCGGCGTAAGGTTAGGACCTGCAGTATTGTTATTTGAATGAAAGGAATGTGATCGAAGGATAAGTATGCTTTGGATGGGAAGTTTTTTCTTCTTATTATTAGGTCTTTTTATCGGAAGTTTCCTCAACGTAGTCATTTACCGCCTGCCGCGAGGAGAGACGATAATTTGGGGGCGATCCCGCTGCCCTGCCTGCGGGCGGGTGCTGGCCTGGCGCGACCTCGTGCCGGTTGCAAGCTACCTCGTCTTAAGAGGAAGGTGCCGCTACTGCGGGGAGAGGATCTCCCCGCGGTACGTGGCGGTGGAGCTCCTGACGGGTGTGGTTTTCGCCGTGCTTTTCTGGCATTTCGGGTTAAGTGCATCTCTTTTGAAATACCTTTTTTTGAGCTGTATCCTGATAGCGGCGTCATTCATAGACCTGGAACATTACGTAATTCCGGACCGGCTTTTGTTGGCTGGCCTTTTGGGGGCGGCGGTGCTGTGGCCTTTAGCTGGGGATGTAGAAATATGGTATTCGCTTATAGGCAGCGTGGTGGCCGGTGGGTTCCTGCTGGCCGTCGCGGTAGCGAGCAAAGGCGGCATGGGCATGGGTGACGTAAAGCTCGCTGCAGTAACGGGGATTTACCTTGGATGGCCTAAGGCGGTTCTAGCCCTATTTTTTGCAACGGTTTCAGGAGGACTAGTGGCGGTCCTGCTTTTAATTTTAGGGGTAAAAGGTAAAAAGGATGCCATTCCCTTTGGCCCCTTCATTGCGGTAGGAACACTGGCGTCGGTATTATGGGGAATGCCGGTTATTGACTGGTATAAAAACATTATTATATTTTAGATTTTAGACAAAAATAGAATGGGGTTGGGCCGTGAAAGCTATGTATTGTAGAAAAAATAACAAAACCTGCATACATATAAAAGGCAGCGGAGGCTTTACCCTGATTGAGGTACTGCTCGCCGCTTTGATAATTACGACTGCCCTTGTTCCCATCATGGACACCTTCGTGCGCGGTGCCCTATGGACGGCCCAGGCTGAAGACATGATTGTGGCTTTGAATCTGGCGCAAAGTAAACTTGAGGAATTAAAAAACAGGCCTTATGATGACCTTGAGGCGGGTGAACCGTTGGACCCCGGCCATCAGCCGGAACCTTTTCCTGATTATCAGGAGTATTCTTACCGCATTACCGTCTCGGAAAGCAGCGCCTCTGGGCGCGGAGAAAACAACATAAAGACGGTAATGGTAACGATTTATGATACTGCCACGGGCCGAAAGATCATTTCCCTCACGATGGATAAGGGTGACTGGAGATGAGGAAGGAGTACCAGGCGAAAGGAGGTTTTACCCTGGTCGAGGTAGTGGTGGCCTTATCCGTCTTCACTCTCGTAATAGGGGCAGCGCTTGCCTTGTATCAGCAGGCAGTGATTTCATGGAGAAAAGACGAGAGAAGGGTTGATGTCCAGGAAAACCTGAGCTTTGCGTTAGAAAAGATGAGCGAGGAAATAAGGTCGGCAAAAAGAGTGGTCGAAGGTAAAAGTTCAAGGCTTGGTTTGGTAGTTAATAAAGAAGATGAAGGTTTGGAAGACGGTGAGGAAATCGTGTACTATTCCTTTGATTCTCAAAAAGGGCGCCTACTCCGCGAGCAGGGTCATTATGTACAGCCTCTAGCCAGCTATGTGACGTATTTCAATCTAGAGTATTATGGTGAATATACCGACGAAGCGTATGAAAGTTTGGAAGAGCCATTGTCCGGAGAGGAACTGGAAAAGGTCCGCCTCATAAAGATTACCGTTGCAGGGAAGAAAGTAAACTCCCCGGAAATGAAGGTTACTACCTCAGTCAGAATAAGGGCTCTTGATTGAAGGGGCGCCGGTTATGCGGGGGAAAGCTTTTTTGCGCGAAGTAAAACGTAGCGAAGGCGGTCAGGCATTTATTCTGGTCATGCTTGTACTGGCGGTGGTGGCTATACTAGGTAGCGCTACATTGACTTTGACGGCAAGTCACAGGCAGACTGCTGCAAAGCAGAGGGATCGCCTTCAGGCATACTACGCTGCCGATGCAGGAATAGAGAGGGCTTTGGCTATTATAAAACGGAATCCGACTAATTTCTGGAGCGAATTTCCCCTGAAAGGCATATCCTATGCGGGGGAGGGGGGAAGAATCGAAAGCGTAACCGTTGAACGAATTCCAGGAGGGCCCGGCACCGTCGTTAAGATAACATCCGTGGGAAAGTTTAATAATGCGCGAAAGGTCATAGTGGCAAAGGTGCGGATTTATCGTTCCAAAAGCCCGGCAGAACTGTTAAAGGGCATCAGCATCCTGCCCAAAGAGCGGGACTCTGATATTAATTTGTCAAAAGATATTTCGATTATAGGTTCGCAAGACCCAAGACCGGTAATTTACATTAACGGTAATCTGAACCTTGGTGGCAAATCGGAGATTAAAAATTTTGATATCTATGTTTCCGGTGAAATAACTATAGATAAAGATGCAGAGCTGATAAACTGTCAAACTACCGAAAATTACGAGGCAATTCCTTTTTTTCCCGAGCTAAATGTGAAGTGGTACGAAGAGCGAGCTACAACTTTTCCTTCAAATAATTCGAAAGAAGGAAAAGGCAAAAAGGACGAAGATATTGCCGAATATAAAGGTATTTATTTTGTGAAAGGAAATGTTGAAATTTCGGGCACGTATAGCGGACAGGCGGTAATCGTGGCTACTGGTAAAATAGATGTCCCCGACGATCTAAAGGCTTATAACCCTAATGAAGACCTTTTGGTTTTAATTTCCTTGGGTGGGCAAGTAAATATAGATAAAAGAGGTAGTGACTCTACTGTGGACGCCTTGATAATATCCGACGGTATATTATCGTGCAAAAATAAAGTGGTAATAAATGGGGGAATTTTGGTAAGACAGATAGAGTACGTAAATAAACTGACAATAAACTGCAACCCCGCCCTGGTAGAAAGACATTCTGGATTGATGGAGCTGGCTTTTGGGGGCAGCGGCGGCGGGTCTACAAGGATTGAAATCGAAAGCTGGAGCGAGCGATAATTATTCTGGGGGTCGGAAAGTGGGAATCTTCGGGTTCGGCAGGAAAAACTTATTGGGAGTGGACATAGGAACAGCTTTTATAAAGGTGGTGGCCATTGATAAGGGCCGAGTAGTGGCGCAAGGTTCGGCGCCGGTGACCGAAAATGGTGCGGACGATTTTTCAAAAATGGCAAGTGCTCTTGAAATGGCCTTGGAGCAGGCGAAGGTCCGAGTAACGGATGCGGCACTGGCTATAGGGGCGGACAAAGCTATTGTAAGGTACGTGCTTTTGCCGAAAATGCCGGAGAAGGAGCTGAGAGCGGGGCTGAAGTACGAGGCGGCCAGGTATTTGCCGGTCACGGACCAGGACCTAGCGGTGGACTTTGCAGTCCTGGAAGAAGAAGTAGAGGGCGAACCGGGGAAAATGAGGGTTCTCCTCGCGGCCGTCCGGCGGGAATTAGCACAGAAGTATTACGACCTTTTTGAACAAGTGGGCCTGAAGCTCAGGGTAATAGATCTGGTACCCCTTGCACTTTACCGCCTATTCAGGGCGCTGGACAAAAGGGGGAATGCAGTCGCCGTTGATGTCGGTGAAAACTATAGTCACGTGATGCTGATGGATGGCGGAAGGCTGGTCTTCAGCAGGGCGGTCAACATTGGATGCCGGGAAATGGCAAAAGTAGCGTTTCCATCGGGCTTAAATCCGGCGGCGGATTTGATGCAGGAGATAAGGCGCACTCTGGACTTTTACAGGATGCAAAAAAGATTTGAATATGCGCCTGAAATGCTTTTGATATTAGGTGGAGGAGCCTACATTGAGGAGGTTACAAGTTATCTTGGCGAAGAACTGGGACTAAAATCCGAAGTTCTAAAGCCTTTTGGCCTCGGGCCCGAATACGCCGTGGCTACAGGTTTGGCATTGAGGGAGCGATAGAAAATGTACGATATAAATATAAATTTGCTTCCGGAAGAGCTGCGGTTTTCCAGGAAAATATTGCCCCGCCGAAAGCTACCTTATTTGATGCTGGGGATGGCTCTTTTTGCCCTTTTTTCGTTGTACTTGTTTTTGCTCATTCACTCGCAGGTTTTAGAAAACAGGCTCGAACATGTGAAAGAGCAGATCGAGATTTACGAAGGCAGGGAAAAGAAGGTTTTGCAGGAGCAGGAGATATTGCAAAATTTACAAAAGAAAAAAGAAGAGGTAAAGATGGCGTCAGAAAGTAGGATATACTGGTCGAAGTTTTTAATTGAAGTGGAGGAAGCGCTTCCTGCCGGTGTATGGCTGAGGTCATTGGAGGTCGGACCGGAAAACAAATTGAAGATAGTGGGTGTTTCTTACAGCTTCGAGAGCATCGGAGATTTTTACGTGGCCTTGAAGGGGGTTTCCCTGCTTGAAAACGTGAATCTGGAATCGGTTCAGGAAAAGGGTGAAAATGAAAGCGGGAAATCCCTTTTGGAATTCACCATCACGGCTGATGTAAATCCATAGGTAGTAAAGTTTTTTGGAAAGGGCGTACACCATGAAGAATAAAAGCAAAATGTTGCTTTTTCTGCTCGTGGTCCTTTTGGCCTTATTAATCGCAAGGTCAATACAGAAAGTTCTGCCCCATTACCTGGAACTCAGGTCGCAATTGAAAGCTGAAAACGAAAAACTCTCCATGTTAAAGCAGCGGGTCGAAAGTCTGCCGGAGCTTGTAAATAAAAAGGAAGCGGCCCGGCGGGAATTTTACGACCTGTTGGAAGGCCTTGACAT
This sequence comes from Fervidicola ferrireducens, assembly GCF_001562425.1. Taxonomy (GTDB): domain Bacteria; phylum Bacillota; class Thermosediminibacteria; order Thermosediminibacterales; family Thermosediminibacteraceae; genus Fervidicola; species Fervidicola ferrireducens. Next base: position 17,908 of record NZ_LOED01000022.1, read on the forward strand.
CGCGTTTGACGATGAAACTTCGTTTTTGCTTTCGGTAAACCCGCCCCAATCCGGGCTCAGGATAACCCGTTTTCGCCCTCTTGAAGAAGAAAAAATGGAAGCTGTGAGTTTCAGACCTTTTGAAATAGGAGTATCTGGCGATTATGAAGATCTGATAGGCTATCTGACTTACCTTGAAAATCTGAAGGCTTTGACGGAAATAAGGGAACTTAAAATAAATTCGAGCGAGGAAAATCAGGGCGTGGTAAAGGCTAGTTTCGTGGTGCGCCTCTATAAATTGGGACTGGGAGGGGAGGGAATAAATACAATAAATGCAGGGGTATATTCATCTCATGGTGAAAAATACGAGGAATTTTTACCAGCAAGTGTGAGGAACATTTTTAAAGGGGACAATTCGAATTCGCCTGAGATAACCCCGGAAAAGTAAAAAGGTTGGGCTTGTAGGCCACATATTTCTGCATACATCGTTCGCTACGTGACTGCGGTTGATGCTTCTTCGGAATGTAAATAGTACCCCCATGCATACCGGGAGCTATGACCCTCCCCACATTTACTAAAATGGCGGTTTAAGGGGCAGATTTCTTTTGTGTTCGCTTGATAGGATCATCGTTTTTATTTTTTCTTCAATTTCCCGGGAAGCCTTTCCGGTGAGTATATACTCATCCAGTTGTTCGTAAGTTATGCCCATTTCTCCTTCATCAGTCTGCCCTTCCCAGAGCCCCGCCGTCGGGGGCTTATCGATAATTTTTTGTGGAATTTCAAGAAAACGGGCTAATTTGCGGACCTGCCTTTTGACCAGATTTCCTAGCGGCAGCAGGTCTACCCCTCCATCGCCGTATTTCGTGAAGTAACCCACCGTCAATTCGCTTCTATTCCCAGTTCCAACCACCAGAAAATTATTTAGGGCAGCATAGTAATACAATGTGATCATTCTAAGGCGTGATTTGATATTGGCCAAAGCTCTTTTATCTGCCGTCTTATCCAATATAGCCGTAAATTCGTCAAAAACCTTGTTCAAGATAATCTTCTTGTATGGGATACCGAACTTTTCTGCAACCATTAATGCATCCTCTTCATCCTTTGGATTGCTGTGACACGGCATGATGAGTCCAAGACAATTTTCTTTGAATGCTTTTTTACAAAGAACTCCAACTACTGCAGAATCTATCCCGCCGCTCAGCCCGAAAACGGCCCCTTTTGCTCCGGCTTCATATACTTTTTCTCTCAGCCAATCGACCAGGGCACTGCACAATATTTCCATAATCGACCCCTCTTTTCGCGTTTTTGCCTTAGACGCCGAACAACATCTCGGCGTATGTTGGTAACGGCCATAATTCTGCATCTACGATGTTTTCTAGTTTATCGCCGATTTCTCTCAGAATGCACATCTTATTGAATACCACGTTCCGGTAATAGCAAGCTTTCCCATAGAGGTCGTTATTAACATTTGAAGCTTCATCGACTGCTTTTTCAAGTTCAGTTATGTTTTTCTTAAATTCCCCTATTAATGAAGAAACTTCCTCTAATAATTCGGACTGCGCACTTACATCGGCATTTAGCCCCGTAGCCCTTACAGAATTAATGGATTCCGCGATTTTTGTGGCAAAATCTATTGCTGCTGGCAGTATCTGGCGTTTTGCCATGTCGATCATCGTAAGCGCTTCAATATTGATTGTTTTTATATAATTTTCAAGCATTACCTTATAACGAGACTCAAGTTCCCGCCTGTTTAAAACACCATGTTTTTCCATGAGTTTGACATTCTTCTCTTTGATTAAAGCGGGAATGGCATCAACGGTTGTTCTAATATTCGGAAGCCCCCTTCTTTCCGCTTCTTTACCCCATTCTTCTGAGTAGCCATCTCCATTAAATATAATTTTCTTGTGCTTCTTTACAATTTCTTGTAGCAAAGCCTGCACTTCTTCATCAAAATTTGATGTTTTTTCCAACCTATCTGCAATCTGGGATAGTGCTTCGGCGACTATCGTATTTAAAACGAAACATGCAGTTGCTATTGAAGAAGAAGATCCAACCATTCTGAATTCAAATTTGTTTCCTGTAAATGCAAACGGAGAGGTTCTGTTTCTGTCCGTTGTATCCTTCCACAATGTTGGAAGAGTAGAAACTCCTATCTTCAATACCCCGCCGTTTTTCGAAGTCGCTGCCACTCCGTTTTCTATTTGTTCAAGAATGTCTGTAAGCTGTTCGCCGAGGAAAATGGATACTATTGCAGGGGGTGCTTCATTAGCGCCGAGTCGATGGTCATTTCCCGGCGTTGCGGCACTTACCCTGACCAAATCGGCATATTCATCGATAGCCTTGATTACGGCGCATAGAAATACTAGAAATTGTGCGTTTTCATGAGGAGTATGACCTGGTTCTAAAAGATTTTGACCATCATCTGTGCTCATTGACCAGTTTATATGTTTGCCCGAACCGTTGATACCGGTAAAAGGTTTTTCATGCAATAGGCAGACGAGTCCATGCCTTAAAGCAACTTTTTTCATCAACTCCATGGTTAATTGATTATGATCTGATGCAATATTAGCTGTATTGTATACCGTTGCCAGTTCATATTGGGAAGGAGCCACTTCATTATGCTTGGTTTTGGCTGGAATACCCAGTTTCCATAATTCTTCGTCCAGTTCTTTCATGAATGCTGATATTCTTTCTTTAATAGAGGCAAAGTAGTGATCTTCCATTTCTTGGCCTTTCGGTGATCTGGCGCCAAATAGGGTTCTTCCCGTAAGGATAAGATCTTTGCGTTTTTCATACATTTTCTTGTCAATTAAGAAATATTCCTGTTCGGGCCCTACGGTTGCGACGACTTTTTTTGCGGTGTTGTTGCCGAACAATCTTAATACTCTGAGGGCTTGTTTTGATAGAGCTTCCATGGAGCGCAGCAGGGGTATTTTTAAATCTAGAGCCTCGCCTGTATAAGAGCAGAAGGCGGTGGGTATATACAAGGTGTTATCCATTATGAAAGCGGGCGAAGTACAATCCCACGCTGTATATCCCCGTGCCTCGAAGGTAGTCCTCAAACCGCCGGATGGAAACGAAGAGGCATCTGGTTCCCCCTTGATCAGCTCTTTTCCCGAAAATTCGGCGATTACTTTGCCGTCCTGGGTAGGAGAGATAAAAGAGTTGCGTTTTTCTGCAGTTACGCCGGTTAACGGTTGAAACCAGTGCGCGAAATGAGTCGCTCCTTTTTCGATTGCCCAGTCTTTCATCGCATTAGCTACGACTTCCGCGACCGAAGGCTCCAATGGAATTCCCTCATCTATTGTTTTCTTTAAAACTCTGTACGTTGCCTCCGGAAGCCGTTCTTTCATAACGGCGTCGTTAAAAACATTTTTGCCAAAGGTTTCTCTAAAGGTATTTTCCATTATATAACCCCCTATCGATCAAAGTATTTTTTGCAAGAAGGATGAACCTTCATGCTTCAACGTTAACTTTTATTTTGATTTTAATTTATTTTTGTAGAAATTATATGCTTATAAAATTTAAATGTCAAATAAATGTAAGGTTTTTTATAATAAACTTGACATTAAAAATATAAAACCTTACATATCGTTTTTTCGGATTAAGCCTGACGTTCAAAAAAATAAAAGGCAAGGCGTGTTAGTCGCCTTGCCTTCAATATCCTTTCTACTCTATCTCTATCTTGCGGCCAGAAGGTTTGCTCGGGGTTATTTTGGGCATTATCACCTTTAGAACTCCGTTGTTGTAGCTTGCCCTTATTTTTTCGGCATCCACATTTTCGGGCACCGGAATAGTTCTGCTGAAGCTGCCCCGCCGACGTTCGCGGTGAATATAATTTTCTCTCTTTTCTTCGGTAATTTCGTCGTGCTGTCCCGAAATGGTGAGCATATTGTTTTCGTACCTGATTTCTATGCTGTTTTTGTCAAAACCGGGCATGTCGGCTTCGACTATATATTCGTTTTCGGTCTCCCGCATGTCGATTCGGATGGGCTGCTGTCCGAAGAAATCGAAGAAGTTGTCGAGGAAGTTTTCCACGTCAAACTCGAAAATGCTCGGGAAAAATCCCCTTCTCCTCCAAGGCATCAATTCCCGGCCGCGCATATTATTCCCTCCTTTAGTAAATATTACTATTAGCAATTATAATTATAATACAAAGGTCAAAGAAGGTCAATATCCCCCACTTCAAATTTTTTAATTTTCGGGAAGGTATTTTGAGCGGAATATAGAATTATTTTATTGTGCCTTGTTTCTAGAATATATTATTTCCCTTTTTTCTCCGGATATTGAGGTGAATTTTGGTTTTATGGAAATAGGAGTTGACATAGTAGAGATCGATAGGATAAAAAAAGCCGTAAACAACGAAAATTTTATAAGAAAGATATTTACAAAAGAGGAAATAAATTCAATTAAACAAAAAAAAGGTGAGAGCCTATACAGGCACGTGGCCGGCAGGTTTGCAGCAAAAGAAGCTGTCAGCAAGGTGCTAGGGACTGGAATCGGTTTTTTCAGATGGAAGGATATAGAGATACTCCCGGACAAATTCGGAAAACCCGTGGTCAGGCTTTACGGAAAGGCTTTGGAACTAGCGGAAAGCAGGGGATTTACCCGGCTGCTCGTGAGCATTTCCCACTGCCGGGATTATGCCGTGGCCTTTTCCATGGCAGAAGGGGGTGTGAAGGATGAGAGCGGTAAGTCCTTCGACGATGAAGCAGATAGACAGGAGGGCCATTGAGGTCTACGGAGTTCCGGGGATAGTCCTGATGGAAAATGCCAGCAGAGCGGTGGCCGTTGCGGTCAAACAAAAAATTGAAGAGATATGCGGAAAACGGAAATCTCCGGGTAAGGTGGCAGTGGTCTGCGGCAAGGGCAATAACGGCGGGGACGGTTTTGGGGCCGCAAGACACCTTGCGAATATGGGTTTTGAGGTGATGGTTTTTCTGGCGTCGCCTTTTGATGAGATTTCAGGGGATGCCGCGGTAAACCTCAAAGTCATAAAAAATATGGGAATCCCCGTTTTGGAGCTCAAGGACGATGAGGAGCCGGAGAAAATCCGGGGACTTTTTGATGGATTTCACGCTGTGGTGGACGCCCTTTTCGGAACCGGCCTGAGAGGGGAAGTGGGAGGGTTCCACAGGAGGCTCATAGAAGCAATAAATGCGTCCGGACTTCCGGTAGTCGCAGTTGACATCCCCTCGGGGATATGCGGGATAACCGGTAAGGTGCTGGGGGCTGCGGTGAGAGCTGACGTTACGGTGACGATGGGACTTTTGAAAGTCGGCTTGCTGCTCTATCCGGGAGCAGCCCATGCGGGCAGGGTGATTGTCGCCGACATAGGCATACCTCACAGGGTTTTTGAGGAATTCGAAGCTGAGGGCTTTCTTTTGGAGCCGGGGTTTATAAAAAACTACATTAAACCTCCCGCACCCGATGCCCACAAGGGCGATATGGGCAAGGTTTTTATCATAGCGGGTTCAAAAGGGATGACGGGAGCTTGCGCACTTTCGGGCTTAGGTGCAGCCCGGTGCGGAGCGGGGCTCGTGACGCTGGGGGTACCGGAAAGTTTGAACGACATCCTTGAGGTGAAGGTAACCGAGGTTATGACCCTACCCCTCCCCGATACGGGGGAAGGGACGCTCTCGGAGGAAGCTTTAAAGCCCGCACTGGAATTTGCACAAAAATGCGATGCGGTTGTCATCGGACCAGGGCTTTCCTGCCACCAAGAGACAGAAAAGTTCGTGAGAAGCTTCGTGGCCGAATGCGAAAGGCCGATGGTGATAGACGCCGACGGGATAAATAACCTTTCCCAAAGCCCCGGGGTGCTGAGGGAGGCTAAAGCTCCCGTCGTAATCACGCCTCACCCCGGGGAAATGGCGAGGCTGCTTTCCATGACACCCCGGGAAGTGCAGGAAAACAGGTGGGATGTGGCAAAAAAGGCCGGCGAAACCTTCGGATGTACGGTGGTCTTGAAAGGAGCCCGCACCTTGATATACTCGCCGGGACGTCCGGTTTATATAAATCCCACCGGGAACCCGGGAATGGCTACGGGCGGCAGCGGCGATGTGCTCGCCGGCATGATAGGCGCTTTTCTGGCAAGGGGTCTTGATGCTGTGGAGGCTGCGGCGGCCGGAGTCTACCTGCACGGGCTGGCAGGGGATGCGGCGGCGGAGAAAAAAGGTGAAATCCCACTGGTGGCCGGGGATATAATAGAAAACATCCCTGAGGCTTTAAAATACCTGCAAGAAGGGGAGAAAGTATATGGATATGAGATTCAGACCTACCAGGGCTGAGATAAACCTGGATAACCTGGAACACAACATCAACGAAATAAAAAGGATAACAAGTTCCGGGGCCTTCCTCTGTGCGGTGGTGAAGGCCGATGCCTACGGCCACGGTGCCGTAGAAGTAGCAAATACGGCCCTTTCATGCGGGGCAAAGTATTTGGCCGTGGCCATCTTAGAGGAAGCGGTATTCTTGCGGAAAGCGGGAATAAAGGCGCCCATCCTGATTTTGGGTTTTACACCCGAAGAGCAGTTTGATAAAATAGTAGAGTACGGCATAACCCAGACCGTTTACAACCTTAATTCCGCGAAGTTGCTTTCAAAAAAAGCCGAAGAGCGCAAAGTTAAGGCCAAGGTCCATATAAAGCTCGATACCGGCATGTCAAGAATTGGCTTTCAGGCGCAGATGTCGTGCCTTCCGGATATAGAGGAGATATTCAAACTCCCTGGAATAGAAGTGGAAGGCATTTTCACCCACTTTGCAAAGGCCGACGAAAGGGACAAGAGCTTTACTAAAGAGCAGTTTGAGAAATTTGACATGATTGTAAAGGCCTTGGAGAGCCGGGGCTTCAGGATACCAATAAAGCACGTGGCCAACAGCGCTGCGATTATCGACCTTCCCGGAATGCACCTTGACATGGTAAGGCCGGGCATCATCCTTTACGGCATATACCCTTCCGATGAAGTGGAAAGGGAAAAAATCAATTTGAAGCCCGTGATGAGCTTTAAAACCCGCGTATCCCATGTGAAAAGGGTGCCGGCAGGCACTCCTGTCAGTTACGGAGGCACTTTCGTCACACAGAGGGAGAGCATCATTGCCACGCTGCCGGTGGGGTATGCTGACGGCTACCCGCGTCTTTTGTCTTCCAGGGCGCATGTGCTGATAAAGGGCAGGAGAGCTCCTGTGGTGGGCCGGGTTTGCATGGACCAGTGTATGGTGGACGTCACCGATGTTCCAGGAGTAATGCCCGGCGACGATGTCGAACTTTTCGGCGAAGGCAAAAACGGCGGAGTTACGGCCGATGAAATAGCCAGGATAGTTGGTACCATCCCTTATGAAATCGTATGTGGCATATCCAAGAGGGTTCCCAGAATATACATTAAAAATGGCAAAATAATAAAAATAAATAACCCTTTGGCATAAGAGGTATAATTTACATAGCCGAATCACATAATGATACTGACTTTTAAGTACGTCTAGGGGGGTGCCGCTGTGGCTGAGCTCAAGAGGATTGTAGTCAGCCTGCCGGACAGCCTGTTAAGGCAGGTGGATGTCATATTGTCCAAGGAGAAAAAAAACCGGAGCGAATTTATTCAAGATGCCATGAGATTATATCTTAGGGAAAGGGAAAGGATAAGAATGAGGGAGCAGCTAAAAAGCGGGTATCTGGAAATGGCAGAGATAAATCTAAAAATAGCGGAAATGGGAATAAACGAAGATTTAAAAGATTTGATGCTTTATGAGACAAGTCTTTCGGAGAGTGAATAAGGTGCAGGTAAGACGAGGAGACGTATTTTATGCCGACTTAAATCCCGTCATCGGTTCCGAACAGGGCGGCGTAAGGCCTGTTTTGGTCGTGCAAAATGACGTGGGGAATAAGTACAGCCCCACCGTTATCGTGGCAGCGATTACTTCCCAGATCGACAAGGCCAAACTGCCCACCCACGTGGAACTTAAACGCGGAGAATACGGGCTGGAGAAGGATTCGGTAATCCTCTTGGAACAGTTGAGGACCATAGACAAGAGGCGCCTGAGGGAAAAAGTGGCTTTTCTTGACAGTGAAATCATGGCAAAGGTTGATGAAGCGCTGAAAATCAGCCTGGGACTGGTGGAATTTTAAATCAATAAGCCCGAAGCAGGGCTTTTTGGTTTTTAGAAGGATTTTCGGGTTTTATTTAGTATTAATAAATTATAAGTGTTGATGGGAAGAGGAGAGTAAAATGAGGCCCTTGATAGCGATAACCTGCTCTTTCGCCGATGAAAAAATTTTTTTAAATCGCGGGTATTATGAAGCGGTGGAAAAAGCCGGAGGAATCCCGGTAGGTGTTGCACCTTTGAGGGACAAGGATGTCCTTTCGAATCTTCTCGATAGGGTGGATGGCCTGCTCCTTTCAGGAGGTCCCGATGTGGACCCGAGGCATTTTGGAGAAAATCCGAGGCCCGGTCTTGGAGAGGTAAACCCGTTGCGCGATGAAGCGGAAATCTTTCTCTGCCGCGAAGCCGTAAAGAGAAGAAAGCCGGTGCTCGGCATATGCCGCGGTGTGCAGCTTATAAACATAGCCTTGGGAGGCACCGTTTACCAGGATATCGGCTCGGAAATGGAAAAACCGCTGAAGCACAGGCAGGAAGCCCCCCGGTGGTACGCCAGCCACGATGTAAATGTATCGAAGGATTCGCTGCTTTACCGAATATTGGAATCCGATCTAGTTCCGGTAAACAGCTTCCACCACCAGGCTGTAAAAGATGTGGCGGAAATTTTAAAGCCGGTGGCCTTTTCGCAGGATGGCGTAGTGGAAGCTGTGGAGGGCGCATCGGGGGAATTTTTTTTGCTGGGAGTGCAGTGGCACCCTGAGGAGATGTGGCGAGAATATCCTCTTCAGCTTAAGCTCTTTGAAGCTCTAGTCGATGCGGCCCGGATGAAGTGATATTGACCCAGGCTTTAATAAGTCAATAAAAATTGAAAATGAGGAGGGGTTTTTCTGAAAATCTACATATCCGCCGACATGGAAGGGATTTCTGGAGTTGTATCTTCCAGCCACGTCGAGCCGGGCTCCGGGGAATACGAAAGGTTTCGCCGGCTCATGACCAGGGAAGTAAATGCAGTGGTAGAGGCTGCTTATGAATACGGGGCTTCAGAAATAGTAGTAAATGACTCCCACAACAAAATGGACAACATTTTGGTGGAGGAACTTCATCCTAAGGCTTGTCTTATAAGCGGCAGTCCGAAGCCCCTCAGCATGATGCAGGGAATTGACGAAACGTTCGATGCGGTGTTCTTTGTCGGGTACCATGCCAGGGCCGGCTGTTCCGAAGCCATCATGGACCATACATACACAGGAAGCGTGATATATGCCAAAATCAACGGCAAATTTATGAGCGAAGCGGGTTTGAAGGGGAGGCTGGCGGGCTATTTCGGGGTGCCCGTGACGCTGATAACGGGAGAGCAGAATGCCGTAAGGTGTGCGAAGGAAGAGCTCAACGACCCCGTAGGCGTTGTGGTGAAGGAGGCGGTTACCAGATATTCCGCTAAAGTCTTCCCCTTCGACGTTGTACGGGAGAAAATCCGGGAAGGGGTAAAAAAAGCCATCGAAGACCTTTCGCGTTTCAAACCCACCGTGGAAGAAGGTCCGGTGGAACTAGAGGTCTCATTTGGGCGGTCCATAATGGCCGACATGGCTTTGCTCATTCCAGGAATGATGAAAAAAGACGCGAGGACCGTTGTTTATACCGCAAAAGATTATTTGGAAGCTTATAAAGTTTTTAGGGCGGCTTTGGCCGTAAATTCTGGCATTCGTTGAAAAAGAGGAGGGATATTCGTGATAGCCGTAAAAGGCGGTACGGTCTACACCATGAAAGGTGAAATAATAGAAGGAGGAACGGTGTTAATTGAGGATGGCAAGATTGTCAAAGTAGGTAAAGACATACCGGTCCCGGAAGGCTGCGAAGTGATGGACGCCTCAGGGAAATATGTTTTTCCAGGCTTCATTGACGCCCACAGCCATGTGGGTATTTTCGAAGAAGGTGTGGGGGAAATAGGAGAGGACGGCAACGAGATGACTGACCCCGTAACGCCCCACCTGAGGGCCCTTGATGCCGTAAATCCGGGAGATAAGGCTTTTGACGATGCGATAAAGGGTGGAGTTACCTGCGTTTTTACCGGGCCCGGCAGTGCCAACGTGATAGGAGGCCAATCCATTGCCGTCAAGACCTTTGGTCGAGTCATAGATAAAATGGTCGTAAAAGCTCCGGCGGGGCTCAAAGTGGCTTTCGGAGAAAATCCCAAGCGAGTTTACGGTCAGCAAAAGAAGATGCCCTCCACCCGAATGGGAACGGCGGCCCTCCTGCGGGAGACATTAACAAAAGCGAAAAATTATCTGGAAAAACGGAAAAAATCCCTGGAAAAAGGAGAGTTTTTCGAAAAAGACCTTAAAATGGAAGTGCTCTGCGAGCTTTTAGAGAAAAAGATTCCACTGAGAGCCCACGCCCATAGGGCGGACGACATAATGACCGCCGTAAGGATAGCGCGGGAATTCGACGTTGAGATTGTGATTGAGCACTGCACCGAGGGGCATCTCATAGCCGATGAGCTGGCGGAACTCGGCGTGGCGGCGGTGGTGGGACCTTCTTTGACGTCCCGCTCCAAAGTGGAGCTTAAGGATCTGAGTTTTAAGACCGCGGGCATCCTGGCAAGCAGAGGAGTCAAAGTGGCGATAATGACGGACCATCCGGTTGTTCCCATCCAGTATCTAAATGTATGCGCTGCCCTTGCGGTAAAAGAAGGAATGAAACCGGAAGACGCCCTTTCGGCCATTACCATAAACGCCGCCGAGATTATTGGCATCGCAGACAGGGTAGGCAGTATCGAGGAAGGCAAGGACGCCGATATAGTAATATGGGACGGCTTCCCCTTAGAGATCATGTCGAAACCGGAGCTTGTAATGATCGAGGGCAAGGTGGTTTATAAAAAGGAATAAAGCATCCTTGACAAGAAAAGGTTATATGGTATACTAGACTATGAAAAAATTAATAAGTTCCAAGGATAAGCCTTCGGGGCAGGGTGAAATTCCCGACCGGCGGTGAGCCTAAAAGGCGAGCCCGCGAGCCCTTGTAGAGGGTTGACCCGGTGAAAATCCGGGGCCGACGGTTAAAGTCCGGATGGGAGAAGGCGAGAACATACCGTGCGATATTGTTGCCCCGGGGTTTATCCCGGGGCTTAGATTTTATATACGATATGCGGAGGTGTTCAGACAGTGAACGTGTTAAACAATTCAAAAGCGGAATCTTTGCGCGAGACCAGGAATCTTACAAAAGTTGCGGTTTTGGGAGTAATGGCTTTTTTGCTGATGACTTATCTTGAGTTTCCGCTTCCGATGTTCCCCGCCTTTTTAAAGATGGACTTGAGCGACCTGCCCGCCCTGCTTGCAGGTTTTGGGATGGGGCCGTGGGCGGCGGTATTGGTGGAGATAATCAAAAACATTTTGCACGCCATTTTTAAAAATCAGACCGCGTTTGTGGGGGAAATAGCCAATTTCTTGACCGGAGTTCTATTTGTGGTACCGGCGGCTGTGGTATACGCTGCCAGAAAAACAAAGGCCAATGCGATAATGGGAATGGTACTTGGAACCCTTATAATGGCTGTTGGAATGGCCTTGGCCAACTACTACATTTTCCTTCCGCTTTATGCAAAGGTTTTCAATATGCCCCTGGATGCCATAGTGAGCATGGGTTCGAGCGTCAACGGGAGAATAGTCGATTTGAAAACCCTTGTGGTATACAGCATAGTTCCTTTTAACATCTTAAAAGGGGCAATAATAATGGCTATAACGCTACTTATATATAAAAAGATTTCGCCCCTTTTGCACATGTAACCTGATGAGATGTGCAGCACCAACCGGGATAATGGTTGGTGCTTTATTTTTTAAGTTTTTGCATGTGGGAAATTGCGGTATAATGTATATGTAAATCTAATTCAGAGAATGGGGAAAAGTTATGGAGTTCAAGGCCGTTTTTGAGACCAGAAGCGTTGGAGAAACGGAAGGGCTGGGAGAAAAGCTCGGCAGTCTCCTTTCAAAAGGGGATTTGGTGGCCCTAAAAGGGGATTTGGGTGCCGGTAAAACGGCTTTCACCAGAGGAATCGCCAGAGGGCTCGGGAGCGAGGATTTTGTGACAAGCCCGACCTTTACCATAATAAACGAGTATGATGGAGATGTGCCCATTGCCCACATGGATGCTTACAGGTTGAGTGATGCTGTGGAATTGGAAGACATAGGATTCAGGGACTACCTTAAAGAATACGTCGTGGTGATTGAGTGGGCGGATAGGGTTATCGATTTGCTTCCTGACGAGGTCCTTTTGGTGGAATTCGAAACAATTGGAGAGCAGGAAAGAAGGATAACTTTCACAGCAAAGGGGAAAAAATACGAAAAAATTTTGCAGGAGTTGAAGAAGTCATGAAGGTTCTTGGTATAGATACATCTTCCGAGGTGGCTACCGCAGCCCTGCTTGCGGAAGAAAAACTGGTGGCGGAGTACATTTTGAACCACCGTCACACCCATCTTGAAAAGCTCGTCTCAATGATTGACCGGCTTCTTTCCGATTCGGACACCAAACTTGAAGAATTGGATGCCATAGCGGTGGCTGTAGGGCCGGGGTCCTTTACTGGAATAAGGATTGGAATGGCTTGTGCTCAGGGGCTTTCTCACGTTCACGGCATACCCATTGTTGGAGTCAATACACTGGATGCCCTGGCACACAATTTGATGCACTGCGGTGATTTTTTATGCGCTGCCGTTGATGCCCAGAGGGGCGAAGTCTATGCTTGCCTTTACCGGTGGGAAGGCGCAGAATTGATGCGCTTTTGGGACTATGAGGTCATAAAGGTAGAGAAGCTCGCAAAGCGCCTGACTGACTTAAACGGAAACGCGGTGCTGCTGGGTGATGGGGCGGTCCTGGTGGAGTCGGCTTTGCCGGAAGAAGTGAAATCTTCGGGGAAAATAGTCGTGGCAAAAAGGCCTTTTGCCATGCCCAGAGCATCTTCGGTGGCGGAGGCAGGGCTGAAGGATTTAAAGGAGGGAAGAACCTTTAACTGTTTTAACATCAGGCCTTTTTATATGAGAAAATCCCATGCAGAGGAAAAGTGGGAGGAAAGGTATGGAAAAGGCAAGCCCGGGAAAAGTGACCATTGAACTGATGAAAACGGAAGATTTGGACCAGGTGATGGAAGTAGAAAAGTTGAGCTTTACCAATCCTTGGTCCAAAAATTCTTTTTTCCTTGAGCTTACGACTAACGAGTTGGCCACGTACATAGTGGCCAAGGTCGACGGCAAGGTGGTTGGCTATGCCGGCATGTGGCTCATTGTTGGGGAAGCTCACGTGACCAATGTGGCGGTCCACCCCGAATTCAGGAAAAAAGGTATAGGGGAGCTTCTTATGCGCTCCCTCATGACCTTAGCTAAGGAAAGCGGAGCTAAAATGATGACTCTCGAAGTGCGAAAGAGCAACTACATTGCCCAGAACCTTTATACGAAATTGGGATTTGAGCCCATAGGGATAAGGCGAGGATATTATACCGACAACAGGGAAGATGCTGTCATAATGTGGACAAATTTGAATGAAAAGTAAGTATTATCCACATATCCACAAAGTTATCCACAGAAAAAACTTAAAAACCATCCTTTGTACGTCACTTATCCACAATTTCCCCAATTTCATTTTCCACAAGTATTAAAAAAGTTTCAGGTTTGCATAAGCTTCGAGGCTGAAGTCCGACAAAAATCCCTGCCTGTACCTGTAGTAGCCCGCGCATGCTATCATGGCGGCGTTGTCGGTGCAAAGCTTTACCGGTGGGAAGCGGACTTCAAAACTATCTCCCGCCCTTTTTTGAAATTCTTCCCTGAGGCGGCTGTTTGCAGCGACGCCTCCCGCTAGAGCTATAACCCGGCAATTGGTTTTCTTCGCCGCTTCGATTGTGTTTTCTACAAGAGCAGTGACCACAGCTTTCTGAAAACTGGCCGCCACGTCCTCTACTTTCACGGGAGTTCCTTTTTGCCTGCAGTGGTTGAGAAAATTAAGCACGGCGGATTTGAGGCCGCTGAAGCTGAAGTCCAGGTCACTCCCCTTTATCTGGGCGACCGGAAAAGAGATAGCATTTTCGTCGCCCATTCGCGCGATTTTGTCGATGGCCGGGCCTCCTGGATAACCCAGGTTCAAGGCCCTTGCTATTTTGTCGAAAGCCTCACCGGCGGCGTCGTCCAGTGTCCTGCCCAGCACGGTGTATTTTCCATGGTCCTCCATGTGTATAAGATGGGTGTGTCCTCCAGAAACCACGAGGCAAATAAAGGGAGGCTCAAAATCGTTTTCAAGGAAATTAGCGTATATGTGCCCCTCTATGTGGTTTACGCCGATGAGGGGCTTTTTTGTTGCATAGGCGACGGCTTTTGCGTAGGAGACGCCGACAAGCAGGGCGCCTATTAGTCCGGGGCCGTGGGTGACGGCCACCAGGTCTATTTCATTAAAATCGACGTTGGCTTCTTGAAAGGCCTTTTCCACAACGGCGCATATAGATTCCAGGTGTTTTCGCGATGCGATTTCGGGCACTACTCCACCGAATTTTTCGTGCCATTCGGTCTGGGAAAGTATAACGTTCGAAAGTATTTTTCTGCCGCCCGCGACTACTGCGGCCGACGTTTCGTCGCAGGAAGTCTCTATGCCGAGTGTAATTAATTCTCCGTTTTTCATAGCAAGTCTCCTTTCTAAAAAGTAATCTTAGCATAACGGCGCGCATTATGCAATTTGTTAAATAGTGAACTAATAATGTAAATTTAAAAATGTGTATTTAATTCGAAGGATTTTTTAAATGAGTACAGAATATTTATAAATATAACTGGATGACCAAGTAAGCTAAATAGTCAGGAGGATAGCATGAATTTCCAAAGAGTGAAAAACGTGAGGCTGTACGAAACGATAATCCAGCAAGTCATGGGCATGATTGACAAGGGGGAATTGAAGCCCGGCGACAAATTCCCGTCCGAAAGGCAGCTCATCGAACAGCTCGGGGTGAGCAGGTCGATTTTAAGGGAAGCTTTCAGGGTGCTGGAGTCAAGAGGCATCGTGGAAAGCCGCCCCGGCGGGGGAAGATATCTCAGGAAAATATCCGGCTCTTCGCTCATGAACTTTACCTCGATGGACCTGGAAAGAGATGCGCTTCTCGATGTCATCGAAGCCAGGGAAATTATCGAAATAAGGGTGGTAAGCCTTGCCGCGAGACGTGCGACCGAGGAGGATATCGAAAAATTGGTGGATCTGGACAGAGAATTCCACGGAACCGGCACAAGTTTGCAGGAATACCGCGAAAAAGACAGGGACATGGCCTTTCATCTGGCACTGGCCGAAGCATCGCATAATTTCGTTCTAAAGGAGGTGGTGGCCTACCTTTTGACGGTGAGCAAGGACCTGCGGGAGAAGACTATACTGGATTTTGACGACTGGTTGGAGCTCTGCAGGCAGCATAGCGACATAGTTAAAGCCATCTCTGAACGCAACGAGGATGAAGCCGTTGAAAAGATGAAAGTACACCTTAGGGAATTGAGGCGTTACATATTAAAAGAAAAACATTTTAAAAATGAGGGGTGAAAGGATATGCGAATCGAAGAACACCCTATTCTGACCTTCAAGCGGGGAAGGGAAGTGGAATTCACCTTTAACGGCAAAAAGATGAAGGGGTACGAAGGAGAGCCCATCGCGGCGGCGTTGCACGCCAACGGTGTGAAGGTTTTAAGTTACAGCAAAAAACTAAAAAGACCCAGGGGATTTTACTGCGCCATAGGAAACTGCTCATCCTGCCTCATGACCGTGAACGGCGAGCCGAACGTGAGGGTATGCACTGAGAAGCTCCGCGAGGGCATGGTAATAGAAACACAGGAAGGCAGGGGTGAGCTCAATTGAAGCACACGGAGATAGCGGTTATAGGTGGAGGACCGGCGGGACTCATGGCGGCGCTGGCGGCTGCGGAAATGGGCGCAAGCGTCACGCTGATAGACAGAAATTCGAGACTAGGAGGGCAGCTTGTAAAGCAGACACACAAGTTTTTCGGCTCGGAAAGACAGTACGCTTCGGTGCGGGGAATAGATATTGCGAAGATTTTGTCGGATAAGATCGAAGAAAACCCGAAAATAGAAGTAATGCTGGATTCGACGGTCGTTGCCTATTATCCCGATGACGGCGTGCTAGGCATAGAGGTGGAAGAGAAAAAATGGGTGAAGATGAAGGCGGAAAGAATAGTTGTCGCAACGGGCGCCTCGGAAAAGTTTTTGCTTTTTGAAAACAACGACCTTCCCGGAATTTACGGAGCCGGGGCCGTGCAGACCTTGATGAACGAACACGGGGTGCTGCCGGGCAAAAACGTGCTAATGGTCGGAGCCGGCAACATAGGCCTCATCGTGAGCTACCAGCTGATGCAGGCGGGTGTCAACGTAAAGGCAATAATCGATGCCGCGCCCACCATAGGGGGTTACTGGGTGCACGCTTCAAAAGTGGCGAGGCTCGGAATACCCATCCTCACCTCTCATACCGTGAAGGCTGCCTATCCAAACAAAATGACCGGAGCCTTGGAAAGAGCCGTTATATGGAAACTGGACGAAAAATGGCAGCCCGTGCCGGGGACGGAAAAAGTGTTTAACGTGGATGTGATGTGCATAGCGGTAGGGCTGTCGCCGCTGGCAGAACTTTTGTGGCAGGCCGGATGCAGGATGAAGTACGTGCCGGAACTCGGCGGGCACGTGCCCGTGAGGAACGAGAACATGGAGACCACGGTCCCCGGAATTTACGTGGCTGGCGATGTGGCGGGAGTGGAAGAGGCTTCGAGCGCCATGATGGAGGGAAGGCTGGCGGGCCTTTCTGCGGCTCAAAGCCTCGGATATGACGATGGAAGCTGCGAGGATAAGAAGGCTGAAGTCAAAAGAGAACTTGAAAATCTGCGTTCCGGGCCGGTCGGGGAAAAAATCCGCAAAGGCCTTTCCAAATTAGCCTCATGAGGAGTGTGAATTAGTATGCTCGCTACGAACGGAATACCGACGGCGGAGGAACTAGCTCCCAGGATTCCTCCGGCCGAAAGGCTCAAAAAAGGGCCGGTGGCGGTTATCGAATGTTTTCAGAAAATCCCTTGCAATCCGTGCTACACCGCCTGCAGGGTCGGAGCAATAGAAAAGTTTGAAGATATAAACGACCTTCCCAAAATCGATTTTGAAAAATGCACCGGGTGCGGCCTTTGTATAAGCAAGTGTCCGGGACTTGCCATATTTGTAGTCGATGAGACTTATTCGGAAAGTGAAGCCACGGTGTCTATGCCCTTTGAGTTTCTCCCGCTTCCGGAAGAAGGCCAGGAGGTGGATTTGCTGGACAGAAGCGGTGCGGTTGTGGGCAGGGGCAAGGTCGTTAAGGTGCGGAAGGGGAAGTACGAAGACAGGACCCCAATCGTTACCGTAACGGTTCCGAAACACCTTTCCATGGTGGTAAGGAATATAAGGGTCGGGGGAGGTAAAAAATGAAAAGCAAGACGATTATCTGCCGTTGCGAGGATGTGACGCTGGAGGAAATCGAGGCCCTTATAGAAAAGGGATATACGTCGATGGAAGAGATAAAAAGGATAACCCGCTGCGGTATGGGCCAGTGCCAGGGCCGGACCTGCAGAACATTGCTTTTGGCGGAACTTGCAAAGGCCACGAATAAAAATCCCGCCGAAATCGAGGTTACAACATTCCGGCCTCCTGCCAAAAACATAAAGATGTCGGTGATACTGGAGGGAAGCGAAAATGAAAAAAACGGCTGAAATTGTAATTATAGGCGGGGGGATATCAGGCCTTGCCACGGCTTATAACCTCGCGGCCATGGGCATGAAGGACGTGGTGGTGCTCGAAAAAGGTTATCTGATGAGCGGTTCTACCGGACGATGCGGTGCTGGCGTCAGGCAACAGTGGGGAACGGAGATGAACTGCCTTCTTGCTAAGGCTTCCTGCGAGATTTTCGAAAACTTAAACGAAATTCTGGACTACGAGGGAGATATCGAATTCAAACAGGGCGGATACCTGCTGATGGCCGTTACCGAAAAAGAGGTGGAGCAGTTCAAGAAAAACGTTGCCCTTCAAAACAGCCTGGGCATAAATTCGGTGCTTCTCACCCCTGAAGAGGCAAAGGAGATAGTGCCGGACCTCAATATAGAAGGCATTTTAGCGTGTGCTTTCCACCAAAAGGATGGTCACGCGAATCCCTTCCACACGATGATAGCTTATGCGGAAGCGGCGAAAAGGCTCGGTGTAGAGATTTACACCTATACTGAAGCGACCGGGATAATTGTCGAAAACGGAAGGATTAAAGGCGTGAATACCAATAAAGGAGATATATACACGGATAAGGTGCTCATCGCCGCCGGCGCCTGGTCAAAGAAAGTGGGCGCTATGGCGGGCGTAGACATACCTGTGAGGCCAGAACGCCACCAGATCCTCGTTACAGAGCCCGTGAACCACCGCCTGGGCCCCATGATAATGTCCTTTGCCGGCAACATATACTGCCAGCAAGAGCCGGGCGGGGAATTCATAATGGGGCACGGCCCCGCGGAACACGAAACCTACAGCGTAACGTCATCGTGGGACTTTGTGGAAGAGATGTGCAGGAAAGCAGTAAGATTCCTGCCGTACCTGAAAAATGTGAGAATCGTGCGGCAGTGGTCAGGCCTCTATGAAATATCTCCCGATGCTCAGCCCATTCTGGGCAGAGTAGAGCAGGTGGAAGGGCTTTACGTAGCCACCGGTTTTTCCGGCCACGGTTTCATGTTCGGTCCCATCACCGGTGTGCTGATGGCGGAGTGCATACTGGGGCTTCCCACCAGGATACCCATCGATAAACTAAACCTCGGGAGGTTTGAAAGGGGCGAGCTCATATTCGAACCTTCGGTCGTATGAGGGGCTATACAGCCCTTTTTTTTATAATTTTTTTTGAAAAAGACAAAATAAAAAAATGGAGATAAATAAAAATTTTATGGTGGGGCCTTATGAACTTCGCTATAATAGAACTATACGATATAGTGCTAGAATACGGGTGGATTGCGATTTTTGCTGTTTTCGCCCTGGAAGGAACGGGAATGCCGCTGCCCGTACAGGTGGTATTCATAGCTGCGGCCTTTCTCATAAAGACCGGAAGAATTTCTTTCTGGAAAACGGTAATAATCATGGCTCTAGGGAACCTTTTTGGGAACGTGCTCGCGTATTATGCGGGCCGCACCAAAGGGAAATCCTTTTTCGACAGGTACGGGGGGAAAATAAAGCTCTGGCGAGAAGGCTTTGAAAAGGTAAAAGAGTGGTACATCCGCTACGGAGGTCCTTTCATAATCGTGAGCCGGCTTATCGGCATTCCGCGCACTCCGGCTATATGGGCCTCGGGCATCATCGGAATAGATTTTAAAGTTTATGTGATATACAGTTTTCTCGCGGATTTTTTGTGGGCATGTTTTTATACCTTTTTAATGTATAAGGGGCTTGCTTCGTTCCCCATATAATAAAGTAAGAGCTCGCAGCAACCTACGCTACGGCTATCAGGAATCTCTACATAGCCCGCTGCAACCTTTCGGCTGCATGGGACCATTACAAAACCCCTGATAACCTTCGCTCGACCTCCATGAGTACCTGAGAAGCCTTAAGCAATCTCTCGACTGCTTAAAACCCCCAGCCAAACCTTTTAAAAAAGGTTGTGACCTGCGGAACCCATGAAGATCTTAGCTCGAATGTTATGCATCCTTCCTGACCTCAGGATGACCCAACGAGGCCACCCTGAAGCCTTACAAGACGCATAACATTCTGCCCGCCGGCCGGTGCCGAGCTTAACACCCGGCACCGACCTTTGGCCGACCGCCGCAGAACCCTTTTAAAGTCCTGCGGCGATCTTGGCTCGGCCGCTGCGAACCCTTACGATCTTATTTTACCCCCGTTAACGTATTAATATTCGCGTTTAAAAAATTACGGGAGGTGGCTTGATATGACAAAAAATGGAAATGAAAAGCTAAGAAGATATATAGCCTTCGATCCGCTTCATGTAGAAGAATTTAAAAGAAAAACCTTGGGCAGCGGCTCGATAGGCGGTAAGGCTAAGGGATTTCTCTTTTCGAAGATACTGCTTGAGAAAAAAGAGGACGAAATTTTAACTAACGTGGTAATACCTCCGAGCTATTTTGTAGCAACCAGTGTGTACGAGGATTTTATGGAAAAAAATAGAATTTACAGGATACTGGAGGAGACACCCGACGATTTGGAGGGGATTCAAGCAGCCATTATGGGAGGAGATTTCCCTGATTATGTAAATGATTTTTTGAAAAACGTGATAAGCGTTATGGACTACCCGCTGGCGATAAGGTCATCTTCCATGCTAGAGGACAGCGTGAAATACTCTTTTGCAGGTAAATACTTCACCACGTTCATACCCAACAACGGAGACGAAAAGCAGAGGCTGCATCAGATAACTTATGCCATAAAACAGGTTTATGCCAGCACGTTCGGGATAAATGCAGTGGTGTACAGGAAAAAACACGGCCTTGCAGAAGAAAAGATGGCGGTGATTATCCAGCAGCTTTTCGGAAAACAAAGGGGCGATGGTTTTTACCCGGAAATAGCGGGCGTCGGTTTTTCCCAGAATTACCGGCGTTTTACGGAGAGGATACGAAAGGAAGACGGAGTCGTTCGCATGGTCTTCGGCCTGGGCACGAGGAGCACGAACAGGGGATACGCCAGGACCTTTTCACTTACGAATCTGGAACTGAGGCCGGAAGGAAACAACGTCCAGGAGATTGCCAAGTACTCCCAGGAGACCTTTGATATGCTCAACTTGAAGACGGGAAATTTGGAATCTTACAATATCAACGAGCGGCTTGACCTGATACCGTATCACAGGAATTTCAATAAACTTTGTTCGCTCTTTTCCGCACACGAAAACGTGATAAAGGATATTCCACCTGTGATAACTTCCCTTGGACCCGGGGAAAAACTCATTTTCACTTTTGACAGGTTCCCCTCGTACAAACCGCGGTTCTTCAAATTGATGAAATTTCTTTTTTCGGTGCTCGAGGATGCAATGGGGATTGCGGTCGATGTGGAGTGGGCGTACGAGCCGGAAGACCCAAAGTTTGCCCTGATTCAGGTAAGACCCCTGTCGAGCAAGGAAGAATACCGGAAGGTAAGGATTCCGGAAGGGATAAAAAAAGAGGAGATTATACTTGCCGGCGACCGTATGTTGACCAACGGTATGGTGCAGGGTGTAAGATTTTTGGTCTACGTAGACCACGACGAATTTCACGCAAGCCCGGATAAATACGCCATCGCGAGGGAAGTGGGCAGGGTGAACGAGGCCCTTGCAGGAGAAAGGTACATCCTGGTGGGGCCGGGGCGGTGGGGCTCCAGCAACCCCATGCAGGGCGTTCCCGTAAACTATAATGAAATCTGCAACTGCGGAGTTCTGGTGGAGGTGGGGATTCAAAGGAAGAATTTTACGCCAGAGCTTTCCTACGGCACCCACTTTTTCGCCGATTTAGAGCTGGACGGCATTCTGTACATGCCCGTTTTCGACAACATCAAGACCAACATCATCAATTTCGATTGGTTCAGTAACGCCCCCAGAAAGGCCACCGGCCACAGGGCGGTCTGGATTTATGAGGGAGAATTCGATGTCTACCTGGACGGGGACAACATGAAAGGGGTTATAGTCAAAAAATGAAGACGGGTTAAACAGGCACAAGCCTGATCAACCCGACTTTACAAAAATCCCGCCAGAATGCCCCCGATTTTAATCGGGGGATGAATGGCGGCTTGCTATTCTTCTCCGGTTGTGTTATGATTTAAGCGAACCGGAGGAGATACTATATGCAGACAGTAACCCTCAAGGTAAAACTCCTATCCCCAAACAAAGGCAAACTGGAAAAGATGGTTCGAA
>NZ_LOED01000023.1 GCF_001562425.1 Fervidicola ferrireducens
TGCGCCGCTTTCAGGCGGCCAAGCGCACCGCTTACCAGGCCCTGAGGCGGGGGAAAGAGCCTGGAGAAATAGTCAGAGACCTCTACAATAAATTCTTCCCCAACGCACGCTGGTGCCAGTGGGCTGTCGAGGACGCTAAAGCCACAATTGAGAGCCAGAAAGAACAGGTCAAAATGCATGTCGCCGACCTGGAGGCCAAAATAGAGAAGTCCGAGGAAAAGCTGGAACGCACTAAGGATAAACTTCGCCGACGGGGCATATTAGCCCGGCTAGACAAGCTTCGCGGCAAACTGACCTACTGGAAGGGTTTCCTGGAGAGGGATGAAGTGCCACCTGCTGTGTTTGGCGGCAAGAAAAACCTGCTCCTCCTACAAGAGGGAAAACTTTCTAAAGAAGAGTGGCGGGAACTCAGGTCGAACGCTTTCTATTCCGTAGGCCAGGCCAACCAGAAGGGGCTGGAAGGCCAGTATGGTAATGCCAACACGGAAGTGGTCTTCGACGAGGTTACCGGTTCCTTCCGCCTCAACGTCTACATACCGCCGGAGCCGGAAGACAAAAGCGGCCGCAGGAGGAAAGAAGAAGACTGGGTTACGGTGCCCCTTGAAATACCTGTTCGTTACCGGAGCATACTCATGCAGCACCTTTTGAGAGCCGGTGCCTATACGGTAAGGGTAGTCCGCAAGAACGGAAGGTTCGATTGTTTTATTTCCTTTCCCCTGGGCGATGACGTGCCTGTAAACAAAGACTTGCCCATGGCAGGAATAGACTTAAACCCCGATGTGGTGGCCGTAACCGTGGCACTGCCGGACGGCAATTTTCATATCTCACGCTGTTTCCGGTGTCCTGAACTGGTCTACGTTTCCCATGAAAAACGGGAGTGGATAGCCGGAAACCTGGCTAAAGACATAGCCGAATGGCTGGAATCGCTGGGTATAAAGCAGGTAGCCCTGGAAGAGCTGTCCTTTGCCCAGTACCACGACACCAACCGCCTCTTCAACCGTGTCACCCACAACTTTTGCAAGAGGCTCCTGTTCAACCGGATCGTTGTGGCTTTGAGGAAGAGGGGTATCGCAGTCTTTACCGTATCCGCCAGATTTACTTCGCTTATCGGTTACTTCAAATACTCACGGGATTACGGCCTTTCCGCCCACCAGGGTGCCGCCTTTGTAATAGCCAGGAGAGCTTTGGGCTTTACCGAGAAGGTCCCCAAAGAGATCCTGAATAGGCTGTCGCCAAAGGAAGGATGGCAGCATTTCAAGCTTTGGGGCAAGCTCTCCGGACTGTTCAGGGCGGCCAGAAAGCGGGCGGTAAGGAACGGCCATATGATCCTTGGGTGGAACCCTGAAGAATGGCTCTCTTTCATGTTCGGTAACTCGTCCTAATTGCTAGGTTTAAAGTCTGCCGCTCTTCCCTGCCGGGCTACCCGGGAGTCCGGCAACACCCTGTGGTGGGGGTTAAGGGGCGGCGGGTAGGCGGGGTAACTCCCCCTCCCGGTATGCGCCTTAGGGCCAAAGCACGAGGGACGGAAAACGCCGGGAAGCAGCCCGGCAGCTGAGGCCTGAAGCCGGGGAAATGTGGGCCTCCCCATCATAGGATGCCGGGCTGGCCAGACGGTGACGGAGGTAGCCGTCGGCTCCGACAGTATAGTGCTCGTTGGGGTCTGCACAATGAGTACCTAACAAAGCTATAGATTGTTTAGCTTTGTATAGGGAAAATTGACCTCTTGGCAACCAAAATGGCTACCGAAATGGCCTTGGAATTTTCGGCAGGCGGTATCAAAGAGGAAACGGCAACGGCAACGGCTTCGGTAGTGGAAGAGCCCATTCGGACAAAATTGAAAATATGGGTGAACATTGAGAATCTGGCCGCGCGATTTTGCGCGGCATTATTTTTGCGTGCGCCCGGCATGGCATGGGCGAAAAATACAAAGTATACTTATAATTTTGTTGATAAAAATGCAAAGTATAGGTTATAATATTACGAGCTCATTCAGGCGGAAGAACGTCCCCGTGCCAATCTGATTTATTTAAGCTATCCGGTTGAGCTTGATGGCAAAAAGATATTGAAAGCTAAGCCGAAGGTATACATCGCCGATGCGGCAATTATGCGGAAAGGGAAAAGATTAAGAACTAATATTGCATAATGCAACATCTTTAATGTGAATAAGCGTATTTAGGGAATTTTATGGTTGGCATAATTTTTGCTTTATTATCTAATTATGCTATTACAGTTATGAAAAATATGGAAAGGAGAAGCAAGAAATGAGACCTGTAATCGGGATAACGATGGGCGATCCTGCAGGAATAGGGCCTGAAATAGCCCTAAAAGCTTTGGCAAGAGAAGAAATTTACAAGGAGTGCATTCCCGTTGTCATCGGAGATTACGAGGCTCTGAAAGACGCGAATGAATTTACGAATTTGCATTTGACGCTTCGGGAAATAAACGATGTGAATGAAGCTCAAGGAATTTATAAAACAGTAGATTACATTAATCTAAACCTTTTAGCGCCGGGGAGGTGGGAATACAAAAAAGTAAGCGCAACTTGCGGTAACGCTGCTTTTAATTACGTTAAAAAGGCCATAGAGCTGGCTTTGGAAAATAAGATACATGCCGTAGTAACAGGGCCGATAAGTAAGGAAGCCATAAATTTGGCCGGCTACCATTATTCGGGTCATACCGAAATATTTGCCGATTTAACGAATACGAAAGAATATGCCATGATGCTGGCAAACGACAATTTGAAGGTTGTCCACGTGACGACTCACGTTTCTTTGCGAAAAGCCTGCGATTTAATCACGAAAGAGCGGGTGTATAAGGTAATAAGGCTTGCAAATGATGCAATGAAGATGCTGGATGTGGAAAGCCCCCGCATTGCGGTTGCGGGGTTGAACCCGCATAGTTCAGAAAATGGCCTTTTTGGCGACGAGGAAGAAAAGTATATAATCCCCGCCATTGAGGAGGCAAAAAAAGAAGGCATCGATGTGGAAGGCCCAGTGCCGCCGGATACCGTATTTGTAAAGGCGCTGTCGGGTCAGTACGATGTGGTCGTGGCGATGTATCACGATCAAGGGCACATTCCGGTTAAATTGACGGGATTTAAGATTGACGCGAAGACTGGAAGGTTTACCGAGGTAAAAGGGATAAATTGTACGCTCGGACTTCCTATAATCCGCACTTCGGTGGACCATGGGACGGCGTTTGGAAAAGCAGGAGAGGGAAGGGCAAACGAGGAAAGTTTGGTAGATGCCATTAAGATGGCTGTTAAAATGGCAAGATATAAGTTTCAAATAAAGTAAATTTTGTCATTGAAAAACCCCGGTATTTGGGGTTTTTTTTATTTATTGAAAGGATTTTTCGTTTGATATGAAGAAAATTAAATGAGGGGTTTTTGCGATGAAAATAGGGCTTATCGCACCTTACCGGGACTTACTCGATATGGCCTTGAATGTGAAAAACGAGCTGGGCGTGGATATACGCATAGAGCTTGGAGATTTGAGCGAGGGAGTTAAAGTGGCAAAGGAATGGGAAAAAGAGGGATTCGATGTCATAATAAGTCGCGGCGGCACTTATCAGCTCATAAAAGAGGCGGTTTCGGTTCCGGTTGTGGAAATAAAGGTAAACGCTTATGATATTTTAAGGCAGTTTAAAGGACTACTCGGCTACAAAGAAGTCATAGGTGTGGCTGGGTACAAAAACGTTATATATGGTTGTGAGGTTATAGGTGAGGTGCTGAACCTTAATATTGTCAAAATCGTGATAGAAAAAGAGGAAATAGGGCCAAAGCAAGTGAAAGAGGCGAAGGAAAAAGGGATAAAGATAATCATAGGCGATACGATTGGAGCTCGCAGTGCAAAGGAGCTCGGTTTAGAAAGCAGGCTTATAACTTCGGGAAAAGAGGCCATAGCTTCCGCCGTGAATGAAGCTTTCAGGCTGGCGGAGGCCATCAAGGCCGAAAAAGAAAGGACGGAAAAGATTAAAACCATAGTGGATTTTGTTCACGACGGTATAATAGCGGTAGACAAAGATGGAAGAATTTCCATATACAACAGAATGGCGGAAGGAATTTTTAAATTGCCGTCGGACAAGGTTTTGGGCAAGAAGGTGGAAAAAGTTATACCCAATACCAAACTTTACGAAGTGCTGAAGACCGGAAAACCCCAGATAGGTCAACTTCAGAAAGTTTCGGATACCATGATAGTGACCAACAGGGTGCCCGTTATTGTAAACGATGAAATCGTAGGAGCTGTTGCCACCTTTCAGGAGGTGGCGACCTTACAAAAAATGGAACACAGCATAAGGAGGAAGCTGTCGGATAGGGGCCTTGTTGCCGAGTACAGTTTCGACGATATTTTGTACAAAAGCAAAAAAATGGGCGATGTGATAAGGCAAGCCCAGAAGTATGCGCTATTAGATTCCACGGTGTTGATAGTAGGTGAGACGGGGACCGGAAAAGAGCTTTTCGCCCAGAGCATCCACAATGCCAGCTTGAGGAAAAATGGTCCTTTTGTTGCTATAAACTGTGCGGCGCTGCCGGAAAATCTTCTCGAAAGCGAGCTTTTCGGTTATGCAGAAGGTGCTTTTACAGGTGCGGTGAAAGGAGGAAAGGCGGGGCTCTTCGAACTTGCCCATGGAGGAACGATCTTTCTCGATGAGATAGGGGAGATGCCCGTAGGACTTCAGGCTAAACTTCTCAGGGTAATTCAAGAGAGAAAGGTGAGGAGGATAGGGGACGATAAATTAATCCCAGTGGATGTCAGGATAATATGTGCTACGAATAGAAATCTTTTGGAGATGGTTAAAGAGGGAAGATTCCGGGAGGACCTTTTTTACCGGATAAATGTGCTCAATATAAATATCCCTCCCTTAAGGGAGAGGAAGGAAGATCTGGATGTTCTGGTCCCTCATTTGATAAAAAAACATGCGGCAAGATGCAGGAAAAACGTAAAAGGCATAACTTCGAGAGCGATGGATGTTTTAAAGACCTTTGATTACCCGGGAAATGTCAGGGAACTTGAGAGTATAATCGAAAGGGCTGTTGCCCTTTGCGATGAAATGTGGATAGACGTGGGGGATGTTAAATTTAGCTGCGATGCCGATGAACATAAGGCTGGCAATGAATTATATAAAGACTGGAGTTGCGATGTAAAACCCTTGGAATTTGTGGAGAGAGAATATATAAAAAAAGCTTTGGAGTTGACGGGCGGTAATATATCGGAGGCTGCAAGAAGGTTGGGGATTAACAGAACAACCCTTTGGAGAAAATTAAAAAAGCAATGAATGGAAGATCGTAGGGGCAGTTGATGCATTTTGCATCAACTGATTTTTTTTGCAATAGTACACCGAAGTTTTTTAACCCGGCAAACAGCATTTTTTTTAAGATTTTGGGCTTTGGCATATTAATTGCAAGATTATATTTTTCGGAGGTGATATTCATGAAGAAATTGGCGGTGGTTATAAACCCTAAGGACAATGTGGCCACTGCGGTGCAGGACCTAAAGAAAGGGCAGGAGGTGAATGTGGATTTAGATGGCAAAATAGTTAAGGTGAATTTGCTCGATGACATTCCATTCGGCCACAAATTTGCCCTCGTGGATATTGACCTGGGAAAAGAAGTAATCAAGTACGGTGAAGTAATAGGTAGAACCACGCGCCCCATAAAAACAGGAGAGCACGTCCACGTTCATAATTTTGAAAGCCTGAGGGGAAGAGGAGACTGGGAGGAGGAAGGAAGATGAAAATATTAGGTTATGTAAGGCCCGACGGAAAGGTAGGAATAAGAAATCATATCCTTGTAATACCCTCGTCGGTATGTGCGAGCGAAGTGGCGATGCGTATAGCTTCGCATGTAGAAGGAGCTGTCGCAATTCCCAATCAGCACGGCTGCTGTCAGATAGGTGCGGATTTAGAGCTTACTACAAAAACATTAATAGGCCTTGGGAAAAACCCCAACGTTGCTGCGGCTTTAGTCGTGGGGCTTGGATGTGAAGGCGTCCCCACCGAAAAAGTTGCTGAGGAGATTGCAAAGACCGGAAAAAGGGTAGAATATATAATAATTCAGGATTGCGGCGGCACTTTAAAGGCAGAAGAAGCTGGGACCAGAATAGTAAGGGATATGGCCCAGGAGGTTGTACAGCTTAAACGGGAAGAGGTAGATATATCCAATTTGATTTACGCCGTAGAGTGCGGAGGTTCCGATACGACTTCGGGGCTTGCTTCCAATCCGGTAGCGGGGTACGTGTCGGACAAGATAGTCGATTTGGGCGGAACTTCGATGTTTTCGGAAACAACAGAGATTATAGGTGCCGAACATTTGCTGGCAAAGCGCGCGGTAAATGAAGAAGTTGCAAGAAAGCTTTTGGATATGGTGAGAAGGTGCGAAGAAAAGGCAAAAACCATGGGTGTGGATATGAGAGGGGGACAGCCGACCCCCGGAAACATTGAAGGAGGCATAAGCACCATCGAGGAAAAGTCGCTCGGGTGTATATACAAAGGTGGCACGAAGCCCGTCCAAGGGGTTTTGGAATACGGCGAAGAGCCAAAAGGCAAAGGGCTTTACATTATGGACACTCCCGGTCAGGACATAGAGTCCATTACCGGCATGACCGCAGGAGGAGCTCAAATAGTAGTATTTACTACAGGCAGAGGAACTCCTACAGGCTCACCTATTGCTCCGGTTATAAAGATTACTGCGAATCCCGAAACGTATAAGAAAATGATGGACAACATCGATTTTTACGCCGGGACCATAGTGGAAGGCGATGAAACCATAAAAGATGTGGGCGAAAGGTTATTCAAAGAGCTCATCGAGGTGTGCAACGGCAAGCTTACGAAGGCGGAAGCCTTAAAACACAGGGAATTCGGTATGTATAAGCTGATTTCTACTTTTTAAGAGGAGGGAAAGGCTGGTGAAGATCCTTAAGGCTATCGAACGAATCCCGGGGGGACTTATGGTTGTTCCCCTCCTTTTGGGAGCCATAATAAATACGTTTTTCCCCCAGGCTTTACAAATAGGGGGATTTACCACAGCTCTATTTAAACAGGGGGCCATGCCCCTGATTGGACTTTTCCTGCTCTGCAACGGAGCGCAGATTACATTAAGAGAAGCCGGAGTTTCTCTGAGCAAGGGTGTCGCCCTAACCGCAGTAAAGTTTTTTATCGGCGCTGCTTTAGGGTGGGTCGTAGGTAAATTCATGGGACCTACAGGTTTACTTGGATTATCATCGCTTGCCATTATTGCGGCAGTAACCAATTCCAATGGGGGACTGTATACGGCGCTTGCTTCGCAGTACGGCGATCCGACGGATGTGGGTGCGATAGCTATCCTTTCGATAAACGACGGACCGTTCCTCACGATGGTGGCTATGGGAGCAACGGGCCTTGCCAACATTCCTTTTATAGCACTGGTCGCCGTGGTTATTCCGATTTTAGTGGGAATGATACTAGGCAATTTGGATGAAGAATGGAAAAAATTTCTAGCTCCCGGGCAAAAGTTGTTGATTCCGTTTTTTGCATTTCCTTTAGGGGCAGCTTTAGATTTTAGGACAATTCTTAAAGCGGGATTTCCAGGAATATTATTAGGTGTCTTGACAGTTGTGCTCACAGGCTTGGGAGGTTATCTTACCATTAAGTATATTTTCCGTGAAAATAAAGGGGTCGGAGCTGCCATTGGAACGACCGCAGGTAATGCAGTTGCAACTCCTGCCGCCGTCGCTGCCGTAGACCCGACTTTAGAGCCTTTGGTGGCCGCTGCAACGGCTCAAGTTGCGGCGTCGGTCATAATTACAGCGATTTTATGTCCCCTTCTGGTATCCTACCTTGATAAAATTGAACGCGGGAAAAATTTAGCAGGGAGAGAGAAGGTTGTTTAAGGTTATAATTGTAGCTGATGATTTCACGGGAAGCAATGACACCGGCGTACAGCTTGCGAAATATGGATACTTGTCGGTTACTATGACGGAAATTTCGAGTTTAGAAAAATACGAGGATATAATCGATGCATTAGTCATAGATACCGAAACCCGGAGCCTTCCGCCGTTGAAAGCTTATGAAACGTTAAAGGAAGTATCTTCCTTAATCGCAAGGTATAAAGATGCGGTACTTTACAAAAAGATAGATTCGACGTTAAGGGGCAATATAGGAGCTGAATTAAAAGCCCTGCGGGAAAGCCTGAAACCCGAAATTATAGTTTTCGCCCCTGCCTTTCCGAAAAACGGCCGCACCACTCGAAACGGTATTCACTACCTCAACGGTGTACCCGTCGATAAAACCGAACTTGCAAAAGATCCCAGAAATCCGGTGACAACTTCCGATGTAAAAAAGCTATTAGAAGAAAGTTTAGATATTCCAGTGAGGCTGAAAAAGCTGGAAGAGATGAATGAAAATTTGGCCGAAACCATATTGCAAGACCTTGGAAAGTACGATGTTTTCGCTTTTGATGCTGCGACAGAAGAAGATCTTGTAAGAATAGCGGAAGCTGTCCTCGCTCTAGAAAAGAAAGCACTGTGGGTAGGCTCGGCGGGTCTTGCCGAGGCACTTATGGTTTGCCTTGAGAAGAGAAAGAATGAAGACGGGATTTTGGTGGTAGCAGGAAGCGTAAGTCAGGTGACCAGGAGGCAAATATCACGGGCAGCCGAAGAAAGCCAAATAGCTTTGGCAAAAGTGGATGTAAAGAGGGCTCTGACAAACCCTTGCGATGAAGTAAAACGTGTTTTCGCACAGGTGCTCGATTTTATGGATAAGGCAAAGGACGTCATAATTGCATCGGCATTAGAAGAGAAAGACGTTACTGATGCGATTGCGGTTGGAAAAAGTTTGGGGCTTTCCTCCGCGGAAACCAGCGAAGCTATAGCGCGATTCATGGGAGAGGTTGCCCATGAGGTGGTAAAAGCAAGAAGACCTGCGGGAATGGTTCTTACCGGAGGAGATACGGCGATACACGTCGTGAAAAAACTTTCTGCCACCGGTTGCAGGATAAATTCGGAATTGGAACCGGGAATACCGGAGCTCGTGCTCATCGGAGGAGTGGCCGATGGGGTAAAAGTGGTGACAAAGGCTGGAGCTTTTGGAAACGACGAATCAATATTAAAGGCCGTAAAATTTTTAAAAAATCGATAGATAGGGATCTTTATCGAAAAAATACCGCGCATTTTTGCGCGGTATTTTTTCATTCAACCCAGTTTTCTACGGATAATCCCGGGATTTTAGCAAATTCCCTAACGTTGTTTGTTACCAACGTGAGGTTTTCGGAAAGCGCATGGGCGGCAATCAGCAAATCGTACGCGCCGATGGACTCCCCTCTTTTTTCCAGGAATGCGCGGATTTCTCCGTAGCTGGTTGCAGCTTTGTCGGAAAAGGGCAGTATCTCAAAAGGGGCGATGAAGGCGGCAAGGGCTGCTCTGTTTTTTTCTTTATACTGGCTTTTTTCAACGCCGTACCAAAGTTCGGCTAAAGTTATTGAGGATATGCAAATGTCTCCAATATCGAGCTTTTTGAATCTTTCTATAACCTCGGTGGGTTTCTTTTTGATGATATAAATACATATATTGGTATCGAGCATGTACTTCATTTCATCTCTTCCCTTTTTTCTGGTTCCGGTTGGTCCCTAGTTTCCATGAAATCTTCGGAAAAGTGCTTTATGCCGTATTCGAAGCTTTTCCAAACGCTATCTTTGGGAATTAAAACGACGATTTCGCCGACTTTTTTTATGAATACTTCAGAGTCATTAAAGCGATACTGCTTAGGCAATCTAACTGCCTGACTTCTTCCGTTTTCGAAAATTTTTGCCACATCCAATTTTATCATCTCCCCGGGCAATATAAATTTCGGATATATATCATAATATATATCAAGAATGATTGCTTTTCAAGCATTTTTTCGCAAAAGAAGCTATATATGCATCAAGCTTTTTTTCTTCAGCAAATTTGAAAATTTTATATGCTGATTTATGAAAATTTCTTTTTAGCAAAAGGTCAAGAACGATGTTCGTTTTTTAAATACTTGCCTACTCTCATTTTGAATTCCGAAGAAGTCACCCACATTTATCATACCTCCCGTAATTAGCTAATATTATTATTACTCATAAATGCAAGTGGGATGACTAAAAATACCTGACGGGCGAGATTCCTAGGACTACGAAATTCGAGAAGGGGGATGACAAACTGGCGGTAATGACAAACTGTAAAAAGCCCGCTTTTTGCGGGCTTTTCATTTTCGTGCGCCCGGCATGGGCGTTAACTCGGTGGTGAAAGTCCACTGCAGGCGAGGCAGCAAAGTCTTTCGCCAAAGGCAAGGGTGTCCACCGCGAGGTGGAATCCGAAGGAAGCCGGAGGCAAAGCCACGGCTCGATGAACAAGAACCCCATACGAGGCTAGACCGCTCGGATAAGCTGGCACAACACAGCGAAATCCAAGGCTGCCAAGGGGCGGTAGAGTATATGGGGCGAGCGCGGGGAGGCTTTCGCTCTTACACGGGCGGGTACCCACCGAAGGTGGGTGTTGACGGTAACGCCAGGTAAACTGGTAACCCATGCTGGAAGGCATGGTTGAACCGTCAGGAGTCAGCAGAGGGCATAGTACCCAGGAGGTCATGAGCTTCTGGGGAAGGCCCGAACATCAAGCAAGAGGTGATACCGATGAGTTCGAGAGGAGAGCGAAGACAGCAGAAAACCCCGGAAGGGGCCTACCCGCAGGAGGAAGTGGTGAAGCCACGGGGGACTGAGGGAGGGCCGAGTTCTTCTCCGGCACGAAGCGGAGAATCACCTCGCGGGGACGATGATAACGGCCTGATGGAGCGGGTGGTAGAAAGGAATAACATGCTGAAGGCACTCAAGCGAGTGGAACAAAACGGAGGTGCGCCCGGCATAGATGGCATCCCGACCGAATGGCTTCGGGAACAACTACGAGCCGAATGGCTGCGCATCCGGGAAGAACTGCTAGCCGGGACCTACAAGCCCAAGCCCGTGCGCCGGGTCGAAATCCCGAAACCCGGGGGAGGCAAGAGGCTTTTAGGCATCCCCACTGTAATGGACCGCCTCATCCAACAGGCTCTCCTGCAAGTATTAACACCCATCTTCGACCCAGGATTTTCGGAACACAGTTACGGATTTCGGCCCGGAAAAAGGGCACACGACGCAGTAAGGGAAGCAAGGCGGTATGTGCAAGAAGGATACGAATGGGCAGTCGATATAGACATAGAGAAATTCTTCGACCGGGTAAACCACGACATACTCATGGCGAAAGTAGCACGAAAAGTAAAGGACAAGAGGGTATTGGCTCTTATTCGCCGATACCTGCAAGCAGGAGTCATGATAAACGGAGTAGTAATGGAAACAACGGAAGGGACACCGCAAGGAGGGCCGCTGAGTCCGCTTCTAGCCAACATACTGCTGGATGAACTAGACAAAGAACTAGAAAAGAGGGGCCACAAGTTTGTACGCTACGCCGACGACTGCAACATCTACGTAAAGAGCAAGCGGGCCGGAGAAAGAGTAATGGAAAGCGTAAAGAGATACCTGCAGGAGCGGTTAAAGCTCAAGATAAACGAACAAAAATTTCTAGGATTCAGCATGCACAAAGCGAAGGGAGGGCAAATACTCATCCGTCTAGCGCCCCAGACCATTGAACGAGTAAAGGCGAAGATACGTGAGATAACAGCCCGGAACAAGCCGGTAAGCATAGCAGTGCGCATAGGATGCCTGAACACATACCTGGGAGGGTGGATGGGATACTTTGCCCTGGCCGAAACGCCCAGCAAATTTGAAGAACTAGATGGCTGGATACGCCGCAGGCTACGCCTATGTTTATGGAAGCAATGGAAACGAGTAAGGACGAGATATAGAGAACTCAGGGCACTAGGATTGCCGGAAGAAGTAGTGCATGAATTTGCCAATGCGCGGAAGGGGCCGTGGCGGATGGCACATGGGCCAATGAACAGAGCCCTGGGCAATGCCTGCTGGCAATCCCAGGGCCTGGTGAGCTTAACCGAACGTTATCAGAGGATTCGTAAAGCTTGGTGAACCGCCGGATGCGGACCCGCATGTCCGGTGGTGTGTGTCCGGTGGTGTGTTGGTATGATAAAAATGCAGGCTCTTCTCTGGTATAATTGGAATAGGGTTTCGGAGAAGGCTGTAGGCGGGGCGATTGTCCTCTCACTGGGATGAAATAAGCCCGTTGGTGTGTTTAATCGCCTCCTCGCCTCACCCAGTTGTGGCTAAGCCCACGAATAGGTGAATGTAAAAGCAACTCCGCCTGTTAACTAAATTAGAGAGGGGGCCGCAAATGCGCTTCATTGGTTTGGATGTGCATCAAAAATATGCAGAAGGGTGTGAGATCGGGCCAAACAAAGAAAAAAGACGCTTTCGAATAGCCAATACACGACAAGCATGGGAGGAATTCGCCAAAACCCTAGATTCCAATACTCGTATCGTAATGGAGGCTACCAGTAACGCCTTTTGGATTCATGATATCCTATCTGGTTATCCGGGGCAAGTTGTGATTGCCAATCCCTTGAAAACTCGTGCCATAGCTGAAGCTCGTGTAAAAACCGATGCCCTTGATGCTCAAATTCTTGCCCAATTGTTAGCGGCAGACTTTATTCCTGAGTCTTGGATTCCGAGCAAGGATGAGTATCAATTAAGAGTTCTGCTTCATCACCGAATCCGTCTCGGAAAAATCCGTACTATGCTGAAAAACAAGATTCACGCTGCGTTAATTCGCAATGGAATCCAGTCTCCACGGAGCGATTTATTTGGGAAAAGCGGAAGAAAATTTTTAGAGAGTATTTCGCTACCGGAAACAGAGCAAATCATAGTTTGTTCATCATTAAAACTGCTGGATGCTGTGCAAAAAGAAATGGCGGCCCTCGAAGCAGATTTGTTTGCCAGGGCTAAAGAGAACTCAAATGTAAAATTACTGATGGGTATACCTGGCATTTCGGTTTTGAGCGCATTGACTATTCTTGCAGAGATTGGGCCAATTTTCCGCTTTTCCTCACCTAAAAAACTAGCATGTTATGCGGGACTGGTTCCATCTGTTCATCAATCCGGCAAAACACGCTATACCGGTAACATAACTAAAGAAGGCCGCAGCACCCTGCGTTGGATACTAGTTCAGTGTGCACAGAGAGCAATCCAAAGCAAAGGGAAGCTACAATCTTTTTATTTTCGTCTAAAGGAGAAGAAAGGGCACAAAATTGCTATTGTAGCCACAGCGCGTAAGATGTTGCATATAATATGGGCAGTTCTGACACGCCGGGAAGAATACAGGGATATCAGAAGAGATTTATTAGAAAGAAAACTGAAGAATTTGGCCAAACAAGCTCAAGCATACGAGGTAGACACGAAAGAGCTATTGCGAGTAATCGATTGTATTGAAGATGTATCGGAGGAAGAAACTCAGTCCTTGTTATTTGAAACAGGGTAATTATATGACTTGCCAGGAAATGAAGCATATTAGTTTCTATTTGTTTCCGTCAATGGTAAAGAGCTTAACTGTTCTCTATTAAGTAGTGTTGGACAATTTAACAAAATATCCGAAACAAGCCTGGTTAAAAAATCGAAATGACCTGGTATAGTGTCGTATTGTCTTTTTTTAAAATTTGATCATTCATAATTGCTTATTAAATTTTCATAGCATACTTGCATTTTTTCATAGGTGAGTGGACGGGGGTTAGCCGCCCCTTCCTACTCGATGCGAGGTGTAAATTTATGTTGAGCAAGGAAGAAAAAATATTTCTTGAAGAAAAGGCTAAAAAAGTAAGGAAATTGATCATAGAAATGCTCTATTATGCGGGATCTGGCCATCCGGGTGGTTCGCTTTCAATTGTGGAAATTCTCTTGTACTTAAGGGTGCGCTCTGGCTGATAAAATAAAAGGAAAAAGCCATAAAACTTATGTGATTTTGGGTGATGGAGAAATTCAAGAAGGTCAAATATGGGAAGCGGCTATTTTTGCAGCAAACAACAATTTAGACAACCTTTGTGCTTTTATAGATTACAACAAGCTTCAATTGACCTCAAAAGTGGAGGATGTGTTTGGAAAATGTAATTTATTGTCAGTGTGGACAGATTTAGGATGGCAATGCCTTGAAATTGATGGCCATGACTTTGAAGAAATAGATATGGCTGTCAAATTTAAAAGCGGAAAGCCGAAAGTGATAATCGCACATACTATAAAGGGTAAAGGGGTATCTTTTATGGAGAACAAAATTGAGTGGCATTCAAAGAAGATATCTGAGGAAGAATTTGAAAAAGCAATGCTAGAACTGAGGTGAGTAGTGTGGAAGAAATTAGAGACGTTTTTGGAAATCTGATTTCAGAAATAGGGGTAAGCGCACTCGTTGCTTCGGTTCACTGCATAAAACCTATTGATACAGAAACGCTTTTAAATATAGCAAAGAAGGTTAAATTTATAGTTACGATTGAAAATCACAGTATCGTGGGAGGTTTAGGTTCAGCAATTTCTGAAGTTTTATCGGAAATATATCAAATTCCAATTTTGAAAATCGGAATAAAAGATACTTTTGCTGAATCTGCAGAAACGGATGATTTATTCAAGAAATATGGATTGACCGAAATGGATATTGTAAAAAAGGTATTGTAGTTGAAAAAGCGCTTCTTATGCTGACATCTTGTGAACTTTTTCATTATGTGATAAAATCTTAACAAAAGGCAAGGAGGGGGTTACCATGATAAGGGCAATTATAGGCCCTGGCAAATACGTCCAGGGGAACGGGGTTTTAAAGCACATCAAAGAGCATACCTTAAAACTCGGAAGTTCGTTTTTCGTAATCGCCAGCGAAAACGGCATCAAAAGGACAAGGCCGATAATAGAGGAAAGTTTCGCGGGTGAAAAGGTAAAACTTATTTTTGAGCCATTCAACGGAGAATGTTCGGAAAATGAGATAAACAGGCTAAAAAATCTTGCAAAAGAGCACGGCTCGGAAGTAATTGTCGGAATCGGGGGCGGGAAGGTTCTCGATACTGCAAAAGCAGTAGCATATTATCTTTCGCTGCCTGTTGTGATTGTTCCCACTGTCGCATCGACCGATGCACCGTGCAGCGCGCTTTCCGTCATATACACCGACGAAGGAGTGTTTAGCAAGTACTTGTTCCTTCCCAAAAATCCCGATGTGGTCCTTGTAGATACCGGCATGATAGCAAAAGCTCCGGCCAGGCTCCTGGTGGCTGGCATGGGCGATGCCTTGGCTACTTATTTCGAAGCCCGGGCGTGCATGCGCTCGAATGCCAAAGCATTGTCGGGCGGGCAAAGCACAAAAGCAGCTATGGCTCTTGCTGAACTTTGCTACAGGACGCTTCTAGAGGACGGCCTTAAGGCCAAACTGGCCGTAGAGAAAAAGGCCTGCACGCCTGCAGTGGAGAATGTGGTGGAGGCCAATACTTACCTGAGCGGTATTGGATTTGAAAGTGGAGGGCTTGCAGCAGCCCACGCCATCCACAACGGATTTACTGTCTTGCATGAATGCCACCAGATGTATCACGGTGAGAAGGTAGCCTTCGGAACTATCGCCCAGTTGGTTTTGGAAAACAGCCCGATGGATGAACTGGAAGAAGTCATAGGCTTTTGCCTCGACGTGGGGCTGCCGGTAACTTTGGAAGAGCTTGGCATTAAAGAAGTGAAAGAAGAGGACATAAGGAAGGTGGCGGAAGCATCCTGCGCTGAGGGCGAGACCATCCACAATATGCCATTTAAGGTTACGCCGGAAGACGTATATAACGCCATAATGGGTGCTGACGCGCTGGGCAAGGCTTTGAAAAAGCTTATGTAAGAAACTCTGACAAATTTTGCACAGCAAGACCGCCGGTCCCGTAATCTGTAAATATCGGGGCCGGCGGTTTTTACTAGTGCCCTTCTAAACTTCTAAAGAGCGCCTTTTCTTTCCACGCTCCTCTTTTATAAAAGTAGGTGGTGATCAAAGCGCCGGATACCCAGGCAAAAAGCAGGGAAAAGAATATGGACTCGGGCCTGCCGTTTGGATGTGACGGGCTTCGCGTTATATAGGCGAGGCCGTAAGCTAAGGGAACCCTTAGAAAGAAGGTGGTGATGAGCGAAATCCACATAGGAGTCACCGTATCTCCCGCGCCGCGCATTACGCCGGAAAGCACCTGCGTCACGGCCATTGCTACATACCCTATGGCGAGGATTCTCATAAAACGCATACCTAGGTCCACCAGTTCGGTCGTCTGGGTGAAAATGGCCATGAGATACCTGCCAAAGATCAGCAGTACAATGGTGATGGCCGTTGAAACTCCCACAGCAATGGCAAGGCCCTGGCGGGTGCCCTCTTCGACCCTGTCCATCCTCCTTGCACCTACATTCTGGCCGGCGTAAGTGGTCATGGTGATGCCGAAAGTGAAATTGGGCATCATGGCGAATCCGTCTACCCGCATTACCATCACGTTTGCTGCTATAACCAATTCTCCGAAGCTGTTAGTAAGGGACTGGACTGTGACCATGGCAAGGGAAAAAATTGCCTGGGTAAGTCCAGAAGGAATTCCTAATTTTATTATCTGCATGACGTATTCTTTTATGGGTCTTAACATCTCGAGGTTCATATCAAATATGTCGTTCATCCTCTTCAATTTTATAGCGCAGAGTATGGCGGATAAGACCTGGGCTATGACTGTCGCCAAGGCCACGCCTGCTACTCCCATATTGAAGCTTACGACGAACCATATATCGAGCACCACGTTGAGTGCAGTCGAGATGAGCAAAAAAACCAGGGCTGATAGCGAATCGCCCAGTCCCCGCAGTACTCCTGAGAGAATATTAAAATAGGAGAAACCCCAGTTGCCCACAAGCAGTATCATCAGATAGTTAGTGCTCCAGTCCAGGATCGACTCAGGTGTATTTATCAATACCAGCATAGGCCTGACTACAAAGGGCGATATTACCATTATTATAGCAGAAGCTATTGCTGTGAGCGTTATACAGACTCCTATGGTGCGGGAAAGCTTCTCCCTGTCTTTTGCGCCGAAGTACTGAGATACCATTATCCCCGCCCCTGTTGAGACCGCCACGAAAAGCACCAGCAAAAAGAAAAACACCGGGAATGCGCTTCCCACCGCCGCCAAAGCGTTGTCCCCTACATACCGCCCGATGACGATGGAATCGACGGTGTTATATAGCTGCTGGGCGATGTTGCCTATCAGCATGGGGATTGAAAATTCGACGATTCGCTTCCAGGGCGTTCCCACCGTCATGTCTTTCGGCGCAAAAAGTTCCGCTATTTTTGCCATCTCTTTACTTCAACCCCTTCTTAAAAAATAGATTTACGGCTGTTAATCTGTAAATTCAAATAAGGATATCCCTTCTTCCAGGACCATTTTTGCAGCGTTTTTTGCGTCGACCAGCGAATGGTCTTTGAAATTCCCGCACTGGACTTCGTTGGCGGCGGGAACTTCCTCCGCTTTCAGGACTTTTTCAAGGGCGTTTTCCAGGGCTTTTTTAATTTCGGATAGAGGAGTTCTGCCGAACTTTATGAGGTAAAAGCCGGTCCTGCAACCCATTGGAGAAACGTCGATGACACCGTCTAGCTCCTCTCTCAAGAGCCCCGCAAGGAGATGCTCCAACGTATGTATACCCCCGGTGGATATCGCACCTTTATTGGGGGTTATGAACCTGAGGTCGTACTTGGCGACTAAGTCTCCTTTCGGCCCCTCTTCTACAGCGGCAAGCCTGACATATGGTGCCTTAACCTTTGTGTGGTTGAATTCAAAACTTTCAACTTTCACGTCAATCCCTCCCGCTTGTTTATCATTATACCATCAGCTATGCTTTTTGTATATACATGTTATTTTTATTAGTTATTAATATTATTGGCAGCTACTTTCCAATAAACTACTGTTAGTATTTGATATAATAGAAAATGATTAAAGAAAATGACCTCGGGAGGAGAGAAAAATGCGAAAGAGGATGAGAGAATATGGCCTTTCTACAGGGAATCTTCCAACAGGTCCATTGAATGCCATAACCGATGTGGAAGGGGTAAAGGTGGGGCACGTGACTTTGATTTCAGGTGAAGGAAAACTTATTCCCGGGGAGGGCCCCGTGCGGACGGGGGTGACCGCGATAATACCGCACGATGGAAATATATTTAAGGAAAAGTTGATTGCCTCTTGCTTTGTGGGAAACGGCTTCGGCAAGTCCGCTGGGCTGATACAGATAAAGGAGCTGGGGACGCTGGAGACGCCGATAATCCTCACCAATACGCTTTCCGTCGGAATCGCCTCCGATGCCCTGGTGGAGTACATGCTTTCCCTCAACGAGGATATCGGTGTTACGACCGGCACCGTAAACCCGGTGGTATTAGAGTGCAACGACGGGTACTTAAATGATATAAGAGGAAGGCATGTGAAACGAGAGCATGTCTTCGATGCCATAATGAGCGCAAAAAAGGAGTTCGAAACAGGAAGCGTGGGTGCCGGGACCGGCATGATATGCCACGGGTTTAAAGGCGGCATCGGCACCGCCTCGAGGCAAATCGAAATAGGGGGAAAGGTGTACACAGTAGGGGCTTTGCTCCTCACAAATTACGGCAGGATGGATGACCTCATTTTCAACGGCAAAAACGTGGGAAGGATGCTGAAAGAAAGGCTGGAAAGAGATATAAAAGGTAAGAAAGACACCATAGAGGAGGACAAAGGCTCGTGCATAATAGTCATCGCCACCGATGTGCCGCTGGATGCGAGGGGCCTTGAGAGGGTGGCAAAGAGGGGGATATTGGGCCTTGCGAGGACCGGCTCCTTCATGGGAAACGGAAGCGGGGACATTGCACTTGCCTTTTCGACTGCAAACAGAGTTTGCCATTACGGCGAGCCTTTCATCAGAATCGAGACACTGTCCTCCCATTCTGATGAAATAAACAAGGTGTTTCAGGCAGCTGTGGAAGCGGTGGAGGAGGCAGTATGGGACTCTATGTTCACGGCGGAAAGAATAGTTGGGAGGGACTTTCACGAAGTCCCTATCTTGCCGGCGGAATTTTTTGAGGTGAAGTGAAATTACGCACTTCTGATTGAAACCAGGTTTACAGAATATAAAAAAATTTGATATCATGTAAGCGAATCTATGATTGTTGGAGGAAGACAAATGCCCAACAGAGCTTTTGATTGGTTAAAACAAGCGATAAAGGATTTGGATCATGCAAAATTGTCCATGGAAAGCAATGATCATGAATGGGCTTGTTTTGCAGCGCATCAGGCCGGCGAAAAGGCGGTAAAAGCGCTTCACCTTTACCTTGGCCAGGAAGCATGGGGGCACGTGATATCCAGGCTTTTAAGAGAACTTCCCGAAAGTATTGGTATAAGCCAGGACCTCATTGAAAAGGCAAAAGTGCTCGATAACTTTTATATACCTGCAAGATATCCGGATAGTCACCCTGATGGAGCACCATTTGAGCACTATGGTCCATTACAGAGTAAGGAGGCTGTAAAATATGCCTGTGAGATCGTCGAATTCGTCCGTTCTAAAATGGCCGGATAAGGAAGCTGTTGTTTCGTCCCTTTTAAAATGGATCGAAGAGGTGAAACAAAATAGGGATGATATATTGAAAATAGGGTATTTCGGGTCCTATGCCCGCGGAGACTGGGGGGTAGGAAGCGACCTTGATGTGATATTCGTGCTCAAAGGGTCCGATGTTTCTTTTTTTAAGCGTTCTCTTAACTGGGATACGGACGAAATTCCGGTCCCTGTGGATTTGCTGGTATATACCGAGGAAGAATACGAGGAAATGAAAAAGGCAAATTCGAAGTTTTATAAAGAACTTGAAAAAGAAGCTGTGTGGATATATCCTTAAAACATAATGAGGGAAAAAGCATGGCCTTTTTCGACAAAATTCCGGAAAATCTTTTTTCAGTCTTGGCTTCCAAAAATAAACACGTCTACCTGGACTCCCTTTTTATAATCTTTCAGGCGTACCAGGAGGAAATGCTCGTAAAAAAGGACGACCTGGTGGAAAGGCTGAAAAGTTACCTTGAAAATTCGAGCTTTTTGCCCGAGGAGGAAGAAGACGAGGAAAGGCCCGACGACGCAAGCCTTTCGGCTCTCGCCCATTTTATTTTGCGAAAGCTTGAAAAAACCGGCTGGATATACAGGGACTATTCGGAAAATTTTATAGAAGAAATTATATACCTTCACGATTACTCGATAAAAATCCTGAATACGCTGTATGAGCTTCAGGTGGATGAAGTGAAGGACTACGGTTCGTACGTCCATTCGGCCTACAACAACCTGAAAAATCAGGACCTCGAAAGGAACGAGGACGCCATCTTCGCCCTCAGGGAAGCTTACAGGAGGACGAAAGACCTCGTAAACGAGCTCAAAAGCCTTCTCAACAACCTGAGGAAATATCACCAGTCCCTTTATGAAAAGGAAGAGATAAGGCAGATTTTGAGGGAACACTTCGACGAGTTCAGGGAACTTATCGACGAGAGGATATACCACCCCCTGAAGACCCTCGATTCCATCCCCCGCTACAAGACCCCTATCATAAATATTTTAAACTCCTGGCTTTACGACAAAGAAATGATGGACCTCTTGGTGAAATCTTCCGTGAGGCGGAGGATTTACAAGGATGAGGAAGAAGCCCTTGAGAAAGTTACGGGGATGATAACCGAGATAGTGAACATCTACTACAATATAGATGTTTTGCTAAAAGAAATTGATAGAAAGCGGGCGGCCTATACTAGGGCTTCGGTGGAGAGGATGCAGTACCTTTTGAACGTAGATATGAGCCTAAAAGGTAAAATAGTGGAGATACTCAAAGCTCTGCCGGAAAATGAGGAAATAGTAACCGCCGTAAACGAGGCCGTTTTGCTTTTTCCCCAAAGCTACATCGATGAGAATTCCCTTTACGTAAAGAAATCCGAGCGGAAACTGCAGGATATAAAATTCACCAAAATAAAAGAGCCCGAGGAAGAAGGCGTTTTCGAAAAGGAGATGGAAAGCTTAAAAGAAAGGCTCAAGAGTGCTTTGACGCGAAAGAAGGTCTTTGAGTTTTTCAAAAAGCTTTTAAAGGGGAAAAGAGAAGTTTTCTCAGAAGAAATAAACCTTGAAAACGATGAGGAATTTTTGATGCTCATACTGGGGGTCATAATGCACGACGAAAAAGGTTCCTTTTACGATGTGGCCTTTGAA
This sequence comes from Fervidicola ferrireducens, assembly GCF_001562425.1. Lineage (GTDB taxonomy): Bacteria > Bacillota > Thermosediminibacteria > Thermosediminibacterales > Thermosediminibacteraceae > Fervidicola > Fervidicola ferrireducens. Next base: position 21,149 of record NZ_LOED01000023.1, read on the forward strand.
GAAAAAGGAAGCGTATCCGTAAACGGCTACAGGATTCCCCGCATGAAGATAAAAAAGAAGGTGTGAAGATGTGGCATGAGGAATACGAAAAGATGAGCGATTCCCAAAAGCAGGAATTTGCAAGGCTGGTAAACTTCCTCCTTTCTCACAATTTTATCCTGAGGGAAAAGTATGACAAAACCTCGATGAACGTGAGGATAAACCCGGACTATAGATTCGTGGAACGCTACTTTGAAGTCTTTTCGGGCTACCTTTCCATGGCCGGCTGGGACGTACACAAAGACAACCACTACGGCGTGATTTCTATATTCAACAGATTCGAGCAGAACCGCGCAAGGCTGAAAAAATTCGAAACCATTGTGCTTTTTGCCTTAAGGCTTTTGTACGAAGAAGAAAGGGAAAAAATTTCTCTGAGAAAGGACGTTATAGTGACGAAGGGCGACGTGGTGAGAAAACTTCTCAACACCGGGGCTATAGACAGGAAACCGGCAGAAAGGGATTTAAACGAAACTTTGAATCTTTTTAAGAATTACCAGATTATAGAGAAAATAGAAAATCCGCTGGACGACTACGAAAGCAAGATAATCATTTACCCTTCGATTTTGCACGTCCTGCCATCCGAAAAGATTAATGTGATCTATAGAATGATAGAGGAAAAAAGTGCGGAAGAAGAAATACCCGAAGGGGAGGAATAAAGCAGCTACAAGAAAATGTACTGTAGTTAACTTTACTTAACTATTTTGCCGCCATAAAAGCATGGAACTCTTATCCACTGAAGAAACAGCGAAGAGATTAGGCAAGGTTTTATCAAATCTGTGCGGCGGCCAGCGGAGATACCCGGTTTCCGGGAGCTGATAAGAAATGCCGAAGAAACAGAAAAAGGACAAATTTAGCATGACACTAAGCGGCGAGTTCTTTCCGGAAGTTTACCCTGCCTTTCGCTCGCAAAAATGGAGCCGTGGCGAGGAAGACCCCCTTAAGACAGAAATGCGCCTTTTTTCTGCCTGTATGCGCTGGGCCTTCAATCGGCTCCTGGAGGGTACATCCCGGGATGAAATAAAGAAATTGGGGCAGGAACTCTTCGGAATCAACTCCCGATATGCGGACGACGCAAGGCTCAAAGCCCAGGCCCTGCTGGACTCCCAAAAAGAGCTGCTGGAGCTGGAGATTGAGGAGACGAAAAACAAGCTGAACCGGGCGAGGAAGAAGCTTGGCACTGCCATGAGGAAACTGGCGAAAGCAGAAGAAAAAGGTGATACGCCAGAAGATATCGAGAAGCTTCATCTTGCAGTTAAAGGGCGGAACAACCGGGTGGCATCCCTGGAGAAAAAGCTGGCCGAACTTGAAATCCATCAAGAGAATGGCACGATACCGAAGGTAGTCTTTGGCGGCAGAAAGCTATGGGAAAAGGTTTGCAAAGGGCTGGCCACGCGGGAAGAGTGGCGAGCATCCCGCAAAAACCGCCTCTACTCCCGGGGAGACGAGACAAAGGGCGGCAACCCTAACATCAAGGTATCCTTTGAGGGGCAGGAGTTCTGCCTGGCTGTCTCCATATCCCACCTTTCCGAACAGACAGGCACGGATAAACTTGGCCGCCCGAAGATGAGCAAAGCCCCAAGAGTAGAAGGAAGGTTGTGGCTGCCGGAGAAGCACCGGGACCTTATGCGGATATGGCTTGCCATGAAACTGCCCTATACAGTAGAGCTGGTCCATACTCAGAAAGGCCGCTATATAGCGCATCTCACGCTGGATTTGGGCATGATGAAGGAACCCGATTTTACTAAAGGCTGTCTAGCCCTGGACATCAACCCTGACGGCGTAGCCTTATGCAATACAAACGCCTCAGGCCAGCCCGAGCCGTGGCCGGAAGATTTTAAAATCCCTTGCCCCGGCAACCTGGGCAAATATGAAGGAGAGTTTCAAATTATCACTTACCCGAACGGCTTTCTCTACATCAGGATACCCGACCTAGCCTATACTTCCGGTTTCCGGCGGGATTACCTGATAGGCGTCTTAGCAAAGGTAATCATTGAAATAGCTTTCTCCCTGGGCAAACCAATTGCCCTGGAGGACTTGAAGTTTAGTAAAGACAGGCTGGATACCAACAAAAAATTTAACCGGATGGCTTCAAACTTTCCCTTTGCCAGAATGGTGGAAGCGGTGTGCAGGAGAGCAGTCAAAGAAGGAGTGCCGTTTAAGCTAGTATCTGCCCGGGACACGTCCACCATTGGCTACTGGAAGTATAAAAAACGTTACGCCGTTCCGGAGCACTGTGCTGCGGCACTGGTTATTGGCCGCAGAGCAATGGGTTTTGAGGAACGGATAACGAAAGAACTCAAACAAATGGTAGCCCAAATCAAGCAAAATCTGACCTTTAAGGTTTATCCTTATACACCGAGGGAAGGAAGAGGGATGACCCGCAGGGTCAGGGCCTGCTTGAGGCGGCTGGAGGAAAAGCTCCTATTGCACAACGGGCTTGCCATATGGCAGCAGGAGGCGTTTTACTCCGTCTGGCACGACCTCAAGGAACTAGCCCTGTCCTTACGGTGACTCCGTTTAGCCGGTATCGGACAAACCGGCAGGCGCCCTGACAGGGCGGTCCGGGCGGCGGTGAGCACACCGCCTCTACTCCAGTTTACTCTGACCTGCGGGCGTTTTGCGCCCCGCCAGTCCGAGCAGGCGAGCCTGGGGTATGGGGGTATGATTGACTGCTCCGTCCGGACTCCGGGTGGGACTCCCGGGCCGAGGCCCCTTGTCGCCCTGCCCCTCGGAGGGCAAATCAAATATCCGGAAAGGAGGCGAAAACCTGGTCTGGGGGCCGGCTTGGCTGGAGGTAAAAACAGTCAAGTTTTTTGAACCAGGAAGAGGTAAGTTGAAGCTTTTGAAAAAACTGCTCCTCATTAACTGGCACTACATCCTGCATGAACTAATAGAATTCGACATGGTGAATTTCCTGACGGGGAAAAACGGCGCCGGAAAGTCTACCATTGTAGACGCCTTGCAGCTTTTAATCCTGGGGGATACGAAGGGCGATTACTTCAACAAGGCCGCCAATGAAAGGTCTAAGAGGAATTTAAAAGGGTATTTACGGGGTGAAATCGCCGACGATACGGAAGGCGGCATTCTCGTTTTGAGAGAAGGGAACTTTTCCAGCTACATCGTGGGCGAGTTTTGCGATACCGCAAAGAAAAGCACTTTTTGCTACGGCGTTGCCTTCGATGTTTATGAAAACGGCGAAGTGGACCACAGGTTCTTTTACCTCGAGTCGCCCTTGCCGGAAAATCACTTCATAGTAGACGGAATTCCTTTGAATACAAAGGACCTTAGAACTTTTCTGAATGCTAAATACAGAGAAAAATTTAAGATTTTCAGCTCGAACAGGGAATACCAGAACCACTTTTTGGCAAAGATGGGAAGCCTCAACGAAAAATTTTACAGCGTCTTTAAAAAGTCCGTTTCCTTTTCTCCCATAGTGGAGATAGAAAAATTCATCACCGAATATGTATGCGACGCGCCACCCAAGATCGACATCTCCGATATGCAGGAAAACCTGAGGTATTACAAAGAGCTGGAGTATCAAGCTGAGCAGGTAAAAAAGATGGTGAGAGATTTAGAAGATATAGAGGCCCTTTATAATGAATACCTTACGGAGGAAAAGAAGTTAAAGGAGCAGGAGTACCTCATAAATAGAGCCCAGGTAGAAAGCACAATAAATCAAAGGCGGGCTCTTATCGAAGAAGCGCAAATAAAAAGAGCACTTTTGGAGGAAAAGGAAGGGCAAAAAGATGAATTCGAAAGAAAAGTAAGAGAACTTGAGCGCAGAAAAGATGACTTAATCAGGGAAAAATACAGCATGGAAGATTACAAAAAAAGTGAGTATCTCAAGGCCCAGGAAGAAAACATCAGGGAACAGATAAAAGAAAAAGAAGCTGCGATACATCAAGTTCAAAAGTATTTCGGCAAGGTGCTCAAAGACTGGGAAATGGTTTTAGATGAAATTTCCTCTTTTGCCGGGAAATTTGACGAGGAGTTTTTGAAAACCGCAAAGGAAAAAATAAAAAAGCTTGGCAGAGTTACCGCCGAGAATATCACTTATATCGAAGAAGGCGAAGTTGTTTCATTGAAAAATGATATAGCCCTGTGCAAAGACTTCCTTGAGAAACTTTTTTACTCCGTGGAGCAGGAAAAAACAAAACTGGAAGAAGATATAAGGAAAATAGAAAGTGAGATAGAGAACCTCAAAAAAGGCATTAAGCCCTACGACAGGAAGCTGCTGGAGCTAAAAAGCGAGATAGAAAAAGCCCTGAAGAGCAAATACAAGAAAGAAATAAAAGTGGAAATCCTGGCGGACCTTCTGGAAGTGCGAAATAAAAAGTGGCAAAACGCAATTGAGGCCTACCTTCACACCCAGAAATTTTACCTGGTCCCTGAGCCGGAATGCTTCGTGGACGCCTTAAAAATCTACGATAGGTTGAAATTCGAAAAGGGCTTTTACGATATAGGCCTGGTGGACACCGGAAAACTCGAAAGGCAAAACATAAAAGTATGGGAAAACAGCCTGGCTTCAGAGGTGATGACGGAAAACAAATACGCCCGACTTTTCGTGGATTTTCTGCTGGGAAGAGTCGTGAAGTGCGAAAAAATTGAGGAATTGAGAAATTACCCTACAGCCATAACGCCGGACTGCATGCTGTATCAAAATTTCGTGGCAAGGCAGCTAAATCCGGAGAGGTGGAGGTTTCCCTACATCGGCAAAAAGTCCCTGGAAGATATGCTGCGAGCGAAAACGGCAGAGGTGAAGGAAAAGAGGATTTTGGTCGATGAGCTGATGGATGGCTACAAAAGACTTGTCCGGGTTAAGAATGTGGAACCCATCACGGAAAGCTTCATGGAAAATCTAAAGAATGCCAAAAAAGAAAGGGAAAAGCTGGATATATTATTTGAAAAGCTGGAGGAAATAGAAAAGCAAAAATCCCTGCTGGACCTTACAAAATTGATGGAAATCGACGAAAGGATAGAAAAAGCTGAAAAAGAGCTGGAAGGAGCTAAAAATGAGATAAAAAGGCTGCAAGAGGTCATATCGGAGATTACTTCCGAAATAAGGCTTTTGGAGCACCAGAAGGAGGAAAAAGAGAAAGAACTTAAAAGCCAGCTTCAGGCATTAGAAGAGAGATTTGATCTGGATTTCATAAAAGATACGGGAGAGCCCAGGTTCCTCAGGGAGCTTCAGGCAAGAAAAGACCCGGAAAACATAATAAGGGCATTTCAAAGCCAGGTGGCAAGGACGCAGAGTCAAAAGGAGAAAAAGTGGAATTTGCTTTTGAACAAGCGCTCGGATTACAACCGGGAATACAAGATGCCATTTAACGTATCCTCCCAGGACAACGCCGAATACCGAAAGGAACTCGAAAGGCTTTTAAGAACCGAGCTTCCGGCATACGAAGAGAAAATAAGGGATGCAAAGGAAAAGGCGAGGATCCAGTTCCAGGAGGACTTCATAAGCAAGATAAAGGAAAACATCGATAAGGTAAAGGAGCAGATCGACGAGCTTAATTCGGCCTTGAAGCAGTTCTCCTTCGGGAAAGACAGGTACAGGTTCGAGGTAAGGCCCAACCCGGCTTACAGAAAATTTTACGACATGATAATGGACAGCCTCCTTCTCGAGGGTTATTCTATATTTTCAATAGAATTTCAAAAACGGCACGGAGAAGCTTTGGAGGAGCTTTTCAACCAGATAGTCTATGTTGGGGAGTCGACCCTTTCGGCGGACGAAAGGGAAAAGCTCGAGAAAAACATCGAAACGTACACCGACTACCGGACCTACCTTACTTTCGATCTCATAGTTACCGACGACCAGGGCAGGGAATCGAGGCTTTCGAGGACGCTTCTTAAAAAATCTGGGGGAGAAACTCAAACGCCCTTTTATATATCAATCCTCGCTTCCTTCGGCAGGATTTACCGGCTCGGGAATATGTACAGGGAAAATAATACTCTGAGGCTCATAATCTTTGACGAAGCCTTCAGCAAAATGGACCACCAGCGGGTGCAGGAAAGCATAAAGCTTCTGAGGAGCTTCGGCTTTCAGGCAATTATCTCGGCACCTACAGAAAAGATCCAGGATATAGCGACTTTGGTGGACAGGAACCTGTGCGTGATAAAGGCCAAGGACAGCACTATTGTCCGGGCCTTCGACCCGAGGGAAGTGATGGAAGAAGGGGAATAAGTTGATGGATTTGAGGAAGGCGATTGTATCAAGGCTTCTTGACAAATACGAAAAAAGCAAGAGATTTTCGGGAGATGCCAAAATCGAGAAAAGGATAACTTTGAACTTTTCCAAGGGCGAATTTCCCTTCTACGACATAGAAAATGTAGAATCCAAGGAAAACGTCCATTTTGCCTTAAAGGAGCTGGAAAAAGAAGGCATTATCAAGATAAAGTGGGTAAAATTTGAAGAAGGAAACATCGTAGAAAAGGTGTTTTTAAACCTGGAAAATTTGGAAAAAGCTTATGATGCGGCCAGGAGAGAGCCAAAAGGTGCGGTTTTAAAAAAGATGGCAGAAAAGCTTTTCAGTTTCAAACAAGAAATAAAAAGCGAGTGGCTTTTAGGATTTGCCGACTTTGAAATAGAAAGGATAAGGGAGAAAAAAAGCTACCCCGCATACCTTCCAAAGGAAGAAGAATTATTCGACCTTACGCTGATGGCGTTGAGAGGAATTGAGCAAAAAGGCGATGAAGAGATTCTAGAAAGGGTTTTCAGCAAGAGGTACCTGAAGGACAGCAAGAAATTTGAGAGGGTAAAGGGCAAGGTCTTTGCAGTGATGAAAGATTTTCTTTTCAAAGAATACGTCGAAGAGGACGAAGCCTTTGAGAGGATTGGAATCCTGAAGACCATAGAGGAGATACTGTTTTGCGGAGCATTGAAGGCTAAGGTTGCGGGGAGCGCTCTAGATTTTTCTGCTTTCGTCTACGGCACTTCCTTAAACAGCCTTTCTGTGAGAGAGATGGAAATTTTGGATATCTCGTGCAGCAGGATAATTACCGTCGAAAACAAGGCTAATTACTATGAACTGATAAAGGATGCAAACTCGAAAGGAGACTTTATAGTCTACCTGGGAGGCTTTTACAGCCCTTCGAAGAGGCTTTTTCTGGAAAAGCTTTATTCTTTTATTAAGGCTAAAAATAAAAACGTAAAGTTTTATCACTGGGGAGACATAGACTTAGGAGGATTCAAGATTTTCGTGAAATTGAAAGAGATAATAAAGGAACTAAAACCTCTTTACATGGACGTGGAAACGCTGGAAAAGTACAAAGCCTTCGGTGAACCTTTCAGCAAAGACTACGAAAAAAGATTGAGAGAGCTTCTTGGAAAACCGGAGTACAGCGAGTTTTACGAAGTCATACAGGAAATGCTGAAACTCGGGATAAGGCTGGAACAGGAAGCAATTCTGGCGTGAGGGAAAACTGTTTCAGCTATATTAAATCACTGCTTGCTGGAAACATGTTGAGTTTTGCAATTTATGGCCAAAATTTGTCGAAAAAATATTTTTTGTAAAAAGAGAGGATTTTAAAGAAATTTATAGAAAATATTATTTGTTTGGCGAACAAATTTTTAGTATCTAAGGTGCCATAAATGTGTGGTGCATGAAAGGACTATGAAAAAAGAGAATCTATTACAAGGGGGTGAGGAAAATGATAGAAGCCATCAAGATTTTGGGCGAAAGTATGATGAAAACTGCTGGCAGCGAGCCATTCTTAAGTAGCTTGATAGATCAGGTCGACGCTGACAGGTACATAGTGATATTTGATTTTAAAACTGACGATGACATCGAGATAAAAATCGATACTTGGGGTGTTGATGCAGAAAAGCTGGATAAAGTCAAGTGGGTGGGGAACGTAAAGGGGAACAATCCGCAGGACAGGCTGACAACAGATAATCTACAGTATCTGGTTTCTCAATCTATTCCAAATCTGGCGGCCAACCTGCCGGAGGGTAGCGACCTTAAAATTAAGCTGCAAGACTTTATAGATAAATTTTACTATAAAATTCCCGGTTTGAAAGGATTCGAGAGCAGATACGCATACATATGGGATTTGGACAAAATTGGGATAAAAGGTCAAAACCTACTTTCCAAAAAGAATAAAGAGAAAATAGCGGCTTTAGCCGAATCTTATGAATTTGGCTCTCCGGAGTTTTATGAAGCGTATGTAAAAAAAGAGGGGAAGGCCAAAGATCTTGCGTCTATTGTCGCTGATTTTGTAGGCAATTGGCTCGAAAAACAATGGGATATTCCCAGAAAATCCATAGGATTATATACGATAAGACTTGACGGGCAGCTCCTCGCTGAACATCCGGATTACCATAAGTACCTGGAAAACAGGCTGGTAGACGACGTGTTTGATGAAGAGGAATTCGTGGGCCAGTGCCATATCTGTCAAAAGTCGCAAGAAAAACTCACCAAAAATTTTACCCGTTTCAGGCTACTTAAATTTTACATAAACGATAAAAAAGGCTTCGCCAGCGGCCTTGCTGATCGGGGCTTTTTCAAAAACTACGCGGTATGTAAAGAATGCTACAAGCACCTGCTTGTAGGGGAGCGCACAATTGAAAATCATTTCAGGAGCAGACTGGGAGAGGCGGATGTTTACTTAATACCTGAATTTTACCAAAACGTTGATCCAGAGCAGCTTCACGTAAAAGAATGGGCGGAATACTTAAAGAGAAAATTACAGGAATTAAATAAATTTGAAGCCTGGCAGGAGTTTCAGGATAAGATTTCTGACGATCAGCTGCGCAAATTTGGGAAAGATTCTTATCTTTTAAATTTCCTGTTTGCTAGACGTCCCCCGGGGTCTTCAGAGGTAAAAGTACTCAGATTTATTCAGGATATACCGCCGCACAGGCTCGATGAATTAAAGAACGCTATGATTCAAGTCAGGGATCTCTTTGGGGAGGGGGAAATGCACCATTTCAACTTGGATTATACCCAGATATATTTCCTGCTTCCGATTAGAAAAGTGAAAAACGAGCCTCAGATCGGCATTTATCTAGATATCCTCGAGGCGCTTTTCAAAGGACATCCTCTAAAACTTTCATTGTTGACAGATCTTCTGATGGAGACCGTTCGAGTACACGCTTTCGAGAAGTACGATGCTTATGTGCAGAAGAAAAATGATAAATCGGATTCAATAGACGAATTAGACAGGTTTTTGATAATGGCCCAGTTCTTTATTTTCTACCTTAAAAGATTAAATATGATAAAGGAATTGCGGGGAGGTGAACTCGAATTGGTAGCGGAAAAGCTTGTACCCGAAGAGATAAAAAGCTATTGGGAAAAAGTTGGATTATCCGACCCTCAAAAAGCTCTTTTCCTACTCGGCTATCTTATCGGTGAAATAGGCAAAAAGCAATATCAAGAAGGAAAGACCAAGCCCATCATGAACAAGCTAAATTACCAGGGGATGACAGAGGGCAAAATAAAAGTGCTTTCGTCTGAAATCCTTGATAAGCTATATCAGAACAAAATTTGGAATTTTAACGAGAGGATTTACGCGGCGATGAAGGAACTTCTAGATAAATCTTTGGGGAAATTTAATTCGGCGGAAGAAAACGTCTACTGGATACTTTCCGGATATGCTTTTTCCACCGCTCGGGGGATAATGAGTAAAAGTGCTGAAAAAACAGCAGAAAAAGAGGAGGAGGTATGAATATGGAACCCATAAAGGTAAACAGTGAAATCCTGTTTTTGTATGACGCCAGGATGTGCAATCCGAACGGAGATCCAGACGATGAAAACAAGCCCAGGATGGACTACGAAACCGGGAGAAACCTGGTAAGCGACGTCCGCCTAAAAAGGTATATCAGGGATTACTGGCTGAACCAGAGCGAAGACTGGTGGATAAAATCGGGCTATGCCGCACCGCAGGACGTGTGGGTTAGAAAACTCGTCAATGGTACCGAAGAACGCGTCACCAGCGCCAAGGACCGTATAGAGAGCCTGGCTAAAGAATTGGGGTATAAATCGGCGAAAGAGGCTTCTACCCATTCTGAATTCCGGGACGCCCTGCTTGAAAAGCTCATCGATGTGCGCTGCTTTGGTGCTACGATGCCCATCGGTGGAGATGAGGGAAGCGCAGGAGCGTCAGCCACCTTTACAGGCGCTGTCCAATTTTCCTGGGGTTACTCATTAAACCGGGTCGAGATCCTACCCTCTTCTACCATCAGCTCCCATTTTGCCGGCAGGGATGCGGGAGAGAAAGGGCAGTACGGTACCTTCGGTAAGGACTGGCGTGTAAAATATTCACTCCTTGCATTTTACGGTATTGCCAGCGCCTGGAGAGCGAAAAAGACCCGTTTCAGCGATCTGGATCAGCATGTGCTCGATCATTCACTGGTCAACGCTCTCTTGTTGCTAGCCACAACTAGGAGCAAGATAGGTCAGACCCCGCAGCTTATGATGAGGGTGGAATACAAGGACGATACCACAATCCTCGGAGATTTCAGGAACTGGATCGGTATAAAAAATGCCGAGGGGATTGAAAACATTGGACAGGCGGGAGTAATCTTTGACCCGCTGGCAGAATTGATAAACAAGAATTTGAACCGGATAAACAAAGTATACATATGGGTCAATTCCGAGTTTAAAGAGGGGTTAGCTTTCCGCGATATGCTGGGAAAGGATGTGATTTCTGAATTTACCCCGCTATAAGTTGAGGTGGATGACATGAGAAGTTTATTAGCGTTTGACCTGGCGGGAAAGATGGCCCATTTTAGAAAGTTTTATACCAACTCATCTTCTTTATCTTATCCCTTTCCACCCAGGACTGTAGTGGCCGGGATGTTAGCGGCCGTACTTGGATGGGAGCGAGACACCTATTATGATGCTCTGTCAACCCAAAAAGCAAAAATAGCCGTGAGAATAATGAAGCCATCGCGTTCCGTGATGCAGACGGTAAACTATATTGATACAGATCAGGAAGGATTAAAGAAACACTTGGACGGTAGTAGAGCACGCACATTGATTCCATTGGAAATAGTTCTACCTATAGATTTTGATGACCTTTTAAGCTACCGGGTATTCCTGCTCCACGCTGATTCAGGTGTCACAAGAGAGCTCTTTTCCCTTTTAAATACTTGCCGCACAAAATTTCCTCTTTATTTCGGGTTAACCGAATTCCCGGCATGGGTACAAAGGGCTCGACTTTACGAGGGTGAAGATTTTGAGCTTCGGGAGGAAAAGGGTGGAGAAGTGGCGATAGACACCGTTTTGCCCGTGGGAAAGGTAGAAGAAATAACAGGCCTCGACTCAGGAGTAAGAATCCATAAGGATAGAATACCCCTGGATTTTACCGGCGAAAGAACATTGAGTCATGCTGCGTCAGTTATATGGGAAGCAAAGGCTGCTCCCATCAGGGCAAAGATAAGGGGGGAAGTTTTTAAAACTTCTGAGGAGAGTGGGGTCTTTCTGGAATGAATCGCCATTACTATTCTCACATTGGTAAGTTTTTGAAAGAACATTTGAAGGAAGTTGGGGAGGAGGCCAAAAAATGTCTGGATCACCCGGCCCTCCCCGCTCGGGATCTTTTGAGCAAAGCGGCCTTTTTCATAGGGCTTACCCATGACCTGGGTAAATTCACCACCTATTTTCAAAAACACTTGAATGAAGAAAAAATAGAAAGTAATCTCAGTAACCACGCTTTTATTTCAGCGGTTCTGGGGGCCTACATAGTTAGAAAAAGACTTTGCGAGTTTCCCGATATGCCGGAAAGAAAATTTATCCCCCTACTCTGCTACCTTGTAATCCACAGGCATCACGGGAATCTCAAAGACCCAAGGGATCTCCTGCCCCGTACCAGGAAGTGCTTGCAAAAGTGGCCGGAAGACATAAAAAAGCTCGATAATGAGTTTTACCGGCCTTTCAGTGCTATGAAGATCCAGCTCCAGGACCTCTGCAGTAATTGGGATAAAATCCGCCCGGATTTAGAGGAACTTGGCATAGCTGACGAGGTTAAGGAGTTTCTAGAAAATCAGCCAGTAGTGGAACTCTTTACCGACCTTGAGAGTATATACTTTGAAATTGAAGAAACTCAAAGAAACGATGAAGTACGGGCCGCGCGTCTTTGCCTTTGGGGGCAACTTCTTTTTTCAGCTTTAATCGACACAGACAAGTTTAGCGCTGCCAGTGTGGAAAAGCCCGGTAGAGCTTTTATCCCGAAAGACATAGTAGAAAAATACATAGCATTTAAGTATCCGAAGCCCCGCCATGAAATGGACAGGCTTCGAAATGAGTTTCACTCAGAAGTGAGGAAAAGAATAGAGGAGGTTTTGCAAGAATCAGAAAACTTCCGCGTGCTTTCCATTACCGCGCCCACCGGTATGGGAAAAACCTTTGCGGCTATGGACGCAGCCCTGAGGATAAGAGGGGCTCTAGAGGAAAAATGGAAAGAAAAAAACATCGCACCACGAATTATCTATGCTCTGCCTTTTATAAACATCATAGAACAAAATTATGAAGCTTATCATAATGTTCTGGATTCGCAACTCGGGGATGAATACAGGGCTTCTCCTGAAAAATACCTTTTGAGACACCATTATCTTGCCGAAATATCCTACGCTGTTGACAACGAAAAAAAGCCGGTGGAGGAAGCATTGCTTCTGACCGAATCCTGGGAAAGTGAGATCGTGATTACTACCTTTGTTCAGGTGTTTCAAACTATAATGGGTTACAGAAACAGATTTTTGAAAAAGCTTCATAACCTTGTGGGGTCTATATTAATTCTTGATGAGGTCCAGAGCTTACCGGTGGAATATTGGAGACTGACGGATAAGGTCTTCCAGAATCTCTGCAGGGAACTCGGTCTTACGGTGCTGCAGATCACCGCCACTCAGCCCATGATTTTTCAACAGGAGTCTTCGGTACAGCTTTACCCCGATTACAGAAAGCTCTTTGAATGCCAGAATAGGACTGTGCTCCAGGTGGATTTGAAGGAAAAGTCTGAAGACGAGTGGGTCGAATGGATATTGGAACTTTATGAAGGGCACGGTTCACTTATGGTAGTGCTGAACACTATCCGGGCGAGCATTAGCTTATACGACAAGGTTAAGAAAAGGTTGGAAAATTGTGGAGTAAAGTCTTTTGGTTTACAGCCCCCTGAGACCGAGCAATGGATAGTATACCTTTCCACCAATATAGTTCCGGCTCAGAGGCGACAGAGATTGGCAGAACTCAAGAAACATCTTGAAAGAGGTGGACGGGCTATTTTGATATCCACCCAGGTGGTGGAGGCTGGAGTGAATATAGATTTTCCCGCGGTTTTAAGAGAAATAGGACCCTTTGATTCGATTGTGCAGGTGGCGGGACGCTGCAATAGAGAAGGTTTGAAAGGCACCGGTTTCGTATATATCGGCTGTTTGGAAAATGGAAGGGCAGGTCATGTCTACGGTTCCGTTCACATTACTGCAGCTCGAAATATTTTAAAAGAAATTACAAATGAATTTTCCAGCAGGTTAAATGAAAAGGAGTACATAAAATTTGTAGAAGAATATTTTAAACTCATTAACGAAAATAGCTCCAAAGAGCGCTCAGAAAAACTCTGGAATGCATACAAGCTCCTTATTTACGATTCTCTAGAACAAGATGCTCTAAGTGAATTCGAACTGTTGGAACATGTTGAACAAATTCCGGTTTGTGTGCCCCTTTTACCCGAAGATGAGGAATGGCTTCAAGATGTATACGCAAAAGAAGTGTTGGACGAAAAAATACCTTTCTTGGAAAGGCGCCTTGCGGCGATAAAACATAAGAAGAGATTTCATGACCTGACCATAAGGCCTCTTCTCCAAAGGGCTAAGGAAAATCTTCCAATTCCCCTGAACAAATCGGGTACTATCCGGTGGGTTCCTCTGCGCGACCGAGATGCCTTCTACGATCTTGAATTTGGATTCAAATGGCGACCTGAGGATCATTCTGCATGGTGCTTGTAGTCAAAATGCTTCAAGGTGGGGTTTATGGTTAACGGCAATCTGGTTCAGAGTTACGTCATATGCCCAAGGCAGGCCTGGCTTTTTAGCCGGAATCTTACCCCGGATCAGGAACACCCATACATTGAACTGGGTAGATTAATTGACAGCGAGAGCTATAAGAGGGATAAGAAAAAGATACAATTTGAAAACCTGGTCATCGATATAATCAGGTCTGAGGGTTCCGATATTGTGGTAGGAGAAGTGAAGAAAAGTTCTAAGGCTTCCGAAAGGGGAAAACTACAACTCCTCTATTATCTGTATCGCCTCAAGGAGCACGGTGTGGAAGCCAGGGGAATGCTTTATTATCCTGAGGAAAGGAAGAGGGAGGCCGTTGAATTAACAACTGAGAATGAAAAAAGGATAGAAAGGTTGATTAGAGAAATTGAAGACTTAATTGTAAGGGAAGCACCGCCTCCTTTCAAGAAGATTCCTTATTGTAAAAGCTGTGCGTTTAGGGAGTTTTGTATGTCATGAAAAGGTCAGTATATATTTTTTCAAGTGGAGAGCTCAAGAGAAAAGACAATACCCTTTGCTTGGAAACTGAGGAAGGCAAAAACTACATACCGGTCGAAAACACTGATGAAATATACATCTTTGGTGAAGTAGAAGTAAACAAGAGATTTTTGGAATTCGCCGCACAAAATGAGATAATAGTGCACTTTTTTAACTACTATGACTATTACGTGGGTTCCTTCTATCCGCGGGAATTTATGAATTCAGGGTATATGATATTGAAGCAGGCCGAGCACTATCTGGATAAAGAAAAGAGGATAGTAATCGCGCGAAAAATTGTGACAGGTGCGATAAAGAATATCTTGCAGGTGATGAACTATTACATTAATCGGGGAAAAGACCTGGCTGACGTCGTTGAAAGGATTCGTGATCTGGAAAGCAGGGTCGAAAGTTTTAACGAAATTGACGAACTCATGGCTATTGAAGGCAATGTCAGGGAAAGTTACTATTCTTCATTCGATAAGATATTAGAAAATCCTGATTTTAAATTTTATAAAAGGACCAAGAGACCTCCTAAAAACAACCTGAATGCGCTTATAAGCTTTGGGAACTCCATGATATATACGATAGTATTAAGCGAGATTTACAAAACCCATCTGGATCCTCGTATTGGTTTTCTTCACGCCACAAATTTTAGGAGATTTACATTAAATCTCGATATAGCAGAAATTTTCAAGCCAATTATAGTCGACAGGGTTATTTTTACTCTCATCAGCAGAAAAGTAATAACAAAAGATGATTTTGAAAAGGATTTTGAAGGGCTGATACTTAAAGAAAATGCCAAAAAGGAATTTATAAAAGAATTGGAAGTAAAGCTTTCCAGCACTTTCAAACACAGACAGATTGGTAAAGATGTCTCATACAGGAGACTTATAAGGCTAGAGCTATATAAACTCGAAAAACATCTCATGGGAGAGCAAGAATACAACCCCTTTGTCGCTAAGTGGTAATTCGGAGGTACCGTGATTGGTATGTTTGTTATACTTGTTTACGACGTGGGAGAAAAAAGGGTAGGAAAAGTATTAAAAATCTGTCGAAAGTATCTCACCTGGGTTCAAAATTCAGTCCTCGAAGGCGAGATAACGGAAGCGGCATATAAAAGGCTGAAGATAGAATTAAAAAGAGTAATAGAAGAAAATGAAGATTCGGTTATTTTCTATATACTGAGGACTACTAAATACTCCGAGCGCGAAACTATGGGTGTAAAGAAAGGCGGAGAAGAAATCTTTCTGTAAAATAGCGGGATATAACGCAGATTTTTCAGTAGCAGGCCGTAATGTTGTAAAAACAGTTTTAAAATCCATGGTTACGAGGAATATTCAATGAAATCTCACAATACGTACAGAGACCTGTCATCAGTTTAAATCCAAGGGATTTCAGGAATTTTGCAAACGTCAGGGTACACTACACGGCGAATATCTGTGAGCACAGAGAGAAATCCAAATATAGAGTTTTTAAGGACATTAAGGAGGAGTTTGTTGAGTTGAATGAATTTGTGAAGCGGGGAATATTGGCCGGTCAATTCCAAAAAATTTAAGCGAGGAGTTTTCGGAGTTCTTGCATAATCAAGGATTTAAACTGGGCAGCAGAAGTTTTAAACTTTTTACTTTTTCCAGGTTGATGGGGCGATTTAAGATTTTGCAGGATAATAAGATAAAGATTTATCCTCCGTTTGAATTAATAGTTTCTTCGCCTGTAGACAGGTTTATCAAGGATTTTGCAAGCTCACTTTTGAAAAATAATAATTTTAATTTGGCAGGACAGAACGTTGAAATAAATAGGATATCCGTTTTGTCGGAGTTAGACAGAGAAAAATGTAAAGAAGGTTTGTTTATCAAAATGCTTTTGCCTGTTGTCGTCTATAAGACGTATTTTGATAACAGGAATGACAGAAAGACATATTATTTCAATCCTGAAGAAGAGGAATTTGCTGCTTTGATAAAGGAAAATTTGCTTAAAAAAGCCAGGCTGTTGAATATGGACAATGTGGATAGCTCGTATTTTAAGATAGAACCTGCGTTTGAATTAAATCAAAAATACTGCAAAATAGTAAAGTATAAGGATACGGTTATAAAAGGATGGATGGGAATTTACAGGCTTTTTGCTGATTTTCCGTTATTGAAAGTTGCATATGATACAGGATTGGGAAGCAAGAATTCACAGGGCTTTGGCTGTTTTGAAGTTATAGAAGTATAAAAAATATGGGACTGCGAAGGAGAAGATTTAATAAGCATGAATAAAAAAGAATGCATGAATGACAGGAAGGTGTTTTTATTAATGTCCTATGAAATTGATGAAATCCAGAGAAAGCAGGCTGAAAAATTGTACGGGGTAAGATGTTTTATAAAATTGCCGGAAAAATTGCAAGAAAGGTGTTCCTACCAACAGTTGCCTTCTTTTTTAATCAATACAATACTTAAAGTATGAAACCTGAACTAGAGGAACATTACCCTTTACGCAAAGCTGTAGAGATACTGGGCGTCCACCCGATAACCCTGCGCCGGCCACCGTCTACGCGCGCGTTTCATCGGCCAAACAGGCCGGTGCGGGAAACCTGGAGCGCCAGAGAGAGCGGCTGGAAGAATATTGCCGCTCCAGGGGCTACGATATAGTGGCGGTAATCGCAGAGCAGGGTTCGGGGTTGAACGAAAAGCGCAAAGTACTCGCAAGGCTTTTCAGGATGGCCCGTGAATGAAAATGGGCAAAGAGTTCCGAAAAAAAGTGAGGGAGGCCATGTGGGATGCAGCAAAAAGTGAATAAGCCTACCGACATGATGACCATACCAGGCAGAATATACCCCGACCAGGACGCACAGGAAAGGCTGGTCTCCTTCATGCGACGTTTCCAGG
>NZ_LOED01000024.1 GCF_001562425.1 Fervidicola ferrireducens
GCTACCCGTCGTCGCCTTGGTGAGCCGTTACCTCACCAACTAGCTGATGGGCCGCAGGCCCATCCACCACCGCCACCTAAAAGGCAGCTTTCTTTACCAGCCATGCGGCTAGCAAAGGTATCGGGTATTACCCCCAGTTTCCCAGGGCTATCCCCGTGTGGTGGGTAGGTTGCCTACGTGTTACTCACCCGTCCGCCGCTAAGGTGGCTTCCAGCTTACGCCTTCCACCACCCCCGCTCGACTTGCATGTGTTAGGCACGCCGCCAGCGTTCGTCCTGAGCCAGGATCAAACTCTCAGGTTAAATTTAATTCTTAAAGCAAGCTCTTCGCTTACTTTAATTACACACCTTTCGGCTGAAACTCTCAGGCGTGGCACTGTTCAGTTTTCAAGGTTCATTGCGTCACATTTTATTATTTTATTAAGTTGCTTTGTTTTTGTCAATACCTTCTTTTGTCTTCCGGAAATTCTTCATCGGTTGCTCTCGTGACGTCGCAAGGAGTAATATACCACATAATCTGCTTACATTTCAACACTTATTTTTTGTTCATATTCGACAATTTTATGCATTAAAATTGCTTTTTCTACGTTTATCTCTTTTTTCTTCGATTTAGGACTTGGGTCTCATGGTCGGGAACAGGATTACATCCCTTATGGAATACGAATCCGTAAGGAGCATGACCAATCTATCTATTCCAATCCCAAGCCCGCCGGTAGGAGGCATGCCGTATTCGAGGGCGATAATAAAATCCTCGTCGAAGGCATGGGCTTCTTCATCCCCCGCTTCTCTTTCTTTAAGCTGCTCTAAAAACCTTTCCCTCTGGTCGATGGGATCGTTCAGCTCCGAGAAAGCGTTCGCCATCTCCCTGCGGGTTATGAAAAGCTCGAAACGATAGGTGAAGTCGGGGTCGTCTTCCTTTCTCTTTGCTAAGGGCGATATCTCAATCGGATAATCCATTATGAAAGTGGGCTGCACCAGGTGTTCCTCGACCTTTTCTTCGAAAATAGCGTTCAATACTTTCCCTTTCGTGTCTTTATCTTCCACCTCTACCCCCAACTTTTTCGCAATCTCCCTGGCCTCCTCATCGGTTTTTATTTCATCGAAATCCACGCCGGTGTATTTTTTTACGGCTTCTTTCATGGTCATCCTCTGCCAGGGCGGGGTAAGGTCAATTTCCTCGCCTTGGTAAACAACCTTGGTGGTACCCAGAACCTCTTTTGCAATATGGGAGATCATGTCTTCGGTAAGCTCCATCATATCGTGATAATCGGCATAAGCCTGATAAAGTTCTATCATCGTGAACTCCGGGTTGTGCTTTATGGATATGCCTTCATTTCTAAAATCCTTGCCTATTTCGTACACCTTTTCAAATCCGCCAACTATGAGCCTCTTCAGATAAAGTTCCGTGGCTATGCGCAGATACAAATCCATGTCGAGTGCATTGTGATGGGTGATAAAAGGCCTCGCCGCGGCACCGCCGGCAAGGGGTGTGAGCACCGGCGTTTCCACTTCCATAAATCCACGGGCGTCCAAGTAATCCCGCATAGCCTTTATTATTTTGCTTCTCAGGACGAAAGTCCTTCTCACATCGGGGTTAACAATCAGGTCCAGATAACGCTGGCGGTACCTGGTATCCACGTCTTTCAACCCGTGCCACTTCTCCGGCAAGGGCCTGAGGGACTTGGCAAGCAGCGTGACCTCATCGGCCATTACCGATATTTCTCCCTTTTGGGTCTTGAATACCTTTCCCTTTATACCCACAATATCTCCTATGTCCAGTTTCTTAAAAATTTCGTAATTTTCATCGCCCACGTGATCCTTTTTTATGTAAATTTGGAGGCGGCCTTTTTCATCCTGTATGTCAAAAAAGGCCGCTTTGCCGTGGCCGCGTATGGCCATTATTCGACCAGCAACGGAAGTGTCTTTGCCTTCCAGCTCTTCGAAGTTCTCTTTTATTTCCAGGCAATTATGAGTCCGGTTGTATTTTTGGCCGTATGGATTTACCCCCATCCTGCGAAGTTCTTCCAATTTCTGTATCCTTGCTTTGATTATTTCGTTGCCTTCAAGCTCCATATTTTCCATTTATTCACCCTCCATTTATTACTTTTTAATCTCCTCTATTTTATACTTTACCAGTCCGGCAGGAACATTTATCTCGATGACGTCCCCCTTCTTCGCCCCTATAAGAGCCTTGCCTACGGGTGATTCATTGGAAATCTTAAGCTCGATGGGATTGGCTTCCGCCGAACTCACGATGGTATATTCTATAACTTCACCGGTGTCTAAATCCCTTACAAGGACTTTCGAACCCAAAGTAACCATATCCGTTGATATGTCGGCATCATCTATAACTTTGGCGTTTCTCAGCTTTTCTTCAAGCATGGCAATCTTACCTTCAATGAAAGCCTGTTCATTTTTAGCATCATCGTATTCGGAATTCTCGCTAAGGTCGCCAAAGGCAATGGCTTGCTTTATGCGGTCGGCAACTTCCTTTCTTTTCACGGACTTCAGGTACTGAAGTTCTTCCTCTAATTTTTTTAACCCTTCTTGAGTAAGTACTACTTCCTTCTTAGACATGTACTTTCTCCCCTTTGAAAAAATAATATATTTATACTAATCTATGTCAATAGCTACTTTTTAATTTAATTTTTTAGGCTATTTTACACTTTCAAACGCCCTTTTTAGCCTCCCCTCCTCATACTTTTGTTATTATAATGCAGTGAAAGAAAGCTGTCAAGAATTTTCTATATTTAACCCGTCTCTTCAGGAACAACAATCCCGACTGTTAATATAATATGTTATAAAGCCGAAACAAAATCATCCGTATTGACCATGCATCGCGGTTGTGTTATAATTCATCGCAATGCCATCGTGCTTCGATTTTTTAATTTCCGGGAGGAAAAACTATGAATGACACGACGGCAAATTATAAAAAAATAAGAAGGGTTTTATGGAGCGTAATGTTTCTAAACCTTTCGGTAGCCGTTTTAAAAATAGCTGCTGGTCATCTTATATCTTCCTCCAGTATGGTCGCAGACGGTTTTCACTCCCTTTCCGACGCCAGCAACAACGTAATAGGGCTCATCGGCGCCGCCATAGCTTCAAAACCGGCAGACGCCACGCATCCCTACGGGCACGGTAAGTTCGAGGCATTTACAGCAACGGCACTAGCTTTGATGTTGTTTTTCGTAAGCCTCAACATAATTAAAGGTGCTTTCGAGAGATTTTTGCACCATCAGATTCCCGAAATAAATACCCTCAGTCTTTTAGTCATGATTATAACGATATTAGTGAACTTGGCAGTAATTTTTTACGAAAGCAGAGAAGGAAAAAAGCTCCACAGCCAGATTTTGCTGACCGATGCGGCCCATACCAAAAGCGATGTGTACGTTTCCCTTTCAGTCCTTTTAGGGTTGCTGGCTGTTAAAACCGGCTATACTCTGGCAGACCCTCTGATATCCTTAATAATAGCATTGCTGATTTTAAAGACGGGAGCGGAAATAATAAGAGAGACCAGCAAAGTGCTTTGCGACGCCGCTGTAATAGAACCAGAGGAAATAATCTCGTTCATAAAAGGCATAAATGGAGTGAAGGACTGCCACGGAGTCCGAACTCGCGGCCGAGAGGATGATTTTTCAGTCGACCTTCATATACTGGTGAACCCTTCCATGACCGTCCAAGAATCCCACAGGCTTCATCACCTGATAGAAGAAGAGCTGCGCCAGAAATTCAAGGGTGCAAATCAAATTCTAATTCACATCGAGCCGTATTCGGATTTTATAGAGCGAAAAACTCATTAAGTCAGAGCCGGCATTTAAAATGTTCGGCTCTTTTCTTTTTTTGTCAATTGAGGCCCCTGTTCGAATAGATTAAAATTATGGTATAATGTTGTTGTTTTAAAAAAGCTTTTCAATGCTAAAAATTATTTACAATTCGCGGGAGGTATCAAAACCATGCACAAAAAAATAAACGATGTAATGGTAATCGGCTTTGCCCTCTTTGCCATGTTTTTCGGAGCGGGTAACCTAATCTTCCCGCCATACATAGGCTTTCAACTAGGGGATAAATGGTTTTTGGGTCTAATGGGCTTCATGCTCACAGGAATCGGTCTACCCCTTTTAGGTATCATCACGATGGCCCAACACGAAGGAAGTTTTGAAAATTTCGCCGGAAAGGTTGGCAAAGCTTTCGCTAACGGACTTTATTTCGCCATAGTTTTGTGCATAGGTCCGCTCCTTGCAATCCCGAGGACGGGAGCAACCACATACGAAATGGGCATAGCCCCTATCATGCCGGATTTCAACATATTGGCGGCATCATTAATTTACTTTTTGATAAATATATATTTCACTATAAACCAATCCAAGGTTATAGACTATATAGGCAAAATTCTGACTCCTTCCCTTCTTGCAATGCTGGCGGTAATAATAATTAAAGGCATAATAAATCCCATTGGCGGATTTGCCGAATCGAATATAGCCAATCCTTTTGGAAGGTCTTTTTCCGAAGGATACCAGACCATGGACGCCCTTGCTTCTATAGTTTTTGCCGGCATAATAATAAACGCAGTTCGAGAAAGAGGATATGAAAAAGCACAAGAGAAGATTAAATTGACGATTATTTCCGGACTAATAGCCGCTCTCGGGCTGCTTTTCGTATACGGAGGTCTTATGTATCTTGGGGCCACCGCCTCGACCCTCTTTGACGGAGAAATCGGCAAAACGGCATTATTAATTTCCATAGTGGAAAAGGAACTCGGCAGTTTCGGAAAGGTAGCCCTCGGCCTTGCGGTTTCCCTCGCTTGCCTTACCACCTCGGTAGGTTTAACGGCAACTGCGGCAGAATACTTCAGCCGTTTGACCAAAAACAAAATAAGCTACAAAGCCATGGTGGTAATAATATCCCTCTTAAGCGCTTTCATCGGTGCGTTTGGAGTGGAAAAAATCATTAAATTTTCTGTCCCCATTCTGGTATCGGTGTATCCGGTGGTCATAGTTTTAATCTTAATGAACGCCTTCAGTTCGTTCATCAAAAACGAGCGCTGCTATGCTTACGCCGCTATTTTCACGCTGCTTATAAGCATCGTCGACGGTTTGTCGGCCGCCGGGTTAAACCTCAACAAAGTATACGAAGCTCTCTATTACCTTCCCTTTGTGAAGGAAGGTTTCGCCTGGGTTTACACGGCGATGTTTGGAATCATGCTGGGCATGATCCATTCGGCTTTCAATAAAAAACTGGAAAAAGAAAACGGTTTAAAATGATGTTGATTTTGCCCGTGAACCACCAAATCAACGACAGGATAATAGAATTCATAGAAGTAAACATCGAACCCAAGTTCATCGTACTGAAAAAAATTCACGCCTTGCTCACCGAAACTTTCGGGCTGAAAGCAATTTATGCGATTTTTTCCATTATACTGTCTATAATTTTATACTGTGGAATTACGGCTTTATTAAAAAGAAAATACGACGTCTTTCTGACGGTCACCATCGCATTTTTCATAGTGCTGGGCTTCATGCTCACACTGCTTGGATTATAACAGCCGGCCGGGGGCATCAAATACCCCCGGCTTTTCATTTTGTGTTTTTCCCTTAAATCCTTTTTATATTGTTCGAGATTTGAGTTAGCCCACCGGAAGGTGAGCTAAGTTTCATAAAGCCTTTATATTTTTAACATTCTCGGGATTATAAGAAAGTCCCAGCACATCTTCACTGAAAAGCTCGGAAAAATTCTTTAATTCGACAAGGCTCAAATCCTTCAACTTTTTATTCTTCTTGATGCAGTAAGACACCATTTTCCCCACTATTTCGTGAGCCGCTCGAAAGGGCATGCCCTTTTTTACCAGATACTCGGCGTAATAGGTGGCGTCGGCGAAACTGTCTTCGACGGCCTTCATCATGTTCTCCTTTTTGATTTTCATGGTCGAAAGAAGCCCGGGAAGCACTTCCAGGCAGGAAATTACAGTGTCCACCGTATCAAAAAGCGGCTCTTTGTCTTCCTGCATATCCCTGTTGTACGAGAGCGGCAGGCCTTTCATGAGCGCAAGAACAGCCATCAGGTTTCCGAAGACCCTCCCTGCCTTTCCCCGGATGAGCTCCAATACGTCCGGGTTCTTCTTCTGCGGCATTATGCTGCTTCCGGTCGCAAAGCCGTCGTCCAGCTCTATAAAGTCGAATTCGGAAGTGCTCCACAATATCAGGTCTTCCGCCATCCTTGAAAGGTGCACCATGAGGATGGCCGAGCAGGATATGAATTCTATTACGAAGTCCCTGTCGCTTACGGCATCCATGGTATTTTCGTACATTTTGGAAAACCCGAGGAGCTCCCTGGTGTACTCCCTGTCTATGGGAAGCGTGGTCCCGGCCAGTGCACAGGCCCCGAGGGGCATCATGTCCGCTCCTTTCATTGCCGAATAAAAGCGCTCCTTATCCCTTTTGAGCATTTGATAATAGGCGTCGAAGTGCACGGCGAGGGTAACCGGCTGTGCCCTCTGAAGGTGGGTGTAGCCGGGCATAACCGCATCCCGGTTTTCCTCCGCCAGTTTCCAAAGGACTTTCATTACTTTGTCGATTTTCCCGACCACCTCGGAAATTTTCTGCTTCACGTAAAGGTGCAGGTCTAGTGCCACCTGGTCGTTTCGGCTCCGGGCAGTGTGGAGTTTTCCGGCCACCGGCCCTATTTTTTCAAAAAGCCTTTTTTCGATGTGCATGTGGATGTCTTCAAGTTCGAAGGTGAAGGGAAATTGACCCCGTTCTATCTCCAACTTTATTTCTAAAAGTCCCCTTATAATCTCCGCCGCTTCCTGTTTTGAAATTATCCCCGTTTTGGCCAGCATCCTGGCGTGGGCCATGCTGCCCAATATGTCCTGCTCGTAGAGCTTCCTGTCGAAATCGATTGAGGCTGTGAATTTTTCAACAAGGCCGTCGGTTTCCTTTTCAAACCTCCCGGCCCATAGCTTTTTCATTGCAGACTCCCCTCCACTACTAGTACTCCTTCTTATTTACCTGGGCGTAGACCTTCGTGGGCAGTCCCCACAGGGCGATGAAACCGACTGCCGCCTTGTGGTCGAAAAGGTCTCCCTCCGCATAGGTGGCAAGCTTTACGTCGTAAAGTGAATGGGGCGATTTTCTTCCCACCACTGTGGCGTTGCCTTTGTATAATTTTACCCTGACGGTGCCACTCACGACCTCCTGGGTCTCTTCTATAAAGGCATCCAGGGCTTTTTTCAGCGGCGAAAACCACAGGCCGTTGTATATAATTTCGGCGTATTTTTGCTCGATGATGTATTTAAAATGCAGAACTTCCCTCGGCAGCGTCAGGCTCTCCAGGTGCCTGTGGGCTTCAATAAGCAAGAGTGATGCGGGACATTCGTAAACTTCCCTGGATTTTATGCCCACAAGTCTGTCCTCCACGTGGTCTATCCTTCCGAAACCATGACTTCCTGCAATTTTATTGAGATTTGCCACAAGTTCGGCCGGCGTCATCTCTTTTCCATCCACGGCAACGGGAGTGCCCTTTTCAAAGGTTATCTCGACATAGGCGGGTTCATCAGGAGCCTTCTCGGGAGAAATCGTCCACTCGAAGGCCTCCTCGGGTGGTTCAACCCACGGGTCTTCCAATATTCCGCATTCTATGCTCCTTCCCCAGAGGTTCTGGTCTATACTGAATGGGTTTTCCTTCCCAACCGGGACGGGAATGCCGTTTTTGGCAGCGTAATCGATTTCTCCCTCCCGGGACATGGTCCATTCCCTCACCGGGGCTATAACTTTCAGCTCCGGCGCAAGCGCCGCTACCGACAAATCGAACCTCACCTGGTCGTTGCCCTTGCCGGTACAGCCGTGAGCCACCGCAAAGGCCCCTTCTTTCTTTGCGATTTCCACCAGGTATTTGGCAATAAGGGGTCTTGAAAGCGCGGTGCTGATGGGGTATACTCCCTCGTAAAGTGCGTTGGCTTTTAGGGCTTTAAAGGCGTAATCTTTTATGAATTCTTCCTTGACGTCTGCCACGTAGCATTTTTCAGCACCTATGCGCACCGCCTTTTCCTTTATATAATCCAGGTCCTTCCCCTCTCCCAAGTCAGCGCAGAACGCTACTACCTCGCAGTCGTATTTTTCCTTCAGCCACTTTATGGCAACAGAGGTGTCGAGCCCTCCAGAATAAGCGAGCACTACCTTTTTCATGCAGAACATCCTCCTTTTTCTTATTTTTTTAATCACAGCAAAAGCGTAAGGATTGCCTTTTGGATGTGTAGGCGGTTTTCAGCCTGGTCGAACACCACCGAATTGGGCCCTTCGATGACCTCTTCCGTGATTTCCTCACCCCGGTGTGCCGGCAGGCAGTGCATGACGATGACGTCGGGTTTTGCCGCTCTAAGAAGCTCTTCGTTTACCTGGTATCCCGAAAAAGTCTTTTTCCTTTCGCTTTCCTCTGCTTCCTGTCCCATGCTGGTCCAGACATCGGTGTATATTACATCGGCGTCCATTGCCGCTTCTTTCGGGTCTTCCGTCACTACGATGAGGGAATTGTTCGATTTGGCATGGAAAAACGCTTTTTCCAGCACTTCCGGCTCCGGCTGGTAGCCCTTCGGCGCCCCGATGGCTAGGTTTATACCCATTTTGGCGCAACCGAAGATCAGGGAATTTGCCATATTGTTGGCCCCATCGCCTATAAAGGCCAGTTTAAGTCCCGCAAGGGCGTTCTTTTTTTCTAATATTGTCAAAAAGTCCGCCAGCACCTGACAGGGGTGTTCAAAATCGGAAAGCCCGTTTATCACTGGGACATCCGCGTATTTGGCGAGGATTTTCACGTCCTCATGCGAATACGCCCTGATGACTATCCCGTCTAGGTACCTCGAAAGGACTCTGGCTGTGTCCTCTAGCGTTTCTCCCCGCCCCAGCTGGAGGTCGTTTTTGTTTAAAAACAGGGCATAGCCACCCAGCTGCCACATGGCCACCTCAAAGGACACTCTCGTTCGAGTAGAGGGTTTTTGAAATATCATCCCCAGGGTCTTCCCTTTTAGCGGTGTGAAATCTCCTCCGTATGTTCTAATCCTCTTAATTAGCCGGGCAAACTTTATGATTTCTGCAATCTCGCTCTTGCTCAAATCACACATCCCCAGGAGGTCTTTCCCTTTAAGGTCCGTATCCTTTTGAAATTCCAGGACATCTGCCTTCAACAGATTCACCCCCTTGATTTGTTATTATAATTATACATACTGTCGCATATATATGCAACTAATTTTTTTATTTAAGTTTCAAAAAACACCTTGATTTTTTCAATTTAATATATTACTATGTTAAAATATAAAAGGAGATGGTAACATGAATTTAAAAAACGAGCTTTCGCTGCCGGCGGGTTTTTTCGACCTAGAATTCGAAAAAGCAGCCGCGAAAAGAAGGCTTGAAAACCATTTCGCGGATATCTTCGTAAATAAGGGATACAGAGAATTTTCCCCGTCGCTCATAGAAAACTACGAGCTTTCCGATTTTTCCCTTGTGCCAAAAAACAAAATTTTTAAATTCATAGACAAAAGCGGCGATATACTGGCGCTCCGGTGGGACTACACCACTTCCCTAGCCCGCTTCTTAAAGATGAACTCGGAAAAAATTTCCTTCCCTCTCAAGGTTTTCTACTGCGGAAGTGTTTTTCGCTTTTTCGAAGGGTCCATGGGAAGGCCGAGGGAGATCATCCAGTTCGGCGCAGAGATAATAGGAGGAGACGTGGATGGTGAAATAGAGTTAATTAAGGGCATTTTTGAGTTTTTAAAGGGAACCGGTGTAAAAGGCTTAAGAATTTCTGTTTCGGAGGCGGAATACTTAAAAAGATTGCTTTCAGCCGAACATCTCCCCGCGGAAAGCCTTGAAAAAATCCTTCATGCCATAAAGTGCAAAGATTTTATAATGCTTAACGAACTAGCTTCCGCTCTTTTTCCCGAACAACGGGAGGATTTATTTGACACCCTCTTGTCCGGAAAAAATTCCGTCGATTTTAGGCCCGAAATGGAAAATTTCCTGGAAAAGTTAAAAAATAGCCTTTTTAATATTCCGGTGGATTTCGACCCCTCACTCGTCCTCGATTTCGACTACTACAACGGTCCTATGATTGAAATTTACGACCAAAACAAAACGTCCATCGGTAAGGGCGGCCGTTACGGCTTTTTATCGAAAATGTTTGGCATTGACAAAAATGGATTCGGCATCGCTCTGAATTTAAATTACATCCTGGGTCTGTAGTAGGAGGATACAAAATGGAGTACTTAACCGTAGCTGTACCGAAGGGCAACCTTTTTGATGAAAGTCTAAAACTTCTCGAATACATCGGCTTCCCGGCAAATCAGCTAAAAAAAGAGGAAAACCGAAAGCTCATATTTACGGACACGAGAGCAAAGATGAAAGTTGTCGTAACGAGAAACTTCGACGTCCCCGTCTACGTCGAGCACGGAGCTGCCGATTTTGGAATAGTGGGTAAGGATGTCATAGCCGAGATGAAGCCGGACGTAATGGAACTTTTGGATTTAAGATACGGCCGGTGCACCCTCTGCCTTGCCGGAAGAGAAAAGGAAGACCCGAAGTTTTTAAACAACGTAAGGGTTGCTACAAAATATCCTAATCTTGCTTCTCACTTCCTCTCCAAAGAAGGGATAAGGGCAAGGATAATAAAGCTGCACGGGAACATAGAACTTGCACCCCTTCTCGGACTTTCGACTTACATCGTGGACCTAGTGGCCACCGGCAAGACATTGAAAGAAAACAATCTTTCCATAATAAAACCTTTTTTTTCGTCCTCCGCACGCCTCATCGCCAATCCCTTCAGCTGGAAACTAAAAAGGGACTCGATGCTTGAATTTTTTGAAAAAGCCCGTATTTACGTGGAGGAAAGGAGTGGGTCAAATGCTTCCGGTTCTCACGGAACATGAACTTTTTGAACGGCTCAGAAAAAGAGCACAAAGTTTCGAAAAAGCCCGCGATGCCGTAAAAAAAATCAAAGAAATGGTGCTCTCCTCCGGAGACGATGCCTTAATCAGGCTTACCTCGGAACTAGACGGAGTAACTTTGAACAAAAATACTATGAGGTTCCCGGCAAAGGGGATTGAAGAAAGCGAAAAGTCCATCTCGCCCTCTTTAAAAAAGGCTATGGACCTTGCTTTTGAAAGGATTTTCGATTTTCACGAAAGGATAAAACCTCAGAACAAGCTCTTTTTCGACAATTACGGCAACCTTATGGGGAAAATTTACAAGCCCGTCGAAAGCGTAGGCGTTTATATACCCGGAGGCAGCGCCGCTTACCCTTCATCCGTCTTGATGAATATAGTGCCCGCGCTGGTGGCGGGCGTCAAAAAAATAGTCGCCGTCACTCCGCCCAAAGCTGAACCCCCGCATCCCGCCGTTTTATACGCCTTAAAATTATGCAACGTAACAGAGCTTTACACGGTAGGGGGTGCTCAGGCCATTTTCGCCCTCGCCTACGGGACGGAAACCATTCCAAGAGTCGACAAAATAGTGGGGCCAGGCAACGTATATGTGGCCGAAGCCAAGCGCGAAGTGTCTGGCGTAGTGGGTATCGACGGCTTCGCCGGTCCTTCCGAAGTGGTGGTGATAGCCGACAGTTCGGCCAATCCCCGGTGGGTGGCCGCCGATTTGCTTGCGCAGGCAGAACACGATGAAAATGCCACATCGATACTTCTTTCCTGCGACGAAAGTTTGATCGAAGAAGTAAGAATCGCTCTGCAGTCTTTCCTTGCCACCCTCGAAAGCGGAAAGACCGCGTCGTCGTCCCTTTCTAAATGGGGCGGAGCCATTAAGGTAAAGGATGTATATGAGGCCATTGAAATCTCAAACCGAATCGCGCCGGAGCACCTGGAACTCATGGTAAAAAATCCCCGGACTTACATCGGGTATATAAAGAACGCTGGAGCCGTCTTCCTCGGGCCTTTCTCGGCCGAGGCTTTGGGCGATTACATCTTAGGTCCGAGCCACGTCCTGCCTACCAGCGGCACATCGCGGTTTTCTTCGGGGCTTTCCGCCGAAAATTTCATGAAGGCAACGAGTCTAATCTCGGCAACCCCTGCAGGTTTTTTTGCCCTTTCTCCCTGTGCCGGCGAAATTGCTAAAGCCGAAGGCCTACCGGCCCATTATCTTTCGTTAAAAATTAGAAACGGGAGGGAATTTGCGGGATGCGAACCGCGGCACTAGAAAGGAAAACAAGCGAAACTCAAATCAAGGTGGCTTTGAATCTGGACGGCAGCGGGAAAAGTACGGTTAAAACCCCGATTGGAATTTTCAACCATTTCCTTTCCCTTTTTTGTTTTTTTTCAAAAATAGACCTGGAAGTCTATGCTTCGGGAGATTTGGAGGTGGATGAACACCATCTTATGGAAGATACGGGAATAGTGCTGGGACAGGCCATAAAAGGCGCCCTGGGTGAAAAGAGAGGCATAGCCCGATTCGGATGGTCTGCTGTTCCCATGGACGAAGCGTTGGTTCTGGTGAGCCTCGACCTTTCCGGAAGGTCCCACCTTAATTACGACCTTTCTGTTCCCGAATGGGTGGGAAAGGTAAAAGGCGAAAGTTTTAAGGAATTTTTCCTGGGATTCGTACGGGGCGGGGAGCTGACCCTTCACATAAAGGGCCTGTCCGGTGAAAACGGCCATCATATCATGGAATCGGCATTTAAGGGTCTCGGAATGTGTCTGAAATCGGCGAAGGCACTCGTTGACGACAGGATACCTTCCACTAAGGGCGTGATTTAAATGATAGCCATTGTAGATTACGGTATGGGAAACCTGATGAGCGTCCAAAAAGCTTTTACTCACCTGGGATTTGAAGCCAGGATAGTGTCGGAAGAAAGCAAAATCAAAAAGGCAAAAGGCGTGGTGCTGCCGGGCGTGGGAAATTTCGGGCAGGCCGTGGCCAATATAAAAAGCCGCGGCCTCTGGCAGGCCATAAAAGATGCGCTCGCCGAAAAACCTTTCCTGGGAATCTGCCTCGGCATGCAGCTTCTTTTCGAGGGAAGCGAAGAAAGCCCCGAATTTCCCGGTTTTTCAAAGTTTCCCGGGAGGTTTATCCTTTTTAAAAGCGATGTCAAAGTCCCCCACATGGGGTGGAATTCAGTTAGGTTCATAAAAAACTCGCCCATCGCAAACGGCCTTGATGGCGAGGAATTCTTTTATTTCGTGCATTCATACTACCTTCCCTTTTTAAGGGAATATACGCCTTTTGCCTTAGGCATTTCCAATTATCAAGAAAAGTTTATCGCAGCCGTAGAGTCAGAAAATATCTTTGCCTTTCAGTTTCACCCGGAAAAAAGCGGCAAAAAGGGACTTAAGATTCTGGAAAATTTCGGGAGGATTGTATATGGAAATAATTGCGGCCATTGACATAATGGGAAAAAAGGCCGTCCGGTTGTATAAAGGTAATAGGAGCACAGCCAAAGTGTACGGCAATGCGGTGGAGTTTGCAAGGAAATGGCAGGATATGGGAATAAGATACCTCCACTTGGTGGACTTAGACGGTGCCTTTGAAGGCGTCCCGAAAAATATCGATACCATTCTGGAAATCCGCAAAATATTCACGGGCATGATACAGGTTGGCGGGGGAATAAGAAGCATTGAAGCGGTGAAAATGCTAAAAGATACCGGGGTCGACAGAATAATAGTGGGAACAAAAGCCCTCACCTCTGCGGATTTCCTTTTTAAGGTCAGGGAAATATTGGCGGATAAACTTTTTGTAGCCCTTGACTTTAAGGGTAACGAGCTTGCGACAAAGGGCTGGGAAAGTTCGCTCCCTTTTGAAAAGGTAAAAGATGTTCTGGAAAGTATCGGACCTTCGGGTTTTGTAGTGACCGACACCGACCTCGACGGAACTCTCTCCGGCCTCGAAAAGGCAAGGATAGAAACTTTAATAGCAAAGCTATGGGGCAGGATAATCTATTCCGGAGGCATAAGGGACGAAAATGACGTAAAAGTTTTGCTTTCAATCCCCCGTATTTCCGGCGTGATAATAGGAAAGGCGCTTTACGAGGGCACTATAAGGATAAAAGAGGTGCTTTCTTATGCTGACCAAGAGAATAATCCCCTGCCTTGACGTCAAGGACAACCGGGTGGTGAAAGGGATCGAGTTTTTATCGCTGAGGGATGCCGGAGACCCCGTGGAACTTGCGGCGTTTTACGACGAGGCCGGAGCCGACGAGCTGGTCTTTCTTGATATTACCGCTTCTTACGAAAAAAGAAAGACGGTGGTTGAACTCTGCAGGAGGACTGCGGAGAAGGTTTTCATTCCCTTCACGATCGGCGGGGGCATATCGGATATCGAGGATATAAGGGCCATTTTAAGGGCAGGTGCCGATAAAGTTTCGATAAATTCCGCCGCTGTAAGGGACAGGAGCCTGATTAAAAGAGGAGCCATGACTTTCGGCAGACAATGCATCGTCGTGGCTATAGATGCAAAATTCAACGGAAAGTTCTACGAAGTTTACATCGACGGCGGAAGAACTCCCACCGGAATGGACGCGGTATCCTGGGCAAAAGAAGCCGAATCTTTAGGCGCCGGCGAAATACTCCTCACCTGCATGAACAGGGACGGAACGAAGAGGGGCTACGACCTCGAACTTTTAAAACTCATAACGGGCAGTGTAAATATCCCCGTAATAGCTTCCGGGGGAGCGGGCTGCCTTGAGCACCTTTACGAAGCCCTGACTTTAGGCGGAGCGGATGCGGTTCTCGCCGCCTCCATCTTCCACTACGGGGTTTACACCATAAGCGAGGCGAAAAAATTCCTGCAGGAAAAGGGGGTACCGGTTCGCCTTGTTGAAATTTGACGATTTAAAGAAAGATCTTTCAGGCCTTGTGCCGGTAGTAGTACAGGATGAAGCGACCTTCGAAGTGCTCATGCTGGGCTACCAAAATGAAGAAGCTTTCGAAAAAACGCTGGAGACCGGTCTTGTGCATTTTTACAGCAGAGAGCGCAAAAAACTCTGGCTTAAAGGTGAAACTTCCGGGAATTACCTGAAAGTAAAGGCCGTGTATGCCGACTGCGATGCGGACGCCTTGTTGATACTGGCCAAACCCCGGGGCCCGACGTGTCATACCGGCAAAAAAAGTTGCTTTTTCAATAAGATTATGGAATCCGGTTTTCCCAAGGGCGGTTTCCTTTATTATCTGGAAGACCTTTTAAGGCAAAGGAAAGAAGTTAAGAAAGAAGGTTCCTATACTTCAAAGCTATTTTCCGAAGGAAAGGACAGGATTTTAAAAAAAGTAGCGGAGGAAGCGGGCGAATTTATAATCGCATCTAAAAATAAAGACAACCGGGAAATTGCCTACGAAGGAGCGGATCTACTTTTTCACTTAATGATGGCTTTGGTAGAGGAAGACATGGGGTTAAGCAACCTCATCGATGAACTGATATCCCGGCACAAGAGTTAAAAAAAAGGATTATGGTTTTTGAACCATAATCCTTTTTTTACTTTTTTTATTTTTATTTTTATACTTTTTTGTTTTTCATTCCCTGATATTCCTAAACCCACTACAAAAACGCTCTTATCTACGCTCTTTAGTCTTCTCCCATGCAACTTTTTTATTTTCCCTTGTTAAGCCACTTTACCTCATCTGGTGTTCTTCTAAATACTTTTCGGCCGAAACCGCTGCCACCGCTCCGTCGGCCACTGCAGTTACCACCTGGCGCAGGGACTTTTCCCTTATGTCACCGGCCGCGAAAAGCCCGGGCACGCCGGTTGCCATGTTTTCGTCGGTGATTATGTATCCCTTTTCGTTCAGCTTTACCAAATCCTTCACTATGGCCGTGTTGGGGTCCCAACCTATGGCAACAAATACGCCGTCCACCGGAATCGATGTGGTCTCCCCGGTCTTCAAGTTTTTCACCACGACCTCCTGCACGGCATCGGCGCCCCTTATTTCCTCAACCACCGAATCCCAGATAAATTTAATCTTTTCGTTTTTAAAAGCCCTTTCCTGCAGTATTTTTGTGGCCCTAAGTTCGTTTCTGCGGTGCACTACGGTCACGCTCCTGGCAAAGTGGGTGAGAAAAAGAGCCTCTTCAATGGCCGTATCGCCGCCGCCTATGACCATTACGGTCCTGTCCGTATAGAAGGCTCCATCGCAGGTAGCGCAGTATGATACCCCTTTGCCGGTAAACTCCTTTTCGCCTTTTACGCCAAGCCTCCTTGCCTGGGCTCCCATTGCGAGTATCACCGTCTTGGCCTCTACGGTCTCATTTTTGAGGTGCAATAAAAACTTTTCGTTTTGTTTTTCGATTTTTTCCACTTCGCCGTTTAAAAACTGGGCGCCGAATCTTTCGGCCTGCTTTTTCATGGCCTCGGTGAGCTCCGCCCCGCCTATACCTTCGGTAAATCCGGGGTAGTTTTCGATAATGTCCGTAATCGCAGCCTGGCCACCCGGATACATCTTTTCGATAATCACCGTTGAAAGCCTGGCCCTGGCACCGTAGATGGCAGCCGAAAGTCCAGCAGGGCCTGCACCGATTATAGCAAGGTCATACATGTTGGTCCCTCCTAAAAATTGTTATTAATTTGAATCTGATTTAATTCTATATATTTATAAGATTTTTGTCCAGTTATAGTTTGTTAAAATATAGAAAGAATTATCAGCATCAAAAAAAAAAAGAAGGACGATGTCCTTCTTTACCTCTTGGAAAACTGCGGCGCACGACGGGCTTTCTTGAGGCCGTACTTTTTCCTTTCCACCATTCGCGGATCGCGGGTGAGCAATCCCTCTTTTCTCAGCATCGGCCTGTACGCTTCGTCCACCTGCACCAAAGCTCTCGCGATACCGAGTCTTACCGCACCGGCCTGGCCTGATATACCGCCGCCCTTTACGCTGGCTATTATGTCGAACTTGCCCAAAGTGTTGGTGACCACCAGGGGTTTTAAAATGTCGCTCCTCAGTGTCTCAAGGGGAAAGTAATCTTCAAAAGCCCTCTTGTTTATAAGTATCTTGCCGGTCCCCGGTGTCAACCATACCTTGGCAACGGAAGTCTTCCTCCTGCCCGTGGTCAAGATAGCTTCTTTCATGCCCAACCTCCTTCCTTATCCCTCGTACTGCAATTCTTTAGGCTGCTGGGCTTGATGGGGGTGTTCCGGTCCCCTGTAAACCCTCAGTTTTTTAATCATCTTCCGTCCAAGAGAATTATGGGGAAGCATGCCCCACACAGCCTTGTATATTGCCTTTTCGGGGGCCCTCTGTAAAAAGTGCCGGTAGGTTTCGGCCTTCAAACCGCCAGGATAAAGGGAATGTCGGTAGTATATCTTTTTGTCCAGCTTTTTGCCCGTAAGAATTACTTTTTCGGCGTTCACTATTATCACGTGGTCGCCCGTATCCACGTGGGGAGTATAAATGGGTTTGTGCTTTCCTTTCAAAATTTTTGCCACCTGAGCGGCCAGTCTTCCTAAAGGCTTATCCGTAGCATCTATAACGTACCATTCCCGCTTTATTTCACCTTTTTTAGCCATGTACGTGCTCATCCTATCCCTCCTTAAACCACAAGGTTATTTTATTATAAGCCTCCATCAGTGTCAAGCAGTTCATTCAATACACGACCTTTTCGAGACACAGGCCATGAGCCGGCAGCGTTATACCAGCCCTTTCCCTATCTCTAGAGCTAATCACCGAGGGAATCTCTTCAGGAGTCCTCTTTCCGCTCCCAACCTCCAGCAAGGTTCCTGCGATTATTCTTACCATGTTGTATAAAAATCCGTCAGCTTCAACTTCGATGGTAATTACGTCCTTATTTTTTTTAACTTCCAACCTCATGACATTTCTAATCGACGACTTAACCGGGCTCCCTGATGCCCTGAATGCCGTAAAATCGTGTACACCTACGAATGCCTTGGCCGCTTCCTGCATTGCTTCCACATCTAGAATATGGGGATAAAAATAGCTGTATTTTCTCATAAGTGGCGACGGAAAAGGTGCATTGTATATGGTATAGGTGTAAACCTTGGCTTTTGCGCTGTAACGGGCATGAAAATCATCGGGTACCTCTTCCGCACCCTTCACCACTATATCTTCCGGAAGATGACTGTTTATTGCATACGGCAGCCGCTCCACAGGTATGCGGCAGTTTGTGTGAAAATTCGCTACCTGTCCCCGGGCATGTACGCCCGCATCGGTTCTTCCGGCTCCTATGACCTTCACTTTTTCTCCGGTAACCTTGTAAACCGCCTCTTCAACTACCTCCTGAATCGTCAAGGCGTTTTTTTGCCTCTGCCATCCGTGGTAATTGCTGCCGTCGTATTCTAGTAAAATTTTAACGTTCAAAACAGTCACCTACCACAAAAAGCGGCTTGCTAAACATCCAGCTGCAAAAATGCCGGTAGCAACAAAAGCAAATAAATCTTCGCGGGTCATTTTAAGCGTCTTCATTCGGGTTCGGTTTTCGCCGCCGCGGTAGCACCTAGATTCCATAGCCATGGCAAGGTCGTCCGCCCTTCTGAATGCGCTGATGAAAAGCGGCACCAAGAGCGGAACCAGGCTTTGCGCCCTTTTTACTATATTCCCGCTGGAAAAGTCGGCACCCCTGGCCATCTGGGCTTTCATTATCTTGTCGGTTTCTTCCATCAAAGTCGGTATAAACCTCAATGCAATGGTCATCATCATAGCGAGCTCGTGAGCCGGTACTCCGACTTTGCTGAAGGGCTTCAAGAGGCTTTCGATTCCATCGGTTAGCGAAATGGGCGAAGTGGTTAGCGTCAAAAGCGACGTCCCAACTATTAAAAGCACCAACCTCAGCACCATGAACGTACCCTGATAAAGTCCTTCGTAAGTTATGCTCAGAGGACCGACTTCGTAAATTACCCTGCCCTTTATCATAAAAAGATTCAGCACAAAAGTCAGCAGGATGATTATTAAAAGCGGCCTGAGCCCCCGAAGCATGTATTTTATAGATATTCCCGAAAGCAGCGAGGCAGCAGCTATGAAAATAAGTGGGAAAGCGTAACCTGCAAAATCGTCTATCACAAAGAGTAGCACCATAAACGCGAAGGTTATGAGTATTTTTGTCCTCGGGTCTAACCGGTGTATTACCGAATTTCCGGGTATATACTGGCCGATGGTTATCTCACGCATGACCCTTCCTCCTCGCTGCCCTCAAAATTTCCGCCTCGGCTTCCTCCACCGTCAGCACATCGGTTGCCACGTCTTTCCCTTTATTCTTGAGCTTTATCATCAGATGGGTTACCTGGGGGATATCGAGGCCTATGGAGGCAAGGGCTTCGTAATTTTTAAACACCTGCTTTGGAGTGCCGCTTTCTACCATCCGCCCTTTATGCATCACCGCAATTTTGTCCACGAGTTTTGCTATATCCTCCATGCTGTGGGATACAAGGATGACGGTTATATTCTGCCTTTCCCGGAGCCTGACTATTTGCCCCAATATTTCATCGCGGCCTCTTGGGTCTAACCCCACGGTGGGCTCGTCTAGAATCAGCACTTTGGGTTTCATGGCAAGTACGCCGGCTATGGCAACCCTTCGCATCTGTCCACCGCTGAGTTCGAAAGGCGAGCGGTCCTTTATCTCGTCATATTTCAACCCCACCAGTTCGAGGGCTTCCTTAACCCTCCGGGTGACTTCTTCTTCCGGCAGCCCTAAATTTTTGGGGCCGAATGCCACGTCTTTTTCCACCGTTTCTTCAAAAAGCTGATGTTCGGGGTATTGAAAGACCAGACCTACTTTCTGCCTTATTTCCCGCAAGTTTACCCCGCGTTCGCTTATGTTTACGCCGTCAACTATTACCTCACCCCACGTGGGTTTCAAAAGCCCATTTAAATGCTGAATCAGCGTGGATTTCCCCGAACCTGTGTGCCCTATGAGCCCCCAAAACTCCCCGTCTTCGACATTCCAGTTCACATCCCGTAAAGCCACCGACTCAAAAGGGGTGCCGGGCATGTATATATGAGTCAGATTTTTTACAACAATGGGCATAGGCATTCCACCATTTCGTCTATCGTAAGAACATCGTTTCTAACTGCCAGCCCCTGACCTCTCAGCCTGTGCGCAAGCTCCGTAACCTGGGGTACGTCAAGTCCGATTGCCTTGAGCTTACCAACCTTTGAAAATATTTCCCTTGGCGAGCCTTCCATCACCACCCGCCCTTCGCTCATCACGATGACCCTTGCGGCTTCCACTGCTTCTTCCATAAAATGCGTGATGAGCACTATGGTCTTGCCTTCTTCCCTGTTGAGACGCTTTACGGTGTTGATGACTTCTTTGCGTCCTACTGGGTCCAGCATGGCCGTGGGCTCATCCATTATAATGTAATCGGGCCTCATAGCAATTATGCCGGCTATCGCAACCCGTTGTTTTTGACCTCCGGAAAGAAGGTGGGGAGGTTTTTGAGCGAAATCCTTCAGTTCCACTATTTCCAAGGCTTCATCCACTCTCTTTCTTATTTCCTCAGGAGGCACACCCAGGTTTTCGGGGCCGAAGGCCACGTCCTCTTCAACCACCGTGGCTACTATTTGATTGTCAGGGTTCTGAAAAACCATGCCCACCTTCTGGCGTATTTTCCAAACGTTTTCCCTGTCCCGCGTGTCAAGGCCGTCGACCGTAACCCTGCCTTTGGTCGGCACAAAAAGGCCGTTGAAAAGTTTTGCAAGAGTGGATTTTCCCGAACCGTTCGGGCCTATTATGGCTACAAATTCCCCTTTTCTTATCCTCAGGTCCACGTCTTTAAGAGCCATCTTCGACGACTGGGAATACTGGTAACAGACGCCTTCTGCTAAAATTTCGGCGGCCATTTTACCGCCCCCTTCATTCATAGCAAATAGGGGTTACACGAGCTCGATAACCACCATGGAAGAAGAATCGCCGCGCCTCGGGCCAATTTTTAAAATTCGTGTATAGCCGCCGTTTCTCTCACTGTATTTCGGAGCTATTTTTTCAAAAAGGTTTTTCACGGTAGTTTCATCTAGGACTTCGGCAAGCACCATACGCCGGGCTGCCAAATCGTTCCTCTTTGCAAGGGTTATCATCTTCTCTGCTAGGCGGCGAACTTCTTTGGCACGGGCTTCTGTAGTTATAATTCTGCCATGCTTAAATAACGAAGTCACCATATTCCTGAGCATCATATTTCTGTGCGCACTGTCTCTTCCCAATTTTCTCATTCTCTCAACCCCCTTTTAAG
Organism: Fervidicola ferrireducens; assembly: GCF_001562425.1. Classification (GTDB taxonomy): domain Bacteria; phylum Bacillota; class Thermosediminibacteria; order Thermosediminibacterales; family Thermosediminibacteraceae; genus Fervidicola; species Fervidicola ferrireducens. Next base: position 21,153 of record NZ_LOED01000024.1, read on the forward strand.
CTTCTTCGGATTTTTTGAACGACAGGTTAAACGCCGCCAACTTCTCCTCAATTTCTTCCAGGGATTTTTTACCCAGGTTTCTTACTTTCATTATCTCTTCAGGCGTCTTTTGAATCAACTCTCCTATGGTGTTGATGCCAGCCCTTTTGAGGCAATTATACGACCTGACGGATAGGTCCAGTTCCTCAATCGGCATTTCAAGGAGCTTTTCTTTTTCGTCTTTCTCCTTTTCAACCGGCGGTTCGGCTTTTTTAACCTCAGTGTTGAGGGTGGTAAACAGGCTGAAATAATCCACCAGTATCTTTGCTGCGGCGCTTACGGCTTCGTCGGGCTTTATGGTGCCGTTAGTCCATACTTCCAGGGTGAGCTTATCGTAATCGGTTACCTGGCCCACCCTGGTGTGCTCCACCGTGTAATTAGCTTTGATTACGGGAGTGAAAATGGAATCGATCGGTATTACCCCTATGGGCTGTCCCGGTTTTTTATTTTTATCGGCGGTGACGTAACCCTTGCCTTTTTCCAGAGTCAGCTCCGCAAAGAGTCTGCCGTCCTTTTCCAAAGTGGCGATATGGTGGTCCTTGTTGACTATTTCCACGTCGGCATCGCAGATGATGTCCTTAGCCTTAACCTCGCCTTCTCCCTGGGCTTCAATCCTGAGGATCTTGGGCTCGTCGCTGTACATTTTTATCGCAAGCCCTTTTATATTCATTATTATCTCTACCGTATCCTCAAGAACTCCGGGAAGTGTGGAAAATTCGTGCTGTACGCCTTCTATCTTTACAGAAGTCACAGCAGCTCCCGGCAGCGAGGATAAAAGGACCCTTCTAAGAGAATTGCCAAGGGTGGTTCCGTATCCTCTTTCCAGCGGTTCGATAACAATCTTCCCGTAAGTATTGTCTTCGCTTAACTCCACCAGCTCTATCCTTGGCTTTTCAATTTCATTCATCAACAATATTACCCTCCTCGTGCAATTTTGAAATGAGGGCACATTACTTGGAGTATAGCTCTACGATGAGGTGCTCCTGTATGGGCACGTCGATGTCTTCTCGGTTTGGGTACCTCAATACTTCTCCGGTAAGGGTATCGTAATTAACAGACAACCATTCGGGCATAACTTTGCCCTTGCCGAGCTCCGCCATCTCTTTGAATAAATCTAAAGACCTGCTTTTTTCTCTGACGGCAATTACATCTCCCGGCTTTACCTGATAGGACGGAATGTTGACTTTTTTGCCGTTGACCTCAATGTGCCCGTGCCTTACAAGTTGTCTTGCCTGTGCGCGAGATTTGGCAAATCCAAGGCGGTATACCACATTGTCCAAGCGGCATTCCAGAAGGCGAAGCAGGTTTTCGCCGGTTACACCCTTCCTTCTCGAAGCTTCCTCAAAGTATATCTTGAACTGTTGTTCCAACACCCCGTAAATCCTCTTGGCTTTTTGCTTCTCCCTGAGCTGCAGACCATATTCGGAAAGTTTCCTCTTCATCTGTCCGTGCTGACCGGGCGCATATCCCCTGCGGTCAATAGCGCACTTTGGAGTATAGCACCTTTCCCCCTTAAGGTACAGTTTTATTCCTTCACGGCGGCACAAGCGACATACTGGACCTGTATATCTTGCCATTCTTTATTTCCACCTCCTGAGTTTTATTTCTTACACCCGACGGCGTTTCGGCGGCCTGCATCCGTTGTGGGGAATCGGCGTTACGTCTTTTATCACGCTTATCTCCAGTCCGGCTGCCTGAAGCGAACGAATGGCTGCTTCCCGCCCGGGCCCTGGCCCTTTCACGAGGACTTCCACGGTTTTAAGGCCGTACTCCATGGCTTTTTTCGCAGCCGACTCTGCTGCCAGTTGAGCCGCAAAAGGAGTGCCTTTCCTCGAACCTTTAAAACCTACCGTTCCCGCACTGGCCCACGTAATTGGATTTCCCGCCTCATCGGTTATGGTTACTATCGTATTGTTGAAAGTCGAGTGGATATGGGCTTTGCCCTTTTCCACGCGCCTTTTTTCCCTGCGCTTCTTCGAAGTCATTGCCACTTTGCATCACCTCCATAATTTATTTACCTTATTTGCTGCGCTTTGTTCCGACAGTCTTTCTGGGACCCTTCCTGGTCCTAGCATTAGTGCGAGTCCTTTGCCCGCGGACAGGCAATCCCTTTCTGTGACGTATTCCTCTGTAACATCCGATTTCTATCAATCTTTTGATGTTCATCGCCACTTCACGGCGCAGGTCTCCTTCGACCTTGTAGTTCTTTTCTATTATGTCCCTGAGATTGGATATCTCTTTCTCAGTCAGGTCCTTTACTCTCGTGTCGGGATTGACCCCCGCTTCTTTCAGTATCTTGTTCGAGAGGCTCCTGCCTATACCGTAGATATACGTCAGGGCTATTTCAACCCTTTTGTCTTTCGGCAGGTCCACGCCCGCGATCCTAGCCATCCACTCACTCCTCCTTTAACCTTGTCTTTGCTTATGCTTTGGATTTTCGCAAATTACCATAATTCTGCCCTTGCGCTTTACTATCTTACACTTTTCGCATATTTTCTTTACAGAAGGCCGAACTTTCAACGTTAATTCCCCCTTCTTATTTGTAGCGGTATACTATTCTGCCTCGACTTAAATCGTAAGGAGAAAGCTCTACCGTAACTTTATCGCCTGGCAGTATCCTTATATAGTTCATCCTGATTTTGCCGGATACGTGAGCCAAAACCTTATGACCATTCTTCAATTCCACTCTAAACATCCCGTTAGGAAGAGGCTCCACAACTGTGCCTTCTACTTCTATGACATCCTCTTTGGACATAAAGGCCCTCCTCCCTCCTTTAAGACCTGTTATCATCGGGTTTTTCAACCAATTCTTCGAGGGCTCTTCTTATTTCTTCGTTGTAAACCTTCCGTCCGTTCATGATTTTCTCGTGTATGAAACCTGATTTCCTGTTTAAAATCTTCAGGTGCTTCAACTTCTTCTTCTTGGGCTTTTCTATTTTCCTCAGCTTGCCATCCGCCACGTACACGTATTCGGAGTCGATGATCCCCACCACCAGCATAAATCGCCCTTTATCGCGCCCAGCACAAGACATGACTACCTGGCCTGGTTCCACTTCTTTCATATCAACACCTGCCTATAGAATGGTCAAAATCTCAGGCTCACCATCGGTGATAGCGATGGTGTTTTCGTAATGTGCGGAAAGACTTCCATCTTTGGTGACAACCGTCCAGTTGTCATCCCGGGTGTAGACCTCAAAATCCCCGGCGTTTACCATAGGCTCAATAGCCAGAGTCATGCCCGGCTTTAGCCTGGGCCCTTTGTTCGGCGGGCCGTAATTGGGTACATGCGGGTCTTCATGCATCTGACGGCCAATCCCATGGCCTCCCCATTCCCGCACCACCGAAAAGTTGTGACTTTCCACGAAGGTCTGGATAGCGTGAGAAATGTCGGAGAGCCTGTATCCAACTTTAGCAAATGCCAGCCCTTCAAAAAAGCTCCGTTCGGTAACATCTATGAGTCTTTTTGCTTCCTCCGAAACGTTTCCCACCGGGTAGGTTCTAGCCGCATCGGAAAAGTAACCTTCCACTATAGCTCCTACATCTATACTTATAATATCACCATCTTGGAGGATTCTTAATCCAGGAATTCCATGTACTACCTCTTCGTTGATTGACGCGCAAATCGTTGCGGGAAAGCCCCTATATCCTTTGAACGCAGGGAGCGCACCGTTTTTTAGTATAATCTCTTCCGCTATCCTGTCAAGTTCTCCGGTGGTAACGCCGGGTTTGATGTGATTTTTGAGTTCTTCCAGCACCAACGCCACCACTTTACCGGCCCTTTTCATTATCTCAATTTCCCTTTTCGACTTTATTACTATCATCAGCCTTCTCCTTTTAGGAGGTCTTTTATCTCTTCGAAAACCACTTCGATGGGCCTGTTTCCATCGATGTTTACCAGCAGATTTTTGCTCCGGTAATAATCTATGAGGGGCTTTGTTTCCCGTTCGTAAACGTCAATCCTTTTTTCAACCGTTTTTACATCGTCGTCTGCCCTCACGATTAGCCTCCCGCCGCATTTGTCGCAAATGCCTTCCTGCTTCGGTGGGTTATACTTGACGTGATAGGTGGAGCCACACATCTCGCATACCCGGCGCCCGGTAAACCTCTCGATAAGTTCCTCCCGTGGAACAACGATGTTTATTACGGTGTCCAATTTTACTCCCATTTCTTCGAGGATTTTTTCCAAGCTCTCAGCCTGAGGTATGGTTCTGGGGAAGCCATCTAGGATGAAACCCTTTTTGACGTTGATTTCCCGGAGGCGTTCCCTAACTATTCCAGTAATAACTTCATCGGGAACTAAAAGTCCTCGGTCCATGTATTCCTTTGCCTTCTTCCCAAGGGCCGTTCCTTGCTGGACCGCAGCCCTTAGTATATCCCCCGTCGCTACCTGGGCAACGCCAAATACCTCGGCAAGTTTTTTTGCTTGGGTCCCCTTTCCGGCTCCGGGAGGTCCCATTAGAACTATGCGCATTTTTTATCAACTCCTACTTCAAGAAACCCTGATAATGCCTCATGAGCATCTGGGCTTCAATGAGTTTCATAGTCTCTAAGGCTACACCTATGACTATCAAAAGTGCGGTACCCCCAAAATAAATGTTAAGGCTGGTAACGCCGGTAATTAAATACGGCAGAACCGCTATGGCTGCAAGGAAAATAGCCCCGATAAGGGTTATCCTAGTCATTATCCTGTTGAGGTACTCAGCCGTGGGCCTGCCCGGCCTAATCCCAGGAATGAAGCCTCCGTATTTCTTTATATTCTCCGCTACATCCACGGGGTTAAAAGTTACAGCAGTGTAAAAGTATGTGAAAAACACTATGAGCAGCGCATAAAGGCTCGCATAAAGCCATCCGCCGGGCTTTATAAAATTGGCGATGCTCAGAGCTATCTTACTGTTGGGGAAAAAACCCGCAATGGTGCTGGGAAAAAGGAGTATCGACATTGCGAAAATCACCGGGATGACGCCCGCGGCGTTTAGTTTCATAGGTATGTGGGTTGTCTGGCCACCGTATATTCTTCTTCCTACCACCCTCTTGGCGTAATGAACCGGAACCCGGCGCTCCGCCTGTTGTACAGCTATAACTCCCACTATCACGGCTAGTGCAAATACTGCAAATAGAATCACCATCAAGATGTTCGTGGTACCAACTCTGACGTATTGGTATATCTGATATAGCCCACTCGGGAGCCTTGATACGATACCCGCGAAAATCAAAAGGGAAATGCCGTTACCGATACCTTTGTCGTTAATCTGTTCGCCGACCCACATCAAAAACGCCGTGCCGGCGGTCAAGCTAATAACGACCAGGAGGCTGCCGAAAAACCCCGGATACATCAGGGCGCTCCTGAAGCCTATGGCAAGGCCTGTCGCCTGTATGAGGCCGAGGATTACCGTGCCGTACCGGGTATAGCGCGCGAGAACTTTTCGGCCCTCCACACCCTCTTTGGCCAGCTCCTCCCATCTTGGAATGACTATGGTGAGAAGCTGAACTATTATGGATGCATTGATATACGGCGTTATGCTCATAGCAAAAACGGAAAACTGTTTGAAAGCGCCTCCGGCGATTATGTCGAAAAAGCCAAGAAGCGCACCCCTTTCTATGAGCTGCCTTACGGCTTCGGGGTTCATGCCCGGTACCGGCACGAAAGCCCCAATTCTGAACACCACCAGCATTAAGAGCGTAAACTTTATGCGCCGTCTTAAGTCCGGGATTTTCCAGGCGTTTTTCAGGGCTTCCAGCATTATATCACCTCGGCTTTCCCGCCGGCAGCCTCAATCTTTTCCTTGGCGGAGCTGGAAAACGCATGCGCTACTACTTCCAGCTTGACTTTGAGCTCACCATCTCCCAGTATTTTTACTCCATCCTTAATCTGTTTTATTAGTCCCTTTTCCTTCAGAAGCTCCGGAGTGACTCGGGTGTTTTCCTCAAACACATTCAGGTCTTCCACATTCACTATGGCGTATTCTTTCTTGAATTTATTCGTAAATCCTCTTTTCGGTATCCTGCGGATGAGGGGCATCTGCCCTCCTTCAAATCCTGGCCGCACTCCGCCGCCGCTCCTGGCATTTTGACCTTTGTGACCGCGGGTTGAAGTCTTGCCGTGTCCGGAACCTATCCCTCGTCCAACCCTTTTCGGTCGTTTTTTAGAACCTTTTGCAGGCTTAAGGTCGTGAAGTCTCATTGTCGCACCTCCTGTTCCGTTTGAACTTTTATCCTAACAGTTCCTGAACGGTTTTGCCCCTTAACTTCGCCACCTGTTCTGCCCTCTTTAATTGCTTTAAAGCGTCAATAGTGGCATCCACCATGTTTTTAGCGTTATTCGAACCGAGCGACTTGCTGACCACATTTCTAAGTCCCGCGAGTTCCAGCACCGCCCTGACGGGACCCCCTGCTATTATGCCCGTACCTTCTACAGCAGGCTTGACCAGAACTTTCCCTGCACCGGATTCTCCTATAGCCTCATGCGGTATAGTGCCGTTTATTACCGGCACTTCTATGAGGTTCTTCTTGGCATCCTCGATGGCCTTTCTTATGGCGTCGGGTATCTCCTGGGCTTTGCCAGTTCCCACCCCTACTTTCCCGTTTTTATTGCCAACCACGACCAGGACCGAAAACCTGAAGTTCTTGCCGCCCTTGGTTACCTTGGATACGCGGTTTATTGAAACAACCTTCTCCGAAAATTCGTGTTCCATGTCTTTTTCCCTTTGCATCCGCCTACCTCCTTTTCTAGAATTCCAGACCGGCGCGTCTTGCAGCTTCAGCCAGGGCTTTTACGCGCCCGTGGTACATATATCCGCCCCTGTCGAAAGCCACTTTGGTTATACCCTTTTCCAAGGCTCTCTTTGCGATCAGCTCCCCAACCTTTTCTGCAGCCTCTATGTTGCAGCCCTTTACGCTGTCACGAATAGCGGGATCGAGCGTCGAAGCCGCCACCAGCGTCCTTCCCTCTTCGTCGTTAATTATCTGCGCGTAAATGTGTTTCAAGCTGCGGAAAACGTTCAGCCTCGGCCTTTCGGCGGTACCGAAGACTTTTTTGCGTATTCTCTTATGCCGTCTTTTCCGGGCTTCATTTCGGGACTCTTTTTTAATCATTTACACCCCTCCTCCTACTACCGTTATTTGCCTCCCGCTTTTCCGACCTTGCGGCGTATCACTTCATCTTCGTACCTTATACCCTTGCCCTTGTAGGGCTCAGGCTCTTTTACGCTCCTAATCTTAGCGGCGGTTATACCCACCAGTTCCTTGTCTATACCCCTGACGATAATTTTGTTCTGGGCGGGTACTTCGAAGTCGATGCCCTTTGGCGCTTCAATTTCTACCGGATGAGAATAACCGACGGTGAGCACCAATTTATTTCCCTGCTTGCTGGCTCTGTAACCCACACCTTCCAACACCAGGGTCTTTTCATAACCGTTTACCACGCCGTTTACCATATTTGCAATTAGGCTTCTTGTCAGGCCATGAAGTGCTTTATGCTCTTTTTCGTCAGAAGGCCTTTTTACAACAATTTTGCCGTCTTCTTGTAAAATTTGCATGTCTTTATGGAACTCTTTAGTTATAGTTCCTTTAGGCCCCTTTACGGTGACAACGTTGCCTTCAATCTTTACTTCCACGCCTTTCGGTATCTCTATGGGCTTTTTGCCTATCCGCGACATTTATTCAGGCACCTCCTTATCAAGTTTACCACACGTAGCAGATAACTTCTCCGCCTACTCCTTCTTTTCTTGCCTGTTTGTCGGTCATGATCCCTTTTGAAGTAGAGAGAATGGCTATACCCAATCCTCCGAGCACTTTGGGGATTTGGTCTTTTCTCACGTATATTCTAAGACCCGGCTTGGAAATTCTCTTTATGCCGGTTATTACCCTCTCCTTGTTGGGGCCGTATTTTAAATGAATCTTGATTATCCCCTGCTTCCCGTCTTCGATTATTTCGTAGTCCTGGATGAAACCTTCATTTTTCAGGGTTTCGACTATTGCCTTCTTTATTTTGGAGCAAGGAACTTCTACCGTCGGGTGCCCTGCGCTATTAGCATTTCTAATGCGGGTCAGCATATCTGCGATGGGATCGGTAACAGACATTTTGCGAAACCTCCTTTCAACACTTTTACCAGCTTGCCTTTCTTACGCCTGGTATCTCGCCGCGGTGGGCCAGAACTCTAAAGCAAAGCCGGCATACGCCGAATTTCCGAAGATACGCTCTGGGTCTTCCGCATATTCTGCAGCGGTTATAGTATCTCGTTGAGTATTTTTGAGGCTTTTTCTGTTTCGCAATAAGGGATTTCTTTGCCATCCGTCATCCTCCTTTCTATTGAGCAAAGGGCATTCCCAGGCCCTTCAGCAGTTCGCGGGCCTCCTCGTCGGTTTTGGCCGTCGTCACTATAGTAATATCCATTCCGCGGATTTTATCTATCTTGTCGTAATCTATTTCAGGAAAAATCAGCTGTTCTCTTATACCGAGGGTATAGTTACCCCTGCCGTCGAAAGCATCGGGCGAAAGGCCTTTGAAGTCCCTCACTCTGGGCAGTGCGATATTGAACAGCTTATCGAGGAATTCGTACATCCTGTTGCCCCGCAGAGTAACCTTCGCACCGATAGCCATACCTTTCCTTATTTTGAATGATGCGATGGACTTTTTCGCTTTCGTAACTACGGGCTTTTGCCCCGTTATCATCGCCAAATCTCTGGTGGCCGACTCTATGGCTTTTGGATTTTCCTTTGCATCGCTTATGCCCATGTTCAGTACCACTTTTTCCAGGCGCGGAACCTGCATGACGTTTTTGTAATTAAACTTCTTCATCAATGCTGGAATAACTTCTTTTTCATACTTTTCCCTCAGCCTGGGCATTTAGATTCCCTCCTTTCAAGTCTACTTGCTGTCTAGAACCTCACCGCATTTTTTGCAGGTCCTGACCTTTGTGCCGTCAGCTAGGAAAGTGTGCCCAATCCTGGTAGGCAACCCGCATTTGTTGCAGACAACCATCAGTTTTGAGGTGTTGAGCGGCATTTCCTGATGCACTATGCCGCCCTGCGGATTTTTGGGAGAAGGCTTTTGGTGCTTTGTAGCCATGTTTACTCCTTCTACTATAGCTACACCCTTTTTCGCTATTACCTTGAGCACCTTTCCTTTTTTGCCCTTATCCTTGCCCGACAACACCAACACTGTATCTCCCTTTTTTACGTGGACCTTCGACAAGACTTACACCTCCTTATCCTTATAAGACTTCTGGCGCGAGCGAAATAATCCTCATAAAATTCTTATCCCTCAGTTCGCGTGCAACCGGTCCGAAAATACGCGTTCCCTTCGGATTCATGTCATCATTTATTATAACTGCCGCGTTCTCGTCAAACCTTATATAAGAACCGTCCGGCCGCCTTGTGGGCGCCTTCGTTCTCACTATAACAGCCTTTACCACATCGCCCTTTTTTACCATTCCATCTGGAGCCGCATCTTTCACCGAGGCCACTATTACGTCGCCCAGGCCGGCAAATTTTCGGTTCGAACCGCCCAAAACTCTAATGCACATTATTTGTTTCGCCCCGGTGTTATCCGCCACGTTTAGCCGCGTCTGAACCTGAATCATTCCTAAACCCTCCCCTCTTCAATAGTTACTCGGCGCGCTTTACAATTTCCACCAGTCTCCAGCGTTTGGTCTTGCTCAAAGGCCTTGTCTCCATAATTTTTACAACATCGCCTATCTGGCACTGGTTGTGTTCATCGTGGGCTTTAAATTTCTTGGTGCGCTTTATCGTCTTGCCGTAAAGGGGATGGCGTATTATGGACTCGACAGCCACCACTATAGTCTTATCCATTTTATTGCTCACTACTACTCCCGTACGAACCTTTCTTTTGGGCCTCTCTTCCATTTTATCCCTCCTTTAACCGCATAAGTTTGTTATGCTTTCGCCCGTTCTCTTTCCGTTAAAATCGTTTTAATTCTGGCTATGGTCTTTCTTACTTCCCTTATTCTCTTGGGGTTATCCAGCTGGCCCGTGGCCGACTGGAACCTCAGATTAAAAAGTTCACTCTTTAGGTCCTTGAGTTTCTGGATCAATTCCTGATCCGACAATTCTCTTATCTGTTTAGCCTTCATTTGCATCACCGCCTATCCCTTCACGTTTCACTATCTTGGTCTTTATCGGCAGCTTGTGGGAGGCAAGTGTCAAGGCTTCTTTTGCCACATCTTCCGGGACTCCCGCCAGCTCAAAAAGTATACGCCCCGGCTTTACCACCGCAACCCAGTATTCCGGAGAACCCTTGCCGCTTCCCATACGGGTTTCCGCGGGCTTTTTTGTCACAGGTTTGTCCGGAAATATCTTTATCCAGACCTTTCCTCCTCTTTTAACAAACCTTGTTATGGCAATTCTCGCAGCTTCTATCTGGCTGCTCGTAATCCATGCCGGTTCTAGAGCCTGCAGTCCGTATTCGCCGTAGGTAACCTCGGTGCCGCGAGTGGCCTTGCCCTTAATTGTGCCGCGCTGCTGTTTCCTGTACTTTACCCGCTTCGGCATTAACATTGGCCTCTCCTCCTTCCGCCTGTTTTTCTTCTTTCTTCGTGGGGAGGACGTCGCCCCTGTATATCCAAACCTTCACACCTATGCGTCCGTAAGTGGTATGGGCTTCGGCAAAGCCGTAACTTATATCGGCGCGGAGCTTCTGAAGCGGAATCGTGCCTTCGCGGTACCATTCGGTTCTCGCGATTTCAGCCCCGGCCAGCCTTCCGCTTACCATCGTCTTTACTCCTTTTGCCCCGGCTTTTAGAGCCCTTGCAATTGCCTGCTTCATGGCTCTGCGGTAGGAAATACGGCGCTCGATTTGGGCCGCTATGTTTTCCGCCACCAGCTGGGCTTCCAGGTCGGGCTCCTTAATTTCAACTACGTTCACCGCCACCTGTTTTCCGGTCATGGCTTCCAGTTCGCTTCTGAGCTCCTCCACGCCGGTGCCGCCCTTCCCTATGACCATACCTGGCTTCGCCGTATTTATGGTAACCCGGACGCGGTTTGCCGCCCTTTCTATTTCGATCCTGGATATTCCCGCGGTATAAAATTTATTCTTGATGAGCTTACGGATATTGTAATCTTCCAGCACCAGATCGGCAAAGTTCTTTTCCGCGTACCACCGGGAGTCCCAATCTCTAATGATTCCAAGTCTCAGTCCGTGCGGATGTACCTTTTGGCCCAAATTTTATCCCTCCTTTTCCTTTAGTACCACCGTAATGTGGCTAGTTTTTTTGCGTATCATCGCTGCCCTGCCGAATGCCCTTGCCCTGAATCTCTTGAGCGTCGGCCCCTGGTCCGCATAGCACCTGTAAATGTACAGCGCATCCGGATTCATATTGTGGTTGTTTTCGGCATTGGCAACCGCCGAACGAATGAGCTTTGCCACTATCTTCGACGCCCTTTTAGGCGTAAACTGCAGGATATTCAAGGCCTCATCGACTTTCTTGCCCCTTATGAGGTCCAAGACAATCCTAACTTTTCTCGGAGCTATTCTGACGTATCTCGCCTGTGCCCTGGCTTCCACCTTAACTAACCTCCTTTACCCGGTGTTTACTTTAGTGCGGTCGACCTTTCCGTGTGCTCGCCGTGACCCCTAAAAGTCCTGGTGGGAGCAAACTCTCCAAGTTTGTGGCCAACCATGTCTTCCGTTATATATATGGGAACATGTTTCCTTCCATCGTGAACCGCTATAGTGTGTCCCACCATCTCCGGAATTATGGTGGAGTCTCTAGACCAAGTCTTAATCACCTTTTTTTCCTTTTTTTCGTTCATCGCCCTTATTTTCTTCAGCAGTTTGGGGTCCACAAAGGGGCCTTTTTTTGCAGAGCGACCCATTATTCTACCTCCTTTCACCGGTTATTTGCGGCGCTTTATGATGTATTTATCCGACGGCTTGTTCTTCTTGCGAGTCTTGTAACCCAATGTGGGTTTGCCCCACGGTGTAACGGGATGTTTGCGGCCGATAGGCGCTTTTCCTTCGCCGCCTCCATGCGGGTGGTCTACCGGGTTCATGGCAGAACCGCGCACATGAGGCCTTCTCCCGAGCCATCTAGAACGCCCGGCTTTGCCGAGGGTGATGTTTTCGTGCTCCAGGTTCCCTACCTGTCCTACAGTTGCCCTGCATTCTTCAGGCACCATCCTCATTTCGCCGGACGGCAACCTGAGCGTCGCAAACCCGTTTTCTTTCGCCATAACCTGAGCCGCTGCACCAGCGGCCCTTGCCAGCTGGCCGCCCTTGCCCGGGTAAAGTTCCACGTTGTGGACGATGGTACCCACAGGTATGTGAGAAAGCGGGAGCGCGTTACCCGGCTTGATGTCCGCATTGGGGCCCGACTCCACTATATCGCCCACCTTTAGTCCCACCGGAGCCAGTATATAACGTTTTTCCCCGTCCTTGTAGTGCAAAAGCGCTATCCTCGCGGAACGGTTCGGGTCATATTCGATAGCCGCCACCTTAGCCGGCACGCCGTCTTTGTCCCGTTTGAAATCTATTATCCTGTACTTTCTCTTGTGGCCGCCGCCCCGGTGTCTTGCCGTAATCCTTCCCTGCATGTTGCGGCCCGCTTTTTTCTTCAGGATCTCTACCAGCGATTTTTCTGGCTCTTTCTTCGTTATTTCTTCAAAGGTGGATACTGTCATGAATCTTACGCCCGGCGATGTGGGTTTAAATTTTTTTATACCCACCAGTTATCCCTCCTTTTCCAGTCTGCAGTTCAACTTGCCGTAACATCGCCTTGTCACTGCTTCTTTATAAGCTCTCGAAGAATTCAATCGGTTTGCTGTCCTTTTTCAGGGTGACTATTGCTTTTTTCCAATCGGGGCGCTTGCCCTCGTGAATACCTACCCTCTTTTTCTTGCCCCTTACGTTCATTGTGTTTACCTTTTCTACCTTTACCCCAAAAATAGCCTCTACAGCGTTTTTAATTTCGGTCTTGTTTGCATCGGGGTGAACCACGAATGTGTATTTCCTCTGCTCTTTCATCGCCATGGATTTCTCGGTAATCCATGGACGAATTATTATGTCATGCGGATCTTTGCTCATGCGTACACCTCCTCTACCCGCTTTACCGCATCTATTGTCATTATGAGCTTTTCATGGTTGAGGATGTCGTAGACGTTCAGGGTGTTCGCCGTGGTGGTGGTTACCCCCGGTATGTTGCGGGCAGATTTGATCACATTTATGTCGGGACTGTCAAGCACAATGAGAGATTTGGTATTGGCGTTGAGGTTCGTCAGAACTTTTACCATTTCCTTGGTTTTAGGAACATCCATCGTCAACTTGTCTACGACTATTATTTCATTATCTCTTACTTTTGCGCTCAAAGCTGACTTCAGAGCAAACCTCTTTAATTTTTTGGGCAGGGTGTATTTATAAGAGCGGGGTTTCGGACCAAACACGATACCACCTTTTCTCCAAAGGGGCGACCTGATACTTCCGTGTCTTGCCCGACCGGTACCCTTCTGCCTCCAGGGCTTACGGCCGCCTCCCCTGACTTCTCCACGGGTTTTTGTGGAAGCAGTGCCGACCCTCTGATTCGCCAGGTAGTTTACCACCACCTGATGCATGACTTCAGGTTTTACCTCAACCCCAAACACGCTGTCGGAAAGCTCCACTTCTCCTATTTGCTGGCCCTGCATGTTGTACAAAGCTACTTTTGGCATTGGGCTCCTCCTTTCTTTTTGGGTTTAGCTCTTTACCGTGCTCTTAATGTAAAGCAGTGATTTCCTCGTACCGGGCACTGAACCTTTTATAAGGAGCAGATTCCTCTCCGGGTCCACCTTTACTATTTCCAGATTCTGTACGGTCACCTTTTCATGGCCCAGATGACCTGGCATCCTCTTGCCCTTGAAGACCCTTTCCGGGTCGGTGGCACCGCCAGAACCAGGCCGCCTGTGGTACATGGAACCGTGAGACATGGGGCCCCGGTTGAAGTTCCACCTTTTTACGCCGCCGGCAAAACCTTTACCGATCGTAATGCCGGTGACGTCCACCCTATCACCGGGTTCAAAAATGTCCACCTTTATCTCATCGCCGATGTTGTACTTATCAATGTCATCTATCTTCAACTCTCTGATGTATTTTTTCGGCTTTAACTGATACTTTTTGAACTGGCCCAGCACCGGTTTCGTGAGTCTTGTTTCCTTCACATCCTTGAAGCCCACTTTCAGGGCGCTGTATCCATCGTTTTCCGGAGTCTTTTTCTGTATAACCACACAGGGGCCAGCTTCCACGACGGTAACTGGCACGGCTTCTCCCGCTTCATTGAAAATCTGCGTCATCCCCAATTTTATGCCCAGTATAGCCTTTTTGGCCATCCTTACCACCTCCTCAAGTAAAATTACAGCTTGATTTCTATATCAACTCCTGCGGGCAAATCCAGCCTCATGAGAGCATCGACAGTCTTCGAGGTCGGTTCGTGAATGTCGATTAGCCTCTTGTGGGTCCTTACTTCGAATTGTTCCCTTGAATCCTTATACTTGTGGGGAGCTCTCAGTATGGTTATGAGACTCCTCTCGGTGGGCAGTGGAATGGGGCCCGAAACTTTGGCCCCGGTACGTTTTGCCGTTTCCACTATTTTTTGAGCCGACTTATCCAGTATCCCGCTGTCGTAAGACTTCAGGCGTATTCTGATCTTCTGTCGGGCCACTTTTCTCCCTCCTTGGCTTTAGTTTCCTCTTTTCTCTATTCGATTATCTCGGTCACCACGCCGGCCCCTACTGTCTTGCCACCCTCGCGGATAGCAAAACGAAGGCCTTCTTCCATCGCTATCGGCGCTATCA
>NZ_LOED01000025.1 GCF_001562425.1 Fervidicola ferrireducens
TGGCCATCCCTTCATCTTTAGCTCCATTTAGAAAAAGGTGGTGCAAAATTTCAGAATCGATGGTAATATTATATTGAGCCATTTCTCATCCCTCCAGTTAGGTTTTTGTGTTGGCAATTTAATTCTAACCAGAGGGATGGGGGTGGCTCAATCCCTTTTTACACAATTATATAGACTTAACTTCGTTTTGTGGCTATAATAAAAAGCAAAATAAGAGAAAGGAGGAATGATGCTTGCAGTATGGTTGCAGGCATCGCAAGATGTGGATAAAAAATTCATGAGGATTAAAAGAATAGTCATACCGATATTAACTTTCTTAATGATTGTGATGTCGTCACCTTTTGCCAGTGCCGAAATTGCTAATCCAACTAACATTCTTAAGGCTGTCCCGGCAAATGTCATGGTCTTGGAGGTTGCTGACACTAATGCAACAGGCCTAGACGCTACAGCTGAACAGATTTACAAAGCAATGAAGCAATCCAGTTCCATGTCTTTTGCCAATGAGATGATTGGGGTAGCACAGGTGCAATATGTAAGTAACTTTTCAGACGTCAAGCCAACCGACTGGTTCTACAACGACGTATTAAAAGCCCGTCAACTCGGCCTGGTTGCTGGTGTAGTGAACAGCTTATTTGCACCAAATAAAACCATCACTTTTGCTGAATACATCACAATCTTAGTCAGGGTGTTAGGTTTAGAAGCCAAAGCTCCTCAGCAAGGAGCCCATTGGGCGTCAGGCAACATTGACGCCGCAATAAAAGCGGGAATAATCAAGGCGGGAGAAATTAAAAACATTGACGCAGGCATTCCACGAGAATTTATGGCCGTTTACACTTGCAAGGCTTTAGGAATTCCTCTAGCAGACGGTTCTCAAATTATTTTCGCCGATACGAAGAATGTAAGCCCCGAGATAAGAGGATATATCAATGCAGCGTTTAATGAGTATCTCACTGAAGGAGTAGGTAGAGACGCTCAAGGAAATCGTCTTTTTGGCTACGGCCAGACTGTTACAAGAGCCCAATTAGCTACAATGGCTTTAAGAATCAAAGCATACAAAGAGAACAAAGAGGCATACAAGAACGAAAGGGCATTAGCACGTCAAGCCGATGACATAGCATGGCAGATTGGGCATCGGAATAACGATAGTGGTAGCGGCTCAAGTGGAGGCACACAACAACAGCAGCAATATGTCGTATGGAATGGGTATAAGTTCCCAGCAGATTCGAAGTTTTATGATATGAATAAGGACGGGCATCCATTAAGTTATGTCGATTTCACAGCATTGATGTGGTATAACGATAAAGAAGATTATGATACGCTATATGGTATATTGACAAGTAAGCTTGATGCATCAACCGTGAAAAAGGTTTTAGATTATGCAATGTCAAAGAAGGATGTTAATCAGAAATTACCAGACAAGAAATTTACTACGCCTGATGGTAAGTACGACATATGGGTTTACAGTGAGGCATGTGATTCAACAGTGTCAATAGAAGTAGACCGAACTGGCAAGTAGGGAGGCGATGGGGAAACATGACCAGGTCTAAGATGAAGAGGGCATTGAGTATAGCGATAATGCTAAGTTTAACAAATTGACGTCTCGAGATTTGAACTTCCCATTAGCAATAAAAGGTGGGAAATTACAAGCTAGAGTTTACAAAGTAGCCGGTTACAATAAAGGTAAGTGGGTTGATTACGGTTACATCTTCGCATACGGAGAACCCTATGGGGATTCAGTTCAAGTTGACTATGGCAAAGGGCCTGTCACCGTAAGAAGGTATTTAGGCAGGGCTGGATATACCAGTACAGACAATGGCGGCGATTACACAAACATAGCATTTCCTTATGACGCCAAGGTTACATGGACTTTCCCAAAGTTATATAAGAAAGGTACAATGCTGGAAACGCCTTGGGCAACCAAGGAGTACAGGGATAAGATAAGAAATCAGTTAGGTCAAACGCTAAATAAATCTGCAGATACAGCATTTTATGGTCCTGGGCATGAAGAAGCCAAGCAAAAACTCATCGAACAAATCAAATCGGCATCGAACTTGTTCATCCAGACTTAGTAGGCGACAAAGATGAATTCAATAAAATCCCTTGGGAAAAATACGTTCACATCTACCAGCCTCCAACTTACAGCTCCTGGGGCATGGGCTGTATCTGGCACATAGACAGTGGGGGGAACCTTTGGTATAAGTCAATACCAATTGCACCATACAAGCTAGTCGAGGAAAAATACGGTATAATCACTTTAGGTTTTACAGATGACAACACAGTAGGTACAATAGACATAGTAGATAGCGAGAACAAAGTATTCCCTGACATAGACTTCACATACGCTAATGAAGTTTTGAAATATTTAATGCTCCACTCTTGGGTGAGAGAAGCATTAGAAGAAAAAAAGGAGAACTTTGGGATATTTTAAATTTGGTTATTTCGTACGAAAAAGGCGATTGGAAAATGGTGGAACATTTTTGTGAAATTATGGGATTCAATCGCGGTAATCTCTTAAAAATTTATTTAGATGTTTTAAAATGGCTCAATTTATTATAAACCTTAAAATAAATGGAAGGATAAACGATGTGATGACACCGGCAAGACCTATTGCTAATCCGCTCATTGCCCCCTCTATTTCTCTATTAAGTTCTTGCTGAGATGATACGGATCTAGCCTGTATCTGGCTCCGGGAAAATATTCTAACCCTTGTTTTACCCCTTTCTCCCCATCTCCTCCTATGTTTATCTCTTCTACGCGATTTATGGCCCATATATCTCCCGTTTTCGCATACGTTTGTTTTTCCTTAAAGCCTATTACTTCCCACGTCTCTCGATCCCTGTTGTTCATTAAATTTAGGTCTAGTTGTTCTAATGTCCATATCAGCATTTGACTGCTCACTTTTTGAGATAGCTTACTTATCCCTTTTTCAAGTTCATAAAAGTCCTTGCTTTCCGCTAAAATTTTTGTTAAACCATTGTGTAGAAGAAGGATTGCGCCTACCAGGTGTCGAATATTTAGCATAAGACCTCACACTCCTTTTTGTGTTTTGGTTTGTTTTTTGGGTGGTGAGGTCTTTTTTTCTACGTTTGTATGCCCTTTTCCCTTATTTCTACCTACTTAAATTTTACACTGTCAGGGGGCTAAATAGCCGGCATAAAAAAGGGGGAGTTGGTTAAATTAGAATAAGGGGTACCTTGATGTTGATGGACAGGGAAAACCTCATCCGCGAGTTGTGCTTAAAAATCGACGAGCTTTCGGTCAAGATAGAGAAGCTAAACCTCTCGGAATACTTGGAACTGTTCAGGAACCCCAGGAGGCTGCTTTATCTTAATTTTTTGGCAGGGGTCGCAAGAGGTTTTGGAATGGCGGTGGGGTTCACTTTGCTGGGGGCTTTGGCACTGTACATCCTCCAACGCGTCGTCATACTAAACCTCCCCCTCATAGGCGATTTCATAGCTGAATTAGTCAGGATAGTGCAGGATGAACTTTCCGTAAAATAATGGTGATGAGGAGGATAATCTTGGAAAACAAGGAGTACTACCGTCGGAAGCTGGAGGACTTGAAACGGGAATTGGAGAGCCAAATGTCTACAATAACCAGGAGGGGTTCGGAGCCGTTGAAGGAATCGGTTGGGGAGCTCTCGGCGTACGATAACCACACGGCGGACCTGGCGGCTGAAACTTTCGAAAGGGAAAAGGACCTGGGCCTGCGGGATAATACGAAAAGGATGCTGGTGAAAGTGGAAAGGGCCCTTGGTAAAATTGAGGACGGAAGTTATGGGTTTTGTGAGAAATGCGGCAGCCCGATAGAAAAAGAGCGTTTAAAATTAGTCCCGTACACCACCCTATGTGCAAAGTGCAGCAAAGAAGAAGAAAAAATTTTCGCGAAGGGGGCAAGACCGGTAGAAGAAGAGGTATTGAAGTATCCCTTCGGGAAAAGTTTTCGCGACGATTCGGAAAATGTTGGATACGATGGGGAGGATGCGTGGCAGGATGTGGCAAGGTACGGCACGGCCAACACTCCACAGGATGAACCGGGTTCGATTGATTACGACGAGGCTTATACCGATGGAAGCGAGGAAAGAGGGATAACTGATAAATTGGATAAAGTAATTTATGAAGACGAACCGGGCAAAATGGGAAGATAAATACCCTTAACGGGTATTTATTTTTTATCCCGCACGATTTGCCGGGTAGTAAAGATTTCATTGATGTTAGGAGGGCAGTGGTATATAATTTTTATGTAGCAATAAAAGTTTGGAGGTTTTGGTGATTTGGCTGTATGGATTTTTGCAGCACTTATTTTTGCGGTGGACCAGTTGACAAAAGCCCTGGTTAAAACGCACATGGCTCCCAACCAGTCAATTCCGGTTATAGATAATATTTTGCATCTGACGTACGTGCAGAATACGGGGGCAGCTTTTAGCCTTCTAAAAGGCAGGGTATTTTTTTTCGTTGTGGTATCTTTTGCGGTTATTGCAGTTATTGTTTATTATCTGATAAGATTGCCTAAAGAAAAGAAACTTTTCAAATTCACACTTGCCCTTGTTCTGGGCGGAGCTTTTGGAAACCTGGTAGACCGTTTGCGCTTTGGCTACGTGGTGGATTTTATAGATTTCAGAATCTGGCCCGTTTTTAATGTGGCTGATTCTGCAGTGGTGATAGGTGTGCTTCTGCTTTTGTACTTAGTAATGTTCGACAGTGAGATTCTGAAAAGTTTGGATTGAGACGGGAGGGGCAATTTTTGGAGAGGACCTTCAAAATCAACGTGACGGAAGAAGATGTAAAAAAGCGCATAGATGTTTTTTTGGCGGGATTAATGAACGATTTTTCGAGGAGTTACATACAAAAAGGAATCGAAGAAGGGTGGGTAAAGGTAAACGGAAAATTTGTAAAACCCAATTATAAGTTGAAAAAAGGCGATGTAATTGAAGCAGAGATACCCGCTCCCAAACCTCTTTCGCTCGAACCTGAAAATATTCCTCTCGACATTATCTACGAGGACCAGGACATAATCGTTGTCAACAAGCCCCGCGGCATGGTGGTATATCCGGCGCCCGGAAATTACAGCGGAACTCTTGTAAATGCTCTTTTGTACCATACGAAAGATTTGTCCGGAATAAATGGCGTTCTGCGCCCCGGGATAGTTCACCGGTTGGACAAAGATACTTCCGGCGTTATCGTTGTGGCAAAAAACGACCAGGCCCACCGAGAGCTAGTAAATCAATTTAAAAGCAAAAAGGTAAAAAAGACGTATCTCGCGATCGTTTGGGGAAATATCCTTGAGGATAAGGCCACGATTGAAGCCCCAATAGGCAGGCATCCGGTAAAGCGGGTAGAGATGGCCGTGGATGCGAAACATGGCAAAGAGGCCATAACCCATTTTAAAGTATTAGAAAGATTCGGAGATTTTACTTTCGTTGAAGTCAGCATAGAGACGGGAAGGACTCACCAAATTAGGGTTCATATGAGCTATATAGGCCATCCGATTGTAGGAGACCCTGTTTATTCAAGGAAGAAAAATCCTTTTAAAATTAAGGGGCAGGCCCTTCACGCCTTTCGGTTGGGGCTTTATCACCCGAGGAAAGGTGAGTTCATGACCTTTGAGGCCCCGGTTCCCGATGATTTTAATGAAATCTTAAATACTTTGAAAAGGAAGGTGATGTGAATGGAAGAAAAAGCCCGCATAATGGATGATAAAGCCATTGACAGGGCGCTGACCAGGATAAGTCACGAAATTATCGAGCGAAACAAAGGAGTAGAAGACCTTGTGCTGGTAGGCATTAGGACGAGGGGAGTTCCGCTGGCAAAAAGAATGGCGTCGAAAATTAAAAAAATAGAGGGAGTCGATATCCCCGTGGGGATTTTGGATATAACGCTTTACCGGGACGACCTTTCGACTTTGTCGGAGCAGCCCGTGGTAAACAAGACGGAAATAGATTTCGAGATTACAGGTAAAAAAGTAGTGCTGGTGGACGACGTTATATATACGGGAAGGACCGCAAGGGCGGCACTTGACGCTCTGTCGGACCTGGGGCGGGCAAGGCTGATACAACTGGCAGTGCTCATCGACAGGGGGCATAGAGAGCTCCCCATAAGGCCGGATTACGTCGGGAAAAACGTGCCCACATCCAGGGATGAGATAATAAAGGTTAAATTGGAGGAAGTCGATGGGGAAAACAGCGTTGTAATCCTGAAAAAGTAGTCTAAATTTTTTTCAACCTCTCAACAATCCCCGCGTCCGGTGTGACGTAAATGGTCTTGTGATGGTCGTAAATTACAAAACCCGGTTTGGCTCCCGGAGGTTTCCTCACGTACCTTCTCAAAGTGTAGTCGACGGCGACGTTGCTGCCATTTCGGGCTTTGCTGTGATATGCGGCGAGCAAGCACCCTTCCAAAAGAGTTTCGTCATCGACCGGCCTTCCGCCCGTCTGTATGATTACGTGGGAACCGGGCAGGTCTTTTACGTGAATCCAAATATCTTCGGGTTTTGCCTTTCGGGTAATCATGTCATTTTGTATGTTGTTCTTTCCGACTAGGATAGTAAAGCCCGTGGAAGACGTGTATTTGATAGGTGAAGAAGGGTGAGCTTCGCCCTTCGATTTTTTTCCTGATTCTTTTATGTAACCGTATTTTGAAAGTTCCTTTTGGATTTCTTCAATATCTTCCAGGTTCTCCGCCTGCTCTATGTTGTAAAGTTCGCTTTCTAAGTATTTGATTTCGCTCAAAGTCTTTTCCATTTGGGTTTCAACCTTTTCCTTGGTAGCGCGGAGTTTTTTGTACTTTTCAAAGTAATATTGGGCGTTTTGGGACGGCGAAAGTTTTTCGTCCAGCGGTATCGAAACGGTTTTGCCTTCGTCGTAAAAATTTGGGAGGTTGATTTCCTTCATCCCCGGCGAAACTTTATAAAGATAGGCTGAAAGAAGCTCACCGAACAATTTAAATTTTTCTATGTCGCTTGCTTCATCAAGTTTTTCCTGTTGAAAGGAGAGAATCTGGCGAAGTTTTTTTATATGTTTTTCTAATTGGTCGCGCAAATTTTTCTTTATGTTTGTGAGCTTTTCGTACTTTTCCTTAAGAGAATAGAATAGGTCAACCGCTTCGTTTGCGCTTTTCAGGGAGATGACTTTGAATTTATCAAGGTGCGATAGGGGAAAAATCCAAAATTCCACGGGTTCATCGGTGTCCTCGTCAAAGTAAATTTTTGGCGAATACCGCGAGTTTTGTATGTCGAAGGATAGTTCTACTAGAGCCTCGGCTATTTTTTGCTTTTCCTCCAAATTCAATTCGTTTGCGGGCTTTTTTTCGTCAACTCCGCTCTTGAATAAAATCTCTTTAGAGACGGTTTTGCTTATTCCCATAAATTTTTCCGTTATCCAGCGTTCGACCTTGATTGGTTCTGAAGCTTGCAAGATAATGTCGCGCAATTTTTTGCCCGTTTGAATTTCGCAATCGAGGATGTTTAACCTTTGGCCTAATGGTGGAAGGATGTATTTTTTTCCGGGCAGAATCTCCCTTACCCGGTTTATATCGGAAGGTATTCGCTTTATGGAGTCGATTATGATTTTGTTAGTATCGTCAACGAGTATTATATTGCTGTGCTTCCCCATTATCTCCACTATGAGAGTTCGATATATAGTTCTTCCAAATTCATCTTCGTTTTCAACTACTATTTCGACTAGCCTTTCCAGGTCCTTTTGCTTAATTTCGACGATTTTCCCGCCAGAAAGATTCTTCCTGAGCAGCATGCAAAACATTGGCGGTGAGCTGGGATTTTCTTTTTCGACTTCGGTTAAATGCAGCCGGCAATTCTGAGGATGGGCAGAGATAAGGAGTTTTTTTTCTTCCTTGTACCGCCTTATGCAAAGCAGGATTTCGCTTTTGTCCGGCTGGTATACTTTATCGATTTTTCCTCCGATTAAACATTTTTTCAGTTCGCTTATAACTGCGTTTAATACAATTCCGTCGAATGGCATGGTCGTCCCCCTTTATGTTAGGCTGCTTTTAGTATACCATAAATGAATATATTGTTTTAATAGGAATTAGGTGGTATAATAATTAATAATGATTTTTCAAGTAAGATTGAGGGTGATAGCGTAATATGAAGTTTACTAAGATGCACGGTCTGGGAAACGATTTTATTGTCGTAAATGGTTTTATAGAAGATGTGAGAATAATATTTGATAAGGCGGCAAAAATATGTGACAGACACCGAGGAATAGGAGCCGACGGCATACTGCTGGTGCTCCCTTCCGAAAAAGCGGACCTCAAAATGAGGATCATAAATAGCGACGGCAGCGAAGCGGACATGTGCGGAAACGGAATACGCTGTTTTGCCCGGTACGCCTTTTCGAGAGGACTTGTAAAAAAGACGAATATGACGGTAGAAACCTTAGCGGGCATCATAAAACCGGAAGTCATCGTTAAAGACGACTTGATAGAAAGTGTTAGGGTTGACATGGGATGCTACAGCCTGAAGTGCAAAGATGTACCATTAAAAGAAGATGTGAAAGAGGAAGCTGTGGACCTCGACATCGAAGTGGACGGCCAAGGGTTTAAGTTTACTGGAGTTTCGATGGGAAATCCACACTGCGTGATCTTCGTGGACGATGTGGAAAGTTTTCCGGTTGAACAGTTGGGGCCTAAAATAGAAAATCACCCATTTTTTCCCAAAAAGACCAACGTGGAATTTGTACAAGTCAAAGGGCGTGATTTTTTGAAAATGAGAGTATGGGAAAGGGGCGCCGGGCTCACCATGGCCTGCGGCACAGGGGCATGTGCTTCGGCGGTTGCGGCCTACAAAAAAGGACTAACCGGCCCTAAAGTAACGGTGAACCTGCCGGGGGGAGACCTGTACATAGAGGTGGAAGAAAGCGGACGGGTTTACATGACAGGACCTGCCGCAGAAGTATATACCGGCGAGATAGACCTCAATATACTTTAAAATTTCAACGAACGGGGGAGATGAATTTGAGAATTGCAGAGCGCATAAAAAAAATACCGCCTTACCTTTTTGCTCAGATAGACAAAAAAATAGCCGAACTCAAGAAGAAAGGAGTAGATATAATAAGTTTGGGAGTGGGTGATCCCGATTTGCCCACACCGCCCCATATCGTAAAGGCCCTTGAAAGAGCGGCAAATGATCCTGAATGCCATAAATATCCGGCTTACGAAGGGTCGCTGGAGTTCAGAGAAGCGGTAGCTACATATTATAAAAGGAGATTCGGCGTGGAACTGGACCCCGAATCCGAAGTAATGGCCCTTATAGGTTCAAAAGAAGGTATTGCTCATATATTTTTCGCCTTTATCGACCCCGGAGATTACGCTCTAATTCCAGATCCAGGATACCCGGTTTATAAAACCGCCACATTGTTCGCTGGTGGGATACCCTATCCAATGCCCTTGCTGAAAGAAAACAATTTCCTTCCGGATTTTTCAAAGATAGATACGGAAGTGGCAAAGAAGGCGAAGCTGATGTTTCTTTGCTATCCGAACAATCCTACCGCTGCCGTGGCGGATGAGAAATTCTTCGAAGAAGCCGTGGAATTTGCAAAAACTTACGATATAATAATTTGCCACGACAGCGCATACGTCGATATCACTTTCGACGGCTACAAGGCCCCTAGCTTGCTTTCCGTAAAAGGCGCAATGGATATTGGTGTAGAATTCGGTTCTCTTTCAAAACCTTACCGCATGACCGGCTGGAGAATTGGATATGCGGTCGGCAACAAGGATATAATATCCGCATTGGGAATTATTAAGACAAATATAGACTCGGGACAATTTACCGCAATTCAAAAAGCCGGCATTGAAGCGCTTTTAGGGCCGCAGGACAGCGTAAATGAAATGCTGTCTGTGTTTGAAAAAAGGCGTAACCTGGTCGTCGAGACTTTAAAGGGAATAGGCCTTGAGGTGGAACCTCCGAAGGGAACGTTTTACGTTTGGGTGCCGGTTCCTGAAGGCTATACATCTCAATCCTTTGCGGAAATGCTCATTGAAAAAGCGGCGGTGGTCGTAACGCCGGGAGTCGGTTACGGAGATTACGGTGAGGGCTACGTGAGAATTTCGCTTACAACGCCAGATGAAAGGCTGAAGGAGGCCATGAGACGGATTAAAGAAAGCTTGAGCTTTTGATTTTGAAGGTTTTTAAAGGGTTGGTTATTATGATAAGAAGCATGACCGGCTATGGGCGCGGAAAAAGCTGCGGCAAAATTACCTGGGAAGTCGAACTGAAATCGATAAATCACCGCTTTTTGGAAATATACGTGAAATTGCCCCGCCAGTGGTTTTTTCTGGAAGAAAAGATAAGGAACTATATCAGGGAGCGCATAAGTCGGGGGCGGATCGATGTTTTCGTAAACTGTTCTTCGGAAACGTTGCCTGTAGACATAAAAATTGACAAACAGGCAGCGGCGAGCTATTATAAAAAGTTGGTGGAATTGAAGGAAGAGGTGGGCTTCGAGGGACCGGTAACACTTTCTTTGCTGTCCGTTATGCCGGATTTGTTCGTAGTCGAACAGCAGTTTCCTGAGGAAGAAGAACTGTGGCCAGAACTTAAAAAGGCGCTCGAAGAAGCGGTGGATAACCTTATTGAGATGAGGACTAAGGAAGGGAATAATCTATGGCGGGACATTTCATCCAGGCTTGATGTCATCATGGAGAGGGTCAGAAACATAAAGATAAGGTCTGATGTAATGATCGAAGAATATCGCAAGAAGCTCCAGCAAAAAGTGAAAAAGATAAAAGAAGGCTTGGAGCTGAACGAAGAGAGATTGGAAGCTGAAGTTGTGATTTTCGCAGAGAGGTCCGATATTAGCGAGGAACTAGTGAGGATAGAAAGTCACATTGCCCAATTTAAAAATATGGGGGATGCTGAGGGAGTCTCGGGCAAAAAAATGGATTTTTTGGCTCAAGAAATTTTCAGGGAAGCCAATACCATTGCGTCTAAATCCGCGGACTATAATATAACGAGAGAAGTAATTGAAATAAAAAGCGAACTTGAGAAAATAAGGGAACAACTGCAGAATATTGAATAATTTTATCAGGAGGGAATATTGTGGAAATAAAACTTGTAAACATAGGATTCGGCAACATAGTTTCTGCAAACAGAATCATTGCAATTGTAAGTCCAGAATCTGCTCCGATAAAGCGCATAATCCAGGAAGCCCGCGACAGGGGTATGCTGATAGACGCGACCTACGGAAGGCGCACCCGTGCGGTTATAATAACAGACAGCGATCATGTGATCCTATCTGCCGTCCAGCCGGAAACCGTAGCTAACCGGCTGAACAACAAAGACATTGAAGAAGAAGTAGAGGAAATATAAATTAGGAGAGAAATCATCATGTCCAAGAGAGGGATGTTAATAGTACTTTCCGGGCCTTCGGGAGCTGGCAAGGGGACCTTGTGCAGTCAGTTACTGAAGAGAAGGCCTGAACTTGTGCTTTCGGTTTCCGTGACGACCAGGCCACCAAGGCCCGGGGAAGTAAACGGTGTCAGCTACTATTTTACCGATGAAGAAAATTTCAAAAAAATGGTAGAAAAGGGCGAGTTCCTGGAGTGGGCTAAAGTTTACAATAATTATTACGGAACTCCTAAAAAATTCGTAGAGGAACATTTGAAACAAGGCAAAGACGTCATTTTGGAGATAGACATTCAAGGGGCAAGACAGGTGAAGGAAAATTGCCCCGATGCTATTTTTATATTCATTTTGCCGCCCGACATTGAAGAATTGAAAAATCGAATAATAAAGCGGGGAAGCGAAAGCAAGGAATCTTTTGACTTGAGGGTAAAGAGTGCCGAAGAAGAACTGAAAGCCATGTACGACTACGACTATGCGGTTGTAAACGATGTCCTGGAGGAAGCGGTGAAAAAGTTAGAGTCGATAATTGTGGCTGAAAGGTGTAAAGTCGTAAGAAATAAAGAACTGTTGCAGTTGGTATGCAAGGAGGGGTGCAAATTATGATGTATCCGTCTATAGATTCGTTAACCAGCAAATACGAGAGCAAGTACGCTCTCGTTGTAGCAGCGGCAAAGCGTGCAAGGCAGCTCGTTGAAGGTTCGCCCAAACTTGTTGACGTAAAGACCACAAAGCCGGTTTCCATTGCCCTTTTTGAGTTAGACTCGGGGAAGATAAAAATAGAGCCTCCCCTTTCCGGAAATAAGTAGGTGGAAAGATTATGTTGCAGGATAAATTCATCGTGTTGGGTGTGACGGGCAGCATAGCGGCTTACAAAGCCGCAGAGTTGGTGAGGCTTTTAAAAAAAAGGGGAGCAGAGGTTCAAGTCGTAATGACCAGCTCTGCCAAGGAATTCGTCACACCTTTGACTTTTCAGGTGCTTTCCGGTAATCCCGTTGTTACCGACATGTTTGAAAAACCGGTTCGCTGGGAAGTGGAGCACGTCTCCCTTGCCGACAGGGCGGACCTTTTCGTAATCGCTCCGGCCACAGCCAATGTAATTGCAAAAATGGCAGCCGGCATCGCCGATGATATGTTGACTGCTTCGGTCCTGGCAACCCGGGCGAAAATTTTGGTGGTGCCGGCTATGAACGTAAATATGTACTTGAACCCGATTACCCAGGAAAACATAAGCTTCCTTAAGGAAAAAGGTTTTTACGTGATGGAACCTGATGAAGGCTTTTTGGCTTGCGGTTATTCAGGGAAAGGTAGGTTCCCTGAGCCTGAAAAAATATTAAAAGTTATAGAAAGACTGGCTGGAGTTTGCGGTGACCTTCAAAATAAAAAAATCCTCATTACCGCTGGCCCCACCAGAGAACCCATCGACCCGGTGAGGTTTATTTCAAACCGCTCTTCCGGCAAAATGGGTTACGCACTGGCGGAGGCTGCTGTGGAACGCGGTGGTGAGGTTATACTTATTTCTGGACCCACCTGCCTTCCGCAACCGTCAGGACTTTATAAGTACATCAGGGTCAATACGGCACTGGAAATGCGGGAATGTGTTCTGGAATATTTTCCCTGGAGTGATGTGGTAATAAAAGCGGCGGCTGTTTCGGACTTCAGGCCGAAAAATTACTCGGAGTACAAGATAAAAAAGAAGGATAGTGCGACTGCGATGACCCTCGAACTGGAGAAAAATCCGGATATTTTAAAGGAGTTGGGGGAAAAAAAACAAAAGCAGCTTCTTGTGGGTTTTGCCGCCGAGACGGACGAGATTAAGGAAAACGCCATGGAAAAACTCAACAAGAAAAATCTCGATCTTATCGTCGTCAATGACGTAACTGCAGAAGGGGCGGGCTTTGAAGTTGACACAAATATCGTCAGGATATATTACAAGGATGGTTCTGGTGAAGAAATTCCCAAAATGACCAAAAAAGAACTGGCGCATGTCATTCTGGACAGAGTGGTAAAACTTCTAAAAAATTGATTTTTGCTGGAGGGATTTTTTTGAACGAGTTGGCGGAGGTTGCTGTTGACGCAAAGCACCCTGCCATAAAAGGCGAGTATTATTACATCGTTCCCGAACACTTAAAAGAAAAGATACAGGTGGGTAGCAGAGTAAGGGTCCCTTTCAACAACAAAACCGTGGACGGGGTGGTTATACGCTTTTTGAAAAAAGAAGACGCAAATTGCGATTTTTGTTTGAAAGAAATTTCGGCGGTGGATGAACGGTTTGTGCTGCCGCAATTTATGCTGGAACTGGCTGGACGTCTCGCGGAGTACTATGCAGCAAATATTATAGACTTTTTAAAGTTAATGCTGCCTCCGGATGTCGGTCTGCCAAAGGAGTCTTTATATTCTGTAGCGGAAGCGGGGAAGATCGAAAGCTTCAGGTCAGAAATTCAAAAGGAAGTCTTCCGCGTTGTAAGGGATGCGGGTTCGATTACTTCGGAGGATATTTCGAAAATACTGGGTTTACCCCATTCGAAGGTAAAAGGGGCTCTTTCGTCTTTGATGAAAAAAGGGTTTGTAAAAAGAGAATTCAGGGTAAAAATCGAAAACCCATCATATAGAGAAGATAGCCCGAAAGCTTTTTTTCCACGGTTAACGTTTGAACAGGCAAAAGCTCTGAATGAAATAAAACGAAACATGGAAGAAGAAAACAAACCGGTGCTTCTTTTTGGGATAACGGGTAGCGGAAAAACTGAGGTATATATTAAGGCTATAGAGAATGTGCTCGCAAAAGGTAAAAAGGCGCTGGTTCTGGTACCTGAAATATCTCTAACGCCTCAAATGACGGAAAGGTTTCACGAAAGGTTTCCAGGGAAAGTGGCTGTGCTCCACAGCAGGCTTTCCGATGGAGAAAGGTTCCGGGAGTGGTACAGAGTTTATAAAGGAGATGCCGATATTACCATCGGTGCAAGGTCGGCGGTTTTCGCGCCAATCAGGGATTTAGGGTTGATAATCGTCGATGAAGAACACGAATCTTCCTACAAGCAGATGGAATTCCCTTTTTACGATGCCAGGCAGGTTGTGCGGTTCCGCGCGGAGATTCAGGGAGCGGCCGTTGTTTATGGCAGCGCAACACCTTCGGTAGAATCCTTTTACAAGGCCATAAAAGGAGAGTTCGCTCTTTTAAAATTGACCCGGCGGGTGACGGGAAAACCGCTTCCCCCCATAGAAATCGTAGACATGAGGGAAGAACTGAAATCCGGAAACAAGCACATTTTCAGCAGGAAGCTGTGCTCGGAGATGGATTCCGCTCTATCCCGCGGTGAACAGGTGATCCTTTTTCTCAACCGGCGGGGACATTCCACCTTCGTACTTTGCAGAGATTGCGGTTATGTGCTGAAATGCCCCCACTGCGATATTTCCCTCACGTATCATATGAGCGACAAAAAGGGGAAATGTCATTACTGCGGATTTCAAGTAGACGCTCCAGATACCTGTCCGAAATGCGACAGCCGCAATATCCGTTACTTTGGAGCGGGGACCGAAAAGGTGGAGCAAGAGATCAAAAGCCGTTACCCCGGGGTCAAGGTGATTAGGGTTGACGCCGATTCTACCTCTAGAAAAGGTGCGCTTGAAAAAATGCTCTGGGAATTTAAATCGGGTAAAGCCCAGGTTCTGGTGGGCACCCAGTCCATAGCAAAGGGCCTTGATTTTCCGCGGGTGTCGCTGGTCGGCATTATTGCAGCCGATGTTACCCTTAACCTGCCTGACTTTAGAGCCGGAGAAAGAACCTTTCAGCTTATAAGTCAAGTGGCCGGCAGAGCCGGCAGAGGCGATATCCCCGGAAGAGTGATAGTGCAGACGTATTGTCCCGAATCTTTGGCTATAAAAGCTGCCTGTCAATATAAATTCAAAGATTTCTACAAAGAGGAGCTCATCAATAGAAAGAAGTTTGAATATCCGCCTTTTTATTTTTTGATGAACCTGACTTTTACAGGCACTGATCTTGCTCAAGTTGAGGCGGCGGCGTTTAAAGTCAAAAAAATTCTTGAAGAAAAAGTGCCGCAGGTTAAAATACTAGGGCCAATTCCGGCGCCGCGGTTTAAAGTGAAGGACAACTTTCGGTACAACATTTTGCTGAAAAGCAGTAAGCAGGAAAGCTTAATAAAAGCAGGAGATATCTTGAAAAATTTGAAGGGCTTTGACAGAAAAGTTTACCTGAGCTGGGATATGGACCCTCAAGATTTGATGTGAACGGAGGTTGAAAAATGGCTATAAGGAAAATACGCCAGCTGGGAGACGAAGTTTTGCGGAAAAAATCCAAGAAGGTAACCGTATTCGATGAGAAGCTAAAAGAGCTGATTGAAGATATGGCGGAAACGATGAAATGGGCCAACGGCGTAGGGCTTGCAGCTCCTCAGGTTGGCATATTAAAAAGGGTTGTTGTGATAGATGTGGGAGAAGGACTGATAGAGCTTGTAAACCCTGAAATAATAGCCGAGGAGGGAGAGGTGGTCGGCGTCGAAGGATGCCTGAGTATCCCCGGAATTACAGGAGAAGTGGCAAGGCCAAAAAAGGTAAAGGTCAGGGCTCAAAATTCCAAGGGGGAATTCATAGAACTTGAGGGAGAGGACTTGCTGGCAAGGGCGCTCTGCCACGAGATAGACCACTTGGACGGCATACTCTTTATAGACAGGGCACAAAGGATAATCGAAGAAGATAGCGAAGAGGGATGATTATGAAAATAGTCTTTATGGGTACTCCGGACTTTGCTCTGCCTTCCCTCGAGGCTCTCATCGAACATGGCTACGATGTGCTTGCGGTGGTGACTCAGCCCGACAGGCCGAAGGGGAGAAAGCGCACCCTTACCCCTCCTCCGGTCAAGGTGAAAGCAGAAAAATACGGAATAAGGGTGTACCAGCCCGAAAAAATAAGGGACGAGTCATTCGTGAAAGTGCTAGAATCTCTTGCCCCCGAGCTATTTGTGGTAGTAGCTTATGGTCAGATCTTGCCGCCTTCGGTGCTTCGCATTCCATCTATAGGTTGCATCAATGTACATGCCTCGCTTCTACCAAAATACAGGGGAGCGGCCCCGATTCAATGGGCGATTATAAATGGAGAGGAAAAAACTGGAGTTACCACTATGTGGATGGACGAAGGCATGGACACAGGCGATATCTTTCTCCAAAAGGAGGTAGCAATTGACCCTGAATGGTCTGCCGTGGAGCTGTCCGAAGTGCTGTCAAAAGTTGGCAGCGAACTTCTTTTGGAAACCCTTGAAAAAATTAAAGCCAAAGATATAATCAGAGTACCGCAGAACCATGCTGAAGCGACGTACGCTCCGGTTTTAAAGAAGGAAGATGCGAGGATTGACTGGAAAAACTCCACCAGAGCCATTTACGATCTGATACGGGGGGTGCAGCCCTGGCCCGGCGCTTTTACCTTCAGGAGGGGTGTGGAGCTGAAAATCTGGAGGGCTGAAATTTACGCTACGGGAGAAAGCGGGGAGCCGGGGAGGGTGCTGGGAATCGATAAAGAGCGCGGAATATTAGTAGGAACCGGCGATGGAGTTTTGTTGATTACCGAGCTGCAGGAAGCGGGAAAGAAAAGGATGTCCGCCGCCGAATATTTGCGGGGACATTCGATAGCCGAGGGAGAGTTTTTTTCTGATGATGGAAATAAGGAAGACCAAAAAAAGGATATATATAAGTCTACTTCTGGTTAGCATTGCCATATTATCGGCTTTGGCGACGGCGGGTGTGGCACTTTACCTGAATAAGTTTACCCACTTTTACAAGTGGATGTTACTTACAGTTTTGTTGGGATTGGCTATACTTATTGTTGTTCTGAGCCTGGGCCTTGCAGCGACGGTGCTGACTTTGTGGCACGTAAAAGGCTTTTTTGGATTGGAACGGTTGATAAATTTTTCTTTGAACTTGCTTTTTCCTATCACGATTGCTTTGGGGAAGCTGCTTCACATACCTAAGGATATAATAAAAAGTTCCTACATAGAGGTAAACAATAATCTGGTAAAAGCCAAGAATTACAAAATAAAACCGGAGGATATCCTGGTATTGGCACCCCACTGTCTCCAGCGGTGGGATTGCCCCTATAAAATTACGGCCGATGTGTCGAATTGCAGGCGTTGCGGAAGGTGCGACATAGAAAAGCTTGTTACCCTTACCGAGAAAAAAGGGGTAAGATTGGCTGTGGCCACCGGCGGGACGCTGGCGAGAAAGATAGTGATGGATTTCAGGCCGAAGGCAATTGTCGCCATCGCCTGCGAGAGGGATCTTTCCGAAGGAATTCTTGACACAAATCCGATTCCGGTTTTGGGCATATTAAATATAAGGCCGGAAGGACCATGCGTAAATACGAGGGTGGATGTTAAAAAGGTCGAAGAAGCCCTGGATTTTTTTCTCATTGGAGGGAAAGGGAGTAAAATAGATGAAAAATAAAAGTCCTCGTGCAATTGCCGTGAAAATACTCACTGAGGTGGAAAAAGGGTCCTACTCGAATCTTGCTTTAAACCGGCATTTGACTCCTGAAATCGAAAAGGAGGACAGAGCTCTCATTACAGAACTGGTGTATGGTGTAGTAAAATACAGGGTGAGGCTCGACTACGTGCTTTCAAAGTTTTCGAAGGTAAAGATAAGCAGCATACATCCCGTTGTGTTGAATAGCTTGAGGGTAGGTCTTTATCAAATATTGTTTCTGGACAAAATCCCCGATTACGCCGCTGTCAATGAGTCGGTGAATGTGGCAAAATCTATCGGCAAAAGGGCGGCGGGTTTCGTCAACGGCATTTTAAGAAACGTGATAAGAAATAAAGACGGCATAGATTATCCTGAGCCGGCAAAAGAGCCGGTGAGATATCTTTCCATCTATTATTCCTTTCCAGAGTGGATGGTTCGAAGATGGATTGAGCTTTTCGGATTTGATTTTACCGAGTCCTTACTTAGTGCATTCAATGAAAAGCCAAAGTTATGTGTTCGGGTCAACGAATTAAAGATAAAAAAAGATGATTTAAAAAGTCTTTTGAATAAAGAAGGCGTAAAATGGAGCTCCGGGCTTTTCCTCGAGGAAGCCCTTTACATCGAAGACGGACCGCCTTTGACCCGGCTTGAAAGTTTTAGAAGCGGTTATTTTCAGCCCCAAGATGAAAGCTCGATGCTGGTGGCAAGGGTCTTGGGGGCGAAAGGCGGGGAAAAAGTGCTGGACGTGGCGGCAGCTCCTGGAGGGAAGACGACCCACATTGCGCAGCTCATGAAAAATACGGGAAGAATACACGCATGGGACCTTCATCCCCACAGAATTGAGCTTTTGAAAGAAACTTGCCGCAGGTTGGGCGTCACGATAGTTCATCCCGAAGTGCGGGATGCGAAAATCCCCGATACGAAAAGTTTCGAGCAGTTCGACAAGGTGCTGGTGGATGCACCATGCAGCGGACTAGGAGTAATTAGAAGAAAGCCGGATATAAAATGGACAAAAAAGCCGGAGGATGTTATCAATTTGAAGAGGGAGCAGTTCGAACTTTTAAGTGCTTCTTCTAAGTACGTAAAGCCGGGCGGCGCTATAGTTTACAGCACCTGCAGCATAGAGCCGGAGGAAAACGAAAAGGTCATAGAGAAATTCCTGCAGGAAAACCGGGATTTTGAACCGGACGACATAAGACCGTTTCTGCCGAAGGCCCTTTCCGGCGAGTTAAAAGAACCGTACGGATATATACAAATATATCCGAATGTACACGGAATAGACGGGTTTTTTATCGCGAGGTTGGTAAGAAGACAATAAAGGGGTAGTTTTTTATGCCGAGGACGGATCTAAAAGGAATGACCGTAGAAGAGCTTCAGGATTTTTTAAGGCCTTTAGGTGAACCTGCTTACAGGGCAAGGCAGATTTTTCGATGGATTTACAAAGGGGTCGAGGATTTCGACAAAATGACCGATATACCAAAAAGCCTTGCTGCAAAGTTAAAAGAGATTTGCTATGTAGGCAAGATAAAAATCCACCGGAAGTTCGAGTCGCAAAAGGATGAAACTGTAAAATACCTCCTTTTGCTCCAAGACGGCGAAGTTATCGAGAGTGTGAAGATGGAGCATGACTACGGTATTACCGTATGCGTTTCAAGCCAGGTCGGATGTCCTATGGGTTGCGCTTTTTGTGCTTCCACCATAGGAGGTTTTAGGAGGAATTTAACTGCCGGAGAAATGGTTGACCAGGTGCTTGTAATTCAGGAAGACATAAAAAAAAGAATAAGCCACGTGGTAGTTATGGGTAGCGGCGAACCGCTTCTAAACTACGATGAGCTCATAAAGTTTTTACGGATAATAAACTCAAATTTGGCTTTCAACATAAGCTACAGGAGGGTGAGCGTTTCTACTTGCGGGATAGTCCCCGGGATAAAGCGCCTTGCCGAAGAAAAGCTGCCGATAACGCTTTCTGTGTCACTCCACGCTCCTTTTGATGAATTGAGGGACAGGCTAGTTCCGATAAATCGCCGATACCCGATAATGGAATTGTTAGATGCGTGCAAATATTATATAATAAAAACTAAAAGGCGCATAACCTTCGAATACACCATGATATCCGGCGTCAATGATTCCAAGGAGTGTGCGGTGAAACTCGCGCGTTTGTTAAAAGGTATTCTTTGCCACGTAAATCTTATACCGCTGAACCCCGTGAGAGAAAGGGTTTTTGAAAGAAGTGCGAATGAACGAATCAAGCTCTTTGAAGAAATTTTGAAGAATTACGGCATTTCGGTTACTGTAAGGCAGGAAATGGGAGCCGACATCGAGGCTGCCTGCGGTCAACTGCGGAGAAGCTTTCTCAATGAGGTGAAAAAATGATTCATTGCGCAAAAAGTGACAGGGGCAGGGTAAGGCCCAACAACGAGGATGCCTTTTATATTCCGGAAGATATGAATGAGCCGTTGCTTTTCATAGTGGCGGACGGCATGGGAGGTCATAATGCCGGAGAAGTAGCAAGTCGGCTGGCGGTGGAAGAAATTTCTTCTTATATCAAAACCAAATACGATGCCAAATCTTTTCAAGACGACGTGGCGTTACTGATTAAAGAGGCGTTTATGGCCGCTAACGAAAAAATATATAAAACCTCCCTTGAATCGGAGGAATGGGCTGGAATGGGAACTACTGCCACACTCGCTCTCTTTAAAGACGGCAAGGTTTACATAGGCCATGTAGGGGATAGCCGCGCTTACATGTTGCGGAGCGGTCATTTGCGCCAGCTGACCAAGGACCACTCATTAGTATGGCAGCTTATGGAAGAAGGAAGGCTGACGGCTCAAGAAATAAAATACCATCCGATGCGGAACGTAATAACGAGGGCTTTGGGCGTGGATGATAAAGTGGACGTGGATATATCGGATTACGCGTATAAAAGCGGGGATATTTTCCTGCTTTGCAGTGACGGCCTGACAAACATGCTGGACGACGAAAGGATAAAGGAGATAATTTTGAGCGCTGATAGTGTTGAGGCGGCCGCCGAGAGACTGGTACAGGCCGCAAACAACCTGGGCGGTTACGACAATATTACCGTGGAGCTCATACTTGTTGACTAATATGGAGAAGTGATAAATTATGATAGGAAAAACGTTAGGAAACAGGTATGTCGTTTTGGAAGAAATAGGTGGGGGAGGGATGGCCGTAGTTTATAAGGCCAGGTGCACCCTCCTTAACAGGATTGTTGCAATAAAGGTTTTGAGGCCCGAATACTCCCACGACGAAAATTTTGTCATGAGGTTCCGGAGGGAAGCCCAGGCAGCAGCCAGCCTTTCGCACCCGAATATCGTGAACATCTATGATGTCGGCCAGGAAGACGGAATTTATTTTATTGTGATGGAATACGTGGAAGGTAAGACCTTAAAGGAGATGATAAGGGAAGAAGCGCCCCTTTCTCCTTCAAAGGTGATAGAAATAGCAAAGCAGATTTGCGATGCGCTTGAATGCGCCCACAAAAATAAAATAGTTCACAGGGATATAAAACCGCACAACATAATAATTACTCCCGAAGGAATGGTAAAGGTAACGGATTTCGGCATAGCAAGGGCCTCCACAGGTTCTACGATAACCAATACCGGAGGGCTTATAGGTTCGGCACATTACCTTTCGCCGGAACAGGCAAGGGGAGGTTTTGTGGATGAAAGGAGCGACATTTATTCACTGGGAGTACTTCTTTACGAAGCCCTGACAGGCCGCGTGCCTTTTGACGGCGACAGCCCCGTGGCTGTTGCGTTAAAGCATATTCAGGAAGAACCAAAACCCATTTCTCAATTGATACCGGGGTTTCCTCCGGCTCTGGAACAGATCGTAATGAAATGCATTTCAAAATCGCCGGATGAAAGATTCCAAAAAGCATCGGAACTAAAAAGAGAACTTGCGAAAGTCGAAAAAAATTTGGAAGTGCTGAACTTCAAGCCATCAGAACTTGAAAAAACCATGGTCCTTGATTCGATCAAGGAACCTACTTTAAAAAGCAAAGAAAAAGGACGAAAAAGAAGTCCGAACTTTTTGAGGGGACTTGCTATTGCTCTGCTGTTCGTAACTCTGTTTGCGGCTTTTTCGTATTTGGGAATGGTGATAGCGCGCAAGTATTTCTACGTTCCTGAAGTGATGGTGCCGAACGTAATAGGCTATAGTGAGGAGGAGGCAATAAGAAAACTGCAGGAGAAAGGTCTGAAAGCCGAAATAATAGACAGAGTCTTTTCCGATGAACCTGCGGGGCAGGTGATCGACCAGGAGCCGAAAGGCGGCACCGTTGTCAAAATCAACCATCCACCCATAGGACTAATCGTAAGCAAAGGGCCTAAAACGCAGGGAGTTCCAAGGTTAATCGGACTTACCGAAATAGATGCCATCAATCTCATTGAAAGCAATAAATTCAAAGTTGGGAAAAGGTCAGAAGAGTATTCCGACGAGTATCCCGAAGGAATAGTAATAGACCAAAACCCGAGAGAAGGGCTGCAAGTCCCTGAAGGTACCGAAATCAGCTACGTGGTAAGCTTGGGACCAAGGGAGAAAAAAATAAACATGCCGCTTCTCATAGGGAAAGATTTGGGTGAGGCAAAGAAAGAGCTTGAAAAAAACAAATTAAATCTGGGCAGCGTTGATTTTAAGTCTTCCGACGCAAAGAAGAACACGGTTATAGATCAAAATCCGAAGCCCGGAGCAGAAGTTGAAGAAGGATCATCGGTAAATCTTATTGTAAGCAGCGGTCCTCCG
This sequence comes from Fervidicola ferrireducens, assembly GCF_001562425.1. Taxonomy (GTDB): domain Bacteria; phylum Bacillota; class Thermosediminibacteria; order Thermosediminibacterales; family Thermosediminibacteraceae; genus Fervidicola; species Fervidicola ferrireducens. Next base: position 22,590 of record NZ_LOED01000025.1, read on the forward strand.
GAAGTGAAAAGAGTCAACATTTCTATTCCACTTCCGGCAGAGCCGCCGCAGTTTACCGTAAAAATCGAGGTTTCCGACGAATCGGGAACCAGAGTGGTTTACAATAAAAAACATACTCCGGAGGATAGCCCGCTTGTAGTTCCAATAGAAGGAATAGGATCGGTCAAGGTTAGGATATGGATAGATGATGAGCTTTGGTCCGAAGAAAATTTGTGAGGATGATGTGATATGATAAAGGTCGCACCATCTATTTTATCTGCCGACTTCAGCAGGCTTTACGATGAAGTGAAAAAAGTGGAAGAAGCGGGCGCGGACCTGTTGCACATAGATGTGATGGACGGTCATTTCGTTCCCAATATAACAATAGGTCCCCCGGTGATATCCTGTTTGCGAAAAAAGAGTTCGCTCCCTTTCGATGTCCATTTGATGATAACTAACCCCGAAAGGTACGTGGAAGATTTTATAAAGGCCGGGGCCGATATCTTAACGGTTCACGTGGAATCGACGATTCATATACACCGCTTGATTCAGACCATCAAAGAAAAGGGTGCTTTGCCTGCAGTGGCTTTGAATCCGTCGACTCCTTTGAGCGCGCTGGACTATATACTGGAAGATGTCTATATGGTATTAATAATGACCGTAAACCCCGGGTTTGGTGGTCAGAGTTTTATCAAGGGGATGTTGAATAAAATAAGTGAATTAAAATCAAAAATAGTGTCGAAAAATCTTGACGTGCTGATTCAAGTGGATGGTGGAATAAATGAGAAAAATGCACGAGAAATCGTCGAAGCCGGAGCGGACGTCCTCGTCGCCGGATCTGCCATTTACAACGCTCAAGACCCCGCTTGCGTCATCCGTCAGCTTAAAAATTTACCCCCAGCATAGGGGGTTTTTTGTAGCAAAAGCTTTCTTTTTGGAATATAAATATCATGTGAAGGATTCTGCCGCGGGGGTGATCCGGTGGGACTCCAGATGAATGTGAAAAAAATACTCGGGATTATAGCGGCTTTTACAGGGTCGGTTATTCTTATCACCCGCCTACCTTCTTGGATTTGGATGCTGGCCGTAGGTAGTTTTTTAATATGGTTTGGTTTGATGTTGTACCAACAAAAATGGTGAAGGGGGGCAGGGGTGTGGTTAAAATTTACGTATTCAAATTACCCAAAAAGCTGGGAAAGATAGTAAAAAAAATATTGAGCATTTTTTCGCGGGATAATGAGGAATAAAAAGAGCGTGCTTGTCGGCACGCTTTTTTATTCTGCTCTTTTTACTTTTCCGGAACGCAAGCAGCGTGTGCATACTTTAATTCGCTTTGGCACTCCGTCCACGAGGGCTCTTACTCTCTGGATATTAGGCGACCAGGTCCTCTTAGTATGGATGTTGGAATGGCTCACCTGCATTCCTGTCCTTGGCACTTTCCCGCAAATCTCGCATTTGGCCATGGTTCCACCTCCTGTCCACTCATTATTAAACAAAATACAAACTAATTTTATCACATCGAACAGGTCTTGTGCAATAAACCTGGAATAAGAGCTTAAAATATATTATAATGAATCTGTTAATAGAATGTTTAAGCTAAAGGGAGGCTGGATGGTGAAAAATATTATTAAAAACTCCCTTGGGAGTATACACATTTCGAAGGAAGTAATAGCCGTGCTCGCTGGCAATGCGGCGATAGAAAGCTACGGTTTGGTCGGCATGGTTTCGAGAAAGGTTAGTGACGGCATAGTAGATCTTCTGGGCAAGGAGAATTTGGGGAAAGGCGTGGAAGTCAAGGTAACGGAAGACGAATTGATTATCGACCTTTACATTGCTGTCCAGTACGGCACGAAGATAAGCGAAGTCGCCAACAACGTGATAGAAAAAGTTCATTATTCGCTGAAAAGATTTTTAGGCTTTGCGCCGGATAAAGTGAACGTTTTTGTTCAGAGCGTGCGAGTGAAATAGTCAAATAGGGGAGGTTGTCTAATTGTCGCTGGAAAATATTGATGGTGCATTGTTTAGGAAAGCACTCATACACTCAGCACGGATGTTGGAGCAGAATAAAAAGGTAGTGGATTCTCTCAATGTTTATCCGGTGCCGGATGGCGACACCGGAACTAATATGTCGTTAACAATGGAACAAGCGGTGGCAGAGGCGGCAAAAATAAAAAGCGACGACCTAAAACGCATCGTAGATGCTGCTGCGTGGGGTGCACTAATGGGAGCAAGAGGAAACTCGGGGGTAATTTTGTCCCAATTGTTCAGGGGATTTGCGGCTGGTGTGGCTGACGGCAAAGATTCTTTAAACTCGAAGGAACTCGCGGCTGCTTTTAAAAAAGGCGTCGAGGAAGCCTATAAGGCAGTTCTAAAGCCTGTGGAAGGAACTATTCTTACGGTAGCAAGAGAAGCGGCGGAACGGATGCTGCTTGAGGCAAAAAAATCGATGGACATAGTAGATAATTTGGAAAAGACCATAGAGCATGCCAAAAAAGTACTCGACAAGACCCCCGAAATGCTGCCGATTTTAAAGGAGGCAGGGGTTGTAGACGCCGGTGGAAAAGGTTTAATAATCTTGATGGAAGGATTTTTGCAGGCTTTGAAAAATCCGAACATGGTAGGAGAATATAAACTCGGAGAATTAATAGCCGAAACTGAACAAGAACCGGTAAGTTTGAATGTAGAGAACCTCGAATATATTTACTGCACCGAACTAATTTTGCAGACCGAGACCCCCGGGGCGGATTTGGAAGCCTTGAAGTCACAAATTTCGGTCCTTGGAGATTCGCTTTTGGTTACGGGGATGAACAATGTAATAAAAATCCACGTGCACACAAATCATCCCGGAGACGTTTTAGAAAAGGCCCTCAAGTGGGGAGAACTTACGAAAGTGAAAATAGACAATATGAAATTGCAGCACGAAGAATTCGTGAGAACTTCCGTAAATCAGAGCGCCGACCACGACGACGCTGTGGAAGTTAAGGATATCGAAATAGTGGCGGTGGTTTCGGGAGAAGGATTGAAAGAGATATTTAAAAGCATTGGTGCCGGTGTTATTATCGAAGGCGGCCAGAGCATGAACCCGAGCATCGAGAGAATTTTGGCGGCCGTGGAGGAACAAAAATCTCCCAACATTATAATCCTTCCCAACAACAAGAATATTATTCTAACAGCAGAGCAGGTCAAGAATTTAACCAGTAAAAAAGTTTACGTCGTGCCTACAAAGTCAATTCCCCAGGGGATTTCAGCTATTTTGGCGTACGACCCGAACTATAGTGCCGAAGAAAACGTAAAGAGGATGAGCGATTCTCTGAAAAATGTAATAACCGGTGAGGTCACTTTCGCGGCCAGGGATTCGAAGTGGAACGGCACTGCAATAAAAGAGGGCGACATACTGGGTATAATGGACGGTGAACTGGTAGCCATTGGAAGCGAAAGGCAAAAGGTTCTGGAAGAACTGGTGCAAAAAATGGCAACCAAAAAGCGATCTGGAATGCTCACTTTCTATTACGGAGAAGAAGTAACGCAGGAAGAAGCCGAAGAAATTGCGAGCAAAGTGGCAGAAAGGTATCCGGATTTTGAAGTAGAAATTTACAGGGGCGGCCAGAGTCTTTACTACTATATAGTTTCTCTTGAATAGTCAGGGGTGAGGATGTTGGATTTAACAAAAGAGGTCCAATACATAAAAGGAGTAGGACCTTCCAGGGCAAAACTGCTTCGCTCTCTCGGCGTTAATACGGTTTTTGACCTTCTTTATTTGTTGCCGAGGCGCTATCTGGATCTTACACCGCTAAATTTTGAGCAAGGTATCGTCGGCGAAGAGGTGGGCGCTTTTCCCTGTGTAGTTACGGAAAAGGGCCATGAGGTGGCCACCCGCTCGGGAATGAAAATAGTAAAAATACCCGTGACCGATGGCAAGCGAAAAGGCTTTGCCGTTTTTTTTAATCAGCCGTACATGAAGGATGCATTCAAACCGGGAGACAAGCTTATTTTGGTCGGGAAAATTAAGAAAAATTTTGGGGAATACGAAATCACAAACCCCGAGTGGCAGAGGTTCGACGAAATCGAAAGCTCGGACTATACGAAAATATGTCCGGTATATCCCTTGACAAGAGGTCTTACACAAAAAATTCTAAGGAAAATAGTAAAAAATGTCTTCCAGGAGGATTTGAAAATAGAAGAAGTTTTGCCTTTGAGCATTTTGAAGAAGTATAAACTTATGCCGAAATTGCACGCACTGAAAAATATCCATTTTCCGGAAAGCTGGGAAGAACTAAGGCGAGCTCAAGAAAGATTGGCCTTCGAGGAACTCCTGGTCTTTCAGCTTGCCATGATGGTAACAAAAAGGCATATAATGGGCGAAAAAAGAAAAAATAAATACGTGGATTTTGATATAACGCCGTTTTTGAAAAACCTGCCTTTTTCCCTGACCAAAGGCCAGGAAAAAGTTGTGATGGATATAATTTCGGATTTGCAAAGCGAACGCGTAATGAACCGACTAATCCAGGGGGATGTAGGCTCGGGCAAAACTGTAGTTGCGACCATAGCCCTTTATCTTGCGGCAAAAAACGGCTACCAGGGTGCTTTTATGGTGCCCACGGAAATCCTCGCAATACAACATGTTACCACGTTGAAAAGATATTTAGAACCCCTGGGAATAAGGGTGGAAGTTTTAAAAGGGGACATGCCAAAGTCGGAAAAAAAGAGAGTTTTGGAAGGACTTGAAAACGGTTCCGTAAAGATTATTGTGGGAACCCATGCCATCATCCAGGACGATATAAAATTTAATCGACTGGGGATGGTAATAACCGACGAACAGCACCGTTTCGGTGTGAGGCAGAGGGAGTCTTTGGTTAAGAAGGGGCATTATCCGGACGTCATTGTAATGAGCGCCACTCCAATTCCCAGGACGCTGGCGCTTACCATGTATTCGGATTTGGATATTTCAATAATAGATACCATGCCGGAAGGCCGTCAAAAGGTGGAAACTTTTGTGGTAGATGATAGCATGAGGCATAAAGTGTACAAGTTCGTTGAAGCGGAAGTTAAAAAAGGTCATCAGGCCTACGTGGTATGCCCGGTAGTGGAGGAAAGCGAATTGGGACTTGCAAGCGTAGATGAAATTTGCAGGGAATTGGCAGAAAAGTTTCCTCACCTTAATATAGGTGTTTTGCACGGAAAAATGAAGGCCGAGGAAAAAGACAACGTTATGAAGGACTTCTGCGCCAGGCGAATTGACGTTTTGGTGGCCACAACAGTTATAGAAGTAGGGGTGGATGTGCCTTCGGCTACTGTTATGGTAGTTGAAAATGCGGAACGCTTTGGCCTTGCACAACTCCATCAGCTTCGAGGCAGGGTGGGGAGAAGCAATCTTAAATCGTACTGCATTTTCATAACCGGTTCTAAGGACAGAAACGTAAGGGCAAGACTAAACTTCATGATGAAGAGCCACAATGGTTTTGAAATAGCTCAGAAAGACCTGGAAATAAGGGGACCCGGCGAATTCCTCGGCGTAAGGCAGCATGGCCTGCCGGAATTCAAGTTTGTCCCTCTCATTAGAGACATTCGGATTCTGGAAACCACAAAATCTCTGGCGGCCGAGATAATAGACAGGGATTTGCTGTCGACTCCTGAATTTGCAGGGATTCGAAAAGCGATAGAAGAAAAATTAAAAATAATTTAAAAAATAATAATTAGAAAAATAAGTAATTTATTTATACATGTGCTGGTTTTTCAGGCAGATAGTTCTAGTATTTTGGACTTTTACTCAGGTTATATTAAGAGTAGAAAGACAAAGGAGGTGATTAAGATGGGTCTTGGACAAAAGAGAAATAAACTCGTAGTTCCCGAAGCTTATAAGGCAATGGAACAATTCAAAGCTGAAGTTGCACGCGAAGTTGGAATTACCGCTCCTCCCGATGGATACTGGGGCAACTACTCGGCCAGGGATTGCGGCGCTGTTGGCGGTCACATGGTGCGCAAGATGATTGAGGATTATGAAAGGCGAATAAGTGGTGGCCAGACCACTCACTAAAATAAATAGTAAAGAACAGGCTCTATGAAAATAGAGTCTGTTCTTTCTTTGTGTGTTCTAAAATCAAAATTTGATGCCGGCGCTTTTTGCGCCGGCACTGGGAGAGGAGAAACCGGAGGAAGAGCTTATGGGGAATTTGTTTTTTACAATAATATTTTTATCGTTTTTTGATTGTTTTATACGTAATTAAACTAATGGATATTAAATTTTATTGAAATACCGGCTGAATATGTTAGAATAATACTAGACCTATTAAAGGGTGAAAATGATAATGATGAGGATAACAGGTGGAATGTTCAGGGGAAGGAGGATTAAATCCCTTCCCGGCGAAAGCACTAGGCCCACCTCCGATATAGTGAGGGAATCTCTTTTCAACATTCTGGGCGAAAAAATAGTAAACTGCAGCTTTTTGGATATATTTGCCGGTACCGGAAGCGTGGGGATAGAGGCTTTGAGCCGTGGTGCAGAAAAAGCGGCCTTTATTGAAAAGAGCGGATTCGCATGCAGGGTGATAAAGGAAAACCTCGATATCCTGGGAGTTTCCGAAAAGGGCATAATAATAAAATCCGATTTTTTAAAGGGATTGAGGAAACTTGAAAATACCAATACGACGTATGATGTAATTTTTCTGGACCCACCGTATAACAAGGGATATGCATCTAATTGCTTGGAAGTTTTAACCTGCTCAAAACTGTTAAAGCCAGGTTTTATAATAGTGGTTCAGCATTCGGTATCGGAGATTATCAAGGTCCCGCCCAAAGTGACCTGTTACAAAGAAAAGAGGTATGGCATTACAAGGTTATCTTTTTTTACAGGAGTGAAGTAAAATGTCCGTAGCTATATATCCGGGGAGCTTTGACCCCATCACCAACGGCCATCTTGATATTATCGAAAGAGGTTCGAAGATTTTCGACCGGCTTATAGTCGCCGTTTTAAAAAACCCGAACAAAAAATCCCTCTTTACGATAGAAGAACGAATTGAAATGATAAGGGATGCGGTAAGTCACCTCGACAACGTGGAAGTGGACCACTTCAGCGGCTTGCTCGTGGACTTTGCTCGAAAAAGAAATGCAAAAATCATAATAAAGGGGTTGAGGGCGGTTTCTGATTTCGAATACGAACTGCAGATGGCATTGATGAACAAGAAGCTTTATAAGGATATAGAAACGGTCTTCATTATGACCAGCACGAAGTATTCCTTTCTGAGTTCGAGCATAGTGAGGGAAGTTGCAAGCTTCGGAGGATGTGTAAAAGACCTGGTGCCGCCCGCGGTAGAGGAAAAATTGAGGGAAAAATTTACCATAAAGGGTTAATTCTTTCTTTTGGAGGGTCGGGTTAATGGAATTTTACGATTACATAGAAAGGCTGCAAAATCTGATAAGCGAAGGTTCTAGAATCCCCTTTTCAAACAAGGTGATAATAGACCAGGAAAAAATTTTAACTTTGTTGGACGAGATGGTAAAAGCCTTGCCCGAAGATATAAAAAAGGCAAAAAAAATTGTGGAAGAAAGGCAGCGAATTTTGGTTGAAGCTCAGAAAGAGGGAGAAATGATAATAAAAGAAGCAAAAGAACATATCGAAAAAATGGTAGATCAAAATGAGATAGTCAAGATAGCTCGAGAGAAGTCGGAGGAAATTTTGGCTGCTTCCAAAAAGGCAGCGAGAGAGATAAGGGTGGGAGCGAACAAATACGCCGATGAGGTGCTGGCGCAGCTGGAAAAATACCTGGAGAAAATTTTAACTTCGGTCAGAGAGGGACGGGAAGAGTTAAACCAGAGGATCTGATCTTATTTTTTTATGACCTTAAACGTTATTATCTCAAAACCTTTAATGAGATAAAGTATTGTTGAAAGCAAAACGAGCAAGCTGAAGAGGAACATAAACACCTGACTCGAAACGGCGAAAATGTTCAGCCAGCTTTCAGAAGTTCTCGACGGGGCTATGGCGAATACGGGCATGGACCACGATGCGAAACCTTCAATGGGAATTGCCATCATGATATAAGTGACGATGCCGGCCAAAAGAGCGTGTAGGACTCTTGCCATTATGTAAGGGAGGATTTTCACATCGGTGTTGCTCAACATGCTCATTACCTGGAAATGGACCGATATACCGCTCCAGGCTATTATGGCGCTAGCGACGATGACTCTTTGAATAAGGGGGGCGTCGGCGGCGCTTGCGAGTTTGGTCCCCAAAGTTATTTCGAAGATGCCGCTGATTATAGCGGGAGATAAACTTTCATCAAGGCCGAATATCTTCAACAACACGTTGACTGCCGGAACGAGCATGTTGACAAACCCGGCAACCGTTATTATTCTGATGACGACCGAGAAGAGGATGATAAAACCGAGGATGAGCAATAGGGAATTTATCGAATCCTTTATACAATCGCCTAGAAGTTGTCCGAAGGGCCTTGCATCTTCTTTGCGAGCCCTCAAAAGCTCACGGGTGGCTTTCAGCATGATGCTTTCGTTCTTTCTTACGGATGCCACCTGGGGGGTTTTTTCCGATTTCGGGGAATAAAAGCGCATGGCAATACCCACGAGAAGAGCTGAAATGTAATGGGATAAGGCTATAATCGACCCTACGCGGACATCCTTGAACATCCCGACTGCTACTGCTCCGACCATAAAAAGGGGATCGGCGGTATTACTGAATGACACCAAACGTTCGGCTTCCCGGGCATTGCAAAGCCGCTTTTTTACCAGTTTTGCTGTGAGCATGGCTCCGAGAGGATAGCCGCTTGCAAGTCCCATGGCCATGACGAAAGAACCTGCGCCGGGGACGTTGAAAAGGGGCCGCATCAACGGTTCTAGGAGAACTCCCATAAAATGGACGACCCCCAGTCCCATAAGCAGCTGCGAGCCTATGAAAAATGGGAGCAGTGCCGGAAGCACAATGTTGAACCATACATCGAGCCCTTCGAAAGCCGCTTGGAAAGCCTCTTCCGGGAAGCGAATTATGGCTATTGTTATCATGACTGCAACGGCAGGAAGAATCATCTGACTCAACTTAGCTACTTTGCTTTTTGGAATTCTTAATCTCATTTTTAGGCCTCCTAATAAGTTTCTTCCAAATCTATTTAATATATATTTTCGGAAAGACGCACATATTCTTTAAAAGAAGGGATGAGGGAGGAGTTGGAGAGAAGGCCTAAGGTAGGTCTTGCACTGGGTGCCGGAGCTGCTAAAGGATATGCACACATAGGTGTTATAAAGGTTCTGGAAAAACATGGGATTCCCATCGATATCATTACGGGTTCCAGCATAGGCAGCTTAATAGGGGCCCTTTATGCTTCGGGAGTGAAGGTGAATTATATCGAATCTTTGGCTTATCATATTAAAAGAAGGCATTTTGTTGATATCACTTTTCCAAGGCTCGGATTAATTGCGGGAAATAAAATAGAAGAGATGTTGAGACTGCTTACAAAAAATAGGAATTTCGACGAACTAAATATACCGCTGGGTGTGGTGGCTACCGACCTGAAGTCCAAAAGGCTGGTCCTGCTAAAAGAAGGAAATGTAGCTCTGGCCGTCAGGGCGAGTATAGCCATCCCCGGTATTTTTTGCCCTGTGATGAAAGATGGGATGGTTCTGGTAGACGGAGGGGTTCTTGAAAGAGTTCCGGGCCGTGCGGCGCGCGAAATGGGGGCTGATGTGGTAATAGGGGTTGAACTGGGTTTCAGCGCGGGAACTTCGCTGAGCAATATATACGATATCATATTCCAGACGTTCGAAGTTATGGGAAGAGAGATTCAATTTCTAAAAAATTATGAGTGCGACGTTCTCATAACTCCAAATTTGGAGAACGTGAATCCCCTTGCCTTCAGCGAGCCGGAAAAGTGCATAAAAGAGGGAATTAGGGCTGCCGAAGCTGTCCTGCCGCAAATTTTGACAATTTTAGGAAGAAGGGACGAACAAAGATGAGGCGAGATTTTTTTTTGAAGAGGCGTTTTTCGCTCCTCATAATTGCAATAGTGCTTCTTGCTGTAAATTTTTATATAGCGAATAATTATACCCTGGTAGCTCCCGGAGTGACGGTGGATTTAAAAGAAATTGTCCAGGTAGAGCAGGGCGAGAAAAATGAAAAAGGGGCCTTCCTGCTGACCACGGTGTCGACTAGGCCTTTGAACCTGCCGCTGGCTGTTTATGCTGCTTTCCATCCTTACGTCAACATTGAAAAAAGAGAACGGGTTATTCCCCCAGGTATGGATATGGAAAGGTATATGGATTATATGAAACAGTGGATGGAAGAAAGCCAGAAAATAGCGGAGATTGTAGCTTTAAGACGGGCAGGATACAAACCTGAGATTCTGGGGAAAGGAGCAAGGGTCGTGGAAGTGATGGAAGACAGCCCTGCAAAAGGTCTGATATTGCCGGATGATATAATTACCGGTGTGGACGGCGTTAAGGTCAATCTGGCTGAGGAAGTGATAAATTTAGTAACGAAGCACAAAATAGGAGAAAAGGTGAATCTGGAAATCATAAGGAAAGGAAGGAAGTTATCACTGACGGTTCCCACTATCGAAAGCAAAACCGAAAAAGGAAAGCCCATAATAGGGGTTTTTATCACGACTTTAGATTGGAAACCCATCCTCCCGCTCGATATAAAGATTAATACGGGCGATATAGGCGGCCCTTCCGCCGGTGTAATGTTTACCCTGGAGATCTTAAATCAGTTAACGCCCGGAGATTTGACCAAGGGCCACAAAATAGCCGGAACCGGCACCATAAGCCTTGACGAGAGGGTGGGGGAAATCGGCGGTGTGGTGCAAAAGGTTGCCGCGGCCAAAAGAGACGGTGCGGAGATATTTTTTGTGCCAGAAAATAATGCCGAGGAAGCCATGCGTGTAGCTAAAAATCTCGGGATAAAATTAGTCCCTGTAAAAACCCTGCAGGATGTTTTGGATTATCTTGAGAATTTATAGCGACCGAATTACTTCCATTTTGAAATCACGTCCCCCTTGCCTGTTATTTTTAAAAGGCAGGGCAAGCGAATATATGTCGGAGGCCAACAGATCGACTTCGAACATTCTCCGGGCAGTGCCCGGTAATTTTTTGTGTTCGGCAGCCCGGGTTATTATGGGCAACTTGCTTTGTTTTTTGATTTCCCGCAAAATTTCCAGTCCCCTTTGGGAAAACCCCAAAACCCGTAGGTAAAGCGGGGTTTTGCTTAAAACCAATTCTTTTTCTATGTTTAGGAGGATATGGATTAGAATTCGCTGGATTCTCGTTTCGGGATATCTTTTGGATTTTATTTCTCCTATCAATTCATGAAGGCTTGAGGCCTTTTTGGCAGCCTGCTTTATGCGGTTTTCCAGGCCTTCGGTGATGTCGAAAAAAGATGATAGTTCTTCTTTAAAACTCCTTCGCAATATGTCTAATAACAGAAGTTCGAAGTTCTCCAAAAACACGGGGCCTTTGCCTTTATCGATTTCGCTTTTTATTATTTCGACACAGTGGCCGGGAACTGCCGAAGAGAGAAAATCGTAAATTTCTACATCGGGGCTTCTTTTGAGAAATTCTCTGATGGCGCTGGCACTGGGGTATTTCTTGTTAAAATCTTTTTCATGGTAGCCGGCACCTTCTCTTTTAATCGGCAAAATTTCTATGTTCATATTGTATCTTTTTATGGCCTTAACATATTCGACGGCGAGGATGAAATTAGGTTTTTTTAGCAGGTCCGATATGTGCTTTAGTTTATTTTCAGGAATTCTACCGGAAAGAAGTTCTATCAGAGCTTTCTCCCTGGCGGATGGGAAGGAAAGTCCTTCTTTTAAATGGTTCTTTATCGAACTTTTGAAAGAAGCGGGTTCTTGGGAAAGAAGCTCCGAAATAATATAGAGCTCTTCTATTTTGTATTCCTCAATTCCGAAACTGAGGTAATTCACCAGGCCTGTGGAATTAAGTAGTTTCCATTGAAAAACAATTCCCTCAAACCCGCAGAAACCCAGCATCTTCATCCCAAAAAAGAGAATATTTACGGTATAATATAGCAAAAAGGAG
>NZ_LOED01000026.1 GCF_001562425.1 Fervidicola ferrireducens
ATGGGTATTGTTATGATTTGGAGCAGATAGAAATTAAAGGCATATTTCCTCTCCAACCTGTAGAGGTTGGAGCCTCCATGTGCCGATAAGAAAAGGTGAATCCATATTGGAAATAGTGAGATACACCTTGTACATCCCGGGGGAGAGGGGTGTAGAACTGATGACATCTCTCAGGAACGCCTTTCTCTCCGTAATCATAATAACCGTGGTATTGTTTGTCTTTAGCTCAGAAGCAGCTGCAGCCCAGCAGACAGCCTTCTTTGTCGGCTCCAAATGGTACACAGTCGACGGCCAATCCCTTAAGATGGACGCCGCTCCATTTATTCAAGAAGGGCGCACTTTCGTCCCCCTCCGGTATTTGGCCTATGCCCTGGGCTTGACGCCAGGAAATATACTCTGGTCGGACCGGTCACGGACGGTCACCTTATCAAAAGAAGGCATAACCGTAACTATGTGTGTCGGAAAGAAAGTCCTTTATATCAACGGCTGCCGGGTTGAAATGAATGTTGCCCCGGTTGTTATTCCCCCCGGCCGCGTCTGCCTACCAGCCCGCTTCGTTGCCGAGGCTTTTGGTTACCACGTGCGATGGAATGTCACGGCACGAGCGGTAATCGTGGTGCGGCGGGATATTGCAGCACGAGCAACACCTGGAGAAGGATTAAGCCTTATCCGCCCTTTCTTTAAGGTTGTGCTCGATCCCGGCCACGGAGGACACGACCCGGGTGCAGTGGCCGGTTCACTCCGTGAAGCCGACCTGATTCTGGATCTGGCCCTCAAGGTGGCACGTGAACTCGAGCAGCTGGGAGTAAACGTTCGACTGACACGGCAAGAAGATCGGTATATTTCCTTTTCCGAGCGTGCTGCTCTGGCTAACCAGTTAGATGCGGACCTTTTTGTGAGCCTGCACTGCAATGCAGCCACGAATTCGACTGCACGTGGGTTCGAAACTTATATCCACTCAACTGCTGATGCCTCCACTCGCAAGATGGCCCGAAAGCTTCATGAAAAGCTCGTGGCTTTCCTGAGCCAGTACGGTGTACCGGATAGAAGGGTAAAGGAAGCTGATTTCTATGTACTACGCCAAACCCGCCGTCCGGCTACTCTTCTGGAATGCCTCTTCATAACCAACACTGAGGACGCAAAACTCCTGCAGGATACGAACTGGCGAGACCAATTCGCCAGCGAAATTTCCAGAGCTATAGTTTCCGCACTGGCAGAAAAATATAACGCTCCACAACCCCTTCCTCTTCAGGAAAGGGGATAACCGGAGAATTGGAGACAAAATAATATCAACCAGCTATTGACAAGCGGACGGCTTTGTGCTATCCTAAAAACAAAGCCAACTTAAAACTGGGGAACAAGGTGGGGAACAAGGCCCCGGATGGGTAAGTCTGTGTGAAATCAGGGGGTGGTACGCGCGTACCACCCCTTAAAATTTTTGAGAAGGAAACCAGTTGTGCCGCATCACCCCCTTCCTTTGCGGTGTGGGATTCCACACCGCAAAGCACTGATACCTCCAGACAGGGTTGGAAGGTTTCGACCCCTTCGCCTCTTAAAATGTATCTCTGTCACTCACCTTAGAAAATCAAATAATTTTCACCAGGAGACCGGCAGGAAACGCCGGTCTCTTTGTTTAAGTATATATAACAAGAGCAAAAATTTAATGCGGAGGTGTTTTTCATGCTGAAGATGAAGAAACTGTTTTCTATGTTGCTGGTTGCTCTCTTTGTGTTTTCTCTAACTGTTGCATATGGCGAGGAAACTAAAACAAAGTATCCCAACGAAGTAATGGCTGAAGTGGGGCCAGATAGCCCTGCGTATGGGCCGAATACGAAGGAAGGAGAATTCATTGACGAGACTAAAACGGAAAACGAAAGTATAAGTAAATCGCCGAATGAAATCACGGTATTTATAGACGGGAGACAGGTTAACTTTCCTGATACTAAACCGTATATCAAGAATGGTCGGACGCTGGTGCCGATAAGGTTCGTCTCTCAGGAAATGGGAGCTAAGGTAAACTGGAATAATACGAAAAGAGAAGTGTTGATCGAGAAGGGCGGAAAGAAAATCTCTCTCAAGATATGGAGCAAAGAAGTATACGTCAATGGTACCAAGAAGGTGATTGATGTACCAGCAGAATTGAAAAACGGGCGCACGATGGTGCCGCTCCGATTTATAAGTGAAGCTTTTGGGGCCAACGTGCGGTGGATCGATGCTGAAAGAAAAGTTGTTATTAACACGAAATAGCTTATAAAAACAAAGGATGTTCTAAAGCAAGTCAATTCACGTTTTTTATATTCCGCTCATGAAAATATGTCTCCTTCATATGTCCCCGTCAAACGTAGACGTTAAAGGTAGAGAAGAAATCACTTATTATATTTTTCTGCCGGTAGCTCAAAAATGTCTAGAAAAAAAGAAACAAGGAGGGATGAATCAGAATATGAATGAAATTTTTGGGCATATAAAGAAATTACTCTTTCGTATAAAAGATCCTGCTATATTAATGGGTACTCTCTATTTGTGTAGTTTCTTGCTGCTCTGGCCTTTTTGGACAACTTACCACGGCGGTCCTCTAGATAACTACCAGTTAATGTTACTAAGTATAGTAGCTGTTGTCCTGGTACATATCTTTCTTAACTGGACATATGTCGTAATTGTAGCTGTTCCTGCTCTAGCAGCTGCTGTTCTTTTTGGTGTAGGCGCCGCTATTTGGATTTTTAGCCCTACTTACATCGGAATAATATCCGGAATATTATTACCTTTTACAACGTTATTCGGGTTAGATTCATCCAGTTCTGCAATCATATCGGGTATAGGCGAAACGGTATCAAGGATTGGGCAATTTATGATGATACTAGCTGGTGGTTTATGGTGGCTTGTGGAGAAGGCTAAGGATGTTAGGCAACCTGCACTAGTGTTTTATCTTATGGGCCTTGCAAGCTTTGGCTTTTTGTCTAGTATAACATCAGCACAAGCCTTGTTAGCTTTTTTGTTTTTCTGGCTGGTGGTAGATGCAAAGCTACGAAATGTAGAGATTCCCACTATCGGAATGATTTTTCGGGTGCTCACTACTATTGCGATAATATTTAAGATACCCTTCCTGCCAGTGCGGTACAATGGAGTTTTGGGTGGTTTGGTTTGGGGTTACAAGATGTGCCTGACTGGAGGGCTGCTGGCTATAGTCTGGAAGGCTGATCAATTGGTAAATCTGCTGCCCGAAAAATTTAAGCAATACGGAGTACATATAGTTTCAGCCGCGGAAAGGGTGATAAAAATATAGGGGGATAGGGGGAGAAAGTTGTTTTTAATTTAAAGAGAGAAGAAGGGAGATTAGGGGGAGCGGAAGAGTATAACAAAAAAGCGATAAAGGTCACATAGGGGATAGAGCGAACCTATAAAAGCAATAATATTTTGAAGGAGGAAAGCAAAAATGAAGTAGCGGGTATAATAGACGAAAGGCAAAAACTAGAAGTACCGGAAGGGGTTGCTGCTTCATGTTAAGCAGATAGAGGTAATTGGAGAAGCTGACTTAAAAATAATTAAGTGAAGGAGGTATGTGAAAATGAGAAAAATTATACCACTTTTTCTGATTGCTTTTTTAGTATTTTCTCTGACTGTCGCGTATGGCGAGGAAACTAAAACAAAGTATCCTAATGAAGTAATGGCTGAAGTGGATGGTTACTCTACTCCTCCCGAGGGCCCAGAAGGAGAATTCATAGACGGGACTAAAACGGGAAACGGAAATACAAGCAAATTGCCAGGTGAAATCACGGTATTTGTTGACGGGAGGCAGGTTAACTTCCCAGATGCCAAGCCATATATCAAAAATGGTCGGACCTTGGTGCCTATCCGATTTGTCTCGCATGAAATGGGAGCGCAAGTGGAATGGAATAATGCTAAAAGGGAAGTAATTATCGTGAAAAATGGGAAGAAAATCACCCTCAGGATAGGGAGTAAAGATGTATATGTAAATGGGACAAAGAAAACAATAGACGTACCGGCAGAACTCAAAGGTAATCGTACAATGGTGCCATTAAGATTCATCAATGAAGCCTTAGGAGCAAAAGTAAGTTGGAGCGATACAGAAAAGAAAGTAACTATTATTACAACTCATTAAAAAAAATAAAGAGCAGAAAAGAAAAGGAATTAAGCGGGACAACCCCGCTTTTTTTTATTTTGCTATTAATACGAAAAATAAAAACTGAAGGGGGGTTAATTGTTTTGCACAAAAGATTACTTGCTCTATTTTTAGTCATTGCCCTAGTACTAACAATAACGCTTCCGGCCTATGCCAAAGATATAACCGCTTTCGGATTTGACGACAACAGGCAAAGGAGGGCAAGTGGTGAAGGATATCTATTGAAGGCAGGGGAAGGCGTCAAACTCGAAGAATTCAACACATTCTGGCCTATTTGGGAGACCAATAATGGGGATGCCTATTTTGTAGGCAAGAGCTACAGTCAGCCATTAATCCTCAGCCCGGACAAATTTGCGGGAACAGGGCTGGATGTAAGCCGACCGGTAGTCATAATATTTGCAGCTAACCGTTTATATGCTTTCGAAGTGCCCGGCGTAGATCCGACAATGCCGCAGGAAGGTCGGCACTGGGTAGTAACGGATCTGCTTTGGGGGCCGATAGCCCTGCCGGGCGGTGACTTCAACCAAGAGCCTTCGGCAAGCCATCCGACATACTATCAAGATTCTAAGGGGAATAAATGGATATACGTGGGAACAGCGGATGGAAGATTGGCAATAGTCGATTTAAAAGGTCAAGTTGTCCGGACAATTAACCTCGGCGGCCACCGTATCACATCAGCGCCACTTGTAACAGAATATATGGGGCAGACCATAGTAATAGCTGGAGGAGGTTCTGATGAGAAAGTTTATGTTGTAACAAATCTTGGTAAGCAAAATCCCAATGTATATTCTTGGCAAATCGGAGGTGCCGTAACGAGTTCTCCTGCACCACTTTACGACAATGCAGGCAAAGTCATAGGTTTCGCTATAGCCAGCGATGGAGGAAGCGGATCGGTTAGGTTATTTGAGTTTTCTAAAATACTAAAGCGTGACGCTAACGGATGGCTCGTAAAAGCCGGAAATAACGCTATCAATTTTACTTCCGGTATGTCAGGTATTCCGGCCAGCTTCGCAGTAGAGGGGAAGAGTATATATTTCTCCGACAAAAAAGGTAATTTTTATAAACTAACCTATCAGTATAGCAGTAACGGTATTACCAATGCAAAGATAACGAAACTCCCCGCCAGCGCCGAATTCTCTCACCCCAACACCTTCATCAACCGCTCACCGGCCTTGGACAGCAAATATGTCTACTTCCCGATAGTCGACTACAAAGGCCAGGGCAGAGGCATGGTGGTAGCAGTAGACAAAGTTACGGGTCGGAGGGCGAAAACTACTAAACTTTTCCAGTCCAGGGCAGTCACAGCACCGGTAATACTTGAGGATGCCAACCTGCTCCTTGTAGGTACCGAAGACGGTTGGATATCGATGCACCAGCTAGACTATTCGGCTAACTCGGCACTCATGCCTCAAGTAGGTGCACGTCAAATGGCAGTACGGGAATATAAGAACCTGCCGCGGGCATATGCAGAAGGACTTTGCTCGGAAATATCGGTGGCGAACGGTTGGCTTGCAGTAGGTGGAACACTTTCTGCAAACCTAGCTAAAGAGCGTGGCGAAGTCTTTCTGATAAAACTTTACGAAACAGCGCCGGACTTTATAATCGACAAAATAGATCCGGGCACAAGCAAGGCTGAACCCGGCAAGACATATCGAGGTGTAATCTACGCAAGAAGAGCGCCTATCCTACCTGGCAAAGATGAATCTGAATGGGGTACCGGTATAGTGCCGGTAAACATTGAAAGCCACAAGAAAGTGACGCTGAAGGGTAATTTCGATGCGAAAGATACCAAGAGCGTACTTCAGGGTCTACAGGCAATAGAAACGCTGGTAAAACTGCAGCCGGGAGAGTCGGTGCAAATACCTTTCGAATGGACGGCACCGATGGACAAGGATACGGCAATTATCCGTGCGGAAATCAACCCGCTAGAAGAAATCAATTATGCGTTTGGGGAAACAACAACATTCAGGATGTATTTCGAACGCAACTACAACAACAATGCAAAGATGGTCACTGTACCTGTGGAGCTAATAGACCTTATCGCTTCCAAAGGTTCGGGCAAGAGCCAATTGAAGGTCGGCGAATCGGGCACATATTCGGTCATCGTCACCAGCACATCTAGCACTCCAATAACCACCGACCTGGTATGGCGGGTGAACGGCAAGGTCGTGAAGAGCACTCAGATAACCGTGCCCGCTGCGGGCGGCAAGGTGACGGACAGCTATACCTACACGATGCCCGCTGAGAACGCCGGGAGGACGGTAACGATTGAGGCAGAAGTGAACCCGAACAGGAACAAGCCACCGAAAGAAAAAAGCTTCAGCAACAACAAAGTAAGCTATGCAGTGGAAGGCGAAGTGATAGACCTCATAGCTCAGCAGGGTGAATACAATCCTGCCTTGATGGTGGGCGAAAGCGACTACTATTCCGTGGTAGTCAAAAATGCTGGAGATGTCCCGGTGACGACGGACCTGGTTTGGCGGCAAAACGGCAAGCAGATAAGGGAAATATCCATCACAATACCTGCGAAGGGTTACAAAGAAGACAGGATAAAGTTTACCATGCCACACATCAAAGAAGGAAGTACGGTAAAACTTGAAGCTGAAGTCAATCCCTACAGGAACAAACCACCGAAGGAGAAAACCTTTGCCAATAATAAGGCCACATTCCCGGTGGAATGCCTTGGCGTGGACCAGAGACCGCAAACGGGCGGAGGCAATCCGTACCTGAGTAAATAGATAAGAAGCGAGGCTTTTAAAATCATTATCACAAGAACTGCCGTCGACCTCCAGGGATTTTACGACTACCGGAGGTCGACGGCAGACTGGATGACAGAAATGGCTTTACATCAAGGTTTTCCCTTTTGGTTTTGTCTTAACTATGTGGGATGTAAATCCCGGAAAGCTACGCGATAAAAGACACAATCTATGTCGTTTTGTCTTAACTATGTGGGATGTAAATGCCTACATCGCTGTCAGCGTCCTTGGTGGCGATGCGTTTTGTCTTAACTATGTGGGATGTAAATTGCCGTCGCTCTTGCCTTCATCCTTGCCGCTGTGCCGTTTTGTCTTAACTATGTGGGATGTAAATGTGTATCAGCAATATTCTCCGGGCCAACAAATAGAGGTTTTGTCTTAACTATGTGGGATGTAAATTTGTGGGTACGCTAGGTTGAAGATGTAAACTTTGTAGTTTTGTCTTAACTATGTGGGATGTAAATACGCCAGGAGTGTCTCTTTGCCACTCGACATTGTCGTATTCGGTTTTGTCTTAACTATGTGGGATGTAAATCGGGATAGACCAGAGGAAACAGACCGGCGGCAGTAAGTTTTGTCTTTACTATGTGGGATGTAAATTTTGCCGGAGGGCGGGGTTGGATTCGATGGCGTCGGTGTTTTGTCTTAACTATGTGGGATGTAAATTCCTTTTGTCGGACTTGAATTGAGGGCCGTATAAGGTTTTCGTTTTGTCTTAACTATGTGGGATGTAAATAGCACCCGGTCGAACCAGCGGAGGACTTCAGGCTTGCGTTTTGTCTTAACTATGTGGGATGTAAATTGAGGATAGGGACGGTTTATATCAATAACGCCATAGTTTTGTCTTAACTATGTGGGATGTAAATAAGAGAGGCGGGAGCACCTATATCAACTCTGATTATGTTTTGTCTTAACTATGTGGGATGTAAATGTGGATGACACGCGAGGAGTTCCTACACGCAACCCGAAGTTTTGTCTTAACTATGTGGGATGTAAATTACTCTTTTTGTAAATCGAAGAATTCTCTCTTTAAGTTTTGTCTTAACTATGTGGGATGTAAATTGTGGGATGTAAATCTCTGGAGAACGCTTCGCTCTTTTCTCCCCCCACCGATTTTGTCTTAACTATGTGGGATGTAAAGCAAGATTTTGAAGTTTTGAGGTTGAAACTTTGCCAAATTTTATCTTAACTATACGGGGTGTAAAGGAAGATAAGGGGTCTCGAATTTATAGCTATTCTCAAGTTTTATCTTAATTATGTGGAATGTAAAGGGATGCGACCACTTCGTGATTGACAACACTTGCTTTGTCAGTTTTATCTTAACTATATAGGATATAAAGGACCTGGTGAGGGACTTAATGTGATTTAAGAATGTGATTTGATAAGCGGTAGGTAAAAAGTCAACTACCCCCGCTTGTAGAAGCGGGGGCTTGTCGGCAGGAGTGAACTGCTGACAGGTCTGCCACCGGCAGGTAGTTGGACGCGGGTGTGTGGCAGCGGGACATGACGCTCCGGGACGACACTCCCAGTCCCGGGAGACAGCGGTGAAATCCCGTAGCCTTACACGGGGTGCTGCCGTACGCCTCAGGAAGCCCCACCACCTTTCAAAAAAGGTGCCCGGATCACAGGGCTCCTGCAAGAGGAGGAGAAAAGATGGTATTGTTCACCGCTGACAAATACGGCAGGCCAGGCCATCCGACGAAAAGGTTCGACATGATAAGGAAACTGAAAAAGCGGGGTGGGGTAAAGATTATTGGTGGAGGAGCTTCCGGCAAGCCACCGGTAGTGGTGTTCCTGGACAGGGAGTTCGATTACTCCAAAACAGTACCAAGGAAATTCATCATAGCTCTTGACCCAGGATACAACTATATAGGGTTTGTTGTGTGCGAAATGAGAAAGTGGAGACTTCTTGCTATTTTTTTGTTAAAGCCTGCCGCTTTTGTGTATTCTTTTTATTACTTTTCCCAGGTAATTTTATACTTTTTGTGATGAAGTATTTTTATAATCCTTTCTGCCCGTTTTTTGGCGACAGTAGCGACAACTTTACTATTAACATTTGTTCTGCGTTTGATTCTCTTTTTCTCTTTTCCTGTAAGAATTCTATATCCGGTAAATATAAAACGCAAAATGTCTGTTGAGATGACAGTCAATAACACCAATATTCTATCGGAAAAAGGTATGGGTTCTATTAATGGAGATGACGGGAGTTTATGAAATAAATTTTCTCTTATCAAATGTGTTTTTAAGATTATTTTATCCTCGTTCCGAGCTGCTTCTATAACTTTGGGAAGGGCCTCATGTATAAGGTCAATATATAATTTTCTTATAGCATCATCAGGACTATGAGTGCATAATAGCAAAAAAGACGAAAATATTCTTTTTTGGAGGTATACATAGTGACCAATTCTTATACAAGAGAAATAACTGCTTACTTTACAAAGATATTCCAACGAAATCGCAAAAATAATGAAAGAAATAATAAAAATGATCAAAACCATTATGAACATCCTCCTTTGTTTCTAATGTATGAATGTGGGAAGTTTGAATTAATAATTGGGATAATAGGGCTAACAATTATTCATCTTGTGGTTCAACATTTGTATTCTATATCGTTATTGCAATTCCTCCGGGGCTTCTTTTGGCCGGAAATGTTATGTATAAAATATTCTGATACGCTAATGCTTTTGGGATATCTAATTTGGGTTTTCGTGGGCTTTTTTATTTTTGGATTAGCCATTCTTGTGAAAAGTTTTATAAATAACTATTCAATAAAAGTTTTTGTCACTTATACTGCTATAGTTCTCATGCTTATAATGCCCGTATGCACTTATATGAAGTGGGCAGCGTATTACCTAAATAGCATTTGGTTGCTACGTATAAGTTTTTGGGGTTATATGTTCCTCTTTATTTGCTATTTTTTGTACCGTATTTTTGTTGATATATAAAGATTTTTCTGGTAATCCCAGTTTCGATTCTCTCATTGACTGCCATCCGTACCTATCGACGCGGAACAATACAGGGCGGTGGGAGCGCGAAACAAAACACTCTCACCGCTTCTTTTCGTTTTTACAATGATTAGGATAAAAGGGGTTGTGGGAAAATGCAGGAATTAAAGCTATGCAACCGGATAATACGCGTGCGACTGATACCCTATAGAGTACACGGTAGAGTAGAACACCTACTGGTACAATGGCCTTCTTAATGGACGACCTAGAGATAGAAGTAGGGCTGAAAGTGGTCAGGAAGAAGAACGGACGGTGGAAAGTGGTCGAGCTGCACCTGCCCGCAGAAATATCAGAAGAGGATTTTGAGGATATCACTTCTTGCTGGTGGTATGCCTTTGGACAGCGGGCTAATCGGAAATGCCCGTCGATAATTGCAGCTTGGGAGTTTAATGGAGATCCGGCATGGGTAATGGCATGCCAGCAGCCCAATCATGAAAAACAAAAATCGTTCAGGATCCAGCTAAAAGAACTGGTGATGACAGAGGACCTTTTGGATAATTGGGATAACAGATAGATAACAGGGGGTGTCTTTGTGCAGGAATGTGGTAAACCAACCATCTACGCAAATGTAATCTCGGTCGAGACAGCGCAGTCCGACTTTTTGATACGCTTCGGCATCAAAAAGGATCGCCGCAGGGATGTATCGGAAGAAGATTTTGACCTTAATGTCATCCTGAGTCCCCAAACTGCGAAAGAATTTTTAAACATACTGACCAATGGCATAAGCCAGTATGAAATGTTGTATGGGCCAATCACAAAGAGTTCACCTCACCGGAACTAAAACCCTGCTTTGAAAGGGGGTGATTAGGGTGAAGAAAGCAGTAACGTTGGGTATTTTAACAGCATTTATTCTCACCGCCATTGCAGGAACCGTAATGGCCGCCCAGCCGGATGCCGTAAAAGGGGTCAAAGCTACCCTGACCGGCAAGGTGGTGTACTCCTCGATCGAAAAACCGCACTACGAGCTGGTAACATCGAAAGGGACGTATGTCCTGACGGGGGCTGCGGACTTCAAGGCATACGTCGGCAAAACGGTGCGCGCTACGGGAACAATATACAATGTGTTCAACATATACATGCGCGGACCTATCTTCGTGGTCCAGAAAATTGAACTCTTGGATGCCCCTATCTTTGTCAAGAATCTCAAGTAAATTCTCACAAGTGCAATTGTAAGAATTCTTACTAACAATGTAAAAATATTAAGCTACAGGAGGGATGTTTTTCGTGGAAACCTTAAAAGTATCTGCCAAATCTAACCCTAAATCTGTCGCCGGTGCAATAGCCGCCGTGCTGAGGGAAGGAAAGGAGGCGCATGTCCACGCAATCGGGGCCGGTGCAGTTAACCAGGCGGTTAAAGCAATAGCCATCGCACACGGTTACCTGGCGCCGAACGGGAAGAACATAGTAACGGTGCCTGCATTCGTCGATGTGGAAATAGACGGCGAAGAGAGAACCGGCATGAAGTTTATAGTAAGAGCTTCGTAAGGGAAACCCTGGCATAAAGCCAGGGTTTTCTGTTGTACTAAGAAGAACTCTGGGAAGGTGGTCTCTGTGGTGTTTCTATGTATGGCCGACCTGCACGGTTCCATGCCGCCGATATCCGGATTTGCTGGCAGGCCGGATGCAATTCTACTCTTGGGTGATTTGGAGTGGGCAGTAGAAAAAATAGCAGAAATATTTCCCGATGTGCCTATGTTTGGTGTCCCCGGTAATCACGATTCCCGTATAGACCCGTTCTACGGCATTCCCGTAGAAAACCTGCACGGGCGAGTTGTGGAATTCCGGGGGGTAAAGATAGGCGGACTTGGAGGGTGCCTGCGGTACAAGCCTTTTGGGGGCTACCTTTTCTGGGATGAAGAGTACAGGGAAATATTGGAGAAAATGCTTCCAGTAGACATCTTGATTTCTCACTGCCCTCCCGCAGGGCTTCCGTGGTGCGACCCACCATTTCGCCGTACGGCCTACCACGAAGCCCACGAAGGTTCCGCTGCGATGGCGGAATACATTTTAAGAACTGACCCAGCAATAGTGCTTTGTGGGCATCTCCATATTTCGGCGGCGGCCAGGATGGGCAAGACGCTGGTACGGGTGATACATGGCGTGGAGCAGTTTACATGCCACCAGTTGGATCAACCTCATGTGGTGTAGAACTTTTCAACTTTTAAATGGTAAAGGAGAAATGAGGTGATAAAATGTTCTGGGATTTCGAAGATATTGAGGAACTTATACCGCAGATTTTCTATGCCGGACATCCGCATGATGTAGCCTATATAAAAGGGGATCCGGAATACGGCTTGAGGAGATTTAAGATCTCGCCTGATTTAGAGTTTGATTGGGGACAGGACGAGGGAAAATCTTTCATAGACTACTTGGCAGAAATTCTGGATGATTCAGAATAGCAAGAGGAGCCAGGAGGCTCTTTTTTTTATTATGGAACAAGAAATGCACGGGGGAAGGAGATGGTGAAATGCGATGTTTGATAGTCGGCACCGACCATCTCGGTGCGGCACCAAAAATCCTTAGAGAACACTTTGGCGTTGACGAATTCATCCACTGGGACGGACGCAAGCAGTTCCTCCGATGTAGCCTCCAGAACATCGACTTGATAGTCATATACGCAGGATTCATTAACCACTCGGCTATGTGGCAAATCAAAAAGATGGCAAAGAAGCTGGGGAAGAAGGTTATATACGTCAACCGGGGACTGTCGGAATTGCAAAAATACCAGGGGAAGGTGGTGTAACGGTGGGTGTAGGGGTTAAGGAAATACCGATCGAGAAGCTCGTAGAACGTCCGACCAACTTCTTCCGGGCATTAACGGAAGATGAAATTACAGAATTATCTGAAAGCATAAAGTCAATGGGCATACTTCATCCGCTTTTGGTGCGGCCGCTTTCTGACGGCAGGTATGAGGTTGTATCCGGTCATCAGAGGAAGAAGGCGGCAGAGAGGGCTGGGTTAAAGACAGTGCCGTGTATCATAAAGGAAATGGACGACGACGAGGCGGAACTGGCGATGATAGATGCGAACCTGGAAACGCGGCAGTTAAGCACGATGGAAATGGCAAGGGCAATAAGGAGAAAAAAAGAGCTGCTGGGGATAAGACGTGGTAGACCAGATTTAAATTCTGCACAGTGTGCAGAATTATCCCAGAAATTGGGAATATCTGAACGCCAACTCCATAAACTTGATAAACTAAACGACCTTATTCCTGAATTCCAGGTAATGGTGGATGAAGGCAAGTTAACGCTGTTTACCGCTGAAAGGCTTGCCGGACTCCCGCAGGAAATGCAGAAGGCTATATTCGATGTTTTCGGAGAGGAGGTGACGTCATTAAGTAAGGATGAGATAGCCTGGCTTAAAAAGGAAAACGAAAGAGGATTTATGGTGCTCGAGGTACTTCAGGAGAAATTGAAGGAAACCGAAGAGCGCCTCGAAGAGTTCAGGAAGCTCTATGAAAGCAAGGAAAACCTGGAGAAAGAGATAAAGGAACTGCAGAGGAAGAAGAGGGAACTGGAGTATGACATAATGGACAGGGAGAATGCCCTGTCGGAGATGGAAAAGAGGGCCGTGCGGAAGGGCACGGCGATACTGGAACTCCTGAATCAGGCCTGCAGGCCGATACAGGCCGTGAGGCCCGAACTTGAAGTGTTGTTTGGCGAATGCGGTACGCTGGACGAAGGGATATCGGTCTACATCCTGCGCTGGGCGGAGGCGTTAAAAGATACCGCCCGATTTTTAGAGGAATCAGTGAAGCAATTATCTTCTCAAAAAGCTTCTCTCCTAAAAATCACAAAAAGCATGTAAAGGAGTGGTCATAGGTGGCATTAGCTAAAGGTCTTTTAGCCGAAGGATATTTAGGTGAAAAGAAAGAATTAGCTCAGGACCCCTGGCCTGAGCTGTATGAAGCGATGAGGATGGGACTTATAATGCAGGGGAAGGTATCGGGTATAGAGAAGGATAAAGAGGGCACGAAGTTTGTGGTGTTCCTGGGGCCGATAAAAGGGATTATACCGGAGAGCGAGCTTGGCGGCAGTGAGGGAGAAAGACCTCAGATAGCACTGGGTTCCACAATCGCCTTCAAGGTAAAACATTGCGACAGGGCGAACAACATCGTATACCTTTCCCGCAAAGACGCCATCGAAGAGATGAGTGGCCGGACGTGGCAGGAACTCAGGAATGAAGCGAAAGAACTCATCTCTTTGTCCAAAAAGGTCAGGGAACTGCAGGCGAAATTAAACCCGCCAGCGAATGAAGGCGAGGAAGCCGCGGCAAAAGCTGAAATTTCGGACGAAGAGAAGGAGAAGATACGCCAGAAAATAGCAGAGCTTAAGGAGAAGATGAAGGAAGTTGGCCCCGTGAGGACGTGCGTCGTGAAGCACGTCACCCGCCGGGGTGCCTACATCGACATAGGAGGCGTGCAGGGGTTCATACCGAGGAATGAAATCAGCTGGGGCTATGTGGAAGATCCGAAGGACTTCCTGCAGAGGGGAGATGCGCTCGACGTTAAACTCATAGACATAAGCGAGGAAGGGATAACCGCAAGCATTAGGCTCTTATTGCCGGACCCCTGGGAAAACGTAGAGACAAAGTATAAAAAGGACGGAGCCTACGTGGGTAAAATAGTAAAAGAAGTCACGAGAGGTATGATTATAGAACTCGAACCCGGAGTGATGGGGTTTGCACCGCATCTTCCTTTCGGCAATCCGTTCCCGGGCAGCGAGGTGCTGTTCAGGGTGCGGAAAATCGACCCCGAAAAGAGGCGTATAAGGGGTATAGTGGTGAAGGTTTTGAGGAGGGCGGGTTAAAAAGGCCCGCCTTTCTCTGTCTCTTTTTGTCTTTTTAGGAAAGGTGGTGGTCGGGATTGAAAAAATGAGTATACCCCTTCATGAGGGCACCGGCCCTTTTTCCGGCACTGCAGACGGCCTCATGCAAGCCAAAATAGTATCTTACGGCAGGAGTTACGGAATAATAACGTCCGAAAGCGACGCAAAAGTATTGAAAGCACTTGCGCTGTTGAAAGCAGCATCCCGGCACCAGATAGGCGAATACACCGGCCTCAGCCAGCATGCCCTGAAGACATCAATGCCGAGGCTGCTGAAGCTGGGATTTATAGATGCGATTGAGACGGGAAGAACCCCTCCCATATATGTATTAGGCCCTGAAGGGTTAATCCTTTTCAAGAAAAAGGCTGAGGAATGGCATATATTGAAAGCGTTCAGGATAGCGGCGGCGAACCAGCTTTTCTTGAAACTTCGGCCCGTATTAAGCGGTGCAGTCAGTTATGAAGTCGAACCCCATCAGGGTCTTACAGCTTCAATAAAGGCAGGTGATACCGAATTTGGCGTGATATCTCCTCGCGTATGGCCCGGCGAAGTGGACTGGTGCAGGGATATGGTGGATATAGCGCCGGAAGAGGTTAGGCTCGTGATAGTGGCAGGGTCGAAGACGTTAGCGGAAGAGTGCTGCAGGGTGATAAAAAGCCCGCGCCCCATAAGATTTACCTGGGACGGCCTTTTGAAAGACGGCGCAGTGTTCTACAAGAAGAAGGGGAATTTTTTGGTCCAGGCGGAAGATTTCCGCTTGACAGAAAAGAGTGAAGTGGTATAATATAAGCTGGAAGGTTTATAAAACCGCCGCGGGAAGACCCGTCTCCTTTAGGGGACGGGATGGAAGCGGCTGTGCAAGTATCTCCAAGGGCCGCTTAAGCGGCACCTGGAGTAGTCGGGACGGAAGTGACGGTCCCCTCCGGGAGGCCCTCCGGCAACGGGTCAAGAAGGGCCGCTCGCACCGGTGTAACCCGGCAGGTGCGCGCACCTACCGCTAGGAAGCCCTACACCTTTAGGTGTAGGGAGGAAGTCACGTAGGGTTGTTGGGTTTTTGGCATGACCGAAAGCCCGCAAGTATATCGCTGAAGTGGGAACAAGGCGGTATATTTGCGGGCTTTTTGTATTTATTCGGCCGCTTTTGCCCGAAGGTCGCGCGTTCCAATATTCCTCCGGCATGACCGGACGGTACAAGGGACTCATTTTATCCTTTCCCTTGCTTGTGAAGAGTCCCGCACCGTCCGGCTTTTTTCTGTACTCATTGCCTCTTCACCAGTTTTTTCATTCCTTCTCCGGTGCGACCGGAGAAGGTGGGATTGGCAAAAAAAGAATGCTTTTGCGGGGCAACCGCAAAATGCCAAATGCCGGTATAGCTCAACAGGTAGAGCGACCGATTCGTAATCGGTTGGTTGGGGGTTCAAGTCCCCCTGCTGGCTCCATACTTCCTTCTTGACGGCGGCATGGCCGAGCGGTAAGGCAGGGGTCTGCAAAACCTCTCTATTTATCCCCGGTTCGAGTCCGGGTGCCGCCTCCAATTTATCTTATGGGGGGATACGCACGGGGATAGCCTAGCAAGGTAGGGCACCGGGCTTTGGACCCGGCAGGGCAGGTTCGATCCCTGCTCCCCGTGCCACTGTATTTTATTGCGGGGGAGTAGCTCAATTGGCAAGAGCGGCGGTCTCCAAAACCGTTGGCTGCAGGTTCGAGTCCTGCCTCCTCTGCCATGCCGGTGTAGCTCAATCGGTAGAGCGACCGACTTGTAATCGGTCGAATGGGGGTTCAAATCCCCCTACCGGCTCCATACTTTTGTGGGTGCTGCCCAATGTCTGATTGGAAGGAGGTAAAGTATGGAAATTGGCATGATAAGCGGCGTAGTGAAGGAAGGGGATGTACTCGTAATTGAAGGTGGCGTGCCAAGACACATAATAGTGCCGAAAAAACGCGCGGACGTTGTAGCGGGTGCTTACGCAGCAGTAATATCCGACCATCCAAACACGGTATATATCGACGCGAAAGAAGTCGCTGAAGAAGACGTTCCTAAAATAGAAGAAATAGCTAAAAGGAAACTCATTGAAATTGTTAAGGCAAATGCAAAGCTCATAGAAGAAGCCGAGTTGGACAAAACAGCTGCGAAACGGCCGTCCGCAGTAAATATTGGCAATACCAAACACGGAAATAATATCGGAAATAACAAGGATAATGGACAAAACTTCAAGGGCAGTAAAGATACAAGCAAGGGTAATGCTGGCATTGATACGCCGATGAAGAAGGCGGATAACGGTATTGCGAAGGTAAATGTAAAAGTGCTCTCACTTTCGGAGCCTGAATCGGGGCCCGAAAGCGAGCCGGTGATAGTAGCCGAAGTTGAAGGGCCAAAAGGTAAGTTTAAGGTAGTTGCGAGAGGCAAGCACGCCGAGCGGCTAATAGCGTTAGAGGGCCAATCGGCATGCCTCTGGATGGGCAAAAGGGTTGATAGAAAGTATGGTGCTTACGAAGTTGAGGAAGTGCATTTTTCAACGAAGAGGGCCACGGTTGACACAAAAGTAAGCTGTGTAGACGGTGATTACACTGCTGAAGGAAAAGAAGGACAACAGGTGCCAATAACAGCTTTCGACATAGAAACTATCCAGAAACTTGAAGAAGTAGCTAACACGGGACAAAAGGTGCAGCTGATTTTGGAGCACTCGGAAGCTGCTCAGGGGAGTTTTGTGGTGACGGAGGTGCTATCAGTAGAAGCAAAACCTATTGAAAAAGCATCCTAGTTCGAGCGCTTACGTTGTGGCATAAGGTATGCAAATTTCGGCGGCACCGAGCCAGGCGGGAGGCACGAGAGCCGAACGAGGTATTCCGCGTTCCGGTGGTGCGCAGGGCGCGGCCGTGTTAGTGCCTCGCAACTGCGGGGACGAAAGCCGAGCAACCCGCTGCGGGGTCTCGGTACGGAGGGGAAAAGCGGCGCTTTTGCGGTTGTGCGTCAACAACCGGCATTTTTACTTCCCGCCGGTCGGAATAAGAGGTTCGATTCCTCTCAAGCAAGCACTTGTCTAGCAAGTGTTTGCTTGATTCGCACGCACGGTGCGCGGCGAGCTGGGAAACCGGCCGTACCGCCTCAGCGGGCTATCAAAGAGGCTGTGCTGCCGGGCGAGATCCCGGCTAGGCGTCGGCGTAAACTCTGCGAGAGGTGAGCCGCGCCGAAAAAGCCCGGTGGTAAGGGTACCTGAAAGAGCGGGTTCGATCCCCGCCCGGGTGACATTGCCTTGTACCACAACTCAGGCGCTTTAATTGCAGTACATTACTGACCTTTTGAAGCAAAGTTTTAAGAGGAGAGGGAAGCGACTTCCCTTTCCTCGCGTGGAGTAGTGTTGTTTATATAAACCTGTTGCCTCAGCTGGCATGACTGGTAGAGGCACCTTATAAAAATCAGTAAGCACCCCACATGATGGAGGTGCTTTTTAGAATTTATAGAAGTATTCGATGGGAGGATAATGGCGTGAACGTAAAAACGTTGTTTCTTGAGATGCTCCGGCTTGGCATTGAAAATGCCGAACTGGAAGACGGTACTTGTATTGAAGGTGTTCACTTTGAGCCTGGCAGGTACCCCTGCGCCTGTCATGGCTCTATAGTTGGCATTGTTAATGGCCAGGCGGTGCGATTTCCGCACCGCCTTGGCTGCCAGCATTGCGGCGGGTGCGAGTAGGCACCCGCTCTTCGGTGTGTGCGGAACCATAGGGGAAGGAAAAGAGAATAGCTTTTCTTTTCTCCCTACCTCGCGTGGAGTGGGGTTATTTATATAAACCTGCTGCCTCAGCTGGCATGATCGGCAGAGGCACTTTAGAATCAAGTAGGCGCACCACGTGATGGAGGCGCCTTATATTGTAAGGAGGTGGCCATGGATGTTGTATATCCTAAATGTTCCCGTTCTGACCGATTACGGGACTTTCAGATTCAAAAAGATTAATGTCGATGAGGCTAAAGAACTTCTCATCGACAGCGGCGGTTTCATTTCGGCCGTAGGGCATGAGGGGACCGCCCAGGTAATGAGCGAATTGTTGGGGGTGGAAATACCCTTCAATAGGATTCAGGTCTCCATGAAGGTTGGGGACAAAGCCCTGGTATTCAGGCTGCTGAAGAGGCTGCCTGAGGGAGCGGTTTTGTCGAGAGACGAGCTACTTGCACTTCCTTTTGAGTTAGGGCTGCTTGAGAGGATTGAGTAGCCCTCTATGTACAAGCCCAAAATGCCGGTTAGGGGTTAATCCCAGACCGGTTCCTTTGATTAAAATCTTCCCGGCGCCCCGGGGGAAACGGGGGCGGCGCTACTGCAAGGGTGCCGCCCCCAGCGGCTCCTCTGCGGTGGCGTGGACGGAGGTAAAAATGAAATGGGGATTTCATGTGGTCAATCTGTATGGGGTGAGGGTGAGGACCAGAAACATGTATGATAAGGACACATTGGCTTCGTCGAATGAATGGGCTGTAAGACGATGCGAGGAATTGAAAGCTCAAGGGATTGAAGCAAGAATTGTGCGCACTCGAAAGAGAGAACCTTTATGCGTCGTATACAGGCTCACCCCCGAAACCTCAAGGATTGTAGGGAATTCATTAATAATAAAGTAGCGGTCTACCATTAGCGGTAGCCGCTTTAAGGGTTAAGTTGAATTATTAAAACTAAATTAACGGAGGTTGGTAAAGATGTCTGCGGTTTCCGTTATTTCTTATGAAACCATTAAGAATGCCGTCGAAAATAAGGCAACTACTGCTGAGGAGATGTATAAATCAATGGCAGCCCATAAAAGCTGTTTGTCAGTCAAAATTGCACAAATTTCGGAAGAAATAATCAAAGATAGGAAATATGCAGACCCATTTTATTCTTTGGTTAGTGCGGCGGTTAAAGGAGAATATAAGGATAATCCTCGCTACCGTAATATCAGCACCTGCCCTTACACTTCCGAAGATATCCACTCGTTCCGCTGGCATCTTGGCAGAGCAGTTGTCGAGTTTCTCAAAAATGAACCAAATATAACGAACACACAATGTTTTAAAGCATTAGGGATTACAAAGTGGACATATTATAATGCCGTGAAAGGCTTCTACAAAAAAAGAAAGGTATACTATAAAAGGCAGAATAACACTGCAAAACGTACAACGCAAGAAACTGAACAGGCAATACTTCGAACTATAGAACAATTAAGGGAGCAAGTAATAACCCGGATAGGGCGGTATGAAGATGAGATTAAGACGCTGAAGGCTGCTAACGCAAGTCTTGAAAATGAGTTAGAGAAACACAGAAAACTGGTGGAGACGATGCAGCAGCTCATTACCAACCTACGCAACGAACTTAATGTCGAAGAAAAGGAAGATAAAAAGGAGAGTGCGTAAGCATGCTCAAAAGAAAGACGAAAAGATTGGTAAAAAGGTTGATGGCACGTGCCACTCGCCGTGCCCTGAAAATGAGCGTAGAGATTAATTATACCACTGCCAAGATAGTGGGGCGCCACACCTGCGGCCATTACGTTGAGCGCCGCGGGACCAAAGGCGGCCTCTTGATAGATTAACAAAAAAAAGTAGCAGCCGCTGTCGGTAATAAAAATGCCGGTAGCGGCTGCTGCGTTGTTAAGGAGGGTATTTTAATGCAGGTTAAAGACCCTTTTAATGGTATTGCCTTTCCCGGCGTTAAGAGGGACGTAAGGGAATGGCTCTCGTCGCAGCCTGACCCCTACAAGGCACTGGTGAGGTACCTTATGACCGGTAAGCTAACGAAAGCAGAGAGCGATAAGCCGGTATCGGGGCGTGATGACTCCTGCGGGGTATACTGGCATATAGGACGTGCAATTACCGAGCTGGGATGCAAAAGCGAGGAACACATTAACAAGATAGCAAGAGCCGCAGGTTACGGTCCTTCATACCTAAAGCTGATGATCGACACGTATAAATTTTATCCTAATGGAGTGCCCGAAGAAATCAAGAATACCATACAACTTCGTGAAAGATTGAAGAAATACCGGGATTTGGAAGAAGGTTTCAAAGAAGAGGACTGTAAAACTGATGCAGCAAGGCTGCTTGTGAAATTCAGGAACCGCTTCAACCTGACCGGCTTAGAACGAGAGCAGGCTTTGGAAAAGATGAAGGAAGCCCTGAAATACCCCGACCCGTTCGCAGCATTTTTAAGCCTTATGGTAAAGGGACGTCCCATTGAATCAGCGTATGTTACCGCTCTCGAAGCGCCATTAAAAGACGAGGCAAAAGCCTTTAAATGGCATATGGGACGAGCAGTCTACGAGCTGCTTAAATACGGACCGACTATAAAATTCAAAGATATCTGTCGTGCTTGCGGACTTACAGAAGAAGTGTTGTCCCATTATTACATGACATATAGGGAATTCCTTACTAGAAAAATGAGAAAGAGTGACGAAAAGAATGAAGAAGCATATAGCGCAGCATGCCAGGAACTTTCGATGTATGCGCTAAAGAAGGGTAAGCCGGTGCCAAACAAAGTTATTGACACCGTTGCAGAAGCCTATGGTGTGAGCCCGAACGGGCTCAAAAACCACTGGGCTAATTACTGTAAAGAAAAGCTGCACCCGTCACTCCAGGCGGTCATCGAAATGTATGAACAAAAGGTATCCGAACTACAGAGGAAAAACGATGAACTCATGGAGGAAATCGGACGTTACAGAGAACGCCTCGCCAGGGCATCAGAACTGCTGCAGCGATTTGAAAACATGCTCAAAATAGCATGACACAATTCGCTAAAAAGGGGGAAGGGGTACCTATGATCTTGCTCAATTTTTCCGGCCACCCTGCACCAAGGGGGACGGAAGATATGGAAGTAATCGACATGCCTCTAGTGATAGCAAACCCTTTGCCCTCGGAGATCAGTGAAAAAGCACGGGCCGTAGTTGACATGGCCTGTCAAAATGAAAAGGTACGGGAATGCATCGCTAGAGGTGAGTATCAAGTCCTTTTACCCGGCTATTCTCCCCTTGCCGCTGCTCTCATATCGGAGCTGGCCGGTAGGACGGGAAGACTCCCTACCGTAAGGTGGGCAATAAGAAGAAAGGACAAGTATTACATCTCTCCTCCCTGCAGGCTGCAGGCGAACAGGACGGCGGCGAGGGCGAGGAGGGCTATCAATTCCGGACTTTGTGCGGACGGAGCGGGAGCCTGAAGCGGCCCGCTCTCCCGCTAAAAAATCTAAAAAACTAAGGGGGTCTTGATAATGGCACTGGAAGCCGTATTTGAATATGAAAAGGAGACCAAAAACACCGTCCGCTTTGCGGAAGTAATTGGAGAAAATCCTGCAATTGTGGGGACTATCTATATACAAAAATTTGCACTTAATAAACTGGGCAATCCGAAAAAGATCAAAATAACAATAGAAAAAGCAGACTGATCATCGGGCGATACACAAACACGGCCTCTCTATTGATTCACTAAATTTCAAGAGAGGCCGTAGTATATTTTAAAAGGAGGAGTAATTCAATGCAAAATGTAAAATGTGAAAAGTGCGATAGGCCAGCCAGGTTTGCGACATTCAAGGTGCATAACCAAATACTATGCCATTCATGTGCTCTAGGTGTACCGTATGATCTGAAGTTCAGGGGTGAGACCCCCTTAGCCGACGCACTACCCAATACACCAGAACCAGGACCGTTTTCAATCAGGAACAAAGATATAATATATGCGTTCGAATTCCAGATGCGCCATGATCCTGATGAATGCATTGCTGAAGTTGAACCGGAATTTCTATTAGGTATGGGCACTTCATGCGGACATGTGGGCAATCGTGCGTTTCAGAAAGATGTTATTGACATCCTAAAGAAGTACAATATTAACAAGGTCATAGTTGGCATGGACTACTACGAAGACGAGGGCGAATATAAAGTATTTGCGTTCTTCCTCCCAATATCGCCGCAAACACATCCTGACCGCTCATTGCGATGCCGAATAGTACGGGAAATGGAAACAGCTATAGAAAAACACGAGGGGGCCGCTTATGCAGATCCTGACGCTAGCGGATGGTTGTTCTTTGTGAGTGAGTAGTTGCAAAGAAGGGAGACAGCATCATGCGTCCATCGGTTCGGGAAGTATTGAAGGTGGCAGAACTGATCGGCCAGGCTAATACCGTTCTGGGTAGAGTTTATGAAATCCTTATTAAAAATAATGCCTGCTGACGAAATCAGCGGGCATTTTGAGGGGGGGATAAAAATGTTGAACCTCCAAATAAAGGATTTGGCCGCCGTTGACGGGATTAACGGAGGAAACGTTAAACGAAACTTTCTTGGGCATCTTTGCTGGTATACGATTTACGACGTGAAGGTAACGAGGGACGAAATGATTAAAAAGTTTGCTGAAGCGGGAATGCCAGCGAAGTACCTGCCGAATCCCATATCAGCCGTTGACGCATTCAGGCGGGCGACTGCGGAGTTGGAAGAAAACCGCCTTCCTTCACACGACAAATTTGTCAACTATCTTGTGCGTGAAGTAGTATGTGATAAAAACGTCGTTATACGTCACTTAATAAAGGAAGTTGTCGATGCGAAGAACGTCCGTCTTGAATACAGCAAGGTTGCAGAAATAATTTTCCGCAGAGAAGACGAGAGCATCAAGATCATAGATTATGGTGCGAACGGGAAAGTGGCCAACCTGGAAAGTTTGTATAAAGAGTATCGCAACAGCTACAACGGCCAACACATAAGGCGAATAGTCAGAACCGTGCTGGCAGATATGAACCCGGCAGCGGCAAGACCTTCAGGGGGCGTCTATTTTATACCTCTTCAGTATGAAGAAGGACTTTTTGCACTCGAGAAGCTGGTAAAGCTCCTGCAAGGGGAATTCTTTACCATGCCGGTGATAGACCAGGAGAAATCAAGGGATATGTTATACCAGAAGTTTAAGGAACAAATCAGAGAAAATATAAAGCAAATGGCAGATATTTTAAAGGCAGGAGCTTCCAAAAACGAAACGGTTAAAATCATAAACGAATCGAAAAAGATGTTCGAACAAATCAGGGAATACGAGGAACTATTAAATAGGGATTTAAACGACCTAAAAACCGAGGTGGAAATATTAAAAGACCAGATCGTGAGTTTACGTAGTATAAATATGATATAATAAGGCGAAGAGAAAGAGGAGAGGATAATATGGAAGAAGCAATCAAAGCGGAAAAGGAAACCTCTGCCTCGAATGACGAATCAAAAATATCGGAAATGGGATACTTCTATCTTACCCAGCAGTTTAATTCGCTGATGCAAGCCCAAAGTGACATGCGGCGAGAATTGAAAGCGGATATAAGTGGTTTGCGGAGCGAAATTAATAGTTTAAGAACCGAAGCTAAAACAGAAATAAACGGCTTGAGAACTGAGATATATAATGTAAGGCAGGAATTAAAAGGTGATATACAGGCAGTAAGCGGTAATCTGCAATCACTAAGCAAGGAAATAAACAATCTCAGATTGTGGGTTGCAAGCTCTGTAATGGGCATTCTGGCAATAATTGCGACAATATTGGGGTATTTCATTGTTAAAGGATAATCGGCAGGGTGCTATTGGAACGCATCTCTGCCGATTTTGTTCATTAATAACAAATCAATGGGAAGGAGGTATTGCGGGCAGTTTTAAGGGGCTGCCCGCTTCATTATGAGTATAAAACTTCACATATCTGAAGAAGTTAAAAAGATGCCTATTCCGGAGCTTACTGAAGAACTGCCCGGCGATAGGCTTATAGAGTTCTATAAGAAGCTTGGCTGGGATGGCGAGGGAGAGATAGATCCCAACAAAGTTAAACTGCACCCGGCCGACTTGCAGAAATTATATGTGCGAGAAATCGAACATGCGAAGAAAGTTTATCCCAATGCTTCGGCTGTAGAAATCAACCTCACCGTGGGTATGTTATGGTGCAACAAAGGGCCAAGTGGTTGCGGGAATACCCAAGGCAAGGTTGAACTTCACAAAGGTTGGGTTTCAAAAGCAGGGCAGGCCTAAACGCCTGCCCTGCAAAAATCATTGATTTATTATTTATTCAATAATCACAACCGTTGGCTTTGCTTGGCTTCATTCTTCTATGCATTATTTTCTGTATTGCTTTGTGTGGTTGTTAATACTAACATTCCGGGGTGGACATGATCCGACTCCGGCAATTTTAAAAAATAATAATCGAGCGTCCGCATGATGAGCGCTTTGTTGTAAGAAGAGGAAAAGTTAAAGAGGGGTAGGCAAGACGGCCTGCCAAACATCTTCCCTGACCAAAAATATTTGCGAAAGGAGGCGAAGATGTGGGGCGGGTCGTCTGACCCTGCCCCACGCAGAAAGATGGGAAGAAAGAATAAAAAGACCGCCTTTAAAATGGTTGCGGTATTTAAAAAGGTACATGTAAAAGCAAACAAAGTAGGGAGTGTAAGATTGTTTACCTCCCTGTATGAGGAAACGGTTATCAATGTACCGTCCGCTAACAAAACCGGGAAGGCAGCGGCTATAAAAGCATACAAACCCAGACGGCAGCTTTTTAACAACAGTTACTTTTATCTTAGCAAAAGGGCAGGCAGAAGGCTATGACGGGTATTATACAGCAGTTGTTTGCTTATCCCGGGGCAAGCAATATGGTTGGAGACGTTGCGAAAACGGCGCAGTTTTTCTTCACCTCTCTTATCATATTGTTTATGGTAAACGTCGTGATATCTTACGTGTGCGGGCGGTTTCTGGCGACACTGATAAATCTCCTGCTGGGATGGGCTATTATAATGCAAGTCATGGAAATAACCAGCAATATAATAAAGCAAGCAGTCCCATTCCCGGTATCGGAGATTCCAAACATTAACCAATTAGGGAACGAATTTGTGCGGGCGTTCGATTCTCTGTCAAAATTCAGTTATTAAAAAACGCCCTTTATTCCAAAGGGTATGATAAGAAAGGAGGGGAAAGCCTGCAGGCAGGAATATATACCTGCTCTGCAGGCAAATTTGTTATGCTGGAGAAAGTTCTTGAACTGGAAAAAGCGCTTAACTCTCTGTTTTTAGAAAGAGAGGATGAAGTAAGAGGAATTATCCTCTCTTTAATGTGCAGGGAACATTGTTTATTTATAGGCCCTCCGGGGACAGCAAAGTCTGCACTGGTAGAAGCGGCAGCGAAGATGAGCGGGCTCACATATTTCCGAGCGCTTGTCACCAAATTTACAACACCGGATGAACTTTTTGGGCCACCCGATCTGGCAGCGCTGGAACGGGGCGAATACCAACGCAGGACAGCGGGGATGCTGCCCGAAGCGGAAGTCGTATTCCTGGACGAAATTTTCAAAGCTTCGCCCAGCATACTCAACACCTTGCTTTCAATCATGCAGGAGAGGTTGTTCAGGAACGGCATGATGTACTCGACACCACTCGTGTCTATGTTCGGAGCGAGTAATGAAGTGCCTGAAGGTGAAGAGGATATTGCATTAGCGGCATTCCAGGACAGGTTCCTGTTAAAATACAGCGTAAAACCAATCAAAGACTCCAATTCATTCATAAAACTGCTCATGATGGATGAACCGACGGAAAACCTAACTCTCATCAATGTTAGCTGGAAAGAAATATTCAGAGAAATGGACGGCATAAAAGTGCATGATGACATATATACCGCCATATATGAGATAAAGAAGAAACTGGCTGAAGAAGAAAACAGTTTTCCTATATCCGACAGAAGATGGAAGAAGTGCATTAAGCTATTGAAGGCCCATGCGTTACTGGAAAAGAGGAGCGAAGTAATTGAAGACGACTTTGAGGTGCTTGTCCATGCTTTATGGGACCCTGCGCTGCCGGAAACCAAAAAGACAGTGCAAAAAGTTATACAAAGAATAACAGACCCAATCAGCATAAAACTGAATGAACTGATACAGGCGGCCGAAGAAGCTGCCAATCAGGCACTGTCAGCTCCGCCTGATAAAGAGGCCGACCTAGGGCTTGAAGCGATAAAGAGCCTGAAACGGATAATGATGGAAATCGACAGCATTAGCGTTTCTGTACCCAAGAAACAGGCTAAGATAGACGCAGCAAAAGCGAAAATCACGGAACTACAAAAACAAGTTGGGGCAAAATGCCTCGGCCTGGCGTTATAACACAAAAAAGAAGGTGATGATATATGCCCCAGGTAGTTATAGATGCAGAAAAGATGTCGCTGGACGAAATTATGGCAACGCTGCGATTAACTCCTTATAAACCCGCCGCGGGAAGACCCGCCTCCTTCAGGGGGCGGGAGGAAGCCAACAATGTAAGGATGTGGTTAACCTCCAAACGAGTTAACCGCAAGACTTAAAGGAAGGGGGTAAGAGCTTGGCCGAAGGCAAAATAACCAGCCTTCAGGCCAGGCAAAAGATTATGTATCAAATCAGAGAGGGTGTTTTAAAAAGCACCCTTGCCGACCAGATGTTTTTTAGTGACATATATAAAGCGAGCGGAAAACTACAGGGCACGGCCCAAAACCTGACTACCGACTACAATCTCGATGGCCAGTCAATGACGTTCGACCTCTGGTGCAGTTTGTACAAAACGTCGCCCGAATTCAAAGAACGGCCGCCGTATGAACTGCTCCTAAACAAAGAAATACTCGAAAGGCTTTTTGCAATGCCGGAATATAAAATGCTCAGGAAAGACTGCATGCTTGATGAGCTTATGTCGGCTATAGGGACGTTGCGGCTGGCGGAAGAGATAGAGCAAATGATGTCATCAAACACCGATATAAATCAAGGCATTAAGAAAGTAACAGAGAAACTGCAGGAGGCCAATACGCTACACTCATTAGGAGAATCGCTAATGGAAGCAATAGGAGAAAATGGCGGGGATGATGGAGCATGGAAGACACCGCAGTTTATCAAGACGCTTACCCAACTGGTGGGGCAAAACGCAGCAGATGTAATTACGGAAATGCCCGGCGAAAAAGCTGCTGCAACACTGAAAAAGATGGCGGACAATTTGGCCCGGGAATTTGAGGCCGAACTCGACACACTGCTGAACCAGAATGGATTTGATAATCAACTTAAGGAAGCGGTCCAGAAGGTAAGCTCAGATGTAGAGACATTAGGCGAAGCTATTGCGCAGGTCCGCGGCTGGGGCAATGAAACTGGAGCAGAAATAAAACTTGACGGAGAAACAATAGCAAGGTCGGCCGAATATCTTATCGACCTGCCATCTAACCGGCGAAAAATCCTGGAGATATTAAGACTTGCTGGCCGAATGTCGCACTCGGCATTGCCAAAGCGCAAAGCAAAAGTTGAAATACCTTATCCGGAACAATGGGACGGATATGAAGAAGGAAACAAGATAGAGAGGGTAATGCCACAGGAATATATAGCTTTTCGCCATCCTCAAATGAAGAGAGACTTTTTGAAGCGATTTGCGGACAAGAAACTGTTACAGTATAGAATTGACCCGGTGCAGTATGCAGGCAACGGCCCCGTCATTGTTTGCGTAGACGAAAGTGGTTCAATGGAAGGGCAGAGGGAAATTTGGGCTAAAGCCGTTGCGCTTGCACTCTTCAATATAGCTATGAAAAAGCGGCGACCGTATGCGCTGATTAGATTCTCCGCATCCACAAGAAAACCGTTCTTTGCGCATCCAAAGAAGAAAATCAAATTGGATCAGATGCTGAGCGAACTTGAAAGAAGCACCGGTGGGGGGACGAACTTTGAAAAGCCCCTGCAAAAAGCCGTGGAGATAATCAAGAGCAATAAAACCTACCAAAAGGCAGATATCGTCTTTATCACCGACGGAGAATGCCCGGTGGCACCGGAATTCCTTGAAGAATTCTTAAAGTTGAAGGCAAAGAGAAAAGTTTCGGTGTTGTCCGTCCTTATAGGTAATTACACCAGCAGTATTGAGAAATTTTCGGATGTGGTTTACAGAACGAGTGCGGAAAAGACAGAAGAAGGTATTGAAGTACTGGAATTGTTTTTGGAGCAGACAAGGAAAGCCCGTTAGGAACGTTTTACCGGGGCCTCCAACAATACAGATGGAGGCTCCCTTTGTATTCATTCGTACTGCTTAATGTTCTTGAGTTGCCCGCAGCCTTGAGCTGCAGGACTTTATAAAGGCATTGTGCGCCTCTTTTGTAAAAGGAGGCGCTTTTAATATAAAGGTCAAGGAGGTATTTGATAATGCGTTTTTCCGTCAAGCGCACAGAGCTTGCCAGGTGTCTTTCGGCTATAGAGGGTTTTACAGCCAGGAAAAGCCCTCTAACTGCACTAACGGGCGTTAGAATTAAAGCAGATAAGGAAGCAAAAATTATAAGCTGCGCAGCTACGGACTTAGAAATGGGTATAGAATTCAAAATCCCTGCAGAAGAAATCCAAGAAAACGGAGCCGGGGTGTTGCCAAGTAATATACTCGGCAATATCGTGAAAAAACTTGACAGTGATGTGGTAGCGTTTAATGCCGATTCTAACAACAAAGTTAATATAACTGCCGGTGCGTTTCAAATGGCCCTGCCGATGCAGGATGAGGCGGATTTTCCGGAAATCGTGCCAGCAGAAAGTAAGGACGTGTTGGACATTTCCTGCGACTTGTTCAGAGACATGGTTAAAAAGACAATTCATGCGCGTTCAAACGACCCAATAGTCCGGGCCGTACTCACCGGAGAACTTCTAGAAGCGAGGAATGGCTATTTTAACGTAGTAGCACTGGACGGATACAGGATCGCATGGCGGTGGGAAAAGGTCGAAGCCGAAGACTTCAGTATGGTTGTCCCCGGAAAGACACTTGTAGAATTAGTTAAGCTTATAGCTGAGGAAGATGAAGAGGCAGCAAGCATAAAAATTGGTTTAGCGAAGAATGGGACTCAAGCGGTATTTAAAACGGATAAATTTATGGTAGTGACAAGGACGCTGGCGGGGCAGTTTATCGATTACGAAAAATTAATTACCGGCGTGGAACCGCACGTCACCGTAACGGTCGACACTTTTGGGTTCTTTTCCAGTATCGAAAGGCTCTACGTCATTGCAAAAGAGGCAAGCGAAAATAATACCGTTATCTTCAATATTCGCAGTGGTTCTATAGAAGCACATACCGAAGCGGATATCGGCAGCGCATATGAGAAAATCGAATGCGAAACGAAAGGTAAAGAACTTGAAATAGCGTTCAATGCAAAATTCCTGCTGGAGGCGGTAAAAACTGTTGGGGTAGAGAAAACTGAACTTGTATTCGGCGGAGAATTGCAGCCATGCCTGGTAAAACCCTTAAATGCCGAAGGACAGATTAATTTTATACTGCCGGTCAAGATAAGGAAAAATCAATAAGGATGCTCCGAACTACCGCCTGCTGGGGACATCGGGCATCCTTTTGTATGA
The DNA here is from genome assembly GCF_001562425.1 of Fervidicola ferrireducens. GTDB lineage: Bacteria > Bacillota > Thermosediminibacteria > Thermosediminibacterales > Thermosediminibacteraceae > Fervidicola > Fervidicola ferrireducens. The sequence goes on from NZ_LOED01000026.1 coordinate 30,029, forward strand.
TGGCGGATAAAAAGTAACCCAGCCGTCCGCTTTTATTACTTGCGGGCGAAGAATGGAGGTTGCCATGAATGTTGTTATTTTAATCGGTCGGCTTGCTGTCGACCCGAAAATAAGGTGGGCTAATGAAAATACCAAGGTAGCAAATTTTAAGTTAGCTGTGTCCCGTCCAAAGAGGAAGGATGAACCGGAAGAAGCCGACTTTATAAGAGTCGTGGCATTTGGAAGGAGGGCGGAATTGGTAGAAAACTACTGCCCAAAAGGAAAACAAATAGCAGTTATGGGACGGTTGCAAACAAGGACGTATGAAGGACAGGACGGGACAAAAAGAACAATTACGGAGGTCATAGCAAAAGATATAATGCTCCTCGCATCACCAAAAGGAAACGGAAATACAACCATTGAAGAGGACTACAATATGGAAGATCCATTTGAAATACCGCCTGAAGAGGAATTCAAATTCGACGGCATTCCTGATGAAAGCGAGGACGACCTGCCCTTTTAGTTAAGGTCGGGCTGTCAATAGCCCGACCTTCGCAATTTTAAACTTTTAAGAAGGGGATGGTATCATGGGCTACCTCTCCGAAGTTGCCATAGTTATAGAAGACTACGGCATCAAACTTTTTAGAGTGCTCGAAGTGCCGTACGAAAAGGATGGTGTTTGTTTGTATTTTAACGGCAAGCCGAAGCTTCTGTGTGAATGCGCATATAATGACATTACCGAGGCGATGCTGTCAACGCTGCATAGTCAACTACCCGCCGCTTGTAGAAGCGGGGGCTTGCCAGCAGGGGTGAACTGCTGACAGGTTTGCCACCGGCAGGTAGTTGAACGCGGGTGTGCGGCAGCGGGACCTGACGCTCCGGGACGACACTCCCAGTCCCGGGAGACAGCGGTGAAATCCCGCAGCCTTACACGGGGTGCTGCTGCACGCCTCAGGGAGACCTACCACCTTTCAAAAAGGTGCCCGGATCACAGGGCTCCTTACAGAAGGAGGAGAAAAGATGGTATTGTTCACTGCCGAC